>NZ_JZKF01000047.1 GCF_000962825.1 Actinoplanes rectilineatus
AGCAACCGCTCCACCCGTCGCCACGGAATCCCCAGCAACCGCTCCACCCGTCGCCACGGAATCCCCAGCAACCGCTCCACCCGTCGCCACGGAATCCCCGGCAACCGCTCCACCCGTCGCCACGGAATCCCCGGCGCCCGTTCCATCCGTCGCCGCTGATCAGGCCCCCGAACCGGACGGTGTTCCGGCCGGGGCGGGGCTGCGGGTCGTCCGGTCCGGCCGGGTGGCGACGCCGCGTTCGCTCGCTGCCCTGGCGACCGAGGTGCGGGCGTTCCTCGGCGACGACCGGCCGGACGCCGTGGGCACGACCGTGGCCGGTGTCCTCGACCAGGCCACCGGGACAGTTCTGACCAGCGCCAACCTGCCCTGGCTGACCGGCACGAACCCGGCCGCCGCTCTGTCCGCGGCGCTGGGGATCCCCGCGGTGGCGGTCCACGACGGCAACGCGGCCGCAACCGCCGAGGCCGTCCTGGGCGCGGGCCGCGGCCACCACGACCTGTTCGTGCTCGCCCTGGGCACCGGCATCGCGGGCGCCCACATCGTCGGCGGCGAACTGCGCCGCGGCGCCCACGGTGCGGCCGGCGAGATCGGCCACACCGGACCGGGCACCGGCCGTCTGTGCAGTTGCGGCCGCCACGGCTGCCTGGAGTCCAGCATCGGCGGCGCTCAGCTGGCCGCCCGCTGGTCAGAGTCCCGCTCCCCCGCCGGCTCTTCCGACGGCACCCGCATCAGCAACCCGGCCGGATCTCCTCCCCCAGGCGCAACCGACTCTCCTGCCGGAAGCCCGGCCGGGTCGCCGAGCGGCGGCGCGCGGGCGGTCGTCGAGGCAGCCGAGCGTGGCGATCCGGCGGCTGTCACGCTGCTCGACGAGGCGACGACCGCGCTCAGCCACGGCCTGCTCAACGTCATCGCCCTGGTCGATCCGGGGCTGATCGTGGTCGGCGGCGGGTTGTCCGAGGCGCGCCGCTGGATCGTCGACCCGGCGGTGGCGAAGGTGTCCCGCAACGCCACCTTCCACCACGTGCCCCCGATCGTCCCCGCCGCCCTGGGTGTCTGGGCCGGGGCCTGGGGCGCCACCCTGGCCGCCCGCGACACCCTCGGGTAGGAGGATCAGGAACTTCGGAGAGCCCGCCCGCTCGCATAGCTGAGATAAATCCTCATTGCCCGTTTGGTAACTCTATGGTCGTCCGGTGCTCTCTCCGAACGGCTCTCCGGACGGCTCTCCGGCACAGTCGGCGCTGCTCTGCGTCGTCGCCGCCCTGTGGGCGGTGGGGACCGTCGTTCCGGCGCTGATCGGTGTGCTCCTGTGGCGGCATGGACGGCGTGCCATCTTCACCGGTGAGCTCGCTGCCGCGGTCGCCTTCCTGGAGAGGAGCCCGGACGACGAGTTCTCCCGGAATCCGGAGTTCGTGTGGACCGACAACAAGTGCCGTGCCACGGCCCGGATCCGTCTGGCAGCCGCGTCCGGCGTGTTCCTGGCCGACCTGGCAGCGATGACGTGGCCGGCCGGGCCCTGCGGCCGGCCCGGCGCCCGAACATCCCGACCGGGGCCGGCGGCACCTGATCCCGGGACGGAACAGCCGCGATCCCGCGGGACCGGCGACGCCCGGTCCCGGCACGGAACAGCCGCTATCCCGCGGGACCGGTCGGGTGGCCTCCGCACCGGGCCCGGGCGGACCGGCTGGGGCCACGTACTGTCGCACGGATGCGGAACCTTTCCCCGGACGAGTCGCGATCATGACGGGGCGCAGTGTCGTCGACGGCGCGTTCCGGCTGCTACGGGCGCTTCCGCAGGCCGGCGCGGAGCATCAGCTCGCCCGGCTGGCGAAACTCACCGGCCTGCCCCGGCCCACCGTGCATCGCCTGCTCGGGCAGCTTCGGGACACCGGTGCGGTGGACTGGGTGGACGGCCGGTGGACGCTCTCACCGAGTCTCCTCGGCATCACCCGGCAGATCGAGCCGGTCCCGGGGCTGCGCCGGATCGCGGCCGCGGTCATGCAGACGGTCCGCGAGCAGACCGGCGCCACCGTGTCACTGGTCGTGCCGACCGTAACACCGTCCGGCGGCCCCATGGACGGCCTGTCAGTCGGCATACCAGCAGGCGGCACCGTGGATGACCGGTCAGATCGCATACCAGCGGGCGGCACACTGGCCGACGGCCCGCTGACAGGCCGCCCGCTGACAGGCGGCCCGCCGGCAGACGTTCTACCGGCGGGCGGCGTTCTCCCGGGTGGCGCGCCGTTCATCGCCCTCGACATGATTCCCGGGCGGGAAGCGCTGCCGATCGTCGCGCAGGCGGGCGCCCCGATGCCCGCGACCACAGCCGCCGGGATCCTGCTGGACCCGACCGGCGCGCCGTCGCCGCGCCGCCGGCCGTTCGGGGCCGCCGTCGACGACCAGGACCTCTTCGCCGGGCTCACCTGCTACGCCGTCGGGGTCGCGCTGCCCGGCGGACTGCGGGCCTCGCTGCAGATCGCCCGCACCGCCGCCCATCCGGCTCAGCACGCCGGCGCGATCGTTCACCGGGCCGCCGTCGCCCTGGAGCGGGAGATCCGGACAGCGGCCGCCCTGGAATGACAGCCCCGGACGACCGCGGCCCGGGAACAACAGCCCCGGACAGTCGCGGCCCGGGAACGAGCGAACCTGACGAACGCCAGAGAACAGGAGAACCCGACGATCACCGCGCGGAACAGGTGCCCCTGACGGACGCCGCCGGGGGAACGGAGATCCTGTCCGTTCACCGGACAACCTCCGGCGCCGGACCGGACGGCTTCGCATGATCGGCGCATGACGACGCAGAGAATCGCACTCATCACCGGCGCCACACGGGGGCTGGGCCAGGGTATGGCCCGAGCGCTGACAGCGGCGGGTGTCACCGTGATCGGCACCTTCCGCGAGACCGAGCCCGGCGACGTCGCCGCTTCCCTTCGGCTCGACGTCACCCGCCCCGACACCTTTCCGGGTTTCGTCACCGAGCTCGGCGCGCTGCTCCGGGACCGGTTCGGCGCCGACCGGATCGACCATCTGGTCAACAACGCGGGTATCGGCACCTTCGCGCCCTATGCGCAGACCACCGTGGAACAGTTCGACGACCTGGTGAACACCAATCTCAAGGGGCCGTTCTTCCTGACGCAGAGTCTGCTGCCGCTGATCACCGACGGCGGCCGGGTCCTCAACGTGACGACCGCGCTGACCCGCGGTGTGGTGACCGGGATGTCCGCCTATGCCGCGACCAAGGGCGCGATCGAGGTGCTCACCCGGTATCAGGCGGTGGAGCTGGCCGACCGGTCAATCCGGGTGAACACGCTGATGGGCGGCGCGGTGGTGACCGACTTCGGGGGCGGGATGATGCGCTCCGAGCAGGTGCAGGGGCTGGCCGCGCACACCATCGCCCAGGGCCGGATCGCCACCGTGGACGACATCACCGCGGCGGTCCCGGCGATCCTCTCGGACGCCTTCGGGTGGGCGACCGGCGGCATCATCGACCTCTCCGGCGGCCAGAGCCTCTGACCCCGCGAACTCCCGCGTCGTGATCGGCCGCCGACGTCGGCGGCCGACTCCCGATCTTGGTGCGGTGGCCACCACCGGTGGTGGCCACCGCACCAAGATCGACGCGGGGTTGCCGCCCTGCGCAACGGTCGTGATGGCCGCCGCGGGGGCGTCAGATGGTGCGGGTGAGGGTGCCCCAGACGGATTTGGCGCCGGGGCCGGTATAGGACGGCTCGGCGCGGAACAGGTAGACGGCGGATCGAACGACGTCGCTGCCGGGCTGGCATTCGGGTTCGACGAAGGTGGCCTGGCCGCCCGGGGAGGACTCGCTCGCCGGCACGGTCCAGCGGTAGCCGTGCTCGTACAGTTTCACCGAGGAGCCGTCGAAGGCGGCGGTCCCGCTGTACGCGTCGGTCTCCGTGGTCTCCACCTTGACCTCGGCGAACGGCGCGACGACGACGAACCGTTCGGCCGGCACCCTGCCCTGGACGACCGTGGTGCCGTGGGTGATGTCGACCTCGCCGCGGAAGCCCTCGTTGACGCCCTGGTTGACCCAGTCGGACTGGTCGGCGCCGCAGCCGCGCAGGTCGGCCTGCGCCGGGGCGGCCGTCCCGGTCGCGATCAGGGCAGCGGCGCCGAGAACGGCAACCCCGCGCAGAACACTCCGGTGGGAGGAAGCAGCACTTCGCATGATCGTTACTCGATTCGGTAGAGAGGTGCAGAGGTGGAAAATCTCTGTCTCCGAACCGGGGGTAGCTCCGACCTTACCCACAGATTCCCAGCTCAATCCGGTGCGACACGATCGGGCAGGTGGCCGCGCGGAATGCGGGAACGGCCCCGGGCGTACCACAGAAAGGGTTGTGGAAAAACGGGAAACGCGGCCCCTTCCCAGAAGAGGCCGCGTCCCTTACCCCGGTAACTACGTCAGATCCGCGCCGATCAGCGGTGGATGTGGTCGAGGTGCAGCATCTGCTTGAGGACGCTGTCCAGCTCCGCGTCGTTGAAGATGGACTTCCAGTCCTCCTTGATGATCTTCTCGCGGCCGTAGTCCATGGCGATCAGGCAGGCGTCGGAGAACGGGTTGTCGCCGCGCAGGCCGTTGGCGAGCGCCACCTGGACGTGGCCCATGAGCATGGCGCGGGCGGCCGGCTCGGGCACGCCGACGGTGTCGACGGTCTCACGGAGGGCGTCGTTGAGCAGCGAGCCGATCATGCAGGCGACGACCTCGACCAGGGTCGGCTCGAGGTAGGCGAGCTGCTTGACGGTCACCCAGTGCACGTCGAGGACCGGCGCGTACATGAGACGGATGACCGTCTCCGCGACGGCCTGGACGGCAGCGTCGCCGGACTCGAGGGCGGCGACGACGTCCTGCGGCGCGGCGATGCCACCGAAGGTGTCCTCGAGCTCCTCCTTGGTCTTGCGCTGCAGGAACACCGACGGGTGACACGGGTGCGCCACGGCGTATTCCACGTCTTCGCGCTGGAAGAGCAGGTTGGCGTACGCGGCAGCCGGGTCCAGCGTCAGCACGACGGCGCCGGTGCGCAGCTGCGGGACGACCGCGGCGGAGACCGGGCCGAGCGCGATGTCCGGGACGGCGAGGATCACGACGTCGGCGTCCTTGACCGCGGTGTCGGTGTCGGTGACGACACGGCCGGCGTCGATGGTGCGCTGCTGGCCGGCGGGCGAGTTCTCCGCGTAGAAGACGGTGTGCTCGCTGCGCATCAGGTTGTTCGACACGCGCATGCCCATCTTGCCACCGGCACCCACTACGGCGATGGTCAGGCTCATTTCCGGCTCCTCAGGTAGTTCAGGTTGTGTTCGGTCCAGCGGTCTTCGAGCTGTTGCGTGGTCTGCGGGTCGCCCTGCCAGGGCACCCAGTGCTCGATGATCTGGTTGACGCCGCGCTCCGCCGGGCGCACGGTGTCGATCATGTGGTCGTAGTCGAGGAGGCCCTCGCCCATCGGGCAGCCGGCCAGCGTGAAGCCGACCCAGCCGTCCTTGCGGGTGAAGCTGAAGTCCTTGACGTGGATGTTCTTGACGTACGGGGCGCAGCGCTCGACGGTGTCGCGCGGGTGTTCCAGGGCGGCGACGCTGTTCGCCGGGTCCAGGCAGATGCCCAGGTTCGGCGAATTCACGGCTTCCACCGCGGCGACGACGGTCGGGGTCGGGACCTGCTCGTAGGTCTCCAGCGCGAGCGTCACACCGGCGGCTTCATAAGCCGATATTCCCGACTTAAGCGACTCAACGGCTTCGTCGAGAGTCGGCCGGTGAGTGGCGGTGTTGAACATGCTACGGACGACGAAGGCCCCCAACGCCACCGCAATGTCCAGATATTTCGTGAGATGGGCCTCAAAGATTCCCCGAGTGCCCAGCTCCAGCGTGATCCCGAGCCGATCCGCGGTCGCCTTCACCGCGGCCAGGTCCAGCGACTCGATCAGCGGGTAGTCGCAGATCTGGAACAGCGTGACCCCGTGGGCCGCGGTCCGTTCCAGCATCGTGTCCAGGCTGATCGGCTCGACCGCCGTCGGGTGCCACTGCCAGAAGAACGAGTACGTGCTCAATCCGATGGTCGAACTCATGCCGCCGCCTCCGCAACGATCGACTCCAGCGCCTGCGGGTCGTGCGCGAACCGGCCCAAAAACAGCCCGTCCACCGACGCGCCCAGCCGGGTCAGCAGCCCCGGCCCGGCACTGCCGCCGTAGATCACCGCGCTGTCCGGGTGGGCGGGCTCCTGCGCGACGACCCTGCGCAGGTGTTCGCACACCCCGGCGATGTGCTCGTCGGACGCCGGTTCGGACGCGCCGATCGCCCAGAAGGGCTCGTACGCGACGACCAGCGAACCGCCGAGCCCGTACCGGTGGCTGCCGTGCAGGGCACTGACCAGCTGACGCTGCACCTCGGCCGCGGCCTGCTCGACCGGCATCCGGTTCTTCTCGCCGAGGCAGAGCACCGGCACCAGGCCGGCCCGCAGCGCCGCCGCGGTCTTGTCGGACACCACCGTCTCGGTCTCGGCGAAGTGGGTACGCCGCTCGGCGTGTCCCACCTCGACGAACCTCCCGCCGGCCTCGCGCAGGAAGCTGCCGCTGACCTCGCCGGTCCACGGCCCGCTGTCGGCGGACGCCAGGTTCTGCCCGCCGGTGGTGATCGGCGTGCCCCGGAAGATCTCCGAGACGGCCGGCACCGCGGGGAACGACGGCAGGATGAACAACCGCACGTCCCCGCTGGTCAGGGCCGGGTGGTCGCCGAGGCGGGTGGCCACGGTCCGGCACCAGCGCAGTGTCTGGTCGTAGCCGAAGTACATCTTCAGGCTGACACCGAGGGTGCGGGTCATGCGCACTCGTACTTCTCGATGAGCGCGACCTTCCCGGCCGACGCCGACGTCTCGTCGAAGGTGTAGGTCAGCCATTCCTTGGCGAGGCGGCGGGCCAGTTCGAGGCCGATGACGCGCTGGCCGAACGTGAGGACCTGCGCGTTGTTCGACAGGATGGAACGCTCGACGGAGAAGCTGTCGTGCGCGGTGACCGCCCGGATGCCGGCGACCTTGTTGGCGGCGATGGCCACGCCCAGGCCGGTGCCGCAGACCAGCAGCGCCCGGTCGGCCTTGCCGGCGGCGACCATCTCGGCGGCGGCGATGGCCACGTTCGGGTACGCGAGGTCCGGGGTGTCCGCCACGTCGACCACGGTCTCCACCAGCGCGTTGGCGGCGAGGTCGTTCTTGAGGGCTTCCTTGTAGGCGAAGCCTGCCTCGTCGGCGCCGACGACGATACGCAACTTGCTGCTCATGGCGGGGTTCACTTTCCGGTCGGTGTGACAGGGGTGCTGAGCACGGTGTGCACGGTGCGGGCGATGAGGCTCATCGACACCGCCCCGGCGTCCGGGGTGCCCAGGCTCTTCTCCGCGTGGGGCCGGGCCCGGCCCATCCGCGGAAGCAGGTTCTTCGTGGCCTCGGCGGCGCTCTCGGCGGCATCCGCGGCGACGCCCCACGCGCCGGTCACGGACGCGCCGTCGGCGACCGCCGCGGCGTAGGACTCGTCGAGCGGGATCAGCACGTCGACCATGGTCTTGTCGCCGAGCTGGGCGCCGCCGGTGTCGCAGATGCCGTTGCGGGCGGCGCGGACCGCCAGCGCCATCGTCTCGGGCGACGGGGTCTGTTCGTCGCCGATGGTGGTGCCGATGCGGCGCAGGGCGATGCCCCACAGCGCGCCGGAGGTGCCGCCGGCCCGGTCGGACCAGGCGTCGGCGGCTTCGATCAGGACCGTTCCGGCGCCGGCCCCGGCCTCGCAGGCCTCGCGGGCGGCGTCGACGGCGGCCTTGATGCCGCGCTGCATGCCGATGCCGTGGTCGCCGTCGCCGGCCACCGCGTCGATCCGGCCGAGGTCGTCGACGTTGGCGTCGATGATGTCGCGGGCCGCTTCCAGGACCGCGACCACGCGGGTGGCGGCCTGCTGCGACGCGGCGCTGCCTTTCTGCACTTCCTTGGGGGTGTACGCGGTGACGACGGTCGCGTCGGCCGCGGTGGAGCGGACCGTCCCGCGGTGGAACGCGGGGGTGTCCGCCGGGGCGGTCCAGAGCCGTTCGAGGTCCTCGTCGAGCCAGGTCAGCGTCAGCGAGACGCCGGCCATGTCGAAGCTGGTGCAGAGTTCGCCGACCTCGGCCTGCACCGCGGTGACGCCGGCCGCGTCCAGCAGCTGCTGGACGCGGCGGTACACCACGAACAGTTCTTCCTGCTTGACCGTGCCGAGACCGTTGAGCAGGACGGCGACCCGGCCGCCGTCCACGGCCGAGACTCCTTCCGGCAGTTCGGTCAGCAGCCGCTCGACGAGCAGGGTGGCCAGTTCGTCGGCGGTCGGCAGGTCGGCCTCGGCGAACCCGGGCTCGCCGTGGATGCCCAGGCCGATCGCCATCTTGCCCTCGGGCACCGTGAACAGGGGGGTGTCGGCGCCGGGCAGTGTGCACCCGGAGAACGCGACGCCCATGCTGCGGGTGCGCTCGTTGGCCCAGGTCGCCAGCGCGGACACCGCCTCCAGGGGGAGCCCTTCGGCGGCGGCCGCGCCGGCGACCTTGAAGACGACCAGGTCACCGGCGATGCCCCGGCGCTTGTGCCGTTCGGTGTCGGGGGCGCTGAAGATGTCGTCGGTGACGCGGATCGTCTCCACCCGCAGTCCTTCACCGCGCAGACGTTCCTGGGCGGCGTCGAAGTTGAGGCAGTCACCGGCGTAGTTGCCGTAGGCCAGCAGCACGCCACCGCCGTGGTCGGCGGCCTTGCTGACGGCCGTGATCTGCTGCGTGCTCGGCGAGGCGAACACGTTGCCGATCACGGCGCCGCTGGCCAGCCCCTGGCCCACCATGCCGGCGAACGCCGGGTAGTGGCCGGACCCGCCGCCCACGACCACGGCCACGGTGCCTGCCGGGGTGGCCGTGCTGCGGACCACGCCACCGGGTGTGTGCCGCACCCAGCGGCCGTTGGCGGCCACGAAGCCTTCGGTCATCTCGTCGGCGAACGCGGCGGGATCGTTGAACAAACGGGTCATGTGTACGGGTCCTTCCAGGGGGAGGTGGCTCAGTGCCCGGCCGGCACGGGGGCTTGCTCGTCGGCGGCGACCCGCTGCTGACGGCTCAGGACCACCATCAGCACCGAGCTGAGGAGCATGAATCCGCCGACGACGAAGAACGCCACCTTGTAGTCGCCGTTGTTGAGGTCGGCCAGCCAGCCCGTGATGTACGGGGCGGCGAACCCGGCGAGGTTGCCCATCGTGTTGATCAGGGCGATGCCGGCCGCGGCTGCGGCGCCGGCGAGGAACTGCGTGGGTACGGTCCAGAAGTTCGGCAGCGCCGCGAAGATGGAACACGCGGTGACCGCCAGGATCGCCACCGTGAGCGTCGGCGAACCGGCGAACAGGGCGAGGGGGATGCTGACCGCGCCGACCAGGGCCGGGATCGCGATGTGGCCGGGCTTCACGCCGTGCTTGGTGGCGTGCTTGGTGGCCAGGTAGAGCGCGATCGCCGCCGGGATGTACGGGATGGCGGTGATCAGGCCCTTCTCCAGCAGGCCGAACGTGACGCCGTACTGCTCCTGGAAGTCCGCGATGATCGTCGGCAGGAAGAAGGCCAGCGTGTACAGGCCGTAGATGAAGCCGAAGTAGATGAAGCTCAGCGTCCACACCCGGCCGCTGCTGAACGCGGCCTTCAGACCGGCCAGACCGTGGCCGCCCTTCTCGTCGTCGGCACCCTTGGCCTTGGCCTCGGTGGCCAGTTCCTTGGTCAGCCACTCCTGCTCGGCAGGCGTGAGCCACTTGGCCTGCTTGGGCGAGTCGGCCAGGTAGAACCAGGCGATGACGCCGACGACGATGGCCGGCAGACCGACGCCGAGGAACATGAAGCGCCAGCCGTCGAGGCCGAAGAAGAGGCCGTCGTGGGTCATCAGCCAGCCGGCGAGCGGGGCGCCGATGACGCTGGTCAGCGGCTGGGCGATGTAGAACAGGCCGAGCACCCGGCTGCGGTAGCGGGCGGGCACCCACAGGCTGAGGAACAGGATCGCGCCGGGGAAGAAGCCGGCCTCGGTGACACCGAGCAGGAAGCGCAGCCAGGACAGCTGGGTGAACGAGTCCACCCAGGTGAAGAGCACGGCGACGATGCCCCAGGTGACCATGATGCGGGCCAGCCAGCGGCGGGCCCCGAACTTATGGAGTGCGAGGTTGCTCGGAACCTCGAGAAGGATGTAGCCGATGAAGAAGACACCCGAGGCGAAACCGTACTGAGCTGCCGTGAGGGCCAGGTCGTCGTTCATGCCATTGGGTGCTGCAAACCCGATCGCGGTGCGGTCGAGGTAGTTGATGAAGAACATGAGTGCCACGAACGGCACCAAACGGACGGCGACCTTGCGGATCGCCGATTTCTCGACTGGTGATGGCGCCGACGAGGCGATCGACGTGCTGGTCAAGAGGAACTCCTCACATGAGTGACTCCTGGTGGAACGAAGCGGTAACGCCATCGTCATGATCCGCACGGCACCTGTCAACCGGTTGACCAATTTTTTGGTTAACCGGTTGCTATGCTGTGCGGCATGGCGACCCCTTCGGCCTCAGACGCCGAGCTGAGCGCCGCCCTCGGCGGCACGATCAAAAGCCCCACCGCGATGGCCGAGGTGACCCGGCGCCTGCTCGACTACATGCGCAGCGGCGCCGTCGCGAGCGGCGACCGGCTCCCCGCCGAGCGTCAGCTCGCCAACCTGATGGGCGTCGGCCGCTCCGCCGTCCGCGAAGCCCTCGCCGCCCTGGAGATCCTCGGCATCGTCGAGGTCCGCCCCGGCTCCGGCACCTACCTGCGCGGCAGCACCTCCGAACTGCTCCCCCAGACACTGAGCTGGGGCATCCTGCTGCACGCCGACAAGACCCGCGAACTCATCGAGGTCCGCCACGGCCTCGAGACCCAGGCCGCCCGCCTCGCAGCCGCCCAGGCCACCGACGCCTCCCTCGCCCGCCTCACCGAACACCTCGAGACGATGGAGGACAGCCTCGGCGACTTCCACCACTTCGTCACCGCAGACATGCTCTTCCACCAGGAACTCGCCGTCATCGCCGGCAACGAACTACTCCAGGGCATCCTGCAGAGCGTCCGGTCCCTCATCCGGGTCTGGGTCGAACGCGCCCTCAACGACGGCGACCACGCCAAGATCACCATCGCCGAGCACCGCGCCATCCTCGACGGACTCCGCGCCCGCGACCCGGAAGCCGCCGCAGCCGCCATGAGCAGGCACATGGACAGCGCCGGCAGCCGCCTCAAACCTTCCCTGCCTTCCACAGTGCACGAAAGCTGATCTTCTTTCGTCTATCCGCATGTAACGACTTCATGCGGAAGGCGAGCAATGCGAAGGAAATCGACAGGACTGGCGCTCTCAGCCGCGCTGGTCCTCAGCGGATTGACGGCCGGCTCCCCCGCCACCGCCACCACCGGCACCCCCGACGGCGAGACCGGCACCACCGTCACCCTGATCACCGGCGACCGCGTCGTACTCAGCGGCGACGCCGTCAGCGTCCACCCCGGACCCGGCCGCGACGGCATCCCGATGGCCACCAGCACCAGCGGCGGCCGCACCCGGGTCGTCCCCGCCGACGCGCTGCCCCTGCTGCGCGCCGACAGACTCGACCCCCGGCTCTTCGACGTCACCGGACTCATCGAAGCCGGATACGACGACCAGCGCACCGAACTCCCCCTGATCACCAGCGGGACCATCACCGCCACCGGCGACGGCCGCCGCAAACTCCGCAGCCTGGGCGCCACCGCCGTGCGTACCCCCAAAAAAGACCTCGCCAAGCTCTGGAAGAACCGGACCGCCACCGGCAAGGTCTGGCTCGACGCCAAGGGCGAATACACCGCCGCCGACGGCGCCCAGCAGATCGGCGCCACCATCGCCTGGCAACAGGGCCTCGACGGCGCGGGCGTCACCGTCGGCGTCGTCGACTCCGGCGTCGACGTCACCCACCCCGACCTCGCCCCGGTCGTCACCGCCCAGGCCGACTTCAGCACCGGCACCGCCGTCACCGGCGACATCCACGACAACGTCGGCCACGGCACCGCCGTCGCCTCCATCCTGGCCGGCACCGGCGCCGCCTCGGACGGCCGCTACCGCGGCGTCGCCCCCGGCGTCGACCTGGTCTCCGCCAAGATCGGCGACTGGGACGTCACCGAATCGTCGGTCATCGCCGCCATGGAATGGACCGCCGGCACCCAGCACGCCACGATCGTCAACATGAGCCTCGGCTTCCCCAACAGCCCCGGCACCGACCCCCTCGAAGCCGCCGTCGAAGAGATGACCGGAAAATACGGCACCCTCTTCGTCGTCGCCTCCGGCAACGACGGCATCAACGGCAACGACCCCGCCAACGGCGACGACTACGACATCGGCTCCCCCGGCGACGCGCCCTCCGCCCTCACCGTCGGCGCCGTCGACTACCAGGACCGCCTCGCCGACTTCTCCAGCCGCGGCCCCGGCCTCGACGGCGAATCGATCAAACCGGAGATCACCGCCCCCGGCGTCGACATCGTCCACGCCCTGAGCAGCGACGCCGGCGAAGGCCCCTACGAAACCGGATACGGCACCTCGTTCGCCTCCCCGCACGTCGCCGGCGCCGCCGCCATCCTCGCCCAGAAACACCCCGACTGGACACCCGCCCAGCTCAAATCCGCCCTGATGGGCAGCGCCCGGCCCACCGACGGCCTCGGCGTCTACGCCCAAGGCGCCGGCCGCGCCGACATCGCCCGCGCCCTCACCACCACCCTGCTGGCCGACCCGCCCGCCCTCAACCTCACCAACGACACCGGCGCCGAAGCCGTCACCTACCGCAACCACGGCACCACCCCGCTGACCGTCACCCTCACGGTGACCGCACCCTTCACGGTCAGCACCCCCACCCTGACCGTCCCGGCCGGCGGCACCGCGTCCGCCACGGTCACCGCACCCGCCACCCTCAACGCCGGCGCCCACTCCGGGCGACTAACCGCCACCACCGGCACCCAGACCACCACCACCCCCGTCGGCGTCGTCCGCAAAGCCCCGACCGTCGACCTCGACCTGCACGTCCTCGGCCACGACGGACAACCCACCGACGACCACTACACCCAGGTCATCGGCCTCGACACGCCCTACCTGTACGACTCGCTCGCCCACTACCCGTGGACCGCGGACGTCAGCCTCACCGTCCCCCGCGGCCGGTACGCGATCATCACCTCCTACTTCTGGGAGACCGAGAACGGCGAATGGACCAGCGCCGTCGTCGCCCAGCCCAACGTGCAGGCCGGCACCGCCACCGACATCACCGTCGACACCCGCACCGCCCAGCCGGTCACCCTCACCGTCCCCGACACCACCGCCCAGCGTGAAGCCGGCGCCGTCGACATCGCCGTCCACGGCCCCCACGGCTGGTACACCTACGGCGCCAACACGTACGGCGGCGCCCTGCGCAGCGCCCAACTCGGCCCCGACGGCAACGCCACCGAACTCGTGACGGTCACCCGCGCCGCCCTCACCGCCGACGACGGCGTCTACAACGTGGCCCGCGCCTTCCCCGGCACCGTCCCGACCGGCCTCACCCAGACCGTCACCGCCGCCACCCTCGCCACCGAGACCGGCGCGATGAACCGGCAGGCCACCGACAGCTCCGACTACATGCTCGCGTCCGTGCAGGTCGCCGGATACCCCGCCGACCTCGCCGCACTCAGCACCACCTCGGCCGGCACCCGCCGCTGGAGCACCGCCGACGGCGTCAGCTGGACCAACCGCATGTACGAATGGCGCGAGGACGGCGCCTACGAGGTCATCACCACCACCGGACCGTCCCGCCGCTACCAGCCCGGCAAGACGTACACCGCCACCTTCAACACCCCCGTCATCGCGCCCTGCGTCCCCGGCACCCCCGGCAGCTGGACCGGCGACAACCTGCGCCTGACCATCGCGATGGCCTGCGACGGCGCCGGCAACCCCGGCACCCTCGTCTCCGGCGCCCGGACCGGCGGCACCACCCTGTACGCCGACGGCAAGCAGGTCGCCACCTCCGACCTGCCCGGCACGGCGAACTTCCGCGTCCCCGCGGCCACCGGCGACTACCGCCTCACCGTGCGGGACAGCCGCCCGGCCGCATTCCCGACGTCGACCAGCACCACGGTCGACTGGACGTTCACCAAGCCGGCCGCGGTGGCCACCCTCGGCACCGTCCGGATCAGCCCCGCCGGCGCCGGCATCGCCATGACGGCGCCGGCCGGCACCAAGGCCGTGACGCTCCAGGTCTCCTACGACGACGGCGCCACCTGGCGCACCAGCGTGGCCCGTCTGCACGCCGACGGCACCTGGCGCGCCGGCGTGACCCGGACCGGGTACGCGTCGCTGCGCGTGACCGCCAAGGGCGCGGCCTCCACAGTCACCGAGACGATCGTTCGGGCGCTTCCGCCCGTACAGTAGACAAAGGTTTGTCCTGGCCCCGGGTGTTCTGCCCGGGGCCTTCCGCTGTCAGCCGACCCGTGAGTCGCAGGCGTCGCAGAGCGTCAACTCGATTCACCCAGGCCAGGCCCTCAGTGAGCCGGTCAACTCACGCTTCGTCATCCTAGGAGGCTAGGTGCTTGACCGTATCGGTGATTGCCCCACAGCCGCCGCGTCACTGCGCCTGGAGGGGCGGGGCCGTTCCCCATCGGGACGGCCCCGCGCGGTCAGGAGCGGTAGACGGCGATCTCGGTCATCGTCGGGGTGTACTGCTCGGTCGGGAGCTGGCCGGTCAGCGCGACCCGCAGCTTGGACGTGGTCACCGTGCCGAAGCCGGTGACGGTCTTGTCGTGGCCGATGCCGCCGGTCACCGACGCGAAGGTCTCCCAGGCGGTGCCGGTCCAGCGCTGCAGCTGGAACGTCGACACCCGCGGGTTGGTGCCGGAGTCGGTGTATTCGTCCAGGTAGACCTGGTCGAAGGTGGCCGCCGAGCCGAAGTCGACGTCCAGCGTGATCGGGTAGGTGGCGTCGTCGGCTGCCGCCCAGCGGGTGGTGAGATCGCCGTCGGTCAGGTTGACCGCGCCGAGCGTGCCACCGCCGCCGGGGTGGGTGGAGCTGGCGGTGACCGGTTTGCCGAGGGCCAGGTCGACCCGGTTGTCGACCTCGTCCTCGATCGGGTCGGTGTCGACCGGGTTCGGGTTGAGGACGCCTGCGCGGGATTCGACGGTGCCGACGTCCGGGGCGGCACCGTAGTAGATCTGCGTGCCGAGGATGTCGGCCGTCCCGAGGTGCGCGTTGTAGCGTCCCGCGTCGATCAGCGGCGAGTCGTCACGCAGCGCGTAGCGTTGGGCCGCCGCGCGTACCCCCTTGATCGCCGGGGCGGTGGGGTCACCCACGAAGCGCGGATCGGCCGCCAGTTGACCGGCCGGTTCCTGGGTGGAGTGCACGCCACCGGTCTCGTGGACCGCGTTGTTGGCGAACACGGCCTGCCGCAGCGCGCCGGTCCGCCGGTACCACGGCGTGGGAGTGGCCGACGTGTTGTAGAAGATGTTGTTGAGGAAGTAGACGCGGCTCAGGAACGTCTCGTCGTGCACATAGTCCATCTTCGCCCCGTCGTACACGAACGTGTTGTTGGCGAAGTACGTCGGCGAGTAGTTCGTCGACAGCATGTTCTTCACCAGTACGCCGTTGTCGTTGACGCTCAGGTTGTACCGGGCCACCGAGTTGGAACTGTTGCCCATGTAGGCCATCCAGCCGGCCGCGTTGTCGTGTGAGTAGTTGTACTGGTAGGTCACGTTGAAATTGGTGTACTCCAGGTCCCAGGGGGTGCCGTCGTATTCGTTGGCGGGCCCGCCGTACACCTCGTTGAACTGCATCACCGAGTCGGCGCCGGCCCACAGGTACAGTCCGCAGGACACCGCGTCGTACCGTTCGAGGAACCCGTTGACCTCGTTGTATTCGACGGTCGCCCGGAGCAGGTTGGCCAACTGGACGGCGCCCTGCCCGACGCTCTCGGAATAGTTGTGCCCGACGTAGACGTCCCGGGAGTACAGGTCACGGGTCCGCACCCACAGCTGTTCCCAGCCCTCGTGGAACTTGCCGGCCTCGTCGTACTGCCCGGCCGCGGTACCGGAGGCGTCGAACCAGTTGAAGGCCATCTGGACCGCGTGCAGTTCCACATTGACGAATGTGTTGTTCTCGACGCGGACGTCCTTGAAGTAGTAGCCGCCGGTGGCGTACTCCTTGAACGATTTGGCGCCGAAGACCTGGAAGTCGACCGCCCCGTAGTGGATCTTCTGCCAGGTGCTGGGCCCGTCGAGGTTGTGCACATAGACGTCGTTGATCCGGAAGTTGTCCATGATCGTGTCGGCGCCGGCCGGGAACAGGTCGGCGTTGATCGAGATCATGATGCCGTCACGGACGTACGAGCCGGTGGTGATGTTCGTGGCGAAGTCGTCGTCGTTGGAGAGCTCGACGTTGTTGATCGCGAAGTACTGCTGGTTGCGCAGGACGATCGCGCCGGTCAGCCCGACGGTGTCCGGGTTCTTGGTGCCGTCCGCCTTGAACGGCGACGGCACACGGCCGTTCGTCGCGATGTACGGCCGCTTGGACGACGAACCGTAGGCCGAGATCGTGATCGGCTTGCCCGCCGCGCCCGACCCCTTCGGCCACAACTGCTCGTTCTGCCAGGTCTGCCCGGCCTTGAGCAGAATCCGGTCGCCGGGGGCGAAGGTGACGGTGTTGGCCCTGGCCAGGGTCTTCCACGCGGAAGCCGGTGACGTCCCGGCCGCCGTGTCCCGCCCGCCCGAGGCGTCCAGGTAGTAGTCCTTACCCACGGTATTGGCGGTATTGCCCGGCCACGAGGGGCCGAGAGCAGCAGCCGCCGCCGGTGACCCCGGCACCAGCGGCACCGCGACGATCGCCGCGAGCAGCGCGATCAGCGTTCTTCTCATGCGCGTCCATCCTCTGCGTTGATGGCATCGACCGCCGCGGTGTCGACCCGTAGATCGCCCCCGTCCACCCGGCGCTGAAGGAACCGCTCGAACTTCTCCTCCACGAGGGACTGCCGGATCCGGCTCGCGTAGGCGGTCAGCGCCGCCTGCTCGTCCACCTGCCGGCCGGTGAGCTCGTAGAAGGTCAGCTGGCCGGTGCCGGCGACCGGGGCGGAGATCTGCCCCGGTGCGAGCGTGCCGAGCACCGCCATGACTTCCTGGTCGTGCGGGTTGACCCCGGTGGTCGCGCGCCCGTCGTAGGTCGCGCTGCTCAGCCGCGCCCCGGCCAGCCCAGCGGCGGCCTGCTTCAGCGTCGGCGCCGCGGCCACCCGGGAGGTCAGGCTCGCTGCCGCGGCCTGGTCCTTCACCGGCACGACCATGATGGTGTACGCGTAAACGCTGGCGTTCTGACTCCACGCGTCCCGGTCGGCCGCGAACGCCGCGCGTACCTCCTCGTCGGTGACCCCGAGTGGATCCCCGGCCGCCGCGCTGAGTCTGTTCTCCAGGGCCGTGGTCAGCTCGGTGATCCGGTGTGTGTAGTACTCCTCCGGCTCGAACGCGGTGACCCCGTGCACCACCTGCCCGGCTTTCACCGCGGCGGCCCGCTCCGCGTTCTCGTCCTCGAGGTCGGCCATCAGGTCCGCGTGGTCGACGGACCGGATCAGTCCCTGCTCCTGGGCCAGGATCAGCAGCGTCTTGTCCCGTTTGATCGTGGCGAGCGCCCGGTCGGACAGTGGTTCGGTGCCGGTGGTGGTGCGTTCCAGCCGGTCCATCTGGAAGACCAGTTCGTCCCGGGTGACCGGGTGCCCGTCCAGGGAGGCCACCTCGGACGGGCGGTTGAGCATGAGCACGCCGCCGGTGATCGCGGCGAGGACCGCCGCCGCACCGGCGACCACGGCGACGCGTTTCATGACCGGATCGCCTCCAGCCGGATCAGCAGTGGTTCTCCCCGGGTTGCGCCGACGTCCACCCGGATCGCGTCCACCTCGACCGGCGGGAACCGCAGGATCCGCTGGTAACCGACCGACCGCACGGTGCCGAGGGCTGTCCATTCCCCGGCGCGGCGGCCGAGAACGGTCAGCTCCTCGATCCGCTGTCCTCGGCTGATGTCCTCCCCCAGCACGACCGCCTCGACGACGTGCACCTCGTCGAGGTCCAGGAGCAGGTCATCGCGATGCCCGGAGATCACGCGCCCCCGGAGGTCACTGATCAGATCGCCCAGGGCGGCGAGTACCGCCACGTCGGTGTGGTGCAGCCGGCCGGACGGGGCCGGCGGCACGTTGAGCAGGAACGTCGAGTTGCCGCCCACCGACTTCAGGTAGATCTCGAAGAGGTCCTCGGCGCTGCGAACCGACCCGTCCTCGGCCGGGTGGTAGAACCAGCCGGGCCGGATCGACGTGTTGACCTCTGCCGGGTACCACACCAGGTCGTCCTCGCACCCGGCGATCGCGTCCCGGCTGCCGAGGTCGACGTCGTCGCTGCGGATGAGACGGGAGAACTCGCCGTCGTCCACCTTCTGCGACTTCGCGGCGATCCGTTCGACGTTGCGCAACGCGCGCGGGACCACACTCCACTCGTCGGGGCGGGTCTCGCCGGCCTCGTTGCCGCACCACCGCACGTCCGGACCGCAGACGCTGATCACGGCGTCCGGTTGCAGTTCACGGACGAGGGCGTAGTAGCGCTCCCAGTCGTACTCCTGGGTCTTGCCGTTGGGTCCCTCGCCGTTCGCTCCGTCGAGCCAGACGGTGAAGACCGGCCCGTAGCCGGTGAGCAGCTCGGTGAGCTGGGCGATGTAGACGTCGTCGTAGCCCTTGCCGGTGCCGTAGGACGGGTGGTTGCGGTCCCAGGGCGACAGGTAGACGCCGAACCGCAGGCCGTGCCGGCGGGCCGCCTCGGCGACGAGCCCGACGACGTCGGCGCCGAACGGCGAGGACGCCACGGAGTAGCCGGTCGTCGCGGTCGGCCAGAGGCAGAAGCCGTCGTGATGCTTCGCTGTGATGATCACCCCGGTCATCCCGGCGCTCTTCAGTGCGGTGACCCACTGGTCGGCGTCCACGGTCCGCGGGTCGAAGCGGCTGACCGGGTCGTCGCCCAGCCCCCATTCCCGGCCGGTCATGGTGTTCATGCCGAAGTGCAGGAAACCGTAGAACTCCATGGCCTGCCAGGCGAGTTGCCGGGCGCTGGGCCGCACGTGGAGAAGCTTGTTCACCGGTACCTCCGGTTGTAGGACGCGAGCACGGCGAGCAACCCGGTCAGGGCGGCCAGCATGACGGCGAGGCCGGTCCAGCCCACCTCGTCGCGGAAGACGATCACCAGGGTGAGACAGAGCGCGACGACGACGGTCCGTGCCGCGATGATCAGGTATGACATGTCAGCCCTTCACCCCGCCGGCGGCCATGCCCTCGATCAGGCGGCGCTGGATGAGCGCGTAGACGATCAGGACGGGGACGATCACGATGACCATGCCGGCGTAGAGGCGGCCGTAGTCGGCGGCGGCCTTCTGCGCGGTCATCAGGTTGAGCAGCCCCACCTGCAGGGTCTTGCCGTCACCCGGCAGCAGGGTCAGCGCGATGATGAAGTCGTTCCAGTACGCGAGGAAGTTGAAGAGGATCACCGTGGTCACCGCCGGGCGGGCCATCGGCAGCATCACCTTCGTCATCACCCGGAACCGGGAGGCACCGTCCAGCGACGCCGCCTCCTCGTAGTCCTTCGGGATCGTCCGGAAGTACGCGGTCAGCAGGTAGATCGTGAACGGGATCGAGGTGGCCGCGTAGACCAGCGACAGCACGCCCGGGTTGTCGATGAAGAACCCGTCGGGCAGGACGCCGACCAGTGCCCGGTCCCAGTCGACCAGCATCAGGAAGATCGGTACGACGATGTAGTTCACGTTGATGAACAGCCCGGCCATCAGCAGCGTCTCGACGACGGCCTTGCCGCGGAACTCGTAGCGGGCGACGACGTACGCCGCGGGCACCGCGACGGCCAGCACCAGGAGCAGGCCGAACAGGGTGACGACCACCGAGGTGAGGAAGTACCGCCCCATCCGGGCGGTGACGAACGCGTCGACGTAGTTCCGCAGGTGCAGCCCCTCGGGCAGTGCCCACGGGCTGCCGTAGAACTCGCCCTTGGTCTTCAGCGAGGCGAACAGCACCCAGGCGACGGGCACCGCGATGAGCAGCGCCATCACGCCGACCAGGGCGTAGGTCAGGCCCCGGCCCAGTTTGATTGACATGTCAGCGCCTTTCAGAACTGGAGTGGTTCACGCCGGGTCGCGCGGCTGACCAGCAGCGACACCAGGAACGAGAACGCGAAGATGACGACGCCGATCGCCATGCCGTAGCCGTACGACGAGTTGGTGTAGGCCTGCTTGTACATGTAGCTGAGCAGCACCTCGCTGGAGCCGTCCGGTCCGCCGCCGGTCATGGCGCGGACCAGCACGAAGCTCAGGTTGACCGCGCTCATCACGAAGAAGGTCAGGGTGGTGCGCAGGTTCTGCCAGATCAGCGGCATGGTGATGTCGAAGAACTGGCGGGACGCGGAGGCACCGTCGAGAGAGGACGCCTCGTACAGCTCCTCGGGGATGCTCGCCATGCTCGACATGTAGAGGACCATGTAGTAGCCCAGCGACTGCCAGACCATCGCGATCGCCACCGACCAGAGCACGACCTTCTGGTCGCCGAGCCAGACCACCTGCAGACCGTCCAGCGACATCGCCCGCAGCGTGCCGTTGATCAGGCCGTTCTCCTGGTCGTAGAGGGCGGAGAAGATGGCCGCGATGACGACGACGGAGAGCACGTTGGGGATGTAGAGCACGAACCGGTAGACGTTGCGGCCACGCAGGTTCTGCCGGGTCATGATCGCCGCGAGGAACAGGCCGGCGCCCATGGTCACGATGGTGACCACCACCAGCAGCGCGATCGTGTTCTGGAAGGCCCGGATGAACTGCGGGTCGTCGAAGAGCTTGGTGAAGTTGTCCAGGCCGACGAATCGCATGTTCGGGGAGAAGCCGCTCCAGGTGAAGAGCGACATCCGGAACACGTTCACGGTCGGCCAGATCATGAACAGTGCGAACAGCACCAGGGCCGGGACCAGGCAGAGCGCGACGAAGAGGCCGTCTCCCGGCTTCCGCTTCGGACGTTTTTCAGGGGTACGCCCCGCGGACGGCGCCGTTGCGGGCGCTGCCGGGGGTGGGGAAAGGGTCGTCACCGTGCCGGGTCCTCGGATCGCTGGAGGGTGCGGGAAGTGGGCCGGCGGCGGTCCCCGGGGGGCCGGGACCGCCGCCGGTCCGGTACTACTTGCCGGCCTGGCGCAGCTTCTCGCTGGCGTCCTGCAGGGCGGCCTGCCACTGGTCCTCGGTCTTGTCGCCGCTGATGATGCTGTTGGCGGTGTCGAAGAGGGTGCCCTTGATGTCGACGCCCTCGACCGGTGCGGTGCTGGCGAAGCCGCCGACCAGCGCGGAGACGTCGGCGTCCTCGTAGAGCTCGTAGAAGTCGGCGTTCTCGGCCGGGACGCTGGTGGCGATGCCCTTCACCGGCTGGATCGCGTTGGACGCGGCGAAGATCTTCGCGGCCTCGTCGGAGTAGAGGTAGGCGACGAAGTCCTTGGCGGCGTCCTTGTTCTTGGCGCCCGACGGGATCCACACCGACTCGACCGAGGTGGTCAGGTACCGCTTGCTGCCGGCGGTGACGGCGGGCAGCGGGGTGAGACCCCAGGCGAAGCCGTCGGCGCGCGGGGCGTCCTTCATCTCACCGACGATCCAGGTGCCGTTCGGCATGAACAGCGCCTTGTTGTCGAGGATGCTCTGCTGGTTCTTGGTGAAGTCCTGCTCGTTGGCGTAGCCGACGGTCGTCGGGGCGGCGTAGCTCAGCAGCTTGGTGGTGATGTCCAGGACCTGCCGGGCCTGCGGGGTCTTCCACACGTCCTGCTGGTACGTCATCACCTGGGTGTAGAACTCCTCGCCGCCCACGCCGGCGAGCAGCGCGAAGAAGTACGAGTCCAGGTAGCCCGCGGTCGGGTAGGTGAAGAGCGAGATGCCCTTGGCCTTGGCGGTGTCGCCGAGCGCCCACATCTCGTCCCACGTCGCCGGCACCGCCCAGCCGTTCTGCTCGAACAGGCCCTTGTTGTAGAACAGCCCGGTCGGCGCGTAGTACATCGGCAGCAGGAAGGTCTTGCCGTCGCCGTACGGGTCGGTGTTGAGGTTGCCGACGATCCCGGCGGTCAGCTTGTCGGCGACCGTCGTGCTCTCCCCGGGGACGGTGGTCTGCAGGACCGGGGTGAGGTCCTCGATGGCCTTGTCCTTGATCAGGGTCTCGGTGAGCGCGGCCTTGCGGCCCTGCCCGAGCACCACCACGTCGGGGAACCTGCCGGCCTTCATGTTCGGGCTGATCTCGTCCTCGATGCTCTTCGAGATCTGCAGCGTGACGTCGAGGTCCGGGTGCTTGGCCTTGTAGGCGTCGATGACCTGCGTGTACATCTCACGCCCGTAGCCTCCCTCGAGGGCGGCGACGCTGAGCGTGGTGGAGCCCGCGCCCGCGTCGTCCGAGCCGGAGCAACCGACCAGCAGGCCGAGCGCGGTCAGCGCGGCGCCCGCCATGGCAAGGGTCCTCTTCATGGTTATGTGGTCCTTCCCGTGGCCGCATGCCACGAATGCGAGCGAGAACCGGTCCGCTGGCGGCCAGGAGAAATACACGGCCGCGCCGGACGTTGTTACCGTGGCATCGATAACATGAACGCGCAAGACCCATTTACCGATCAGCGGCCGCAGCCCTGTTACAACCTCGGTACCGCGGTCGACGATCGCACCGAGAGTAACGGCGGTTCGATCACAGCGTCATCGACCGGATCCGGCGCCTGCAGCAGCAGGCTCACCGCCGCGGCCCCCGACGCGTAGAAGTCCTGCCGGACCGTGGTCAGCGGCGGCGCGCAGTACGCGGCCAGGGCGATGTCGTCCACGCTCACGATCGACACGTCGTCGGGCACCGTCCGCCCGCGCTCGCGCAGCGCCCGGATGACACCGAACGCCATCTCGTCACTGGCCGCGAAGATGGCCGTGACCTCGGGGATCATCGCCAGGATCTGCCCCTGCCGGAAGCCCGAGTCGGGCGACCAGTCCCCCTCCAGCACTGGCGGCGCCTCGACACCGGCCACGGCCAGGCACTCCTGCCAGCCCTGCCGCCGCTGCCGGGCCTCGATCCACTCGTCCGGGCCGGCGACGTGCCACACCTGGCGGTGGCCGAGGTCGAGAAGGTGCTGCGTGGCGACCCGGCCGGCCTCACGCTGGTCGATGCCGAGCACCCGGGCGCCGGCGGTCCGCGAGCCGTCCACGGTGACCGTCGGGATGTCGCGGGTGATGTCCTCCATCTTCTGGGTCACCGAGATCAGCGGCACCGCGATGACGATGCCGTCGACGCCCTGATCAGCGAGTTTGCCCAGGGAACGCTCCATCAGCCCGGTGTCGAGGCCGGCGATGGTGGCGATGCTGACGGCGTAACCGGCCTCGCCGGCGGCGGCCTCGACGCCCGCGGTGACCGCGGAACGGGAGTAGTAGCCGCCGGACTGCAGCAGGACCAGGCCGATGGTGTGACTGCGCCCCGAGGAGAGCATCTTGGCCGCGCTGTTGAAGCGGTATCCGAGCTGCTCGACGGCGGCGAGCACCCGCTGGCGGGTCTCCGGGTTGACGTTCGGCGAGTCACGCAGGGTCCGGGAGACCGTCTGCGCGGACACGCCCGCGGCCCGGGCCACGTCGGCCATGCTCGGCTGCCTCATGGCACGCGTGGTGGCATCGGTCATGCGCGGGTCCTCTCTGGGCGCTCGGGACGCCTGATAGTACAGCCGTTGTTAGAAATGGCATCGATAACATAGGCTCGCGCCGTGATCGAGCTCCCCGCGCCGGAAGTCATCCCGGCCCCGACGACCACGGCCCTCAGCTGGGGCGGCCGCCGCCTGTTCCGCCGCGGCGAGCCGCATCAGATCCTCTCCGGGGCGCTGCACTACTTCCGGGTGCATCCGCAGCTCTGGCGCGACCGGATCCGGCGGCTCGCCGACCTGGGACTGAACACCGTCGACACGTACGTGCCGTGGAACTTCCACCAGCCGCGGCCCGCGTCGGCGCCGGACTTCACCGGCTGGCGCGACCTGTCCGCGTTCCTGTCCCTGGTCGCCGACGAGGGACTCGACGCGATCGTGCGGCCCGGGCCGTACATCTGCGCGGAATGGTCCAACGGCGGCCTGCCCAGCTGGCTCACCGCCCGCGACATCGCCATCCGCAGCTCCGACCCCGGCTTCACCGGACCGGTCGGCCTCTGGTTCGACGACCTGATCCCCCGGATCGCCGCACTGCAGGCCGCCCACGGCGGGCCGGTCGTCGCCGTCCAGGTGGAGAACGAGTTCGGCAGCTACGGCGACGACCACGACTACGTGCGCTGGAACCGGGACGCGCTGACCGATCGTGGCATCACCGAACTGCTCTTCACCGCCGACGGCCCGACCGACCTGATGCTCGACGGCGGCACCCTGCCCGGCACCCTCGCCGCCGCCACCCTCGGCTCCAAACCCGAAGCCGCCCGCGACCTGCTGCACTCCCGGCGCCCCGACGAACCGTTCATCGTCGCCGAATTCTGGAACGGCTGGTTCGACCACTGGGGAGAACGCCACCACGTCCGCGGCGTCGACAGCGCCGTCAGCACCCTGCGCGGCATCGTCGCCGACGGCGGCAGCGTCAGCATCTACATGGCCCACGGGGGGACCAATTTCGGACTGTGGGCCGGCGCCAACTCCGACAACGGCACCCTCCAGCCGACCATCACCAGCTACGACTCGGACGCGCCGGTCGCCGAGGACGGGACGCTGACGGCCAAGTTCTGGGCCATCCGGGAGGCGTTGGGTGGGGGCGGGGCTTTGCGCGTACCCGAAGGAATGCCCACCCTGCCGCCGCAGACCCTGAACCTGGACCACCGCTCGGGCCTGCTCGCCGGCCTGCGGCACCTCGCCCCGCAGGCTTCACCGGCACCGCGCCCGGCAACCTTCGAACAGCTCGGGCTGGACGCGGGCCTGGTGCTGCACACCGCCCTGCCGCGCATCCCACCCGGCGATCACACGATCAACCTCCAGGGGGTACGCGACAGAGCACTCGTCTTCCTCGACGGCGCATTCGCCGGTGCCGTGGGCCCGGGAGACGCCTCCCTGCCCGTGCGGGGCTCCGGCGCCCGCACCCGCCTGGAGATCGTCGTGGAAAGCCTGGGCCGGATCAATTACGGTCCCGGGGTCGGCGCCCACAAGGGCCTGACCGGCCCGGTCCTGCTCGACCGGCGCCTGGTGCAGGGCTGGCAGAGCGCGCCGCTGGACGTGCCCGCCTGGACCGCCGCCGACCTGGCCTCCCTACCTGCCGGCGCCTCCCCCACCGGCTTCTTCCACGCCGACCTGGAGGTGACCTCGCCGGCGGACACCTTCCTGGCCCTGCCGGGCTGGGGCCGGGGCCTGCTCTGGATCAACGGCTTCCTGCTCGGCCGCTACTGGGAGATCGGCCCGCAGGTGACCCTGTACTGCCCCGCACCCCTGCTCCACCCAGGACCGAATCAGATCACCGTGTGCGAGTTCGAGCACGCCGGCGGCCCGCTGGAACTGCGCACCGAGCCGGAGTTGGGCCCCACCGAGGAATACATCGAGGAATTCGACTGACGGTCAGGCCGTCCACGCCCCCAGCACGTCGTCCGGCCCCCACACCAGGTCCACCGCGTCGTCCGGCAGATCCACTCCCGACCGGCTCACCACGACCAGACCGCCGGCGCCCGGCTCGAAACCCGGGATCAGCGGGGCGTCGCGCACCAGACCGGCCAGGTGATGCCGGTCGAACGCCCCGTCCTGCCACTTGATCGACCCGGCGAACGGCACCCGCGACGCGACCGGCATCCGGTCGGCGCCGACCAGGTCGATCTCCGGGTTGGCCTGGCGGTTCCACCAGCCGCCAACCTCCAGCACGTCGTCCCACGGCAGGCCGCCATCGCCGCCGGCCCGGGCGAGCGCCTCCCGGACCAGCGGCTCGACAGCAAGCCCGCGCCAGGTCGACCACCGTCTCGCGATGATCGTGCGGGCGGCGGCCTCCCGGTCGCGCCGGACCAGGTGGTGGACCTCGCGGAGCATCGCGACGTAGAGACTCAGGTTGGTATCGGCGATCCGGTACACGGCGAGTTTGCTGGGCCGGGTGGACAGCGGCCGGTCCACCGCCACGATCTGCTTGTCGTCGGCAAGCCGGCTCAGCACGGGCGACAGCGTCCCGGAACTGACCGGGTTCCCCTGGGCCCCGGCGTCCCTGGCGATGTTCGTGAACGTGCGGCCGCCCTGCCCGCCGATCGCCTCGAAGACCCGGCTCGACATGTCAGCCAGCGGAAACTCGGCCGCCAGCGCCGCCTCGGGCACGCTGAACAGCGGCGACGTCTGATCGGTGAGCTGCCGCTCGAGGAAGTCCGCGGCCGGCATGCCGCTCCCCCACCGCCGGACGATCCCGGGCAGCCCGCCGGTGATCAGGTGCGCGTCGATGGCGTCGGCCCCCGTCAGCCCGGTCTGCCGCGCGGTCTCCGCCGGGTTGAGCGCATGCAGGACGAGGTTGTCCGCGCGACCGTAGAACGGCCTGTCGTACTCGGTGAACCGCTGCATCATGTGCAGGTCACTGCCGAGCAGCAGCAACAGCACCGGCTTGCGCGACAGCAGGCGGTCCCAGGCCACCTGCAGATGACCGTCGAAGGTCGTCTCCTGCTCCGACAGCCAGGGCATCTCGTCCAGAACCACGACACTCGGACTGTCCGGGAGAACCTGCGCGAGCAGCTTGAACATGTCGCCCCAGTTGGCCGGGGCGACGCTCGGCAGCGTGTCACCGGCCCGGCCGGCGGCCAGCGACGACTCCCGCAGGGCCTGGAGCAGATCGCCGATCGCATCGGTCGGCGACATGCCCTTCACCGCCTCGTAGAAGCAATACGGCACCTCGGAACGGTCGCAGAACTCCTGCACCAGACGTGACTTGCCCACCTGACGCCGACCGCGGATCGCAACGGACTGTCCCTCGCCGGTCACCCGAATCCGCTCGAGCCGATCCGCGAACAGATCGAGTTCCCTGCGTCGCCCCACGAACATCGGCCACTCCGAAGTCAGATCACATCTTACTTCGGCCGAGTCTACCTTCAGAGGCGCGCCTGCTCAGGGACGCTCGAAGCACGGCGAGTGGACGAACACCGCGAACCCATCCGGACTGGCCGTTTCCATGTCGAGGTTGAAGCCATCCGTGGACGTGGCGGTAAGGACTCCGCGGTCGGCCCCGACGGTGCGATCGTCGGTGAGGGTGTATCCCTTGGCCACCCAGTCGGCACGCAGCCGCTCCAACATCTGCAGATGCGTCCCACTGGTAGGCGGATCGATGTTGTAGACCCCGCGATAGCTGACCACGTCGTCGCCGGTCTCGCCAAAACGGCCCGTGCACGGATACGGACCGATCGACGGGTCTCGCAGCGGCATTCCCACCAGCGTGGCGATCGCTTCGGCATGCTCCTGCACCAGCCGCGTCGCCTCCGATTCGCTCTTGGTCTCCACGGCACTTCCTCTCAAAAGAACGATCGATGTCAGGACGACGACGACCACAGCGACAGCGGCGACGGCCGCCACCCGCGCTCTCACGGTCATCGCACATTCTCCGGACGTTCGCCGCTGTTCAGCGTGACGAGGTCGTACTGTCCGGCCAGGATGCGGGCCTGGTTACTGAGACTCTCACTGCCCGCATCCCAGTAACTGGTGTGGCCATCGGTGTCCGCCACCCAGTTGTTGCCGCCGAAGGATGCGTCGGTCGGTGCGATCCCGTGCAACTCGTCGAGACCGTATTCGGCTCCGGCAAGAACGATCGGCCCGGCCGCCCCGAAGGCGATCCCCGCCGCAATGCCGCTCCACGGACGTGCGTTCCCGGCTTCGGCCACCGGATCAGTACCGGACGCCCCGGCCCAGACATGGCGCGGATCAGCCATGAGATCACCGGCGCCGGCAACGTGCATTCCCGGACTGCCCGCCACCACGATGTCGTCGACGGGCAGACCTCCCGTCTTGGCCGCTTCGCCCACCACCGTGGTTCCGTAGGAGTGCCCCATCGCTACGAGGTGCCCGGGCTCGCCCTCATGAGTAGCCCGCAACCCCTGCACGAAGCCCAGGTACGGATCGCGTCCCGCCTTCGAGCGGTCCTCCTGGAGCACGGATACGTTGTCCAGGTCGGGAGCGTCGTAACCCAGCCAGTACACGGTGGAGACGTCACCCTGACGGTCGCGGGTGAGAGCGTCGGCGGACTCGTTGAGGCTCTTCATGCGCAGCATGTTGTCGTCCATGCTGCCCCACAGCGTCGTGCTCAATCCCGGCACCCAGACGCCGGTGTGGCGGGCGGTGTCCGGGTTGTTGATGGCAATGACGACCTTGCCGTGGCCGTCGTAGGCGGTGGTGTCGAAGCCGAGCAGGAAACCCGACTCCCCCAGGCCCTTCAGCGTGTCCTCGATCTTGTAGACCCGCTGCAACTGCTCGTTCAGATCGGAGTTGGCGTCCCAGGAGCCGCCGGCATTGAGGCGCTCGATGAGGTCTTCCTTCTCGTGCTGGAGGGCGGTCCGGTTGGCCTTGTCGCGGTCGATGGCGGGTACGCCGTCGAGCCAGCCGACTGTCTGCGGGAAGTCCCGCATCGCCTGGTCCTGCTGGTCGCGGGTGAGGCTCTCCCACCAATCGTGCACCTGGGCCGGCGTACGCCCGGACTGCGTCGCAAGGTCGGCCTCGGTGATCGCCGGACCTGTGGTGCCGCCGAAGCCCGAGCCGAGGGCGGGCACACTGGCGTCCAGTTCGGCGCTGGTCTCGCGGTCCAGGGCGTAGGCCCGTTCGAGGACCTCGGTGAGCTGGCCGGCGTAGTTGCGGATCCGCGCCTCGACCCGGCGAACGTCCGAGGCGTCGTCGACGGTGCCGGCGGCGGCCGACACCACGCCGGTGCTCATGTCGATGTCGAGTCCTTCGCGGGCCGCGTCGGCCCGGATGTCGGCGAGCATGTTCTGCAGGCTGCGCACCGTGTCGGCGTGGGTCCGCAGAGCGCGGCTGATCCGCTGGCACGGTTCGTGGGCGTTGGAGGCCTCGGCCCGCAGTCGGCCACTGCGTTCCTCAGCCTCGGTGCCGGTCGGCCAGACATAGGGCAGTTCCCCCGCGGCGGCGACGTACTTCTCGAAGCCGTTGTCGAGGCCGACGGCGAGCCGGGCCCATGCTTCGGCGGCCGAGGTGAAGTCGGCGGTGCTGGTTTCGGCGAGTGCCCGCAGGGTCAGCGTCATCGGCCCGTCCCGCGGTAGATCTCGGCCGCCGACTGCTCGTCGGCGGCTTGGTAGTCGTCGGCGTCCCGGACCAGGTCGGTGCCGAACTGTTCCACCCGCTGGGAGAGGTCGGTCAGGTAGTCGATCCATCGCAGCGCGGTGCGGGTGAGTTTCCGGCCGGTGTCCCACTCCGAGGCGGGGCCGGTGACGAACAGCCGGCCGTCCTCCTTGCCGACCGCGTCCCGGACCGGAATGACCGATTCCTGAACTGCCGAGCCCGTTTTCCGCAAGCCGTCGGGATCTACCTGTACGCCGGTATCCAGCACGTCTAACTCCCCGTGATCAACAGACGTGAGAGGTTACGAGTGCTGATTCACTTTTTACAGCCGCAAGTGGCTGATGCCACAGAGCCCCCGCCGAGCGCACCGGCGAGGGCCCTGGAGGAAGGGGATGTCAGGGCACGAAGACCGCGCGTCCCTCGATCTCGCCGGCGTCCAGGCGGCGGTAGACCTCCGGCGCCTCCTCCAGCGGATACGTGGTGACCTTCGGCTTGACCAGGCCGGCCGCGCCCAGTTCGAGCACCTCGGCCAGCTCCGGCAGGCTGCCCCAGTAGGTCGACTGGAGGCTGACCTCATAGGGGACACCGAAGAAGTTCCACGGCAGCGTGCCCGCCGCGGCGCCCACGATCGTCACGTCGGCGAGCGGGCGGGCCACCTTCATCGCCAGGTCGATCGTGCCGGCCGCGCCGACGAAGTCGACGATCAGGTCGGCGCCCCGGCCGCCCGCGGTGGCCGCCCGGACCGCCGCGGCGGCGTCGTCGCCGGCCGGGACGACCAGGTCGGCGCCGCATTCCTCGGCCAGTTTCAGGGCGGCCGGCTTGCTGTCGATGGCGATCACCGTGGCGGCGGTGATCGCTTTCAGGATCTGCACCGCGATGTGGCCGAGACCCCCGGCGCCGATCACCACGGCCACGCTGCCGGGCAGCAGCTTGTCGCGGGAGCGGCGGATCACGTGGTACGGGGTGAGCCCGGCGTCCGCGAGCGGGGCGGCGGCCACCGGGTCCAGTCCGTCCGGAAGCGGCACCAGCAGGCGGGCGTGCGGGACCAGCATGTATTCGGCGATGCCGCCGTCCACGCCCAGTCCGGCGCCGCCGCCCTTGACCGGGGCGTTGCCTTCGCAGTAGTTCTCCGCGCCGGTCCGGCAGCGGGCGCAGTTGCCGCAGCCCCACGGACCGTAGACGGCGACCGCCTGGCCCACGGTCAGGCTGTCGACGCCGTCGCCGAGGGCGTGCACCCAGCCCGCGGTCTCGTGTCCGAGGGTGAACGGGGTGCTCCAGCCGGGCATCGACTCGGCGTGGGAGACGTGCAGGTCGGAGTGGCAGGCGCCGGCCCCGCCGACCTTGACGAGGACCTGGCCGGGGCCGGGTTCGGGCACCTCGACCTCGGTGACGACGGGTTCGCTCTGCCATTTCATCAGCCGTACCGCGCGCATGATTACTGTCCCTTCCGTCTCATAATCAAGATCACCGTACTCCCGTACGGTTAGAAAGTTGCGCCTTCAACAAAACTGCGGACCAGATCACTTCATTCAACGGGTTTCTTTCGTGGAGACCCCCGGCTTCGGCCGCAGGGAGGAAACAAAAGCCGTACAGCGGACACCGAGTCCGGCAGGCTCACCAGTGAAAGCCATGGTTTGTGAGGCGTGAAGAAGCAGGTGAAGCGGGCTTTCAAGTTCCGCTTCCATCCGACCGATGCGCAGGCTGCTGAGCTTGCGCGGACGTTTGGCTGCGTCCGTAAGGTCTACAACCTCGCGCTGGCTACGCGGTCGCAGGCGTGGACGCTGCGGCAGGAGCGGGTCAACTACAACGCGACCAGCGCCATGCTCACCGTCTGGAAGAGGACCGAAGACCTGGCGTTCCTCAACGAGGTGTCGTCGGTTCCGCTCCAGCAGTGCCTGCGGCACCTGCAAACGGCGTACACGAACTTCTTCGCCAAGCGCGCCAAGTACCCGCGCTTCAAGTCCAAGAAGCAGTCCCGGAAGTCGGCTGAGTACACCACCAGCGGGTTCCGGTACCGCGACGGCCGCCTCACCCTGGCGAAGATGGCCGAACCGCTCGACATCGTATGGTCGCGGCCCCTGCCGGAGGGCGTGGCGCCATCGACGGTCACGGTGTCGCTGGACACGGCGGGCCGATGGCACGTATCGCTGCTCTGCGACGACGTGATCGAGGCTGCGCCCGCACCGAACGCCGCTGTCGGCGTCGATGCCGGGCTCGACAGCCTGCTCATCCTGTCGACCGGCGAGAAGGTCACCAATCCGCGTCACGAGCGGGCCGACCGCGCCCGCCTCGCCCGCGCGCAGCGCAGGCTGGCACGCAAGGCGAAAGGCGATGACGCGAAGAACCGCGCCAAAGCCCGCGCCGCGGTCGCCCGGATCCACGCCGAGATCACCGACCGGCGCAGGGACCACCTGCACAAACTGACGACTCGTCTCGTTCGTGAAAACCAAACGATCGTGATCGAGGACTTGACCGTGCGGAACATGGTCAAGAACCACAGCCTCGCCCGCGCCATCTCCGACGCGGCATGGCGACAGTTCCGCACGATGCTGGAGTACAAAGCAGAATGGCACGGCCGCACCGTCGTCGCGGTCGACCGCTGGTTCCCCTCCTCCAAGCTGTGCTCGATCTGCGGTGCGCCGGCCGAGAAGATGCCGCTGAACGTGCGGTCGTGGACGTGCCGGTGCGGCACCGTCCACGACCGCGACATCAATGCGGCACGCAATGTACTCGCCGAGGGGCTCTCGGTGATTGCCTGTGGAGGCGGTGTCAGACCTCAACGGGAGAACTCCCGGACGAGGCAGTCGTCCACGAAGCAGGAAACCCAGCGGACGACCGCTGGAATCCCCCGCCGCCCTTAGGCATGGGGAGGATGTCAACGGTCTCAGCAGGCGTTTCGTGAGCGGCGTCCCCCGAGGGCCGGAGCGCCCTTTTTGATCAAGTAAGCTCCGCCGGAATCGAAGATCCATTCTGGACGGGAGAAACCATGGCAGTCACCGCTGACCTGACGAAGATCGTGGACAAGGCCTGGCAGGACAAGAGCCTCGAGGAGATCCTCGACGCCCCGGTGGAGGCCCTGGCCGGCGTCAGCGAGAACGGCGGCAAGCTGATCCGTGACGCGCTCGGCATCAAGACCATCGGCGAGCTGGGCCGCAACAAGTACTTCCGCGCCGCTCAGGCCCTCGCGGCCCTGAAGGACGCCAACTGACCTGAGGGGGCGGGGCGGTTCGTTATGCGGCGGCCGCCCCGCCCCTCATGGTCCGGCCAGCGGCGCGATCACGTTGACGCGGTTGGTCCACAGCCAGCCGGTCCAGCCCGCCGGGACCGCCGCCAGATCAGCGGGACGGTCGAATCCCTCCGACCACGGGCCGTCCCCGGCGACCAGCACCACCCGGGTGTCCACCGACCGCATCCGGTCGACGAACAGGTTCGGCCAGCCCCAGAGCGCCCGCCCGTACCGGTGCGGCAGATGCAGCTCGGTGTGCCGGCAGACGTCGGGCACATAGCCGGTCCAGCCTGCTCCCACGTACCCGAGCAGGCAGTTTTTCATGATTTTTCGTGAGGTCACCCGGAGCGTGGGCAATCGCTGCCGCACCACATCCACCCCGATGTCCCCACCGTAGACACTCATCGTCGCCAACCGCTCGGCCGGCAGCGTCGCCAGGTAGGCGGCCAACCGCTCACCCTCGGCGGCCTCGTCGTTCTTGAGATCGATCAGCAGCTCCCGGCCGGGGAACGCGGCGACCACCTCACCGACCGTCATCATCAGACCGGTACCCCTGCCACGCAGCGGATAGGTCACGCCGCCGTCCGCCGTGTAGCCGTAGCCGAGGTCGAGAGCCCGCAAATCCTCCAGCGTGTGCTCGCCCACCCGCCCGGTCCCGTCGGTCCGGCACTCGAGCGTCGCGTCGTGGAACACCACCAGCTTGCCGTCCGCGGTGGCCTGCACATCGAACTCGATCATGTCGGCCCCGGCATCCAGGGCGGCCCGCATCGACGGCAGCGTGTTCTCGATGTAACCGTGGTCCGGCGGGTGGATCAGGCCCGCCGTGCAGGTGTCACCGTCCACACCGTCGAGCGGGAAGGTCTGCGCGACCCCGCGGTGCGCCAGCAGCTGTGGCACGCCGCCCTGGTCACCCCAGAGCGCCGAACTGTTGCGCACCCACAGTCCACCGGCCACCACCCCGATCACCAGACCCGCGACGCCCAGCCGTCTCCTCCAGCCCATCCCGGCAGTCTGTCAACACCGATCAATCCCCGGCGTCCCGACGCACACGAGGCCGGCGTGAGCCGGGAAGGCACCCCTCGTCGAAGCGGACGTGGGCTACATCGAAGTCGGCTGTAGCGATCGGCAGTGACCCTGGGGTCGCGCCGGTGGGGTGACCGCGACCACGTCGTGGGTGGGCTGGGCGAGCTGGGCGCGCTCGTCGTCGTCGAGCAGGTAGCGGTACGGGCAGAGCGCCGGTCCCGGGGCACTGCAGGCGCCGCACGGCCGGCCCGGATCGACGACGCAGCGGTCCTCGGCATTCATCGTCGTGCCCTCCCTCGCCCCTTGACGGCTCTGCTCCAGCTTCTCGCGGCGGGGCCCGGTGGAGCAGAGTCCAAGGTCCCCCCGGAGGGGGCTAGGGTGGATCACTCATCGATCTACCGGGAGAGGACTTCGTGACGACTGCGCTGCAACCGGGTGACCCGCGGCGGCTCGGCCGCTACGAGATCGTCGCCCGGATCGGGGCGGGCGGGATGGGCTCGGTGTTCCTCGGTCGCGCCCCGGGTGGGCGGCAGGTCGCCATCAAGGTGATCCGGCCCGAGTTCGCCGGCGAGGACGAGTTCCGCGGACGGTTCCGCAGCGAGGTGGCGCGGGCCCGGCAGGTGCCGCCGTTCTGCACCGCGGAGGTGCTCGACGCCGATCCGGAGCATGCCACGCCGTACCTGGTGGTGGAGTACGTGGACGGGCCGGACCTGGCCGACGTGGTCAAGGGCAACGGCCCGCTGGCCGGCGGCGCGCTGCACAGTGTGGCGGTCGGGGTGGCCACCGCGCTCGCCGCGATCCACGGCGCCGGGGTGGTGCACCGTGATCTCAAGCCACGCAACGTGCTGTTCGCGCTCGGCAGCCCGAAGGTGATCGACTTCGGGATCGCGCAGGCGGTCGAGGCGACCAGCCGGCACACCCGGACCGACATGATGGTGGGGACGCTGGCGTACATGGCGCCGGAGCGGTTCGATCCGGAGACCGACCATCTGGTGGGCCCGCCGTCGGACGTGTTCGCGTGGGGCGCCGTGGTCACCTACGCCGGGACGGGCCGGACCCCGTTCGCCGGGGACTCCCCCACGATGACGGCGGCGCGGATCCTGACGCAGCCGCCGAACCTGACCGGTCTGCCGCCGGCGCTGGCGGATCTGGTGGCGCTGACCCTGGCCAAGGACCCGGCGGACCGTCCGACCGCGCACGAGTTGCTGGACCTGCTGCTGGCCACCCGGACCGGGGACGTGTTCGAGGGCGCGCCGCCGACGGATCTGGCCCCGGGGCTGCGGCGGGCGGCCGAGGCGGCGCAGCACACCGGCCGGTACCGCACCGACCCGGGCGTGCCCGGCGCCCCGAAACGTCGCTGGCCGAAACTGATCATCGGTACGGCGGTGGCCACCGTGCTCGCCGCCGCGGCCGGGGCCGGTCTGGCACTGACCGGGCGCGACGACGCCACACCCGTGTCGATGGAGTCGGCGGCCCCGGCCGTCCCCGTGCCGTCGGCCGCCACGCCGGTGATCCGCGGCCCCGCGGTGATCGACTCACTCGCCCGGCAGGGTCAGTGGTACGACGGCGCCTTCGACAACGGCGCCTGCGAGGTGGAGGGGAGACTGACCGCCACTGTCAAGTCCGGGCGGATCTGGTGCCCCGGGCCGCAGACGGCCTTCGGCGGTGACCAGACCGTCGCGGTGGACGTGACCCTGACGAGAGCCGGGTCGTGCGCGCTGATCTGGCTGCGCTACGACGAGCCGAACGGCTACCGCCTGGAGCTGTGCCCGGGGACGGCGTCGTTCGGCATCGACTTCGAGGGCACCGTGACCACGCTGGCGTCGGAGAAGTCGGACGTGCTGGTCACCGGCGAGCGGATGCCGGTCGCCGTGGTGGTCGAGGGCTCGACCGCCACGGTGACCGTCGACGGCACCCCGGTGCTGACCGGCCCGATGACCGAGCCGGCGTTCGCGGCCGGCCGGGTGATGCTGGGTGTGGCCTCGTCCGCGAAGGCCGCCGCGACGGTGACGTTCGCCGACGCGGAACTCCGGTCGGTGTCGGCGGACAGTTCGGCGGCCGGGTTCCCGGACCTGACCGAACCGGACGTCGAGGCGACCGCGCTCATCCGCAACATCTACGACACCGTGCACTCGGTGACGTTGGAGAGCGTGATCGTCCGCGGGTCGGGCGCGAAACGGACCGTGGAGGGCAGCCGGACGATGGTCACCCTCGAACTTCCGGAGAGCGCGAAGTTCTTCGCGCCCGAGAAGGACGGGAAGGGCTGCTTCGACGCGAAGACGGACGTCGCGACCTGCCCGGTCCAGGAGGAGTCGTTCGAGGGCTGGCTGAACCGGCAGAGCGGCCCGGCGCCGGTCCAGGTCCGCATCCGCAACGGCAAGGTCGTCCGGATGGCGGCCCTGGACATGGCATGACCACCGGGGCCGGGCCGCTGCGGGACGGGACCGGCCGGGGTCGGGCCGCTGCGGGACGGGACCGGCCGGGGTCGGGCCGCTGCGGGACGGGCCGGGGTCAGGCCGCTTCGAGACGGGACCGGCTGCCGTCCTCGAGGCGCTGGAACGTGCCGTTGAAGAACAGCAGCGGCTGCTTCCCCGGGGTGCTCGCCAGGTCGACCACCCGGCCGATCGTCAGGTAGTGGTCGCCGGCCTCCACGTCACGCTCCAGGTCGCATTCGATGCTGGCCAGCACGCCGTCCAGGATCGGGCTGCCGGTGACGCCGGGCTGCCAGGCCACGCCGCGCCACTTGTCGGTGCCGGAGCGGGCGAACTGCCGGCACAGGTCCTCCTGGCCGGCTTCCAGGATGTTCACGCAGAACCGCCCGGCCTTGCGGATCAGCGGGTACGACGTCGAGGTCCGCGCCGGGGAGAAGGCGATCAGCGGCGGCTCCAGCGACAGGCTGAAGAACGACTGGCATGTCATGCCGACCGGGGTGCCGTCGAGGACGGCGGTGATGATGGTGACGCCGGACGCGAAGCCGCCGAGTACGCGACGGAACTCCGAGATGTCAGCCATGGGGCACTTCCTTCACAGGGTGGCGGGGACATCGGTTACCGCGGAGCTGTCCGGAATGGTCGCCAGTGCACATCCAGGGATGAGACCGGAGTCCTGCGGGGTGATGCTACGGGTGGCTCAGTGGTGCCGGCTTGCCGTCGGCACCGTGGATCCACACCTCGATACCCAGGTCGCGGGCCGCCCGGGTGGTCCACCCGGACGGTGTGAAGACCTGGGCGACGGTTTCGCTGACGCACAGCACGATCCGGGACTCCGGGAACCGTGTGGTGCGCAGCCAGGTCAGTTTGAACATGTCGGCCATCACCTTGTTGCGGTGCGGGGACCGGAAGGCGCCCTGGTTGCCGACCATCTGGACGAGCAGGCCGAAGTCCTCGTCGGCGCCCTCGATCTCCAGGCGGGTGCCGTCGCCCAGGTCGAGCGAACGGGGGCGCAGCGTCACCCCGAAGGTGTCGGTGAGGGCCAGCAGCATCGCGCGTTCGATGCTGTCCGGCCCGAAGCGCCGCCATCCCCGCTCCGCCAGCTCGATCATGGCGACCACGGCAGGTCCGGGACGGTCTCGCCGTCGGCCAGCCGCCGGGCGATCCGCTCGTCGGCGCGCATCGCCTCGATCAGGGCCGGTACGCCGTCGAACCGCACCTGGAGGCGGATCAGGGTGAGGATCTCCACCTGGGCGATCTGTCCGTACATGTCCTCGTCGCGGTCGAGCACGTACGCCTCGACGGTCCGCGCGCCCGGTCCGAAGGTCGGGTTGGTGCCGACCGACACCAGGGCCGGGGCGGTCCAGTCGCCGAGGGTGAAGTTGCCGAACCAGACGCCGTCCGCCGGAACCGCCGCCGGGTCGGTGACGTCCACGTTCGCGGTGGGGAACCCCATCGGGCGTCCCCGTCCGGCACCCCGGATGATCTCGCCACTGATCGTCATATCGCCTCCACCGTCACAGGTCGGGGTATCAGGGCCACGGCGAGGGCGGCCGCCGCGGCCAGGAACAGTCCGCCGAGCACGGCACAGGCCGCCTCGGCGCCGGCCACGTCGGCGACCGCAAACACCATGATCGGCCCGACAGCGGCTCCGATGTCACCCGCGGTCCGAGTGAGGCCGATCACGCCGCCCGCCGCGTCCGCCGGGTAGGCGTCCCCGGTGACCACTCCCGGAAGCACCCCGATCACGCTGGTGGCCAGCGAGTAGCCGACGATCGCCGCGGTGAAACCGGCCGGCACGTGCAGCAGCGGCAGGGCCGCCAGGGCGAGCGCCCCGAGAATCCCGGCCGGGATCAGCAGGGTGTTGCGGGCGCCCCGGTCCACCCAGCGGCCGATCAGCGGCATCGCGGCCAGGCTCGCCATCGTGCCGGCCGCGGTGGCGACGCCGAGGGTGAACGGGGTCAGGCCGCCGCTGTCGTAGGCGAGCACCGGCACCAGGCTCTGCTCCCCCGCGAACCGGACCAGGAACGTCGCGAACGACAGGGCGCAGAGCGCGACGAGCAGTCCGGGCCGGCCGTACCGGCGCGGCCCGGGCACAGCCGCGGGACGAGCCACCGGCGCCGACCAGTACAACGCGGCCGGGCGAACCGCGTCGACGAGCAGGCAGACCAGCGCGGGCACGGCCGCGACCGGGAACGTCCAGGCCGGGCCGACCAGCCCGACGACCGAGCCGCCGAGCAGCGCCCCGGCCGCGCCGGCGCTCATCTGCACCACCGTCGCGGTGGCCATCGCCGAACCGCGCCGGCCGGCCGGCGCCCCGGCGACCAGCAGCGCGAACCCGATGGTCACCGCCGCGCCGCCGAACACCCCGGCCACCAGCCGGAGCCCGATCAGCGCGGCGGGCGACGAGACCAGTCCGGTCAGTGCGGTCACCGCGGCCAGGCCGAGCATCATCGACCACAGGTACGCCCGGGGCGGGAACCGTCGCAGCGCCAGCCCGGCCGGCACGTTGGCGATCACCCGCCCGACGGCGAACGCGGTGACGATCGGGCCGAGCAGTCCGATCGCGATCCCGTAGTCGTCCAGCAGGACCGGCAGGACCGGGACGGTGACGCCCCAGGTCATCTGGGCGGTGCCGACGAACGCGCAGATCAGGACGGTCTGGCCGGTGAACTTCATCAGATCGCGAGGTTCTCGCGCAGGGTGGTGCCGGGGTAGCGCGGGGCGAGGGCCCCGCGGCGGCGCAGCTCGGGGGCGAGCAGTTCGGCGACGTCGGCGAGTCCGGACGGCATGGCGAGCGGGCTGGACAGCATGTAGCCGCCGCGCTGCCCGGTCTGCGCGAAGTTCTCCTCCAGGTGGTCGGCCACCGTGGCCGGGTCGCCGATCACGGTGTGGTCCAGGCCGGTGGCGCTGGTCCAGCCGTGCTCGAAGAACTCGGTACGGCTCATCTCGTAGTCTTCGCCGTGCTCGGCGAGCAGGGTGCCGATCAGCCCGGACGGGGACGCCTGCGCCTGTTCGGCCTGCTTGCGCAATTCGCCGAGGGGGAACGAGGCGGGCAGCCGGGAGAAGTCGACGCCGGAGTTGTGCGACAGGAACGCGCCGACCGCCTCCTCGCTCCAGAAGCCGAGCACCTCGTCGCGGCGGGCCCGCGCCTCGTCGGCGGTGCGGCCGACGATGACCTGGGTGGCCCAGAGGATGCCCACCGCGGCGGGATCGCGTCCCTCGGCGGTGAGGGCCGTGTCAAGAAGGCTGCGGTGCCGCTGCTGGGAGGCGACGCTGCCGCCGAACCCGAAGACCAGATCGGCGAAACGGGCCGAGGCGGCGATCCCGCGCGGCGAGTTGCCCGCCTGCACCAGCATCGGGGCGACCTGCGGGCTGGGCACGCACGGCAGCGGTCCGCGTACGCTGAAATGCTTGCCGTGATGATCGATGCGGCCCACCTTGGCCGGGTCCGCGAAGCGCCCGGTAGCGCGGTCGCGCACGATCGCGTCCGGCGCCACCGAGTGCCACAGCGCCTGACAGACGTCGATGAACTCCTCCATCCGCTCGTAGCGCTGGTCGTGGGCCATCAGCTTGTCGAAGCCGTAGTTGGCGGCGTCGGCGCCCCGGGTGGAGGCGACCACGTTGAAGGCGATCCGGCCGCCGGTCACGTGGTCGAGGGAGTTGAGCAGCCGGGCCGTGTAGAACGGGTGCATGAACGTCGACGAGTAGGTCAGGCCGAACCCGATGTGGTCGGTGACCGTGGACATGGCCGCGATGATCGGGCTCATGTCGTGGCGGGGCCACTGCACGCCCCATTCGACGGCGGCGTCGATCGAGCCGCGCCAGGTGTCCGGGATGCCGGTGCCGTCACCGAAGAACAGCATGCCGATGCCGGCGCGTTCGGCGGTCTGGGCGAGTTCCATGTACATCCGGGGGTCGGGGAAGTCCCGGCCGACCCAGGAGCCGCGGCGGGCCCAGCGTCCCTCGGTGTGCGTGAAGGACAGGTCGAAGGCGAGGTGCATGCCGGTCATGCGGCGGCCTCCTTCCAGAGTCGGGTGAGTTCGGCGGCGTCGGTGAGCACGCCGACGTTGAGTTCGAGCTGGTGGAGCGCGGCCTGGTGCAGGTCGGTGTCGTAGGCGGCGGTGGCGTCGCGCGGGACGAGCACCGGCCAGTCCAGCTGGCAGGCGTCGGTGGCGGTGGCGGCGACACAGCACTCGGTGGTGAGGCCGCAGACCGCCAGCCAGCCGATCCTCGCCTCGGTCAGGAGTTCCCGCAGGCCGGTTCCGAGGAATCCGCTGTATCCGCGTTTGACCACCCGGATCTCGCCGGGCAGCGGGGTGACGCCGAACCAGTCGGCGCCGGGGGTGCCGAGCACGCACGGCTCGTCCGGTCCGAACGGCGCGTCCGGGTCGCCGGAGCGCAGCCAGGCGCTGGCCCGCCAGGGGCGGTCGGGGTCGCTGCCGAGTTCGACCCAGACCACCGCGACGCCGGCGGCACGGGCCGCGGTGACGAGCCCGGCGATCGTGTCGACCGCCGCGGCGACGGCCGGCAGGTCCGCGCCGTACCCCTGGATGTACTCCGGGTCGGCGAACGAGCGCTGGACGTCCACCACGACCAGCGCGGGCGCGCCGCTCAGGGCCGCGAGCTGGGCCTGCCTCATCCCAGCGCCCGCAGCTGCGGCAGGACGGTCTCGCCGAAGGGCGCCAGGTCGGCGTGGTAGTCCGGGAAGATCAGCATCAGGCCGTCGAGTTCGGCGGAGTCGACGATCTGCCGGATGTGCTCGAGGACCTTCTCCGGACCGCCGGTGACGTACGGGGTCTGGAACGCCTCGGCGCCGGTGACGCCGTCGGCCCAGGCACGGGCCACGTCGGCCGGGATGCCCCAGGACGTACGCATGCCGATCAGGGCCTGCTTGTCCAGCCCGGCCGAGTAGCGCTTGGCCTTCGCCTCGGCCGCCGCGTCGGTCTCGTCCAGGACGACGGTCAGCATCGAGTACGTCTTGCAGCTGCGCCCCAGGTCGGCGGACTTGTCGTGCACGTACCGGGAGAAGTCGCGCATCTGGTCCAGGTTGTCGGCGCTGAGGAAGGCGCCGTCGGCGTACCGGGCCTGGAAGTCACGGCCCCGCTCGGACCGGCCGGCACTGATGATCGTTGGTCGGACCGCCGGATGTGGTCGCGACTCGCAGTCCTGCAGCGTGAAGAAGTCGCTCTTGACGGTCACGCTGTCCTCGGTCCAGAGGCGGGTCACCGCCTCGGTCCACTCCTCGGTCATCCGGTACCGGTCGCTGTGCGACAGTTGCTCGTCCCAGAGGCCCATCTGACGGAACTCGTCGGCGTACGAGCCGTTCACGATGTTCATGCCGGCCCGGCCGCCGGAGACGTCCTGCAGGGTGGTGAACATCTTCGCGGCGATCGCCGGGTGGTGGATGTTGGCGTGCATGGTGGCCCAGATCTTGACCGTGGAGGTCGCCTCGGCCAGCGCGGACATCATGGTCATCGACTCGAGGGTCTTGCCCCAGTGGTCGGTGCTGCCGCCGAAGCCCTTCCACTTGGCCATCGACATGATGAAGTCGAGCCCGATCGCCTCGGCGTCCACCGCGACCTTACGGTTGTAGGCGTAGGTGGCCTCCGGGTGCGGCGCCGTTTCGGAGAGCATCCAGCCGCCGTTCCCGATCGGCAGGAAGACCCCATATTCTTTGTCGCTCATCGATACTCTTTCCAGTGCGGGAAAATCGTTTACGGGGCCGGCCAGACCAGCGTTCCGCCGGAATAGACGGATTCGACGAAGGCACCGTCGAATGCGGCGGTGGCGTCGGCGGGCGTGATCTTCGTTCCGGCGTACGTGTTGAGCAGGGTCACCAGAGCGGTCACGTTGCCGGTGTCGATCGTGCCCAGCGCGGTCCCGGCCTTCAGACTCTCCCGGATCACCCCGACCTCGGTCTGCCAGATCGTCAGGTTCTGTGCCTCGTCGTAGCCCGCGCCGGTCAGGTCGGCCGCGGCCTTCACACATTCGGCGCCGTTGGCCTCGCAGTACTCGAAGGCGTGCAGGCCGGCCCGCAGGAAGTCCTCGACCGCGGTCGGGTGCTCGGCGGCGAAGTCCGGGTTGACCGCCATCGCGCCGAGCGAGCCGGGCACCTCGTAGTCGTACGGGCGCCAGACCGTCGCCGGGGTACCGGCCGCCTTGAGCTGGTTGGGCTCGTTGGAGATGAACCCGGTCAGCGACTTGACCTGGCCGCGCGGCAGGATCGACGGGTCGTAGCCGACCACCACCTGCTTGATCGAGTCGTAGTTCGCGCCGGCCTGCACCAGCATGGCCTGCACGCCGACCGGCATGGCGCCCTTCTGGCCGAGGGTGGTGCCGTCGAGCTGCTTGAGGTCGGTGACGTCCGGCATCGTCATCAGAACCTCCAGACCCACATTGGAGTACGTGGAGATGCCCTCGACCTTGATGCCGTTGGCGTTCGCGGAGAGCACGTCCTGCTGGCTGACCGGGCTGAAGGTGACCTGGCCGCTGGCGAGCAGTTTGGTGTTCTGGCTGGTGTCACCGGTGCCGGGCTGCATGGTGACGTCCAGGCAGAGGGCGTCGAAGTAACCCAGCTTGTCGGCGGCGACGTACTCCAGGATCGAGGCGGACGCCTGGTACTGGTAGCCGGACAGGTAGGTGATCTTGCCGGCCGCCTTGTTCTGCTCGCAGCGCTCGGCGGAGATCGCGGTGGCCGTGTCGGCTGACTTCTCCCCCTCGTCGGAGGAGCACGCGGCCGCTCCGGTGAGCAGGAGGGCAGCGACGGTTATACGGGCGAGGTTCCTCATGGGTGTGCTCCTCAGAATTCCTGCGAACAAAAGACGACCGTCTTTATCTACCGGGCGGTCTGGGTCTCGTGCCAGTGCAACAGGCGCCGTTCCAGAACGGTCACCGCCAGAAGCAGCAGCGAACCGAGCAGGGCCAGGATCGCAATCGAGGCGTACACCGCCGCGAGCTGGTTCATCGACGACGCCCGGCTGATCGCGGTGCCCAGGCCCTCGGACGAGCCGGCCGCGGACAGCTCGGCGACCACGGCGCCCACCACCGACAGCGGGAAGACGATCCGCAGCGCCGCGAACAGGTACGGCAGCGCGATCGGAACCCGCAGGTACCAGAGGGTCTCCAGGCGCGAGGCGTGGACCGTCCGGTAGACCTGCAGCACCGGCAGCGGCACCGCCCGCAGCCCCACCGAGGTGTTGATCAGGATGGGGAAGAAACAGATCAGCCCGGTGACGATCAGCTTCGGCGCGGCGCCGAACCCGAAGGCCACCACCAGCGCCGGCGCGATCGCCACCAGCGGGGTGACGTTGAGGACCACCGCGACCGGCATGATCGCCCGGCGGGCCAGGGTGAACTCGCTGACGATCACCGCCAGCACGAACGCGGTGAGGCCGCCGAGAACCAGCCCGCCGACCGCCTCCTGCAGGGTGACCAGGGCGTTCGTCAGGTAGTAGTCGGCGTCCTCGACCAGGGTCGCGCCGACGTCGCCGAGCGGCGGGAGCAGGTAGGGCATCCGGTCCGCACCCCACTGCCAGAGCAGTCCGAGCACGATCACCATCAGGACCAACGGCAACCACACCGCCGGGTGCAGGAACGACAACCGGCCCCGCAGCGTCATGACGCCGCCGTCGACTGGAAGGCGCCCCGGAGCCGGTCCCGGACCAGGTCCTCGTACGCGTGGAACTCCGCCGACGCGAGCAGCTCCGGCCCGCGCGGGCGGGGCAGGTCGATGTCGAGCACGTCGGTGATCCGGCCGGGCCGCGGCGCCATCACCACCACCTTGTCGGAGAGGCGGACCGCCTCGCTGACCGAGTGGGTCACGAACAGCACGGTGGCCTTCAGCTCGTCCCAGAGGTCGAGCAGCTGCTCCTGCAGCGCCTCGCGGGTGAACTCGTCGAGGGCGGAGAACGGCTCGTCCATCAGCAGCACGTCGGGGTGCAGCCCGAAGGCCCGCACGATCGCGGCCCGCTGCTGCATGCCGCCGGAGATCTGCGACGGGAGTTTGTGCATCACGTCCTGCAGACCGGCCTTGCGCAGCAGCTCCACCATGTCGGGACCGCCGTTGCCGGACCGTTCCCGGCGGCGACGGCCGGCGGCCCGGTTGACCTTGGCGGGCAGCGACACGTTCTTGAGGACCGACAGCCACGGCAGCAGCGCCGGGGTCTGCGGGACCAGGCCGAGCATCTTGGCGGCGGCGGCCTGCGCGGGGGTGTTCCCGCAGACCGACACCGCACCGGCGTCCGGATCCTCCAGCCCCGCGATCACCCGCAGCAACGTGGACTTGCCACAACCGCTGGGGCCGATCACGCTGACGAAGGTGCCGGCGGCGACGGTGAGATCGACGTCGTCGAGAGCGACGAGCGAGCCCCGGGCGCCCACCGGGTAGACGCGCCGGACCCGGTCCACCCGGATCGCCTCGGCGCTCATGATATTTGCTCGCGGAATACGTCGAACAAAACGGCCTCCAGACAGATGGAAATCGTCAATGGAGCCGGAGAGCGTGCGAGGCGAATACGAGGATATGCATCGCGAGACTCAAGCTGAGACGAAGTTAAGGATGCCATGAGTCCGCCGGAAGTAGCCGAGGTTTCCGCACCGTTAACTCAAAACCGTCCCCGTTGTGGCCGAAGCCGCTTAGCCTGTCGTGCCCATCCCACCGAAGACGGAGCAGCCGCACCCCCATGGCCCCTCGCCCCCTCGTCGTCCCTCTCACCCTTCTCCTGCTCGTTCTCCTCCCGGTCACCGCCGGATGCGGCACACCCGGCCGCCCGGCACCCGCCCCGTCGTCGTCGGCGAGCGCCACCGCGCCGGCCACGAGCCCCGTGGTGACAGAAGTGAACCGGCCCAACATAGTCTTCGTCCTGGCCGATGATCTGTCCCAGAACCTCGTGCCGTACCTGCCGAACGTCGCTGAGCTGGGCAGACAGGGCACCACGTTCACGAACTACACAGTCACCGACTCGCTGTGCTGTCCATCACGGGCGTCGATCCTCACCGGTCGTTATCCGCACAACACCGGCATTGTGAAGAATCACGGGTCGGACGGCGGGTTTCTGCTCTTCCGCAGCCGCGGCGAGGAGAAGTCGACATTCGGCACGGATCTGCAGCACGCCGGATACCGGACCGGATTCTTCGGGAAGTACCTCAACGAGTACCAGCCGCGGATGCGGCACGTCCCGCCGGGCTGGGACACATGGGTGGCCGGCGGGGACGCGTACGCCGGATTCGACTACGACCTCGACGAGAACGGCACCGTCGTCCACTACGGCGACCGCGACCAGGACTATCTGACCGACGTGCTGTCCGCGAAGGCCCGGGCGTTCATCACCACGAGCGCGGCCACCGGTGAGCCGTTCGCGGCGGAGATCTCGGTCTACACGCCGCATCTGCCCTACGTTCCGGCACGGCGCGACGCGTCGTCCTTCGCGGGACTGACGGCGCCGCGCACGGAGGCGTACGGAAGAATCCCCCGCAACGCCCCCGCCTGGCTGGCACCGCACTCCCCGCTGACGGCGGCGCAGATCAAGCACATGGACAGCGGATTCCGTCAACGCGTGCAGACCGTGCAGGCCATCGACCGGATGATCGGCGACCTGCGGACCACCCTGGCCGCGGCGGGTGTCGAGCGGGAGACCGTGCTGATCTTCAGTTCGGACAACGGCTACCACATGGGTGAGTACCGCCTGAACCCCGGCAAGCAGACCGCTTTCGACACCGACGTCGTGGTGCCGCTGGTCGTCGCCGGTGCGGGCGTCGCCGCCGGGCAGGTCATCGACGCCCCCGTGGAGAACATCGACCTGCGCCCGACCTTCGCCGACCTGGCCGGCACACCGGCACCCTCCGAGGTGGACGGCCGCAGCCTCCGCGCGCTGCTCGCCGGACGCGACCCGGGGCCATGGCGGACGGCCGCCCTGATCGAGCACAGCGATCCGGCCACCGACCCCGCCGACCCGGACCATCAGCGGCAGTCGGAGAACACGCCACCGTCCTACGTGGCGCTGCGCACCGCGGCGATCACCTGGGTCGAGTACGTGGACGGCACCCGCGAGTACTACGACCGGCGCACCGACCCCCGGCAACTGGACAACCTCGCCGGGACGCTGCCGCCGGAGCGGGTCGCCGCGCTGAGTGCGGCGCTGGCGGCCCTGGCCCGGTGCGAAGGTGCGGTGCGATGTCACGCCGCGGGGGCCGCCGTCCTATAGACACGTTTCGTGGCCAGGACGCGAAGCCCGTCCGCGTGGTGACTACAGCCGCGCTGGGCACCCCGAATCACCACACCCGCCGTGGGGCGTGGTGACTACGGCCGCACTCGGCACCCCCAATCACCACGCGGGTGCCGACCACGAGGCGTGTGTCTAGGCACGTTTCGTGGTCAGGGTGCGAAGCCCGTCCGCGTGGTGATTTCGGGCGCGCTGGACGCCCCAATTCACCACACCCCTGGTGGTGTGGTGAATACGGGCGCACTGGACGCCCGAAATCACCACGCTGTTGTGGGTGTGGTGAATTCGGGCGTGCTGAGCGCCCGAAATCACCACGCTGTTGTGGGTGTGGTGAATTCGGGCGTGCTGAGCGCCCGAAATCACCACGCTGTTGTGGGTGTGGTGAATACGGGCGTGCTGAGCGCCCGAAATCACCACAGAGGCAGACCCTGACTGACTCATCAGGTGTCTAGTCGTTGCAGGTGGGGCCGTCCGAGATCTTGATGCTGACCACCCGGAACGGGTAGTCGGACTCGTCCCAGAACCACTTCTCGTGCGGCCCCACACAGGCGACCACACCGTCGTCGTTCTTCAGCCAGGCCACGTCGTCGTTGCGGGTGTTGTAGATCGCGTACGCGTGCCGGCCCTGCTCGTCGAGCTTCTGCCAGTGCGAGGTCACCTGGGAGTAGCTGGTGGTCGCCTGCCGGGCGGTCCAGTCCGCGGTGTGCAGATACAGACAGACCTTCGGGTACTCACACCCGAACGCGGTGTCCGCCGGGACGGGCGCCGCACCCAGCATCATCAGGCTGGACGCGGCCAGCACAGTGCTCAACATCATCGTTCCCCCGATCGATCGTTTCCGGTGCTGCCCGGGGGTACAGCCTTTTCCTCATCCTGTCACTGATCGGCGGGGCGCGCGGTGAACCCGGCGATCAGGCTGTCGATCAGGAAGTCGTAGCTGCGGTCCACGTCCTCCGGGTAGCCGAACCCGCCGGCCGCCTCCAGACCGGCGAACCCGTGCATCGCCGCCCGCAGCGCGCGGGCCGCGTCGATGATCCGCTCCGGCGGCAGGCCCAGGCCGGCCAGCACGTCCAGCAGCACCTGCAGTGCCTCCTCGCTGACCGTGCGGATCTCCTCATCACCGGCGGCCTTCCCGTCGCCGGCGGCCTTCTCAGCGGCGGCAGCCTTCTCACCGGCGGCGGTCTTCGCGGCAGCGGCGGCCTTCCCAGCAGTCACGGTTTTCTCCGCAGCGGCGGCCTTCTCAGCAGCGGCGGCCTTCTCAGCAGCCGCAGCTTTCTCAGCAGCGGCAGCCGGCGGGCGGACCGTCGCGGCACAGCGGCCGGGATGCTCCAGAGCCCAGTGGCGGTAGGCGTGCGCGAGCGCGCGGACCGCCTCCGGACCGGCCTTGCCGACCGCGGCCCGGGCCAGCACCAGGCCGACGTCCCGGGCGGCCAGTAGGGCGATGCCGCGATGAAGTGCGTCCAGCGACACCACATGCTTGTAGAGCGAGGGCGTGCGCACCCCGAGACGCTCGGCGAGCAGGCCCATGGTCAGCCCGGACAGGCCCACCTCGTCGGCGAGATCGGCACCGGCCGTGACCACCGCGACCGGGTCGAGGCCGGCCCTAGGCACGAGCGGTTTCCAGGAACGACAGCATCAGGGCGACCACCTGCTCGGGGAACTGGGCGTGCGGATAGTGTCCCGCACCGGCGATCATCTCAAGGCGCCCACGGCCGGACGGCAGCGCGGCCACGATCGCCTCCCCCTCGGCCTGCGGCGACGCCCAGTCCGGATCCTGGTCGCCCTCAATGATCAAAACCGGCGACTGTACGCGCGGAAGCGCCGCACCCGCGTCGACCGGCGCGGCCTGGCCCATCTTCTGCAGGGCCTTCAGCCGACCCGGCTCCCGCAGCATCGCCTCGATCTCGCCGAGCCGGCTGGCCCAGTCCGCGGGGCGCACGCCAGGGGTCGCCACCTCGAGGTATCTCCGCCACTGCGCGACGCTGCCGAACACGGTCGCGCCGAGCAGGCTGATCAGGCCCTTGCGGAACCGGGCCACACCCAGGTCGCCGAGGGCGTAGGACTGCTTGCGGGTGAACGGCGCCAACTCGACGACCGCGCTGACCAGCTCGGGGGCCTGCGCCGCCACGATGGTCGCCGCACCGCCGGAGATCGAGTGTCCGACCAGTACGGCCGGGCCACCCAGATGCCGGATGATCGCGATCAGGTCGCCGGCGATGGCGGTCCGCGACCAGTCCGGCCAGTCCACGCTGGACTCCCCGCAGCCGCGCAGGTCGACGGCGGCCACCCGGTAGCCCGCCTCGACGAGCAGCGGCACCACGAACCGGTACGCCTCGCGACTGTCCCCCATCCCGTGCGCGAGGACCACCAGCGGCCCGCTCGCGCCGGTCACCTCGTAGGCCAGGGTGCCGCCGTCGACGGTCAGGAACTCGGTCATGTCGTCCTCCAGTTGGCTAATTGCGTTAGCTTTAAGCTAATAGAATTAGCCGCGCGCGTCAACCTCCGATCTTGATCAAATGTCGCGGTGAGCAGAATCGCGGAGATCATCGTGCTGGCCGTCGACGGCCACGACGTCATGGAACCCCTGACCAGGCCGAACGACGGCAGCCGCCCGTGGAACGCGGTATTCGGGCACATCCCCACCACCCACGGCTGGGTCGCCGAGTTCACCCAGCTCCGGCACTGGGCCGGCCTCCTCGAACACCTGGAGACCCTGCCGTGGCCACGCCCCGAGTCGCTGCAGGTACTCATCCACGACGAGGAGGACGACCTGTTCGGCCTCTGGATGATCGTCGGCGGCAAGCTCACCGAGATCCCGCTCCCCGGCACCTCCCGTCACTCGTACACCTCCGCCCTCGGCAACGGTGAGGAGATCTCCATCCTCGAACGCACCAGCGGTCAACAGCAGGAGATCTCCATCCTCGAACGCCCCGGCGGTCAACAGATGGACGCCTGACGTCGTCCTCGGCAGCCGAGGGTGGTCCAGCGTGGAACGAAGGAACCGTTCCGTTGAGCTGTTCCCTCCCACTTCGGCCGGCTCGCCCGCTTCCGCTGGACTCGCCCTCCCGCTTCCGCTGGGTCCTCAGCCTGCTGCTTTTGCTGAGCCCTCACCCTGCCGCTTCCGCTGGGTCCTCACCCTGCCGCCTCAGCTGGGCCCTCGCCCTGCCGCTTCCGACGGCGCCCGCGCGAGAATGTTCCACCGTGAAACGTAGGATCATTCTTCGCACGGGCGCCGCAACGGCGTTCGCCGCTCTCGGCACCGCGCCGGCCGCCAGGACCGAACCCGCCGGCGTGAACCAGCGGTTCGCGGTGGCCGTGCTGCCGGACACCCAGATCCTCTTCAGCACCGGCGGCGCGGGCCCGGAACCGTTGCACGCCACCCTCCGATACCTGCTGGACCGGCGCGTCGCCTTCCTCGCCCACCTCGGCGACATCACCGAACACGGGACCACCACCGAACTGGAGCTCGCCGGGCGGGCGTTCGCAACCGTCGACGGGAAGCTGCCGTACAGCGTCCTGGCCGGCAACCACGACGTCACCGGCGATGATCAGCGCGGGAGAACGGCGTACCTCGACGTCTTCGGCCCGCACCGGTTCCGGCGCGCAACCGGATTCCTCGGCGCCTCCCCCGACGGCTACAACAGCGCCCACCGGTTCCACGGCGGCGGACGGGCGTGGCTCGTCCTGGCCCTCGACTGGCGGATCTCCGACGGCGGGCTGGCCTGGGCACAGGGTGTCCTCGCCGCCAACCCCACGCTGCCCGCGATCGTCACCACCCACGACCTGGCCACCGCCGACAAGCAGGGCACCACCACGCTCTCCGACCACGGCCGGCGACTCTGGCAGAAACTGATCACCAAGAACGACCAGATCTTCCTGACCGTGAACGGGCACCACGTGCCGCCCGGCCGCACCGTGCTGCGCAACACCGCCGGACACGACGTGCACGTCCACGTCACCAACTACCAGGACCGCTACCAGGGCGGTGCGGCGATGATCCGCCTCTACCACTTCGACCTGGCCCGCGGCCGGATCGACGTGGAAACCTTCGCCCCGTGGTTCCTGACCCGCCCCGCCGCCGACCGAACCCCACTGGAGACCGAACACAGCGAGCTGACCGGCGACGCCGACCGCTTCACCCTGACAATCGACTTCGAGGAACGGTTCGCCGGATTCACGCCCAAGCCCGCTCCCCGCTGACCCTCGGCACACGGCGGTTCGCCGAATTCCGCGCCCCATACGGGTTGCCGCTGATCCCGTCCGCCGGATACACGCCCTGTACCGGTCACCGCTGACCCGGTCCGCCGGAATCACGCCCCGTACCGGTCACCGCTGTCTCGTAGGCTGAAGAGAGTGACCCTTTCCCACGAGGAACTCTTCCTGCGCTACCTGCACGCCGGAGCGATCAGCAGGGATCCGGACGCGGTGGCGGCCCTGTTCACCGAGGACGGCGTCTACGAGGCGCCGCTGCAGTCCCTACGCTTCACCGGCCGGCCCGCGATCCGCGACGGCGTGGCAGCCCTGCACCGCCGACTCACCACCGCGGGAATCCTCGACGCCGAACGCTCCGGCTACATCCTGCACGAAACGCTCACCCCCGACGTCTTCATAGCCGAGATCGACACCGTCCTGACCCACCCCGACGGTCCAAGCACCACAGTCGCCCTGACCCAGATCTTCCGCGTCCACAAAAGCCACATAACGCTGCTACGCGACTACTTCCAAACCCCGTAACCTTCCACCCCGCTGCCGTGACCGCTCCCACCGCTCTCGCGTAGTCCCCGCCACTTCCCCGCCTCCGAAGGCATGCCGCCGCATCAGCGCCGCCGCATCAGCGCCGCCGTATCACCGCCGCCTTCAGCGCCCCGCCCACCCTCAGCGCCCCGCGCCCTGGCGTAATCCCCGGCCACCCTCAGCGCCCCGCCGGACCCACCGCCCTCGCGCCGCACCCGATCCGGTATCGGGTGCAACCACCACCCCACCCAGGGCACCGACCACACCCAATCCAGACAACGGGTACAGCAACCACCCGCCCAGACGGCCAACGCACCCCATCGCGCCACTGGGGACGACGACCACCCCAACCGAGAAGGCAACCGCACCCGATCACGACACCGGGAACCGCGGCCACCCAACCGCAACGGCGTCCGCACCCAACAGGCACTACGGGTGCGGCCACCGCCCACCCCGGCGGCCAACGCACCCGATCACGACACTGGGAACCGCGGCGACCCCAAACAAGACGGCGCCCGCACCCGATCACCACAGCGGGGACCACGACCGCCCAGCGGGGCGGTGACCGCACCCAACAGGCACTACGGGTGCGGCCACCGCCCACCCAGGCGGCCAGCGCACCCGATCAGGTATCGGGTGCAACCGCCACCCCATCCAAGGCACCGACCGCACCCAATCCAGACAACGGGGACAGCAACCGCCCAACCGAGACGGCGACCGCACCCGATCACCACACCGGGGACCACGACCGCTCAGCGGGGCGGTGACCGCACCCAACAGGCACTACGCGTGCAGCCACCGCCCACCCAGACGGCAAGCGCACCCGATCACGACAAAGGGAACCGGGGCCACCCCAACCAGGATGGTGACAGCACCCGATCACCACATCGGGGGCCACGACCGCCCAGCCGGACGGTCAACCCACCCAATCACCACAACGGGGACCACGACCGCCCAGCCGGACGGTGACCGCACCCGACGGGCGCTATGGGTGCGGTCACCGCCCCGGCCCCGGCAGCGAGCGCACCCGATCACGACAACGGGGACCGGGGCCACCCCGAACGGGACGGCGAGCGCACCCGATCACCACAGCGGGTGCCGCGATCACCCCTCAGCGGGGACGGGCATGCGGGAACGTGCGATCCAGGTCGTCGGCCAAGTCGCGGCAGTGGCGCAGGATCAGGCGCAGGGCCCGGGCCTCCTCCGAACTGTTCGACGGCGAGAGCGGCGCCGACACCGCCGTCTGGAGGCGCGCCAGCGCGTCCATGTTCAGGGAGAACTGGACGTTGCCCGCCACGTCGGTGGAGACCGTCACCAGGCCGAGGAGTTTCATCGCGCGGCTCAGGAACGGGGACGCCGAGGCGGGGATGATCGACTGGGGTTGGCGCTGGAAACGGTTGATGTTGTGGGTGAGGATGTCGTTGATGCCGCAGCTGATCGGGTGGGCGGCCTGGAACGGCTGCCAGGTCAGGCCCGGGTCGCGGCGGACGCGGCTGCCGCCGTCCTCGGTGGCCATGAAGCTGTTCAGGCCGAAGGCGCTCACCGGGATGACGCGGACCGGGCTGTCCCGGTCGGTGCGGCGCAGGTTGTGGAAACGGTTGGTGCGTTTGCGCAGCCAGGTGATGACCTCTTCGAGGGTGTGGCCGTCGGCGTCGAGCAGGTCCCATTTGGTGACGCACAGTTGGATCACCTGGTCGCGGCCGTCGAGGATGCCGATCAGGTGCCGGATCTCGCCGAGGGCCGTGTCGTCGGGGCCGTCGCGCATCATCGCCGCGAGTTTGGCGCCGTCGAGGATGCCGAGCACGATGTCGGCCTTGTCCAGGGATTCGGCGAGCGGTTCGGGCAGGCCGCTGCCGCGCTGGCTCTCGCGCAGCAGTTCACCGGAGTAGTCGGGGTAGGTGAAGCGCAGCGGGGCGCCGGGCATGTCGAACGCCAGGGGGTAGGGATGCAGTTGGGTGCCGGTGTTCGGGAACGGCAGGACGCCGTTGAGTTCCTCGAACCGCTGGGCGAGGTCGTTGAGCTGGTCGGTGTGGTCGGGGTGGCTGGCCCGGACGGTGACGCCGTCGCCGCCGGCCCGGGACATGGTCTGGTACATCGCGGCGAGCAGGGCGGTCTTGCCGGATTTCGGGAAGCCGAGGACGGCGACGCCGACTTCGGATTCCTTTTCGGTGGCCGGGGTGTCGGTGGTGTCGGCGTCGCGGTGCAGCCGGGCGGCGGCGGGCAGGCCGGCGGCGGCGACTGCGGCGGCCGCTGCCAGGGGCACCAGGTACAGCGGGATGTCCATCGTCAGCCCCCGTTCAGCACGTAGTTGACGGTGTCCTGGTTGAACGGGTTGGCCGGGGCGTCGTCGAGGTACGCCCCCACCCGTTCCTGGAATCGGGTCGACAGGGCCACGTAACCGGCGTCGATCGGCCGCGGCCGCGCTTTTTCCACGCCCATCAGCAGGACCGGCAGGTCGGGGTGGGCGTCGACGAGGGTGGGGTCGCGGTAGGCGGCCCGGTCGACGGGGAGCAGCCGGGATCCGACGAGTTCCCGCTGGCTCTGGGCGTTGGTCAGGTGCCGGATCAGGTCGGTCGACTCGTCGTGGCGGGACGATCCGGCCACCACGGCGAGGTTCTGTCCGCCGAGGACGCCGCGGCTGAGGGCGGCGAGGTCCTGGACCTGGCTGCGGTTGTCCCGCCGGTACGGCCAGTTGCGCATGAACTCGCGGCCGGGCCGGGTGAACTCGGCGACGGTGGCGGCCTCGGTGGTGGCCCGGAAGATCTTGCCGTCCCGGATCGCGTCGGCCAGTGGTTGCAGCGCGCTGGTCCAGATGTCGACCTGGTTGTTGAGCCGGCCGTCCATGCCGAGGAACCGTTCGTCGGCGGCGAGTGCGTGTTCGAGCACGTTGACGAGGAACGCCTCGTTGCCACCGATCAGCTGGCCGACGAACTGGCGGCTGTCATCGGGCAGGCCGGCGACCAGTTTGGCGAGGTCGACGATGTCGTCGGCGATCGGTTTCTTGGACAGGATCACGCCGACGTCGGTGTTGAACGGGACGGCGAAGAGCCGGTCGTCGCCGGGCTGGCGGCAGGTGGCCAGCGGGCCGGGCAGCAGGTCGGTGCGGACCAGGTCGCCGGGGAGTTCGGCGAGCAGGCCGGCCTGGGCGAACTCGGCGACGTAGATCGTGTCGAGCAGGAGGACGTCGCCCCAGCCGCCGGTGGCCCGGCGTTTCATCTCGCGGTATTGGTCGCCGGTGTCCTCGCCGAGGTCCTCGACGACCGGCAGTTCGCCGGGGCGCCACTCGCCGGAGAGTTTGCGCAGCACTCCGGCGGACGCGTTGCCGCTGCTCACCACGAGTTGCCCACGGCTCGGCGTGGCTGCGGCGACACCTGCCGCGGCGAGCAGCCCGGTGCCGGCGGCTCCGGCCAGGAACCATCGCCGGGAGTATTTCCGGATCGTGGCGGGATCGCTGGTCATGACGGGCGACGTCCTCAGTGGAGGAGTAGGACGGCCCTGTCTATCCCAATCATGAGTGTGATCGCAACCACATCGGCCACGGCCCAGCCGCCTCCCGGCAGCACCGCCCGCCGATCACGGCACGGGCGGGAGGTGTGGCTGTCCGGGAGGCGGCTGACGCGTACCCCTAAAGGGCTTTGATCTCGGTCTGGAATCGCTCGCGGAGCTGAGCTTTCTCGGTCTCGGGGAGCCAGCAGGCCTCGACGCCGGCGAGTGCCATCGCGGTCAGCCGCTCGCGCGGGACGGCGAGTTCTTCGGCGAGGATGCGGTATTCCTCGGTGAGGCTGGTCGGGAACATGCCGGGATCGTCCGAGCAGGGGATCACGTTGAGTCCGGCTTCGATCATCGCGGCGATGGAGGCGCGACGCCACGGGCGCCAGGAGCGGCGTGACGTGGTGGAGGCGGTCAGGAACGCGACCTGCTCGTCGCGCAGGCGGGCCACCACCTCGTCGTCCTCGAGTACGAAGTACCCGTGGTCGATCCGGTCGCAGCCGAGGTCGTCGAGGCAGGTGATGGTGTTCTCGGCGAGCGGGGCGTGTTCGGAGGAGTGCGCGGTGCGCTTGAGGCCCGCGTCGCCGGCGAGACGGTACGCGTCCACGAACCGTTCCGGAGGTCCGGCGGTCTCCAGGTTGTCCAGCCCGATGCCGGCCACGTAGTCGTTCGGGTTGTCGACGACCGTGCGGACCCGCTCGACGGCCTGCTCGCCGGAGTGGCTGCGGTCGACGGCGGCGAGGAGCCGGCCGGTCATGCCGAAGTCCCGCTCGGCCATCCTGATGCCTTCGACGTAGGCGTTCACCGATCCGGTGTAGCCGAGGGAACTCAGGTGCTCGGGCACCTCGTCGAACGACATCTCCAGGTGGCGCACGTTGTTGCGGTGCGCGTCCTCGAAGGCCTCGTAGACGATCCGGGTCAGGTCGTCGGCGTCTCGCAGCGCGGCGATCACCCAGGCGGAGGCCTGGAAGAGCGAGTAGGAGACTTCGGGCTCGCCGGCGGAGCGTCCCTGCGGGACCGGGATCCGGGTGTTCCGGTAGAGCGCCGGGTCCGGCGGCAGCGAGTTGATGTCGGCGAAGATCCGCTCGGGGTCGGCCGGCAGGTCGAGCCGGGCCCGGCGGGCCAGTTCGGCGAAGGTGGTGGCGCGGACCGTACCGATCAGGTGGCAGTGCAGTTCCACCTTGGGCAGGTCACGGAGAAAGTCAGACATGGGGTTCCTTAGGTGGCCGGGACCTCCCTGGCGGAGGAGGTCCCGGCCGTGAGGGTGGATCAGCTGCCGGTGACTTCGCGGGCGAAGCGGTCGACCCAGTCCTTGCGGGTGGGGACCAGCTGCGCCGGGTCGAGAGTCGCGTATCCGGCGACGACCGGGTCCTTGGCGATCTCGCCGACGACCGCGGTGATGTTCTGCGGGACCGACGCGCCCGGGTTGACCGGCAGGTCGCCGACGAGTTCGGCGGACTTGGACTGCGCGTCGGCGGAGAGCAGGTAGTCGATGAACTTGTAGGCGTTCTCGGTGTTCTTCGAGGTCGCCGGGATCATGGCCCGGTTGGTGGCCATGTACTTGCCGGTGGCCGGCGGGGTCCAGGCGACCTTCTCGCCGTCGGCGACCAGCGTGGTGGCGAACCCGTTCAGGGTGTCGGCGGCGACGATCTCACCCTGGGTGATCAGGTTGGTGACCTCGGTGGACGAGCTGTAGAACTGCAGCACGCCGGGCTTCCAGCCGGCCAGGGTCTTCAGGGCGGCGTCGATGTCGTACGGGCCGGAGCCGTAGGAGGCGGCCACCCCGGAGATCATCAGCTGGCCGGCGGTGACGGAGATGTCGGGCAGCGCGACCTTCTTGCTGTACGCGCCCGCGTAGACGTCCCACTTCGCGGCCTGGTCGGCGGTCAGCTTCTCGGTGTTGTAGATCGTGCCGTTGAGCTGGTAGCTGTACGCCGGACCCTGGTACGCCTCCTCCTTCGCGAACTCGGCGATGGTGGCGAGGTTGGGCACCTTGTCCGCGGGGATCTGCTGGAACAGTTCGTCCTGCTGGCCGAGGGCGGCGTAGTAGTCGGAGATCAGTACGACGTCGGCGCCGGCCTTGTCCCCGGCGACCTGCAGTTGGGAGAGCCGGTCGGAGTTGGAGCCGGTCTCGACCTCGACCTCGATGCCGGTGGCCTTGGTGAACGGGTCGATGACCGCCTCGGTGAACTCCTCCACGCCGAACGGGAAGGTGCTCAGGACGATCTTGCCGGCGCTGCCGGCCTCGTCGGACGAGGAGGACGAGCCGGAGCACCCCGCGGTGACGGTGAGGGCGGTGACGGCGGCGGCTGCTATGAGGGTACGGCGAAGCAAGTGTCTATTCCTTTCCGGAATTCTCGAGGGGTACGAGATGAGCCGGGTCAGCGGTGACCGTGGTCTTCTGACCGGGTTCGATCGCCGCGGCGTTACGAACGTCGGCGATCAGGCGGACTGTCTGGCCGGCGCCGTCGACGGCCTCGAGGGTGACGAGCAGGTCCACGCCGCGGTATGCGGTGGAGACGACGGTGGCTTCAAGCCTTTCGCCCGTCTTGTCGCCACCGAGCGAGAGATACTCGGGACGAATTGTCCGGAAAATACCGGACTTGTCGGTGAAGAAGTTCTCGTAGCCCAGGAAGTCGGCGACGAACCGGTTCGCCGGCTGGGAGAAGACCTCGCGAGGAGCGCCGGACTGCATGATCCGACCGCTCTTCATCAGGACCATCAGGTCGGACATCTCCAAAGCCTCGTCCTGATCATGCGTCACCAGGACGACGGTCAGGCCGGTCTCGGACTGGATCCGGCGGATCTCGGCGCGCATCTGGACGCGAAGTCGCGCGTCGAGGTTGGAGAGCGGCTCGTCGAGCAGGAGGAGCCGGGGCTGGATCGCGATGGCGCGGGCCAGCGCGACCCGCTGCTGCTGCCCGCCGGACAGCTTCTTCGGCTTGCTGGCGGACAGATGCCCCAGTCCGACGAGGTCGAGCGTGTCGGCGACGCGCTGATTCGTCTCCTTCTTACCGACTTTACGGATCTTCAGGCCGTAGGCGACGTTCTCCGCCACGGTCATGTGCGGGAACAGCGCGTACGACTGGAAGACCATGCCCAGCCCACGCTTCTCCGGCGGCAGCCTCGTGCTGTCCACCCCGTGGATGGTGATCGTGCCCGAGGTCGGCTGGGAGTATCCCGCCAGCATCCGCAACGAGGTCGTCTTGCCGCAGCCACTCGGGCCGAGCAGCGTGGTCAGCTTCCCCTCGGGGATCTCCAGGTCGATCGCGTCCACGGCGGTGAAGTCACCGAACCGCTGGGTCACGCCGACGAATGCGGCAGCGGTGCTCATCGGTTGATGCCTCCGAAGATCTTGGCGAAGCCGACGGTGCGCTCCGCGATGACCGCGATGACGACGGTCGCGGCGAGGATGAGGGTGGCCATCGCGGCGATCCGCGGGTTGTAGCTCTGCTGCACGTAGTCGAGCATCGTCACCGGCAGCGTCCGGAACTCGCGGTCCTGCAGCAGCAGCGACAGCGGCACGTTGTTGAACGAGGTGACGAACCCGAGCAGCCCGGCCGAGAAGATGCCCGGTCGCAGCAGGGGAAGGGTGACGGTCAGGAACGCCCGGACCGGCGAGGCACCGAGCCCGCGGGCCGCCTCCTCGACCGCCGGGTCGGCCAGCGCCAGGGATGCGCCGGTGACGCGGACCGCGTACGGCAGAAGAAGCGCGGTGTGCCCGAGCAGCAGCGTGGTCAGGTTGTCGAGTCCGAGACCGATCATCAGCTGCTGGTACAGCGCGAGGCCCACCACCAGCTCCGGCACGATCAGTGGTGACAGGAACAGGCCTTCCAGCAGCCCACGTCCCGGGATCCTGCCGCGGTGGATGGCGATGGTGGCCGGCACACCGAGCAGCAGGGCCAGCGCGGTCGCGCCGATCGCCAGGTAGAGGCTGGAGACCAGCGACTCCATGAACGGGTCGTAGGTGACCGCCGCCTCGAACCACTGCAGCGAGAAGCCCTCCGGCGGGAACCGCAGGGTCCGTCCCGCGCTGAACGCGGTGGCCACCACGAACAGGATCGGCACGATCATGATGATGTAGCCGAGCACTGCCAGGGTGGCGGCAACGGGGCGCCTCGTGCCGTTGCCCCTCATGTCGTTGCTCCCTTCCGGCCGGCGAGCGACGAGACGGCGGAGACCAGGAACACCAGGATCGTCATGATCAGGGCGGTGGCGCTGGCCGCGGCCCAGTCGACCGAGACCGAGGCGTACGTGAACAACTGCGTCGCGAGCATCCGCTGCCCGGAGCCGCCGAGCAGGTAGGGCGTGGTGTACGCGGTGACCGACCCGGCGAAGACCAGGGTGGCCGCGACCACGATGCCGGGCAGCGCCAGCGGCACGACCACGGTCCAGAACGTGCGGGTGCGCCCGGCGCCGAGACCGCGGGCCGCGTCGTCCAGGCCCGGGTCGATCTGCGCGACCGCGGAGTAGCAGGAGATCACCGCGAGCGGCAGGAACAGCTGGGTCAGGCCGAGCACGATGGCCAGCGGCGTGTACAGCATCTGCGGGGACTCGTCGGCCAGCCCGGTGCTCGTCAGCAGCTTGCCGATCGCGCCGTTCGCGCCGAGCAGCACCAGCCAGCCGAAGGTGCGGACCACGTTGCTGAGCAGCAGCGGGAAGATCGCCAGGGCCAGCAGGACGCCGCCCCAGCGGCTGGTCGAGCGGGCCAGCAGGTACGCGATCGGGAACCCGAGGCCGACGCAGAGGCCGGTGACGATCAGGCCGATGGTGACCGTGCGGCCGATGATGCGCAGCTCGTAGGGGTCGGTGATCATCTCGGCGAGCCGCGTGACGACCGCTGCGGTCTCCTCGCCCGGGGGCGCGACGAGCATCGCCACGGCCGGCACGAGGAATCCGGCGGCGAGGAACGCAAGCCCCGGTAAGAGGAGAAGAGCGGTTTTTCTCGACATTTCCCTAATCTCGGACTTGAGGTCATGCAACCGGTTGCACAACCGGTTGCACGCAGCCTACGTCCTCCGGGATGATGATGCGGCGCGGGAGCTGGTAAACACCGTGTAACGACTCTCGGAGGCTCCCACGTGGCGACCCTGGCGGATGTGGCATCCCTCGCCGGCTACAACAAGTCCACGGTCTCGCGCGCCCTGGCCCGCCCCGAGATGGTCGCGCCGGAAACCCTGACCCGCATCCTGGCCGCCGCCGACCAGCTCGGATACGTGCTGAACCGCACCGCCAGCCAGCTCGCCCGGGGCCGCACCGGCCTGGCCGCGTTCGTCGTCCCCACCCTCGAGAACGCCTTCTTCGCCCCGATCATCGGCGGCGCGCAGGCCCGCGCCGCCGAGTCCGACCTTCACCTCACGGTGACGGTCGCCTCCGACGTCACCGCTCTGGAACGGCTGGCCGCCCAGGTCGACGGACTCATCCTGGCCGCCCCCCGCGGCACCGACGCCGACGTCACCACGATCGGCGCGATCAAGCCCACGGTGCTCGTCGACAGAGAGGTCCCCGGCCTGCCCTCGGTGGTCGCCGACACCGCCACCGCGATAGGAGCCGTCGTCGAAGGCCTGGCCGTCCGCGGGCACCGGCGCATCGCGTACATCGGCGGCCCGCCCGGCTCCTGGCAGGACCCGGGCCGCGAGGCCGCCGCCCGCAACGCCGCCGCCCGCTCCGGCGCCGAACTGACCGTCCACGGCCCGTTCCCGGCCACGTTCGCCGCCGGGGTCGCCGCCGCCGACGAGGTACTGGCCACCGGCGCGACCGCGGTGGTCCCCTACGCGACAGCGCTGGCCCTGGGCCTGATGCTCACCTTCCGCGGCCGCGACGTGCACGTCCCCGACGACATCGTGGTCAGCGCCGAGACCACGGTGACGCACGCCCTGGGCGCCCCCGGCATCCCGGCCATCGACGTCGACGGCGAGGGCCTCGGCCGCACCGCGATGGACCTGCTCACCACAACCCTGCTCACCACAGCCCTGCTCACCGACCCCGGCGAACGCCGCCGTCTCCCGGTCAAGGTCACCTGGAGCCGCTGACGCCGGTCAGGGCAGGTTCCTGCGCTCACGCCCTTCTTCGGGTACGCGTAACCGACCGTCCCCCACAACCACCAACGGCCGCACGCGCCGAGCCGTCGCCCACGGTCCCCAAACAGGCCAACCCCAACCGTGGACAACGGCTCGAACCCGCCCGCCGTCACCCAACGGTCCCCAAACCGGCCGACCCCAACCGTGGACAACGGCCCGCACTCGCCGGCCGTCGTCCACGGTCCCCGAACGGGCCGAACCCAACCACAGACGACGGCTGGCTGGTGCGAGCCGTCGCCCACGGTCCCCAAACAAGCCAAACTCAACCATGGACGACGGCTCGCACCGGCCAGCCGTCACAGACGGCACTTTCACACACCGAAAACAGCCACCACCGACGGCTCGCACCGGCCAGCCGTCGTCCACGGTCGCCGCGCAAGCCGAAATCAGCCGTGGGCAACGGCTCGCACCAGCCGGCCGTCGACGGCGGCGGCTATCGACTGCAGCCAGCCATGGGCGACGGCCGGGCGCCCGCGAGAAGGGCCGTCGCCCACAGCCTTCGGATGAGCCCCGGCGGTTGAACTGACGGGCCACCGGGCCACCGGGCCACCGGGCCACCGGCTGACCGCTTGAGATCAGTCCCGGTCTTGGAGCAGATCGTCGGTGCGCACGACCGTGCCGAAACGGGGCAGGATCGTGGTCACGGCGTGGTGGTGTTCGGCCGCAGTGAGGCCGGTCATCGCGTCCTCGACGAAGGTCACCGCAAAGCCGTGGTCCGCCGCCGCCCGCCCCGTCGACTCGACACCCATCGTGGTGGCGATCCCCGCCAGGACCACCGTCTCGACCGATCGTGCCCGCAACTCTTCGGCCAGCCCGGTCCCGTAGAACGCGCCGATCGTCCGCTTCACCACGACCACGTCACCCTCGCGGGGCGTCAGCTCCGGCACGAACCCGCTGCCCGGCGGCTGCTCGACGACACCCGGCCGTTCCACGCGGACCAGCACCACCGGGTCCCCGGCCCGCCGCCACGCCGCGACGAGCCGCACCGCCCGGGCCACCACGTCGGCGCCCCGATGCGGCCCGAACCCCTGCTCCACAAGCCGGGGCATCAGATCCACCACGATCAGCGCGCTCGTCATGCCCGCGATCGTAGACGGCACCAACCGCCCGATCGCATCGGGCACTTCGGCACATCACCATTGTCTGCCCAGCTCACACGCCGTATGGTCCGGCACCTGGGACGTCGAGGACGGGAGCACAGGTGGGGAATGTCGACGAGCGGAACCGGATCGCGCGGGCGCGGGAGGTCGCCGCGGAACTCGATCGGATTCTGCTCGCCGCGGACCGGACCGCCTTTCACTGGCAGCAGCAGATGCTGCTGGTCGTCGCCGATCTGTCGGGCACCGATGCGTCCGAGGAGGAGATCCTCGGAGCGGTGCGGGAGCGGTTGGCCGGGCTCTACTACGGCGCGCGGAACTTCGGGGACTTCTACCTCGCCCGCGAGGACCGCGAGGACCGCGAGGACCGCGAGGACCGCGAGGACCGCGAGGAGCAGGTTGCGGCCAACCGGCACCTCGCGGCACTCGTCAAGGAGCTCCGCGCCCTCGTGGGCTACGGTCAGAGGAGTTCGAGGTAGCCGTCGGTGCCGTGCAGGCGCAGACGCTGACCGTCTCTGATCAGGGTGGTGGCGTTCTCGACGCCGACGACGGCGGGCAGGCCGTACTCGCGGGCGATCACCGCACCGTGGGTCATCTGGCCGCCCACCTCGGTGACCAGGCCGCTGATCGTGACGAAGGCGGGCGTCCAGCTCGGGTCGGTGTAGGCGGTGACCAGGATGTCGCCGGGTTCGAGGTCCGCGCCGGCGATGTCGGCGACCACCCGGGCCCGGCCCTCCACGACACCGGCCGAGACGGGCAGTCCGGCCAGTGCACCGGCGGGCAGGTCGGTCCGCTGATAGGAACCGGACAGGGCCTCGCCCTCCGAGGTGAGGACCCGTGGTGGGCGGAGATCGCGGAATGACCGGAACTGCTCACGGCGTACCCGAAGAAGGTCCTTATCGGCCTCCTGGGTGCGGACCACCTCGCCGAGCTCCGGGACCGTCAGGAAGAAGATGTCCGAACGGTCGGCCAGTACACCGGTCTCCACGAGCCGGGAAGCCTCCGCCAGCAGCGCCTGCTTCAGGACGAAATAGCGGCTGATCATGTGGTATTTCGGGTACTCCCGGTAGCCGATGAAGGTCCGGACCCGGTCGATCATCCACTTCGTCTCGACGGCCTTCGCCTCGCCGTCGTCCGGCAGCTCACGCAGCCGGGCCAGCACCTCCCGTTCCTTCTCCGCCGCCTGCCGACGGCCCTGCTCGACGCGGCGCGCGCGGGCGCCCGGCTCGGCGTTGCGCACGTTGGTCAGGATCAGCGGCACGATCGCCAGCGGCTGCTCGGACCAGCGCGGCCGGGTGATGTCGATCTCGCCGACGCACCGCATCCCATAGTCGTCGAGGAACGCCATGATCGCGTCACGAACCTCCTGACCTCCGGTCAGTTCCGGGAGCCGGTCCAGGAAGTCGTTTCCCGCCTTCTCCAAGAAATCAACCACGCCGGGGTACGCGCGGAGCACGTCAGCGACGTCGAGCAGCGCCATGCCCATCTCGGAGGTGACGTTGTCCGCGACCGACAGGGTGAGCGTGTCGGCGGCGTTCTTCTCCCCCAGCCACTGCTCCAGGTGCTCGTTGAGCCACCAGGATGCCTCCATCCCGGCCATGATCGCGAGGACGTTCCGCGGCTCGGTCAGGATGTTCCGCAGTCCGAGCAGGTCCGCGGTCACGAAGTCGATCACGTCGGTGCCGGACTTCCCGGCGATGTCGCGCTTGAGCTGTTCCAGGGACGCGCGCCGCTCCGCGATCAGCTCGGCGACGACGGCCGGATCGGTCGGCAGCTTCTCGCCGCGGTCCCCGGTCCGGGCACCGTGGATCGGGGCGACCGGGCCGTCGTCCGTCTTCTCCGGGACGAACCCCCGGTCGACGACCGTCTGCACCGCGTCGCCCATCAGCGGGTCCGACTGCTTCATGATCGGGAGCAGCTGCGCCCGCATCGCCGGGGAGGCCAGCCGGGCGGTGGCGTCGACGAACAGCCGCCCACCGGCGTCGCGCATCTCCCCCGGTGACGTCAGCTTCCACACCGACAGGCCGAGCGGGGTGATCGCCTCGGTCATCATCTGCTGGTGGCCGACCGACAGATAGACGCGTGGGGCGTCGTCGGCGGCCTCCGGAACCGGGAACAGGGTGGTGATCGGCCGGCTCTGGACGATCGCGAAACCGTCGTCGTCCCGGCACCATTCGATGTCCTGGGGACGACCGAAATGGGCCTCCAGTCGACGGCCGAGCGCTTCCAGGCGTACCCCATCAGGGTGGGAGAGCGCCGGAATCTCCCGGGTCTCCACCGGGACCTCCCGGTGCTCGACGCCACCGGCGGGCGAGGGCTGCACGGCGAGGCGCTTCACGGCGATCCGCTCGCTGATCACCACGCCGTCGCGCACCTGGTAGACGTCCGGGTCGACCAGGCCGGACACCAGCGCCTCCCCCAGCCCGAACCCGGCGTCGATCGCGGTGACCCGGCGGTTGCCGGTGACCGGGTCGGCGGTGAACATGATCCCGGACGTACGCGGAAAGATCATGCGCTGGATGACGACGGCCATCCGGACGCTGCGGTGGCCGATCCCGTGCCGCAGGCGGTAGGTGACGGCCCGCTCGGCGAACAGCGACGCCCAGCAGCGGCGGACGTGATCGAGGATGTCCGCCTCACCGATCACGTTGAGATAGGTGTCGTGCTGGCCGGCGAACGACGTCGCCGCCGAGTCCTCGCCGGTCGCACTGGACCGTACGGCGTACGCGACACCCGCCGTGATCGGCCGGATGATCGCCGACGCGAGCACGTCGGGGAGGGCCGCCTTCTCCAGGACACGACGGATCTCCGCGCTGTGCGAGGCGATCCCCTCGCGGTCGGCGGGGTCGAGCGCGGACAGCCGGTCCAGCAGCTCCGGCATTCCGGGTGCCAGTTCCAGGATCCGGTCGAAGGCGGTGGTCGTGACGACGAACCCGGGCGGCACCCGGATACCGTCGATGCGGGCGAGTTCCCCCAGGTGGGCGCCCTTGCCGCCGGCCAGGTCGGCCATCGACCGGTCGAGCTCGTCCAGATTCATGACGTAGCGGGACACCGCGGACTTCCTCTCGCAGGACGTAGCGTGACCGACCGATTGTGCGCGGTATATGGGGTCTTGCGGCAAGAGCCCCTATCCGATATAGCTTAGAAGTGGAAGGGTGCGTCCCCGCGATTCTCAGGTCCGGAAAACCCCTCGGACCGGGACACTCTCCCGGGATAGCCTCCACCGGCTGACGACAATCCGGCCTGGAGGATGCTCGATGACTCTGCCTCGCAAAGGCACCCGGACGATCGTGGTCGACGACGTGACGTACCGCTGGCGGGCGACGCAGAAGGACGAGCAGTTCGCGTCCTACGTCGCCGAACTCGCCGACCAGCCCCGCTCCGCGATGCTGGGTTCGAACGTGGCGATGCTACCGAGCATCACCCCCGGCATCGTCGCCGACGGCATCCGGGCCGCACTGCGGGCCGGATGGACCCCGTCGCAGCCCGGCCCGCCCTTCCGCACCCCGCGGTCATAGGGGTGGCTCCGTCGTCGCGGTGGGGCGTCACGCCCCGGGAGAGCATCGAGGCTGCCTGCCAGCGGCAAGGGGTCGCGGCTGTGGTCGGCGGGTGTGTGCGGACTGTTGTGGGCGTGGTCCGAGGGTACCGACAGCGCGGTGCGGACCGGGCTCGCTGACGAGGCTTGGCGGGTTCGGGAGATGGCTGCCGAGATGGCCGCGAAACGGCTGCTCGGCGGGGTGCTGCCCGAACTTGTGGGGCTACGCGGGGACCCGGTCGCACGGGTTCGTGTCGCCGCCGACCGGGCGATCCGGGTGCTGACCGCGGCCGGTGCCTGAACGGCGACGTCACCCCCTCATGTCCGCGCGGGTCAGAAGACGGTACTGATGGCGTCGGCCAGCTCGTCGGGGTGGGACAGGAACGGGGAGTGCGACGAGTCGAGTTCGAACACCTTCGTCGGGGTGGACGAGACGGCGTCCAGCTCGCGGATCAGGCGGCGCTGCAGGTTCGGGCGTACCGCGTTGTCGCGGGTGCAGAGCACGTAGCTGTGCGGGACCGCGCCGAACCGCTCCCGGGTCACCGTGATCGTCTCGGCGGGGATGCCCATCGGGCCGTCCGGGCTGAGCAGCGCCGTCGCGGCGTCGGCTACCGGGTCGGGGATGCCGTTGTAGAAGCATTCGCGGACGCTGGCGCTCAGGTGCGTACGCAGGCGGAGAGATCCGACGACGGCCGGATCCGCGGCAAGCAGCGGGCCCACCATGTCGCCCGCGTTCTCCGGCATGCCGATGTAGTCGACCGTCGGGTGACCGCCGACCGGGGCGAACGCGGTGACATACATCAGGTGGGCGAACAGTTCGGGGGCGCGTTCGGCGGCCGCCGTCACGACCGGGCCGCTCATGCTGTGCGCGACGACGACGCACGGGTCGCCGCCGCCGATGGCCCGCAATTGGTCGATCAGGGTGGTCGCGGCCGACGAGGCGGTCACATGGGCGACCGGGGACGGCTCGGTGGCGAAGGCGGCCGGGTCGAACGGGGCAGACCAGCGGGACCGCGGCGAGACCGCGCCGAGGCCGTGACCGTCGAGGTCGACGGCCACCGACGGGATGCCACGCGCGGCGAGCCGGGTGGTGACCGGTGTCCAGCACCAGGAGCCGTGCCAGAAACCGTGGACGAGTACAACGTTACGCATGCCACGGAACGCTAGAGACGCGCGCCGGCCACAACCACGTCCTGATTGTGCGGGGCTGTTGCGTGCAAGGCGGCGAGACGTGCGGCGCTGGGTGTGCCCGGGACCGGCTTGAGCATCAGCATCCGCTGGCGGCCCACCTGACTGGCGACGATCACACAGTCCATCTCGATCCGGCCGACCCGCTCGTCGTCGACGATTTTGGTCGGGCAGTGCAGCGACGCCACCGCGTGCCGGCCCCACATCCCGCGGAACTCCTCGCTGACCGTGGACAGCCGGTCGACCAGGGCTCCCGCCGCTCCGTCGTGGCCACGCTCGGCGATCACCGTGCGCAGATCCGAGGTGTACGCGAGACCCGTCTGCTCCTGGCTCTCCGGCGGGTCGAGCCGGTGCCGCCACGTCGGTGAGGTGAACCAGTGCCAGATCAGGTTGACGCCGACGAACCCTCCGAACAGGGCGATGTTCAGCCGGTTCTGGGCGAGGACCGTCCCGAGGTCGTCGGTGACGAACGCCGGCGTGGTGTCCGCGACCGCCTCCAGGACGTAGGCCAGCGCCGGGTCGACCTGTTCGGTGGGCGCAACCCGGACCGGCACGGACTGGCCGGCCAGCCGGAACAGGTGCGCCTCCTCCTCGCCGGTGAGCCGCAGCGCGGTGGCGAGCGCGGACAGCACGGCCGCCGACGGGTACGGTCCTCGGCCCTGTTCGAGCCGCTCGTAGTAGGTGGCGGAGACCGTCGCCAACGCGGCCACCTCCTCACGGCGCAGCCCGGGGGTGCGGCCGGATCGGCGCGCGGGCAGCCCCACCTCCTGCGGCGACAGTGCCTCCCGGCGACGACGGAGGAACTCACCCAGCCATGCACGGTCCACAACACCGGACCCTATCCGGCTTCCCTGGCGGCTCAGCCGCGCACCGACACACCGGTGAGGCGTTCGGAGAGCTCCCAGAGAGCGCGGAGGGACGACACCGAGACCACGCGGCCGGTGAGGTGCTCGCGCAGAAGCTGGGTGAGCGCGAAGTGGCCGAGGTGGTTGACACCGAACTGGGCCTCGAACCCGTCCCGGGTCCGGGTCAGCGCGGGCGGGTAGATCATCGCGGCGTTGTTCACCAGCAGGGCGGCGTCGCCGGTCCAGTCGTGGGCGAACCGCCGGACGGAGGCGAGGTCGGCCAGGTCGAGCGTGCGGACCTCGGTCGGCCCGGGGAGCCGCGCCGCGACGGCCCGGCCGCTGTCCACTGGCGGAACGCCTCGATGCGGGTGATCACCTGCTTGCGGCCGACGGTGTTCTCGATGCGGTCGAGGTAGAGGCAGCGGGCGGCCGGCATGTCCAGGTCGACGGTGAAGCGGTGGAACCGTCAGCGAGAACGGTACATCAGCATTCGTCACCGTCCCATGATCGCCGCTGAGCCGGTAGCCGTGGCCCGCCGAGGTGAGCGAAGTAGGACACGAAGGAGGGAGCTGCAAGATCCACTCTCCCGCCTTCGTGCCGCGTCCGGGGGATGCGAGGTTCAGGGCCCGGGAAAGCGGGCACGGTAGGTCTCGTCGCTCCAGGAACGACGGGAGCGATGCAAGAGATCGACGACTACGACGTTCGGAGACAGGCGACATGCGTGACGTGCTGAAGGCGACCGTTCCGGCCGTGGCCCTGATGACCGCCCTGGCCGCCTGCGGTCAGTCCGGTGACGGCGCCTCGGGCGAAGCGGCCGGCGCCGGCTCCAGCACCGCACCCGGTACCGCCACCACCGAACCCGCGGACGCGACGGCCACCCCGGAGAGCACCACCACGACCGGTGGAAGCCAGTCCGGTGGCGGCAGCACCGGCAGCGACTGCGCGACGGACGACCTCGCCGTCACGATTGCCGCCCAGGGTGACAGCGCGACGGCCCCGACCGCGATGGTCGTCGTCACCAACAACGGCGAGAAGGACTGCACGGTCCACGGCTGGCTGACGTTCACTCTGGTCAACGCCGCGAACGAGGCCGTCGAGGTGCCGACCGAGAAGGTCGAGGAGCCCGGCCCCGCGGTGGACGTGAAGATCATCGCCGGCGGCTCGGCCTTCGCCGGGATCAAGTGGACGACCTGCGACAAGGGTGACAGCTCCTGCGGCGCCGGCAACACGATCCGCTGGGACCTCGGCACGTCCGCCGACGGTCCGGCCGCCGAGCTCGAGGGCTTCCCGGCGGCGGAGAAGAGCAACATCACCATGAAGTCGCTCAAGGTCGGCACGCTGCAGCCGAGCCGGCAGGGCGTCGTCGCCTGGTGATCCCCGACCCTCCCGTGCGGGTGGTCCGACGCGGCGCCACGGCGCCGGGCCGCCCGCACGGGAGCAGCACCGATCCGGCCCGCCGAGAGTCGCCGCCCGCAGCCGCGGGACGACCCGGCGGGCCGGTTCGTTTCCCGCGGTGCGTGAAGGGTGCTCACCGCGTACCCCCGAAGGAGCGAAAGCGAAAAATCCTGCCTTGGGCGGTTAATGGGTGATCGAGTTGCGGAACTGTTTGTTCCTGTTGCCTTTCGTTGACATCACACATGTAACTACGCCAATGTGAGCGAGTTACGACGTTGCGCGAAGGGAAACATTCGATGCCACGATCACCCCTGCGACCACTACTCGCCGTAGCGATAATGATCCTCGCCCTGTTCGCGATCCCGGCCGGGACGGCGGCGGCGCAGGCCCCCGCGGCGGCCGCGGTAAACGGTCTGAAGGGCGAGTACTTCCGGATGTCGGCGCCGGGAGCCCATGACTTCGCGGAGCTCGGCGGCATTCTGCTGGATCCGAACATCGACCTGCCGGGTCTCGTCGGGGCCTTCGAGTCCCTGACCGGGCGGACCGAGCACACCACCGCCCGGTGGACCGGCAAGCTGACCGCGCCTACCACGGGTGACTACACGTTTTACATGATCGGCGACAACGGGTTCCGTTTCCTCCTGGACGGACAGCCGGTCATCGATCACTGGGTGGGCGACTGGGACCGCGAGCAGACCAGCGCCCCGGTGCGGCTGACCGCGGGTGAGGCGCACGAGGTGCGGATCGAGCTGTTCCAGGACACCGGCGGGGCGAACCTGTTCCTGCGATGGGCCGGGGCGGGCATCGAGAAGCAGATCGTGCCGGAGTCGGCGTTCACGCCGCCGGACGGTTTCCAGATCTACCCGGCCGAGTTCACGGTCGGCGCGGACGGCACGACCGTCGTCGCCGACTTCGAGGGCCGCGTCGACACCGTCGGCGAGCTCGCCACGCACCTGGCCGTCGAGGTGGACACCACGAAGTTCCCGATCGAATCGGTGCGGGTGGACCGCCGGGACGCCACCAAGGTGATCATCACGCTGGCCGAGAAGATCCAGAAGGATCAGAAGGTACGCGTGAACTACGACGGCACCGGTGGCCTGGTCGTCGCGGGCGAGGTGGTGCCGCAGGTGATCCGGTCGGCGGCCAACGCGTCGACGCACCGGCTGACCACCCCGTGGGGCGACAGGGTCGACAAGCGCAACCCGCTGCCGGAGTACCCGCGCCCGCAGCTGATCCGCAAGGACTGGCTGAACCTCAACGGCCAGTGGGAGTTCGCCGGGGCCGAGGCCGGTGAGCAGCCGGTGTTCGGCAAGGCGCTGGCCGAGCGGATCACGGTCCCCTATCCGGTGGAGTCGCTGCTGTCCGGCATCGAGCGGCGCGAGGACCACATGTTCTACCGCCGGCTGGTGACCGTGCCGACCGCCTGGAAGAAGGAAGGGCAGCGTCTCAAGCTGAACTTCGGCGCGGTGGACTACCAGGCGAAGGTCTGGGTGAACGGCAAGCTGGTCACCGAGCACACCGGCGGCTACACCGCGTTCACGGCGGACATCACCGACGCACTGAAGGCCCGCGGCCCGCAGGAGATCATCGTCGGGGTGACCGACGTGACCGGTCCTGATCAGCCGAAGGGCAAGCAGTCGCTGAATCCGGGTGGCATCGTCTACGAGCCGTCGTCGGGCATCTGGCAGACGGTGTGGCTCGAGCCGACACCCACGACGAGCATCGAAAACGTAACCATAAATACGGACATGTTTGGCAATGTCACCGCCAACATCACCGGTTCCGGCACCGTGACGATCACCGCGCTTGACAAAAAGGGTAAAAAGGTCGCGACGACCACCGGGGCGGCCGGCTCCGATCTTCGCCTGAAGATCAAGAACCCGCACCTGTGGAGTACGGACGACCCGTACCTGTACGACCTGGACGTCACGCTCGGCAAGGACGAGGTCCGCGCCTACTTCGGCCTGCGCACGGTCGAGGTGAAGACCGTCGGCGGCTTCCCGAAGCTGGTCCTCAACGGCAAGCCGATCTTCTCGCTCGCCACCCTGGACCAGGGTTTCTGGCCGGACGGGCTGTACACCGCACCGAGTGACGCGGCCCTGCGGTTCGACCTGGTCGAGACGAAGAAGCTGGGCTTCAACGCGGTCCGCAAGCACATCAAGGTGGAGCCGGCCCGGTGGTACCGGCACGCCGACGAGCTGGGCCTGATCGTCTGGCAGGACTTCGTGTCGTCGGACATCACCGGCACCGCCGGCCAGCAGGCGTTCCTCGAGCAGGGCCGCACGATGATGCGGCAGCTGCACAACTTCCCGTCGATCATCGGCTGGATCGTGTTCAACGAGGGCTGGGGCGAGTGGAACCGGGAGGAGACCGGCCGGATCGCCGAGCAGGTCAAGGCCGCCGACCCGACCCGGATCGTGAACGCGCACAGCGGCGTCAACTGCTGCAACTCCAAGGGTGACTCCGGCAAGGGCGACGTCATCGACCATCACGACTACAACAACACCGACCCGGCGTGGCCGGACGCGACCCGGATCGCGATGGACGGCGAACACGGCGGCTTCACCCTGCGCACGCCGGGACACATGTGGCCGGGCGTCCCCGCGGTGATCTACAGCGGGGTGGCGGACAAGGCGGCGCTGACCGCCAAGTACGTCGACAACACCGGCCGCTTCTACCTGGAGGCCGCCGGGGCGGAGTTGTCCGGATCGGTGTACACGCAGATCACCGACCTGGAGACCGAGCTCAACGGGTTGTGGACGTACGACCGACGGGAGATCAAGGTCGACCCGGCACCGGTCCGGGCGATCAACCAGAAGGTGATCGCGGCGGGTGCGGCGGCCGGAGCGGACGCGACGTTCCCGGGGAACGGCGAGTGGAAGCTGGACGAGGGCAGCGGCACGGTCGCCCGGGACAGCGCCGGGGACGCCGACCTGACGCTCTACGGCGACACCACCTGGGCGCCGGGCGCTCTCACCTTCGACGGTGACGGCGACTACGCGGACACCGCCGCGCCGGTGCTCGACACGACGAAGGACTACACGGTGTCGTCGTGGGTGACCCTGGACGAGATCCCGGGGAACTACGCGACGGCGGTCAGCCAGGACGGCCGGGTCACCGAGAACCCGTTCTACCTGCAGTACGGCCAGGGCGCCTTCGCGTTCAGCACGCCGGGCGGCAACCGGGCGCGGCTGGTGGTGACGCCGGAACTGAACCGGTGGTACCACCTGGTCGGGGTGCGGGACCACACCACCGGTCAGATCCGGCTGTACGTGGACGGCGAACCGGCCGCCGCGGTGCCCGCCGGACCGGATGTGGTCAGCACCGGTCCGCTGTCGGTGGGCCGGGCCAAGTACGCCGGCAACAAGACCGACTACTGGTCGGGGTCGGTCGATCAGGTGCAGGCGTTCGACCGGGCACTGACCGACGCGGAGGTGCGGGCACTGTTCACGGCTCAGCACTGAGAGAGGCTCAGCCCTGACAGCCCTGAGAGAGGCTCAGCACTGAGAGAAACGGCCCGCTGGATGTCCAGCGGGCCGTACTCAGCGCTTCCGGGGACGTTTCTTCGGACGGTCCCGGTCGGTCGCCACGTCCTCCTTGTAGGTGGCGCCGCCGTCGGACTCCATCCGCAGCGGGCGGGCGCCGCCCTCCGGCGGGCCGGCGATGGACTGTTCGCCGGCGGCCAGTTCCGGGAACTTGTGGTCGAACGCCGGGCGTTCGGAGCGGATCCGCGGCATGTGGTCGAAGTTGCGCAGCGGCGGCGGTGTGGTGGTCGCCCACTCCAGGGAGTTGCCGTGGCCCCACGGGTCGTTCTCGGTGGTCACCGTGCCGACCTTGTACGACTTCCACACGTTGTAGACGAACGGCAGCGTGGCGATGCCGAGCACGAACGAGCCGATCGTGGAGAACGTGTTCAGGAAGGTGAAGCCGTCGCTGGGCAGGTAGTCGATGTAGCGGCGGGGCATGCCCTTGGTGCCGAGCCAGTGCTGGACCAGGAACGTGGCGTGGAAGCCGAGGAAGGTCAGCCAGAAGTGGATCTTGCCGAGGCGTTCGTCGAGCATCCGGCCGTACATCTTCGGGAACCAGAAGTAGATCCCGGAGAAGACGGCGAACACGATCGTGCCGAAGAGCACGTAGTGGAAGTGCGCGATCACGAAGTACGAGTCGGAGACGTGGAAGTCGATCGGCGGTGATGCGAGCAGCACGCCGGACAACCCGCCGAACAGGAACGTGACCATGAATCCGACGGCGAAGAGCATCGGTGTCTCGAAGCTGATCTGGCCGCGCCACATGGTGCCGATCCAGACGAAGAACTTCATGCCGGTCGGTACCGCGATCATGAAGCTCAGGAAGCTGAAGAACGG
>NZ_JZKF01000048.1 GCF_000962825.1 Actinoplanes rectilineatus
GCGCCGATGGTACTGCACTCGGGAGGGTGTGGGAGAGTAGGACGCCGCCGGACTTAACGTTGAGAAAGGCCCACCCTTCGGGGTGGGCCTTTCTTCGTTGTATGCTCTTTCTCAGGCCGTGACTGGCGCGTTCGGATGGGTTGACCATCGGGGAGCGGCCTCGTCGAGATGACGAACATGCCGTGCGCCTGGGCCTCTTCGCTAACCCGATTGGGAGGTCCCGTGTCTGAGCTCAATGCTGAATCGACTGCGTTCCGGTCCGCGCTCGAAGTGGTGCGATCCGTCGAGCCGCGCATCGCTGACGCGATCGTCAAGGAGCTGGGCGACCAGCGCGAGTCGCTGAAGCTCATCGCCTCTGAGAACTACGCCTCGCCGGCCGTGCTGCTGGCCATGGGCAACTGGCTCTCCGACAAGTACGCGGAGGGCACCATCGGGCGCCGGTTCTACGCCGGCTGCCAGAACGTCGACACCGTCGAGTCGGTGGCCGTCGAGCACGCCAAGGCGCTGTTCGACGCGCCCTACGCCTATGTGCAGCCGCACTCCGGCATCGACGCCAACCTCGTCGCCTACTGGGCGATCCTCGCCGACCGGGTCGAGGTGCCCTACCTCAAGAAGTTCGAGAAGCGGCAGATCAACGACCTGACCGACGCCGAGTGGTCCGAGCTGCGGCAGGCGTTCGGCAACCAGCGTCTGCTGGGCATGTCCCTCGACGCGGGCGGCCACCTCACCCACGGGTTCCGTCCGAACATCTCCGGCAAGATGTTCGACCAGCGCAGCTACGGTGTCGACCCGGCCACCGGTCAGATCGACTACGCGCAGCTGCTGGAGACGGCCAAGGAGTTCAAGCCCGCCGTCATCGTCGGCGGCTATTCGGCGTACCCGCGGAAGGTGAATTTCGCGAAGATGCGGGAGATCGCCGACGCGGTGGGCGCGACCTTCATGGTCGACATGGCGCACTTCGCCGGTCTGGTCGCGGGTGGCGTGTTCACCGGGGACTACAACCCCATCCCGCACGCGCACATCGTCACCACCACCACCCACAAGAGCCTTCGCGGCCCGCGCGGTGGCGCCGTGTTCTGCCAGCCGGAGCTGTCGTCGCAGGTCGACCGGGGTTGCCCGATGGTTCTCGGTGGCCCGCTGCCGCACGTGATGGCCGCCAAGGCGATCGCGTTCGCGGAGGCACGCCGGCCCGAGTTCGCCACCTACGCCCAGCAGATCGTCACCAACAGCCAGGCGCTCGCCGAGGGGCTGCTCAAGCGGGGCGTGCAGGTGGTGTCCGGTGGCACCGACAACCACCTGGTGCTGCTCGACGTCCACCCGTACGGCATCACCGGCCGGCAGGCCGAGCAGGCCCTGCTCGACTCCGGCATCGTCACGAACCGCAACGCGATCCCCAACGACCCGAACGGCGCCTGGTACACCTCGGGCATCCGCGTCGGCACCCCGGCTCTGACCAGCCGGGGCCTCGACACCGCCGAGATGGACCAGATCGCCGAGCTGATCTACACGGTTCTCAGCAACACCACCCCGGCTGAGGGTTCCAAGGCCAAGTTCACCCTCGACCCGGCGCTGTCCGAGCGGGTGCACAAGCAGGCTTCCGAGCTGCTCGCCCCGTTCCCGCTCTACCCGTCGGTGGACCTGGGCCTCTGAGCCTGACCGTTCGCAGCACTGCCCCCGCCTGCCTCGTGCCGGCGGGGGCAGTGTCGTTTCCGGAGTCGATCATCAGGCGATGATCACCCACGGCAATCACATCGAAACTTGTTGTTGACACTCCGGTGGTGCGGGCGTCTACTCCAGACAGCGTCGTCGTCGGGAGGTGACATGCGCAGGCTTCTCGCGGTTACCGGCTGTGTCGCGCTGGCGCTCGCCGGCGCCGCCTGCAACCGGGGCACCGGCGAACCGGTGGTCGGCCTGGTGACCAAGACCGACACCAACCCGTTCTTCGTCACCATGAAGAAGGGCGCCGAACGCGCCGCCGGGCAGCACAGGCTGGAGCTGCAGTCCTTCGCCGGCCGTCAGGACGGCGACAACGAGGCCCAGGTCCAGGCGATCGAAAACCTGATCTCGTTCGGCGCCGAGGGCTTCCTGATCACCCCGAACGACTCGAAGGCGATCGTGCCGTCCATCGACCGGGCGCGGAAGGCCGACATGCTGGTCATCGCGCTGGACACCCCGGTCGACCCGCCGGACGCGGTGGACGCCACGTTCGCCACCGACAACTACGAGGCCGGCCGTCTGATCGGGCAGTGGGCGAAGGCGAAGTTCGCGGCCGGCGGGACCGAGGCGCGGATCGCGATGCTCGACCTCAACCCCAATCAGGTGTCCGTCGACGTCCAGCGGGACCAGGGTTTCCTGGACGGTTTCGGCATTCCGAACGGCGACCCGGGCCGGATCGGCGACGAGAACGACCCGCGGATCGCCGGGCACGACGTCACCGACGGCAACGAGGAGGGTGGGCGCACCGCGATGGAGAACCTCTTGCAGAAGGACCCGTCGATCAACCTGGTCTACACCATCAACGAGCCTGCCGCGGCGGGGGCGTACGAGGCCCTGAAAGCGGCCGGCAAGGCGCAGGACGTCACGATCGTGTCGGTCGACGGCGGCTGCCCGGGTGTCGACAACGTGGCGAGCGGTGTCATCGGCGCCACCTCGATGCAGTTCCCGGTCAAGATGGCCGAGCTGGGCATCGAGGCGATCAACCGGTACGCGCAGGACGGCACCCGCCCGCAGAACACCGCCGGCAAGAGTTTCGTGGACACCGGCGTACAACTGATCACCGATCAGCCGCAGGCCGGCGTGGAGGCGAAGGACTCCACGTGGGGCAAGCAGAACTGCTGGGGCTGACATGGCGACCACGACCGCCGCCGACTTCGAGAGCCGTCAGCACGACTCGCTGCCGGCGCGTGTTCAGCATCTGCTGCACGCCAACCCGGTGCTGGGCCCACTGGCCGTCCTGCTGGTGGCGATCGTCGCGTTCTCGATCGTCAACGCCCGGTTCTTCTCCGCAGCCAACCTGTCCCTGGTGCTGCTGCAGGTCACCGTGATCGCCACGCTGGCACTGGGACAGACCTTGATCATCCTGACCGCGGGGATCGACCTGGCGGCCGGGGCGATCGCGGTGTTCTCGTCGGTGCTGATGGCGGCGTTCTGCGTGCGGTCGGGGATGCCCGGACCGATCGCGCTGCTGCTCGGCCTGGTCTGCGGAACCGCGATGGGCGCGTTCAACGGTCTGCTGGTCACCCGGATCAAGCTGCCGCCGTTCATCGTCACTCTCGGCACGCTGACCATCTTCTTCTCGCTGAACGCCGTGGTCAGCAACAGTGAGACGGTCCGTGGCACGGACATGCCGGGCCTGATGACCTGGACCGGCGAGGCGATCGGGATCGGTGGTTTCCAGCTGAGCTACGGCTCGATCATCATGCTGATCCTGTTCGGGTTCTTCTGGTACGCCCTGACCTGGACCGCCTGGGGCAAACACGTGTACGCGACCGGCGACGACGGGGAGGCGGCCCGCCTGGCCGGCATCCGTACCGGCCGGGTGCTGTTCTCGGTCTACACCACCGCGGGCCTGCTGTACGCGGTGGCCGGCTGGATCCTCATCGGACGTCTCGCCTCGGCCAGCCCGAACGTCGGCACCGAGTACAACCTGGACTCGATCACCGCCGTCGTGCTCGGCGGCACCAGCCTGTTCGGTGGCCGGGGCGGTGTCATCGGCACCCTGATCGGCGCGCTGATCGTCGGGGTGTTCCGCAACGGCCTGCAGCTCGCCGGGGTCGAGGTGGTCTGGCAGGGGTTCGCGATCGGCCTGCTGGTGCTGACCGCCGTCTCGCTGGATCAGTGGATCAGGAGGGTGCGGACGTGACCACCCCGGTGCTGCAGGCCACCGGCCTGACCAAGCGGTACGGCCGGGTCGTCGCCATCGACGGCAGCGATCTGGAGCTGTTGCCCGGCGAGATCCTGGCGGTGATCGGCGACAACGGTGCCGGCAAGTCCAGCCTGATCAAGGCGCTGTCCGGTGCGATCGTCCCGGACAGCGGCGAGATCCTGCTGGACGGCGAGCCGGTGCGGTTCCGCAATCCGCTGGAGGCGCGGGCGGCCGGCATCGAGACGGTCCACCAGACGCTGGCGGTCGCCCCGGGTCTGGACATCGCCGACAACCTGTTCCTCGGCCGGGAGGAGCGCCGGCCCGGGCTGCTCGGATCGGTCTTCCGGATGCTGGACCGCGGGCACATGCGGTCGGAGGCCGCCCGGCACATGAGCGAGCTCGGCGTGGCGACCCTGCAGAACATCGGCCAGGCCGTGGAGTCGCTCTCCGGGGGCCAGCGCCAGGCGGTGGCGGTGGCCCGCTCCGCGGCGTTCGGCAGCAAGGTGGTGATCCTCGACGAGCCGACCGCGGCCCTGGGCGTGAAGGAGGGCAACCGGGTCCTGCAGCTGATCCGCGACGTCCGTGACCGGGGCCTGCCGGTGATCCTGATCAGCCACAACATGCCGCACGTCTTCGAGGTCGCCGACCGCATCCACATCCAGCGACTGGGCCGCCGCATCGCGGTCGTCACCCCGCGCTCCCACTCGATGTCCGACGCGGTGGCCATCATGACCGGCGCCGCACCCCCACCGGATGCCGACGAGTGACGCGCCCGGTGTCCGTCAGGCGAATGCCGTCCGGCAATGCTCGAGAAAGACGGCCAGTGCGGGGCTGCTCCGTTCCTGCCACACCAATGCGAGCAGCGCCGGGATGTCCATGCCGTCTATCGGAACGGCTGTCAGATCCGGGTATGCGGCCGCCATCGACTCGCTCAGCACCGCCACGCCCAGTCCGCGCCGCGCCAGTCCGGCAACCGTGTTCGGTGAGGTCGCGACCAGCGCGATGTCGGGCGTGACACGCTGCGCGGCACAGGCCTGATCGAGCACGTCGCGGATTCCGGTGCCTTTCGGGAGCGAGATCATCGGGTACGCGGAAAGCCCGGTCACCGAGAGCCGCCCCACCGTGGCGAGTTCGCTGTCCGGCGGAGTCAACGCCACCAACGGTTCCTTCACGATCACGTGGCTCTCGAGGTGTTCCGGCGGTTCGCCGGCGGTGCCGACGAGTGCGATGTCGAGGCTGCCCGTGCGTACGCGGGCGACGAGCAGATCGGAGTTCGCCTCCTGCAACTCCAATTCGATGTCCGGGTGCGCGTGATGAAATGCGGCGAGCGCGTCGAAGAGCGGGGTCACCTCGCAGCCCACCACCATGCCCACCGCGAGCCGCCCCCGGACCAGCCCGAACACGTCGTCGATGGAGTCACGGAGATCGGCGGCGGCGTCGAGCGCGGCACGGGCGTACCGGAGAGCCGCCGACCCCGCCTCGGTGAGCTGGGCGGACCGGCCGCTGCGGTCGAAGAGCCGGGCACCGAGCTCATGCTCCAAGGCCTTGATCTGCGCGCTGACCCCGGATTGCGTGATGTGTACGCGTTCCGCCGCCCGCGTGAAACTGGCGGTCTCGGCGACCGCGACGAAGTACTCGAGCTGACGCAGATCCATGAGTCAGGATTGTAGTTGTCATGAGAAGTATGCGTTGGACTTGTCATCGGGGGAGGGGAAGAGTGGAGGCATGACCGAACACGCCAAGGCTCACCAGCCCGAAGACCTGACGCGTCTCTTCGTCGAGCGCGCCAACGCCAAGGATGCCGAGGGCCTGTCGCTGCTCTACGAGGAGGACGCCGTGATGGCTTTCCCGCCCGGCTCGCAGACCCGCGGTCGCGCCGCGATCCGCAAGCTGTGGGAGGAACTGCTTCCCCGGATGCCACAGTTCGAGCCCGAGCAGCCGCTGCCCACTCTGATCAGCGGAGACCTGGCGCTCACCTCGACGCCACCGAAGGACGGTTCCGGCGCGCGAGCCCAGGTCGTCCGCCGGCAGCCTGATGGCACCTGGTTGCGAGTCCTCGACCAGCCCGAGTTCGTCGACCCCACCCCGTGACCGCGTGGCCGTGAAACACGCTGCTGTCGTGCTCGCTGTGACGCGTGCTGCCGTGTCCGCTGCGACGTGTTTCGCCGTGTCCGCTGCGACGCGTGCTGCCGTGTCCGCTGTAAGGGGTGCTGTCGTGCCCGTCATGAGGCGCGTCGCTGTGCTCGCTGTGGCCTTCGGGGCCGCGGCGGGCATGGATCCGGCCGTCCCGCGAGTTCGGGGACGGCCGGATCGCCACGGTCACAGCGTGATGCGCTGGCCGGGGTAAAGCAGGTGAGGGCTACGCAGAAGCTCATCATTCAGGCGATAAAGATGACGCCAGCCGCCCGTGATGTCGTGCTGAGCCGCGATGGAGGTCAGTGTGTCACCGTGGCGCACGACGTGGACGCTTATTCCTACTCCACCCTTCCGCACCGTTCCGCCGGTTCGGCCAGTTCCGCCAGTGCTGGGCCGTTCTCCGGCGGGTCGTCCGGCAACCGGCCGTCCTCCGGCGGGTCGTCCGGCAACCGGCCGTCCCCCGACTGGTCGTCCGGGGATGGGCCGTAGGAACGGCTTGGCCGCACTGGCCATCGCGACCTGGTTCATCCGGACGGCTCGGGTCCGGCTGGCGTCGTCAGCCCGCAGGTCCCGCACCACAGCCGCCATCATCGTCGCGGTCAGCCCTGTTCCGGTCGAACTCGTGCTGCCCTGTGTGGTGCCGGTCGATCCCGATGTCGCTGATTCGGCGCGCACCGGCACCGGGCTCGGGAGGTCCACGCCCGGCGTGATCGGCCCGGGCACGAACGGTCCCGGAGCCATCGCCCCGGAGGCGGTCGGACTCGGTGTGGTCCATCCCGAGGCGGCGACGTCAGGAATCGCCAATACGGGAGGGGCCCCCGCAGGAGGGGCGCCCGCGGGAGGCGTCGGACCAGCCAGGTTCCGCGGCAGCAGCGTGCCGCCACCGCGCACCAGGCTGATCGCGCTCACGCTTGCCGCACCGGAGAAGGCGGTTACCGCTTTGAGCGAGGCCTTCCGCTCGGCCGCAGCCCGTTCGATCTGCCGCCGGATCGCGTCCGCCCGCGTCGCGGCCAGCCGCATTTCACGGCCTTGGCGCGTTTCCAGGACCACTCGCACCGCACTACGAATCCTCCCCCGCCCCTTCGTCTCCCGCTCAGCCGTCTCCCGCTCAGCCGTCTCCCGCTCAGCCGTCCCCTGCTCCGCTGCCCCAAGTCCGGCTGTCGTTCGCTCTGCCGTGCCCGGTCCTGCTGGCCGCTGTCGTTGTCCAGTCGGATCGAGGCGCTTTCCGTCGCCCACCGCGCTACCGGTCTGAGCTTGAGCGGTGGCGGCCCCGGCGGGGCGTTTTTGAGCCGTCAGCCGAAGAACCCGCAGCCGGGTGACTCTCTCCCATGCCGCGGCCTCATGCATGATCCGATTCTGTTCAGAGGCCACTTCGCGCGACGCGCTGTCTGACGGGGTTACCTCGCTCCCGTCGCGGACCTGCGTCCCGGGTCGCGCCAAACGTCGCTCTTCCGAGCTGCCGCGCGATGAGCCCCCGCCCCCGCGTACCTCAGCGGTCTTGGCCGGCGCCTTCTGAGCGGCGCTGCCGACGCCGCCGGTGTTCTTGCCCGCACGCACACCGGCGGATGGGGCCGTCGCCTTCTGGGCGGCGCTGCCGGCGCTGCCGGGGTCTCTGCCTGTGCGCACTTCGGCTGTCTGAGATGCCGTCTTCCGGCTCGTGTCGTCAGAGCCGGCCGTGCTCTTCCCTGTCCGCACATCCGTGTTCTGACCCGCACGTACATCCGTGTTCTGACCCGCACGTACATCAGCGGTCTGGACTGTCGCTTCCTGAGCGGCCGTCTTACGGGTTGCGTCCGCCTGGGCGGCTGCCTCGCGGGCTGCGGCGTCTCGGGCGGCGAACTCGCGGGCTTCGGCCTCTCGCAGGGCCCTCTCGCGGATCGCCCTCTCGCGGATCTCGGTGGCTCGCAGCGCTGCGCGTCGGCGGGCCTCCGCCTGGCGTTGTGCCAAGGCCTGGCGGGCGGCTGTTCTGCGCTGGGCGGCTTGCCTGCGGGCTTCCGCTCTGGCCTGCGCTCGGGCTTCCGCGCGGGCCGCTGCGGCTGCTCTGCGTTCGGCTGCCGCCTTGCGGGCCGCGGCGGACGAGACACCCCGGCGGCCGTGTTTGCCGCATGTCGGCCACGCGCCGATGCCCTGGCCGCGGAGCACCCGCTCCGCCACGTGGATCTGTTCGCTCTTGCTGGCCCGGTTCGCGGTCCCGGCGAACTTCGACCCGCCGTAGGCGCGCCACGTGCCACGCGTGAACTGCAGGCCCCCGTAGTAGCCGTTGCCGGTGTTGATCCGCCAGTTGCCGCCTGATTCGCAGCGGGCTACCGCATCCCAGTTGACCTCGGCCCCGAAAGCCGCCGACTCGGTGCCCAGCAGCGAGAACGCGACCATCGTGCCGGTGAGTCCGACAACGGCCTGCTTACGTATGTGATGCATCTGAGCTTCCTCCACGCCTGCGAGGTCAGCTGTCGGGTTCGGGCAGAGGTGCCCGGTCGCGTCGTGTGCGGCTTCACCCCGAGGCGCGTGTCAGCGCCGAGGAACGTGTGGGTCCCCCGCTCCCTGCCTGGGTTCGTGTCCGTGGCCGGCGGCAAGGATTCGGCGTTCCGGCCACGGTGCCCGCGTACGGGCCGCCGGATGGTGTTGTCACCGGCGTGCAGAGCCGGTGTCGTGCTGCCACCGTGCATGCAAGAGCCGGTGTCGTGCCGCCACCGGCGCACAAAAGCCGGCCGCGATGCTGCCACCGGCATGCAAGGCCGGCGCGGTGCTGCTCACCGGCGTGTGAAGCACGGTGATGGTGCACCAACCCGGAGGCTGGCAGGTGGCGCCTTCTCGTAAATTAGACGCTTTGGTCGGCCTTTGCGGGATAACCACCAACTACCTGCCAGTAGCCGACCCTCCACCCAGGGTGCACAATCGGCAGCCATGAGCCGCGACTTCGATGTGATCGTCTACGGTGCTTCCGGTTTCGTCGGTGCGCTGGTGGCGCAACACCTGGCCGAGAATGCTCCACCAGAAACACAAATTGCACTGGCCGGCCGTTCACCGGAGAAACTGGAGTCGGTACGCGCACGGCTGGGCGTCGACTGGCCCGTGATCGTTGCGGACGCCGGTGATCGGGACGCGTTGACCACCATGGCCGCCCGCACGCGGGTGGTGGTCACGACCGTCGGCCCCTATGCGCGGCACGGTCTTCCGCTGGTCAACGCGTGTGCCGAGGCCGGCACCGACTATCTGGATCTGAGCGGTGAGGTGCTGTTCGTCCGGGACAGCATCGCTGCGAATCATGAGACGGCGCGGCGGACCGGTGCCCGGATCGTGCACTCGTGCGGTTTCGACTCGATCCCGTCCGACATCGGCGTTCACGTGCTCCACAAGCATGTCCGGAGCGAACTCACCGACACCACGCTCGTGGTCACGAGTCTGTCCGGGGGTATCAGCGGCGGGACGATCGACTCGATGCGCGGTCAGGTGGACGCGGTACGCAGTGATCCCGCGCTGCGACGGGCCGCCGCCAGCCCGTACTCCTTGACTCCTGATCGCGACGCCGAGCCGGACCTGGGCCGCCAGCCGGACATGGTCTCGGTGCCCGCCTCCGATGTGGATCCGAGTCTGCGCGGGCAGTTGGCGCCGTTCGTGATGGCCTCCTACAACACCCGGGTGGTGCGGCGCAGCAACGCTCTGCGCGGTCACGCCTACGGTCGCCGGTTCCGCTACCGGGAGGCGGTGAGTGTCGGTGCCTCCCCGCTGTCGCCGGTGTTCGCTTTCGGACTCAAGATGGGCCTGACCGGTCTCTTCCTCGGTCTGGCCGTGCCGCCGACGCGTTTTCTGCTGGACCGGATCCTGCCGAGACCCGGGACCGGCCCGGATGAGAAGACCCGGCGTAACGGGCATTTCACGGTGGACATCTTCACCACGACGGTGGAGGGTGAGCGCTATCGTGCCCGGTTCCGGGCGAAAGGCGATCCGGGGTACGCGGCGACCGCCGTCATGCTCGGCGAGTCCGCTCTCGCGCTCGTCCTCGACCGGGACAGGCTTCCCGAGTCCGAGGGTGGGGTGCTGACTCCCGCCACGGCTCTCGGCGATGCCCTGGTCGACCGGCTACGGGCGGCCGGCGTCGAGATCACGGTCCACCCCGCCGGCCGGTGAGGTGCCGATGACCTCGAAGACGTGCCAGTGCTTGGGCCCACTGAATGCGGGCCCCGGCGCGTCCTCCTCCCGCCAGTGCACGATCTCCAGTCCGTGAAGGCGTTCCCGCAGCTCACCCTCTTTGAGGAAGGTCAGCTGCGGGTTGCCCGCCCACGAGTCCCGGTCGCCGAAGAGGTCCGCGGCGAGCCACCCGCCGGGCCGGAGTGCCGCCCGTGCCGCCGCCCACACCCGGTCGAAGGAGGCGGGTGGCTGGTGTGGCAGCGCGTACCCCGCATAGATCAGATCGGCGTCGGGCAGCTCGCGGATCTCCGTGAAGTCCTGGACGCGGATTTCCAGCGCCGGGTGCCGCCCGCCGATGGTCCGGGTGACGCGCTGTGGGGTGCCGGGTTCGCCGTCGAGGGCGATCACCCGCCAGCCGGCGTCGAGCAGCGCCCGGGTCTCCCGTCCGGCGCCGCATCCGAGGTCGACGGCGGTCCGGGCGCGTCCCGGGCCGGCCAGGTCGATCACGCGACGGCACAGCTCGCGGACCGGTCGTGCCGCCTGCCGTGCGTTGTAGGCGGCCCAGTGTGAGGACGACATGGAGTAATCCTGCACGACGCATGCAAGATCTCACAAAAGAGTCCTAATTCGACTTCTCCGCAGGTCAAGCGCCGTATCGGTAATCCGACCAGGAGCATGTTTCATTTCGAGCGCTACTAGCAGGAACCGGGTCCATATGGGCAGGATTTTGAGAGTGACCGCCAGCCCGCTGCCCTACCCGCTGACGTTGACGGGACCCGGCATCGTCCTCCGCGAGTGGGGTGCCGACGACCTGGACGATCTGGTTGCGCTGCTCGACGAGCCGGACATCGCGCGCTGGACGCCGATGCCGTCGCCGTTCGACGCCGAGGCCGGTGTCGCCTACCTCAGGCGTGCCCGCCAGGGCCGGGTGAACGGTTCCCGGATCCAGCTCGCGATCACCGAGGAGGGTGGCCACCCGCTGGGTGAGGTGTCGCTCTTCGGCGTGACCACCGACCTCACGGCCGAGATCGGCTATCTGGTGGGTCGCCCTCATCGGCGCCGAGGCCTCGCTGCCGCCGCGCTCTCCACCCTCGCGGGGTACGCACGGGAAGCCCTCGGCCTGCGCCGGTTGTTGTTGCGGATCGACCCGGACAACACCGCCAGCACGTCCGTGGCCCGCCGGTGCGGGTTCTGGCTGTCCGGTGACCCGCCCATCCACCAGGAGGGCCCGTACGGGTCGACAAGGCTGGACACGTGGGAGTTCGTGGCGGGCCAGGTCGGCGCCCGCCGCGAGTACCGGCAGAACGTGGCCTCCCGGCGTTACCGACGGCGCACCTGACGACAGCCGGCACCGGGCGGGACGGTGGCGGAGGTAGCGTACGGCGAGTGACCGTGATCGGCTTTCTGCACACCGCTGAGGTGCACGTCGCGACCTTCCGCGACCTCTGCGCGGAGCTCGCACCGGACTGGGACGACCGGCACGTGGTCGACGAGTCGCTGCTGGCCCGCGCCCGGGTCGACGGCGTCACCCCGGAGGTCGTGGCGGCGCTCCGGGCGCGGCTGTCCGAACTGAGTGGCGCGGACGTGATCGTCTGCACGTGCTCGACGATCGGTGCCGCCGCGGAGGGGCTGGACGGTGCTTTCGGCGTACCCCTGATGCGTGTTGATCGTCCGATGGCCGATGCCGCCGTCGCTGCCGGTGGGCGCATCGCGGTCGCGTTCGCTCTGGAGTCGACGTGGGCGACGACCGGCGCGCTGATCCGCGACAGTGCCGTCCGGGCCGGACGGGAGGTGACGCTGACGCCGGTGCCGTGCCTGTCGGCCTGGCCGTTTTTCGAGGCCGGTGACCTGCCGCGGTATCACCGGACGATCGCCGATCGGATCCGGACGACGGCCGGTGACGTGGACGTGACGGTGTTGGCGCAGGCGAGCATGACGCCGGCCGCCGGCCTGCTGCCCGGGGTCCCGGTGCTGTCGAGTCCCCGGACGGCGGTCGCGGCAGCCGTGCAGAGAGTCCGCAACGTTCGCTACGCCGTGTAAGCCCGGGTCTCGGCTGCTTTGACGGCCACCCACAGTTCGCGGCCCGGTTCCAGTTCGAGGTGGGCGGCCGCCGCCGGGGTGATGTCCGCGGCCACGTTGATCGGCCCGTCCAGGCGGACCCGCAGGTTGTCGCCGTGCCGTTGGATGTCGGTGAGCGTCGCCGACCAGGTGTTGCGCGGCGAACCGTCGGGACGGTGGGGGTGCAGCGCGACGGCCGAGGGCGGGAACGCCACGAACGCCTCGCCGTGCACCGTGTCCGTGGTGGTCAGTGCGAACCCGCCGGCCACCTCGACGGTGTGCCCGTCGCCGCGTCCCCGGTACAGGTTCAGCCCGACCAGCCGGGCCACGTAGTCGGTCCGCGGTCGTGCGGTGATGGTGGCCGCGTCGCCCTCCTGCACCACCCGGCCGTCCTCGACGATCACCAGCCGGTCGGCGAGGACCAGCGCGTCGAGCGGATCGTGGGTGACCAGTAGCGCCGCCCCGGGGTGCGCGGTCAGGTGCCGGTTCAGTTCGGCCCGGGTCTCCAGCCGGGTACGCGCGTCGAGCGCCGCCAGTGGCTCGTCGAGCAGCAGCAGCGCCGGGTCCAGGGCCAGTGCCCGGGCCAGCGCGACCCGCTGTGCCTGACCGCCGGAGAGCTGCCGTGGTTTGCGCCGGCCGTGGTCGGCCAGGCCCACCCGCTCCAGCCACCGGTCGGCGGTTGCGTGGGCGGTCCGGCGGTCCACGCCGTGCCGGCGCGGGCCGAACGCCACGTTGTCGCGGGCGCTGAGGTGCGGGAACAGCAGGTAGTCCTGGAACACCACACCGATCGGGCGCTGCTCCGGGGGAACCCAGGTCTTCTTCTCCGGGTGGTCCAGGTCGTGCCCGTCCACGGTCAGGTGCCCGCCGGAGAGCGGCGTCAGGCCGGCGAGTGCCCGCAGTGCCGTCGTCTTGCCCGCGCCGTTGGGGCCGAGCAGCGCGACCGTCTCGCCCGGCTGGATGCGCAGGGCGATGTCGAGTGCGAAGGTGCCGCGCCGGACCTGCAGCCGGGCGTCGACCAGGTGCCCGGTCACGGCGTGGTCAGCCAGCGGTCGCGGAGGGCGGCGAGGATGGTGACCGAGACGGCGAGCAGGATCAGGCTGAGCACCACGGCGCCTTCGAGGTCCCCGCTCTCCATGGTCTGGTAGACCGCCAGCGGCATGGTCTGTGTCACTCCCGGGAAGTTGCCGGCGAAGGTGATCGTCGCGCCGAACTCGCCGAGGGCCCGCGCCCAGCAGAGCACCCCGCCGGCCGCGATGCCCGGCGCGACGAGCGGCAACGTGACGTGGGTGAAGCTGATCCAGCGGGTCGCGCCGAGGGTCGCCGCGGCCTCCTCGTACCGGGTGTCGGCTCCGCGCAGGGCGCCCTCGACCGAGATCACCAGGAAGGGCAGGGCGACGAAGGCCTCGGCGACGACCACCCCGGCCGTGGTGAACGGCAGGCTGAACCCGAAGTTCTCGTCGAGCCAGGACCCGACCAACCCCCGGCGCCCGAGGGCCAGCAGCAGGGCGATGCCGCCGACCACCGGCGGCAGCACCAGCGGCACGGTGATCAGCGCGCGGACCAGTCGCCGGCCGGGGAACTCGACGCGGGCCAGCATCCAGGCCAGCGGCACGCCGAACACCAGGCAGAGCAGGGTCGCCAGGGTGGAGGTGAGCATCGACAGCCGCAGCGCCATCGCCACCTCGGGCTCGGCGAGGCGCTGCGGCAGGGTCGACCACGGCGTACGCGCCAGCAGCCCCACCAACGGCAGGACCAGGAAGACCAGGCCCAGGGCCGCGGGCACGAGCAGGGGCACCGGGACCCTGGTGCGCCGGGTCATGGCGCCTGGAACCCGGCTTCGGTCAGGACCGCCTTGGCCTCGTCGGTGCCGATGTACGCGACGAACGCCTGTGCGCCGACCGGGTTCTTCGCCTCCTTGAGCACCGCGATCGGGTAGTCGTTGATCGCCTTCTCCGACTCGGGGAACTCGACCGCGTCGACGTCGGCCGCGGCTGCCTTGGCGTCGGTGCGGTAGACCAGCGACGCGTCAACCTCGCCGAGCTTCACCTTGGACAGTGCCGCCTTGACGTCCTGTTCCAGGGTGACCGGGGTGATCGTCACACCGGCCGCCTCGGTGGCGGTCTCGGCGGCCGCGCCGCACGGCACCGCTTCGGCGCAGAGCGCCACTTTGAGGTCGGCCCCGGTCAGGCCGGCCAGGCCGGTGATGCCCTTCGGGTTGCCCTTGGCGACCGCGATGACCAGCTGGTTCTTGGCGAACGTGGTGGGCGTGACGGCCGAGGTGACGGCGTCCATGTTCTTCGGCGCGGCCGAGGCGAACACGTCGGCCGGGGCGCCCTCGTTGATCTGGGTGGCCAGGGCCGAGCTGCCGGCGAAGCTGAACGTCACCGTGGTGCCGGGGTTCTTCTGCTCGAACTGCTCGCCGATCGTGGTGAACGACTCGGTGAGCGAGGCGGCGGCGAAGACGGTGACGGTGCCGGTGACACCGCCGCTCTCCGCTGGAGTCGCCTCGTCGTCAGATGTCGAGCCGCATCCGGACAATAGGACCAGGGCTGCCAGGGCAGCAGCGCGAAGCCTCATGGGTTCCTCCCCAACTGGGCACGTTCCACGACCACCGTGGTCGACTTGATGACGGCGACCGCGACCGAACCGACCCGCAGGTCGAGCTCGTCCACGGCTTCCCGGCTCATCAGCGACACCAGCCGGAACGGCCCGGCCTGGATGTCCACCTGAGCCATCACGGTGTCCTTGACCACCGCGGTGACGATGCCGCGCAGCCGGTTGCGCGCCGACGACGCGTCGGCCCGCCCGTCCGGCTCGGCGGCCTGGGCACGGACGAACCCGGCCAGCTCCACGCCGTCGATCACCCGGCGACCGTGCTCGTCGCGGGACGCCGGGAGGCGCCCGGCGTCGACCCAGCGGCGGACCGTGTCCGTGCTGACCCCGAGCAGCTCAGCCGCCTCGCCGATCTGGAAAACCGTCACATCGATCACCCTAGTCAATCGCAACTGCTACCCGTGGTCAGGGATATCAACCGCATATTCGGGCGCTCGAGCCCCGAATCGGCCGCAGAAGCGGCCGGAGGAGAGCGGCCCGGAAAAAAGATCTCCGACGCGAGCAACCTTTCCAGCCCGCCGGAACACCTCCACATGTCCCCGACGGCTCGCTCATAGGTGGTCCCATGTCCCAACCCGATCGGAAATCCGTCCGGAAACGGCGCAAGGCCCTGGCCGGTGGCCTGGCCACCACGGCGGTGCTGGCCGGTGTCGGCCTGCTCGGCGTCGGCCAGCCCTGGGCGAGCGCGGCGGCGAACGTCAGCTTCGACACCGGGACCGGCCTGACCTTCACCGTCGACGGCACCAACGGCAACATGACCACGCTCAAGCACAACGGCACCGAACTCACCGCCTCCGGGTACGCGGCCGGCCAGTTCGAGTCCGGCTGGAAGACCGCGACGGTCACCGGCACGACGTTCAACAACGGCAGCTCGATCCTGATCAGCGCGACGGAGACGTCGATCGGCGTCACCCAGTACTACTTCGCCCGCAAGAACGACAACACGATCTACATGGCCACGAACATCACCAAGGCCCTCAACCCCGGCGAGGCCCGGTTCATCACCCGGCTCAAGCCGTCGGTGCTGACCACCTCACCCACGGCCGCCAAGACCGGCGGCGCGACCACCACGGTCGAGGGGTCGGACGTGTTCGCGTTCGGCAACGGGCAGACGGCGTCGAAGTTCTTCAGCTCGCAGCGGCTGATCGCGCAGCAGCCGTTCGGGGCGAGCGGCAACGGGCACGGGGCGTACATCATCCCGGCGTACACCGACATGACCTCGGGCGGGCCGTTCTTCCGCGACATCGAGGTCAACGACACCGGTAGTGCCGTCAACATCACGCACTACATGTTCAGCGGGCACCAGCAGACCGAGGCCCTGCGGCTCGGCCTGCACGGCCCGTACGCCCTCGCCCTGACCGACGGCGCGGCGCCCGCCGCCCGCAGCATGGACTTCCTCGCGTCGTTCATCCCCGGAATGCTCTCCAACGCGCAGCGCGGCGGTGTCAGCGGCACCGCGAGCGGCAGCTGGAACGGGCTGAAGGCCACCGTCGCCCTGGCCGGCACCAACGGGCAGTACTGGGGTCAGGTCAAGTCCGGCCAGTTCGTGATCGGCCACGTCAAGCCGGGCACCTACACCGCCACCCTGTACGCCGGTGAGCTCGCGGTCGGCGCCACCAAGACGGTCACCGTCACCGCCGGCGGCACCGCGTCGCTGGCGATGACCGGCAGCGTCCCGGCCGCCGGCACGCTGTTCCAGCTCGGCACGTTCGACGGCACCCCGGCCGGCTTCCGCAACGCCGACAAGATCGAGACGATGCACCCGTCGGACTCGCGGATGTCGTCGTGGAAGCCCGGCACCGTGGCCGTCGCCTCCGGCGCGTCCGGTTTCCCGATGGCCGAGTTCAAGTCGGTCAACTCGCCGCTCGCGCTGAGCTTCGACCTGACCTCGGTCCCGGCGAACGGCGCCAAACTGCGAATCGCCACCACGTCGAACTTCGCCGGCGGTCGTCCCGCCGTCACGATCGGCGGCTACACCTCGCCGGCGTCGGCCTCCCCGACCCCGGTGAACCTCAACTCGCGCGGCGTCACCCGCGGCACCTGGCGCGGCAACAACACCACGTACACGTTCACCATCCCGGCGAGCGCGCTGAAGAAGGGCAGTAACACGCTGTCCCTGTCGGTGCTCAGCGGCAGCAGCGGCGACACGTTCCTCAGCCCGAACTTCGTCTTCGACGCACTGGCGCTGGACCCGGCGTAACCCGCCCGCGAAAGCGAGGAGGCCCGGCCGTCTTTGAGGGGAGACGGCCGGGCCTTCTCAGTTGAAGATCATCGAATGGAGATCGGCCGATCGGGCGAGCCGGAACCGTTGCGTCGTAACGGATGCAGTCCGGCCGCACAGCCCGCGGCCGTAAGGTATGGATCATGCGTGCACTCGTGATCCAGGGCCCCGGCGACGCCGTGGTCGTCGAGGTCGAGGACCCGGTCGCCGGGGCCGGTGAGGTGGTCGTCGACGTCGAGCGGGCCGGCGTCTGCGGCACCGACCTGGAGTTCCTCTCCGGCGAGATGGCCTACCTGCGCAGCGGCGAAGCCCACTACCCGATGCGGATCGGGCACGAGTGGTGCGGCCGGGTCAGCGCGGTCGGCGACGGCGTCGACCCGGGCTGGATCGGGCGCCGGGTCACCGGGGACACCATGCTCGGCTGCGGCCACTGCCCGCGCTGCCGGCGGGGACGCCAGCACCTCTGCGCCGAGCGCTACGAGATCGGGATCCGGCGGGGCTGGCCCGGTGCGCTCGCGGAGCGGTTGCGCGTACCCGCGAAGGCTCTCCTGTCCCTGCCGGAGGCCGTGGATCCGGTGGCCGGGGCGATGGTCGAGCCCGGCGGCAACGCCCTGCGCGCGGTGCGGGCCGCAGGCCTTCGGCAAGGCGACCCCGTCCTGATCATCGGACCGGGAACGATCGGTCTGCTCGCGGCCATGTTCGCCGCCGCCGACGGCGCCGACGTGCACCTGCTCGGCGTCACGCCGGAGTCGCTGGACTTCGCCCGGACGCTCGGTTTCGCCAACGTGTGGACGGCCGCCACACTGCCGGACGTCCCGTTCCAGGCGGCGATCGACGCGGCCACCGCACCGGCCCTCCCGGCGCGGGCGATCGAGCTGGTCGAGCCGGGTGGCACGGTGGTCTGCATCGGCATCGCCGCCGACCCGGCGACGGTCGACACCCGCCGGCTCACCCTCAAGGACCTCACCGCGGTGGGCATCCTGAGCGCGTCCGGCGGCCTCGAGGAGACCATTGCGCGGTACGCGGACCGCACCGTCGACCCGCGCCCGCTGGTCGCCACCACCGTGGCCTTGTCCGAGGCGCCCGCCGTGCTCGCCGGTGACCGTTGCGGCCCAGCGCCGAAGGTCCACATCGACCCGCGGCGCTGACACCCCTGTCAGGTGGGCCGGCCGGCCACCGCCCCGAGCTGATCGCCGCGTGGACCGGCCCTCCGTATCGACACCGTCGACACCCCGATGACCGGTCCCCGAACAGGGAGATCCCGGAGGCTTGAGGGCGTTGTAGGAGCGGTCACGGTGCCGCGGCGTGGCTGACGCGTCCGCGGCCGGCGGCCTTCGCGGCGTACATCGCGGTGTCCGCCCGTTTCATCTCGATCTCCGGGTCGGCACCCGGCGGCGCGACGATCACGCCCACGCTCGCCCCGACCGCCACCGGCACCCCGCGCACCGGGATCGGTTCGGCGACGGCCTCGACGATGCGGGTGGCGACCCGGCCCGCGTCCTCGTCGCCGGCTCCCGGCAGGATCACCGCGAACTCGTCGCCGCCGAGCCGCGCCACCAGGTCGCCGGCGCGCACGATCTGCCGGATCCGGTCGGCCACCGCCTCCAGCACGGCGTCGCCGGTCTCGTGGCCGAGCGTGTCGTTGACCGCCTTGAAGCCGTCCAGGTCGACGTAGAGCAGCGCCGTCGGGCCACCCTCGTCGCCGAGTTCCCGTTCCCAGCGGCTGTGGAAGAGCCGCCGGTTCGCCAGTCCGGTCAGCTGGTCGGTGCGGGCCTGCGTCTGCGCGGTGTCCAGCGCCGCCGCGAGTAGTTGCACCACCCCCTGCAGGCGGGCCATCACCAGCAGGAACAGCACGACGCAGCCGCCCACGATCACCGGCACGTCGAGGTTGTCGCCGCGCAGCCATTCGATCGTCAGCACCAGTGGCGCCATCAGGCTCGCCCCGGCCAGGGCCAGCATCCGGCGGGTGCCGATCATCCCGGCGGGTGCTGCCGCGGCGGTCTGCGAGACACCGGCCATCGTCGGGTGCAGGGCGGTGGCGCCCATCATGGTGTGCGCCACCATCCAGCCCACGTCCATCACGCCGCCGGCCGCGTAGTTGCCGGCGAGTTCCAGCAGCGTGTAGGCGACATCGGTGACCAGCAGCGTGACCGTTCCGACGACCAGCAGCCGGTAGGCGGGTGGTTTGCGTCCCGAGCCGATGGTCAGGCGCAGCAGCATCGCCAGGGCCAGCAGGTCCAGCAGCGGATAGGCCAGCGACACCGCCCGGCCGAGCAGCGTGAGGTCGCCCTCGCGCGCGTAGGGCACGATCAGATACAGCCAGGCCAGCATGCCCGCGCCGGTCGACAGGATCGCGGCGTCGAGCAGCCCGGCCCGGTCCCATCCGCGGCGCCGGGCCCGCACGAACCCGAGCAGCGCCGCGATCAGCAGCATGTTGCACGGCAGGTAGAAGAGGTCCGCCACCGACGGGAACACGTCGCGCCGCAGCACCACGGTCTGCACCCAGTAGGTGATGTCCCCCGCCGTGAAGAGTGCCACCTGTACCGCGAGCGCGTACCAGGGCCAGCGCACTGCCGGGCGCAACCGCCGCACCCCGACGATGATCGCCGGAACCGCCGACCCGTTCACGACGGTCGCGATGACCGCCTTCGCCGGATCCCACGGCACCACGTTGTAGACGGCGGCGATCACCGCGCAGACGCACAGGTACCACCGCCAGGTAAACGACCTGGGCACGTCTCCCTCATCGACCAGCGGTCCCGTTTCATGATTCTTCAATGACGGGGACCTCGGCGCGGGTACGCCGAAAAGCCCCCGCCGGCCGTCGGACGCTCTGCCGGGATCCGGCTCCGGGCTTGCTGAAAAGGGTCGGGTGCCCGACATCGACGGGCATTGCCACTACACGCTTGTGCAGTAAGCTACACACGTGAGTAGCAACGAGGACCTGACCGCCCGAGCCCGGATCCGGGACGCCGCCATCACGCTCTTCACCGAGCGGGGAGTCGCCGGCGCCACCATTCGCGACATCGCGGAGGCCGCCGGGGTCTCCTCGGGGCTGTTGCGGCACCACTTCGGCTCCAAGGAGGGGCTGCGGGACGCCTGCGACGAGTTCGCGATGGGGCAGATCACGCAATACCAGATCCAGTTCAGCCAGTCCCAGGTGATCGGGCCGATCGGGCCGGAGCTCGTCGCGCTCCAGCAATACCTGACCCGCACCCTGATGGACGGCTCACCGCGAGGCTCGGCCATGTTCGAGCAGGCCGTGACGCACGGCGAGCGCTGGCTGGCCACCACCGACGTGAAGACCGAGGACGCCCGGGCCTACATCGCCGTCCTGGCCGCGATGAAGATGGGCATGTTCCTGATGCGCGAGCAGATCTCCGAGGTCCTCGGGACCGACGTGGGCGTGCAGCCGGGCTACCAGCGCATGATCCGGGCCTCCATCGAGATCTTCTCGCAGCCGCTACTCACCCCTGAGCAGGCCGACCAGGCAGCCGAATACCTGGGTCGGTTCGACAACCCATGACGGGAGAGGTCGATGACAGAGGCCATCGATGTGGAAGGACTGGTCAAACGATTCGGTGCGGTGACCGCCCTGGACCGGCTGGACCTGCACGTCCGGACCGGTGAGGTGCACGGCTTCCTCGGGCCGAACGGAGCCGGCAAGACCACCACGATCCGGATCCTGCTCGGGCTGATGCGCCACGACGGCGGCACCGCCTGTCTCCTCGGCGGCGACCCGTGGACCGCTGCCACCGCGCTGCACCGCCGTCTGGCGTACGTGCCCGGTGACGTCACCTTCTGGCCGAGCCTGACCGGCGGCGAGATCATCGACCTGCTCGGCCGGCTGCGCGGCGGACTCGACCGGCGCCGGCGCGACGACCTGATCGAGCGTTTCGAGCTGGACCCGCGCAAGAAGGGCCGGGCCTACTCCAAGGGCAACCGGCAGAAGGTGGGGCTGATCGCGGCCCTCGCCTCCGACGTCGAACTGCTCATCCTCGACGAGCCGACCTCGGGGCTCGACCCGCTGATGGAGGAGGTCTTCCGCGAGGTCATCCTTCAGGAGAAGAGCCGCGGCGACCGTACGGTGCTGCTCTCCAGCCACATCCTGAGCGAGGTCGAGGCGCTCTGCGACCGTCTGACGATCATCCGGTCCGGGCGGGCGGTGGAGACCGGCACCCTCGACGACCTGCGGCACCTGACCCGCACCACGATCCGGGCCGAACTGGCCGGCCCGGTCAACGGCCTCGCCGCCATCGCCGGGGTGCACGACCTGACCGGTGACGACGGCCGGGTGTCCTTCGACGTCGACGCCGAAGCCCTGGAGCCGGCGCTGAAGGCACTGGTCACGGCCGGGGTGCGCAGCCTGGTCAGCCAGCCGCCGTCGCTTGAAGAACTGTTCCTGCGGCACTACGCGAAGGACGGCGGCGACCGACGGCCGGAGCACGCGGCGAGCGGGAGCGACCGGTGACCGGCGTCGGCACCCTGCTGCGGCTCGCCCTGCGCCGCGACCGTGTCGTACTGCCGTTATGGGTGTTCTGCCTGGGCATCCTGCCGTACGTCTACCTCACCGGCTTCCAGACGTTGTTCGCCACCGACCAGGAACGCATCGACTACGCCCGGATCAGCGCGGACAACGTCGGGTTCGTCGGCCTCTACGGCCCGCTGCAGGGCGACAGCCTCGGCGAGCTGACGGTCTGGCGCGGCGGCTTCCAGCCCGTGCTCATCGGGCTGGCCGCGCTGCTCAGCGTCATCCGGCACACCCGCACCGACGAGGAGGCCGGGCGCACCGAGCTGATCCGGGCCGCGGTCGTCGGCCGCTGGGCCCAGCTCGCCGCGGCCCTGCTGCTGACCGGCCTCGGTGGCCTGCTACTGGGCCTGCTGGCCACGGCCACCACCGTCGCGGCGGGCGAACCGGTCGCCGGGTCGATCGCACTGGGCGTGGTGTACACGCTGGACGCCTGGGTGTTCGCCGCGGTGGGAGCGGCCGCCGCCCAGATCACCGAGACCGCCCGCGGTGCCCGGGGCATCGCGATCGGCGTGCTCGGCGGGGCGTACGTGCTGCGCCTCGGCGGGGACATCTCGGCGATGGGCGACGGGAACCTGGCCTGGCTGTCGTGGCTGTCGCCGGTCGGCTGGGCGCACCGGGTCTTCCCCTACGGAGCGAACGACCACCTTCCCGCGGTGCTGTCGATCGTGGCCGCGGTGGCGGTCACCGGGCTCTCCGCGTACCTGATGACCAAGCGTGATCTGGGCGGTGGCCTGCTCGCCGCACGGCTCGGACCGCCCACCGCGGCCGCGGGTCTGCGTTCGCCCGTGGCCCTCGCCTGGCGGCTGCACCGGGGTCTGCTGCTGGGCTGGACCCTGGGGTTCACGGCGCTCGGCCTGGTCTTCGGCGGGGTGGCCGGCAGCGTGGCGCAGATCGCCGAGGACTCCGGCGGCGTCGACGACATCTTCACCCGGATGGGCGGCACCGACGAGATCGTCGACGGCTACTTCGGGATCGTGGCCGCACTGTGCGGGGTGATCGCCGCCTGCTACGCCGTGCAGGCGACGCTGCGGATGCGCGACGAGGAGCAGAACGGGCACGCGGAGGCGCTGCTGAGCACCGGTGTCAGCCGGTATGCGTTCGCCGGCAGCCACCTGCTGTTCGGTCTGCTCGGACCGGCCGTCGTGCTGCTGGCCGAGGGCCTGGCGTCCGGGCTGGTGCACGGGGACGTGGGCCCGGTGCTCGCGGCGACCATGGTCCAGCTGCCGGCGGTCTGGGTGCCGGCCGGGGTGGCCCTGCTGCTCACCGGCTTCCTGCCGCGGCTGACCGGGTTGTCCTGGGCGGTGCTCGGCGGGGCGCTGCTGCTGATGCTGGCCGGGCCGCTGCTCAGGTTCGACCAGTGGGTGATGGATCTGTCGCCGTTCACCCATGTGCCGCAGCTGCCGGGGGCGGACTTCACCGTCCTGCCGCTGGCGGTCCTGACGGTGGTCGCCGCCGTCCTCGCGGGGGTGGGGACCACCGGCCTGCGCCGGCGGGACCTGCCGTTGTAGATGGAGAAGGCGCGGACCACGTCGCCGTGGTCCGCGCCTCACCGTGCCGTCAGTGCCCGCCGGTGCCCGGGCGTTTCGGCAGGACGAGCTCTTCGTGGTCCAGTTCCCGGTTGAGGACCCGCAGGTTGTCGTCGCTGAGACGGCCCGCGTCCCGCCAGCGCAGCAGTTCCTCACGCTCGGCGTCGATGACCGCCTGACGGACCATCAGAGCCGCCTCGTACTGCGGGGACTGCGGCAGGTCGGACGATTCGTTCTGCTCCAGCAGGTCGAGGCGCCGCTGGTAGCGGTCCAGGCGCACCTGCAGCTGCTTGCGCATCGTCTCGATGGCCGCGTCCTCGACGTTGTCGTGCTGCTCGCCCTGGATGTCGTCGAGCCGGTCCAGGGCGGCGCGGACCGCAGCCGACCGGGCCTCGTTGCGCATCCGGGCCTTGTCGGTCTGGTTGGCGCGCAGGCCCATCATCCGTACCAGCGGCGCGAACGTCAGGCCCTGGCCGACCAGCGTCACCAGCACCACGGCGATGGCGCAGAGCAGCAGCAGCTCCCGGTTCGGGAAGTCCGCCGGCACCGCGAAGATCGCGGCCAGGGTGATGACGCCGCGGGTGCCCGCCCAGCTCAGCGCGGTCACCTCCTTGCCGGAGAGCGGCGATTCCTTGCCGGTGTTCTGGGCCGGGTCGTCGTCGTCCTGCTGGCCGCCCAGGCGGGTGTGCAGCGAGCGGGGCAGCAGCTGGGTGACGATCAGCCAGAGCGGGCGGAGCAGCAGCACCACGCCGAGCGTGACGGCCAGGGCGGCGGCGATCGTGCCGGCCGAGTACTGGTCCATCTCCTCGAGGATGTTCTTGAGCTGCAGGCCGATCAGCAGGAAGACGACGCCCTCGAGCAGGAAGTCGACCAGGTGCCAGACGGCGCTGGTCTGCAGGCGGCTGGCACCGGTGGTGTAGCGCGGGGTGTCGTGGCCGACGATCAGGCCGGCCACCACGACGGCCAGGACACCGGAGACGTGGATGTGCTCGCCCAGCAGGTACGCCGCCATCGGGGTGATCAGCGAGAGGGCGTTGGCCATCAGCGGCTCGCCCCGCAGCGGCTTGAGGAGGCGGACCGCGTACGCCACGGCGACACCGACCACCACACCGCCGACCGCCATCACCAGGAACGTGCCGATCGAGGAGGAGAACGAGAAGTCGCCGTTGGTCTGGGCGGCCACCGCCACGGTGAAGATGGTCAGCGCGGTCGCGTCGTTGAGCAGGCCCTCACCCTGGATCAGGGTGATCAGCTTGCCGGGCAGGCCGGCCTTCTTGCCGACCGCGAGTGAGGCGACCGGGTCGGGCGGGGCGACCGCCGCTCCCAGGGCGACACCGGCGGCGAGGGTGGCGCCGGTGACCCAGAGGGAGAATCCGAAGCCGACGAGCAGCGCGGTGGCCAGCACCAGGGCCACCGAGAGGCTGATGACCGTACGCATGTTGCGCCGGATGTCCAGCAGTGAGGAGTCCAGTGCCGCGTTGTAGAGCAGGGGCGGCAGTACGAACGTGAGGATGAGCTCGGGATCCAGCTCCACGTTCGGGCCGGGCAGGTAGGCATAGAGGATGCCGACCAGGGTCAGAAGCACGGCCGCGGGGAGGCCGGTCTTCTCGGTGACCCAGCGGACTCCGACGATCACGGCGACCGCACACAGGGCGAAAAGCAGGATCTCCTCGGGATGATGCATTCGATCATTCTTCCTGGTGCTCGGTTCCGTGGCTCAGTGAGGTCGGCAACTATGTGTGACGTTTCGGATTCGCCGTTTTGACAGGGATCGTCGATGTCACGGCAGCCAGAGCATCACGATGTTGCTGAATGATCGGGGACGCGGTCTCGGCGATCCGGCGGACGGCCGGGTCGGTGCCGGTGGCCAGCAGAATTCGGGTGATCTTGAGGGCGTGGTCGTGCGCCGGGATCTGGGTGTCCAGGTAGAGCTTGTCGAACACGGCGGCCGGCGCGATGCGGTACTGCTCGATCAGGGCGAGCTGCTCGGAGTTGGGCTGGGCGGGAAGCTTGACGTCCAGGGTGCGTGCGGTCTGCTGGACCTCGAGGTCGAGCTTCGCGTGATAGGTCGCCATGGTGGCGCCCATCTTGCGGACCTCGGGTTTGAGGGCCTTACCGGCGGCGGTCCGGCCGGCGAGGATCTGGGTGAGATTGCCCTGGTGGGCGGAGATCAGGTAGTCGGCGTCCGGGCTGATCGGGCGGGCGGTGGCCGTGGTCGCCGGGGCGATCAGAGCGGCGACGACGGCCAGAGCAAGGATAGCGCTACGTAAAGGCATAATTACATTATAGATGCATAAAACGGGCAAGAGGGTCATGCAAAAGGGGCCACCCCCGAGTGCGGGTGACCCCTTTCGTGGAACCGCCGGGATCAGTACCGGTAGTGCTCCGGCTTGTACGGACCCTCGATGTCGACGCCCAGGTACTCCGCCTGCTTCTTGGAGAGCGTGGTCAGGCGGACACCGAGCGCGTCCAGGTGCAGCCGGGCGACCTTCTCGTCCAGGTGCTTCGGCAGGACGTAGACCTGCTTGTCGTACTCACCGGGCTTGGTCCAGAGTTCGATCTGGGCCATCACCTGGTTGGTGAAGGAGTTCGACATGACGAAGCTCGGGTGGCCGGTGGCGTTGCCCAGGTTCATCAGGCGACCCTCGGAAAGGATGATCACCGCGTGGCCGTCCGGGAAGCGCCACTCGTGCACCTGCGGCTTGATCTCGACCTTCTCGATGCCCGGGACGTTGGCGAGCCCGGCCATGTCGATCTCGTCGTCGAAGTGACCGACGTTGCCGACGATCGCGTTGTGCTTCATCGCGGTCAGGTGCTCGACCCGGATGATGTCGGTGCCGCCGGTGGTGGTGACGAAGATGTCGGCCTCGCCGACCACGTCCTCGAGGCGGACGACCTGCATGCCGTCCATCGCCGCCTGCAGCGCGCAGATCGGGTCGACCTCGGTGACCACGACACGGGCGCCCTGGCCGCGCAGCGTCTCGGCGGAACCCTTGCCGACGTCGCCGTAACCGCAGACCACGGCCAGCTTGCCGCCCAGCATCACGTCGGTGGCCCGGTTGAGGCCGTCGACCAGCGAGTGCCGGATGCCGTACTTGTTGTCGAACTTGCTCTTGGTGACCGCGTCGTTGACGTTGATCGCCGGGAAGAGGAGGGTGCCCTCCTTGGCCAGCTTGTAGAGCCGGGCCACACCGGTGGTGGTCTCCTCGGTGACGCCCTTGATCTCCGCGGCGATCTTGGTGAACCGCTGCTTGTCGGCGGCCAGGCTGCCGCGCAGGGTCTCCAGGATGATCGAGTATTCGTGGTTGTCGTCGGCGGTGGTCTGCGGGACCGCGCCGGCCGCCTCGAACTCGACACCCTTGTGCACCAGCAGGGTGGCGTCGCCGCCGTCGTCCAGGATCATGTTGGGACCCTGGCCGTCACTGAACTCGAAGAGCCGCATGGTGGCCCACCAGTACTCCTCCAGCGACTCGCCCTTCCAGGCGAAGACCGGGACGCCGGCCGGGGCCTCGACGGTGCCGGTCGGGCCGACGACGACCGCGGCGGCCGCCTCGTCCTGGGTGGAGAAGATGTTGCAGGAGACCCAGCGGACCTCGGCGCCCAGCGCGATCAGCGTCTCGATCAGCACCGCGGTCTGCACGGTCATGTGCAGCGAGCCGGCGATCCGGGCGCCGCGCAGCGGCTTGGTGTCGCCGAACTCCTTGCGCAGCGACATCAGGCCGGGCATCTCGTGCTCGGCGAGACGGAGCTGGTGCCGGCCGGCCTCGGCCAGGCTCAGATCGGCGACCGCGAAGTCCAGGCCATTGACGGATCGAAGTTTGTCGCTCATGAAAAGAGGGCTCCTCCCTCTCAGGAGGCGCCCTTGTCTGCATCGAGGCCGGGCCGAGCGTGGCGGATCCCGCTCGATGGAGCAGAACTCGATCGAGGAGGGACCCGTTGCAGCGCCTCTCGGTGGGCCGGGAACCACTTTAGCCCGCTGACCGCAAGATCACATCCGCCGGAGTGTTCCGTCGGTGTCGGTTATCACGTACGTTCCGTCACCGAGCGCTTGCAGGTCGTACTCGTCGATCGTGGTGACGAACAGGTCACCGAGGACCTCACCGGTACGGACGTCCACCCGGTGATGCCGCCACTCCTCGCTGTGCTCGGGGTGCTCGCCACTGACCACCACGATCGCGGTATCGGCGTCGAGGTAACCGCCGGCCCAGTGCACGATGCACTGCTCCGCGTCCTCGCCCTCGGCGGCGAGCCGGGCCGCCGTGGTCCGGGCGATCACCGCGCCGTCCGGCAGCGCGTGGAAGGTGACGTCGTCCAGGTCGGCGTCGTCGTTGTTACCGGTCATGAAGCCGTCGAGACCGGGCGCGACGTCGATCAGCATCCGGTCGTTCTCCGGATGGGCGACGGCGTCCTCCGCGCCGAGCAGCAGGACCAGCGAGTCGTCCTCGGTGGTCACGCCGAGCAGCATCCGGCCGTCCGCGAGGGCGAACAGCCGGTGGCCGCCCGCGCCCGAGGTGGGCAGCGGGTACCGGACCTCGGGCTTCCCGGTCGCGGCGTCCAGCATGAGCCACTCGTCCGGATCGCCGGGGAGGAACACCCCGACCGTCCGGTCGTCGGTGGAGAACGCCAGGGCGATCCCGGAGAACCCGGAACCGGCGGCATCGGCGGGCTTCGGCGGCCGCGGGGCCGGCAGCCGCCAGAGTTCGGCGCCGTCGCGCCCGACGCAGACCACCGCGTCGGGGCCGGTCCAGACGACGAACTCACGGGACGCGGACACGGCGAAACTCTCGCCGTGCTCCATGCCGGGGGCGGGGAACAGATGGGACGACTCGACGACGGCGTCGAAGACCTCGATGCCGGTTTCGGTCTGACGGGATACAACGCGCACGAGCTGACATTAGTCACCCCCGCCCGGTGATACTCCCGCCTACGTGCCGATCCGGGCGTGAGCACTGGTCGGGGCGTGTGCTCTTGGTAGCCTGGTCGGCGCTTCGAGCCCTCGAGATGGGAAGTATGTTGAGCCGAACCCTGCTGGTCACCGGTGGTGCCGGATTCGTCGGCGCCGCCCTGGTCAAGGCGTTGCTGACCGAGTTCCCCGACGCGGCGGTCGTCTCGCTGGACAACTACTTCACCGGGACCCCGGCGAACCACGTCAACGACCCCCGGGTGACGTACCTGGACGGTTCGACGGTGGACATCGCGAAGATCTGGGCCGACCACGGCCTGGGAGCCCCCGAGATCGTCTTCCACCTCGGTGAGTACTCGCGGATCGTCCAGTCGTTCGAGGACCACGACCTCACCTGGGACTTCAACCTGCTGGGCACCAAGGAGGTGGTGAAGTTCTCGGCCGGGCACGGCGCGAAACTGATCTACGCCGGGTCCAGCTCGAAGTTCGGCAACGACGGCGAGGACGAGAACCTCAACCCGTATGCGTGGACCAAGGCCAAGAACATCGAGTACATCAAGAACTACGCGAACTGGTACGGCCTGGACTACGCGATCACCTACTTCTACAACGTGTACGGCCCGGGACAGATCACCGAGGGCAAGTACGCGACGGTCATCGGCATCTTCGAACGGCAGTACCTCGCCGGCCGGCCGCTGACCGTGGTGGCCCCGGGCACCCAGACCCGCGACTTCACCCACATCGAGGACATCGTCCGTGGCCTGGTGCTGGTCTCCCGCTCGGGTTCCGGCGACGGATACCTGCTCGGCACCGGCCGGGAGTGGCCGCTCGCCGAGGTCGCCGGCATGTTCGGCGTCGAACACGTGCTCATCCCGGAACTGCGGGGCGAACGCACCCGCGGGCAGGCCGACACCACCAAGGCGGCCGGTCTGGGCTGGGCGCCGCAGCGCCGGCTGGACGCGTACATCGCTGATTTCGTGGCGGCACACCCCCGCTGACCTGGATCAACCCGATTACCGTCGACGGGTTTGCCGAGAACATGCATGACTCGGCCCGAAGGGGGCATCCGACCTGCATGCAGAACGGGATCCGGGTAGCCGTCGTGGACGATCACACCCCCTTCGTCCGCGGACTGGAGCATCTGCTCCCCGAGGTGAGCGGCGGCCGGGCCACCGTCGTCGCCACGACCGGCGACACGGCGGACGCGGTTGCCGTCATCCGGGACACGATGCCTGACGTGGTGCTGGTCGAAGTCCACGTGGACCCGGCGGACGGCCTCAAGGCGATCGCCGCGATCCGCGAGGCCGCACCCCGGGCCCGGATCCTCGCCATGTCCGGCGACCAGGACCCGATGGTCGCGGTGGACGCGCTGCGGGCCGGCGCGGCCGGGTTCCTGCCCAAGACCGGCGAGCCGGCCGACATGCTCAAGCCGCTGCTCGCCGCACTGGAGGGCTGGGCGGTCATGCCGACGCCGCTGCTCACCGCGCTGGTCGAGCAGAGCCGCCGGCACATCGAGCACCCGGCGACGGCCGAGCTCAGCGAGCAGGACCGGCGCCTGCTGCGCCTGATCGCGAACGGGTCCTCGACGAACGACATCGCCGGGTTGCTGCACGTCTCCGAGCGTACGGTGAAACGCCTGACCGCCTCGTTGCTGCGCAAGCTGCAGGTCTCCAGCCGGACCGAGGCCGCGGCCCTCGCCGGAAGCGCCGGTCTGGTCTGATCCCTCTCTTCTCGTCGCTTCTCGTCGAAGAACGGCGCCGCCCCGGGTTCCCGGGCGCGGCGCCGTTCTCATGGTCAGCGCGTGACCACGGAGAGCGGTGTCGCCACATCCTCCAGGGACTTCCCCTCAGCGTCGATGCCGATCACCAGCTCGACGATGCCGCCGACCGCCATCACCGCGGCGCCGATCAGATAGCCGATGAACAACTTGCCCGGGTCGTCGCCCTCACCGATCAGCGAGCCGTAGAAGACCGGGCCGATCGCGCCGAAACACTGGGCGATGGCGAAGAACACCGCGATCGCCTGGGCCCGGATCTCCAGCGGGAAGATCTCACTCACCGTCAGGTACGCCGCACTGGCCCCGGCCGACGCGAAGAAGAAGATGACGCTCCACGCGATCGTCTGCGTGATCACGTTCAGCACGCCCGCGTCGAACAGGAACGCCGTGATCGCCAGCAGCAGGCCGGAGAGCAGATACGTTCCGGAGATCATCTTGCGGCGCCCGACGGTGTCGAAGAGCCGGCCGATGGTCAGCGGACCGATCAGATTGCCGAGCGCGAACGCCACCAGGTAAAGCGGCGCCGCCTCCTCCTCCACCCCGTAGAACTTCGTCAGAACCAGCGTGTACGTGAAGAAGATCGCGTTGTACAGGAACGACTGCGTGATCATCAGGGTGGCGCCGAGCGTGGACCGGGACGGGTACTGCCGGAACAGCACCCGCAGCAGGGACAGGTAGCCGTGCGCGCGGGTGGGCCGGATCTCGATCGCCCGCGAGTCGTCGAGCGGCGGCAGAGTCTGACCGTGGGCCTCGGCGGCCCGCTCGATCACGGCGATGTTCTCCTCGGCCTCGGCCTGGCGGCCGTGCATGATCAGCCAGCGCGGGCTCTCCGGCAGATGCCGCCGCAGTCCCCAGATAGCCAGGCCGATGATCGGTCCGAGCAGGAAGCCGATCCGCCACGCCCAGTTCAGGTCCACTGTGTTGAGCAGGACGTACGTGCCGATGGTGCCGATGATCGCGCCACCCCAGTAGGTGCCGTTGACGCCGATGTCCACCCGGCCGCGGTACTTCGCCGGCATCATCTCGTCGATCGCCGAGTTGATCGCGGCGTACTCGCCGCCGATTCCGGCGCCGGCGATGAATCTCGTCAGATAGAGGAAGACGAGCGCGGCTGTTCCGTTGCCCCAGGTCAACGCGGTGAGCGCGTTGCCGCCGAGGTAGACGCCGAGGGTGACGATGAACAGGTTCCTGCGGCCGAGGGCATCGGAGAGCCGGCCGAAGAACAACGCGCCGAACACCTCGCCGAGCAGGTAGACCGTGGCGATCAGGCCGACCTGCGCGGAACTCAGATTCAGTGTCTCCTGTTCGGACAGTACCGGCCCGACCGCGCTGGCCACCGTGATCTCGAGTCCGTCGAGGACCCAGGCGGTGCCGAGGGCGAGGATGACGCGGGTGTGGAACGGGGACCAATCGAGACGGTCGATCCGAGCGGGTATCAGGCTCCGGATGGTCCCCAGATCTTGCGTCATGGGTATACCTCCATGTCGGTGATTTCGATCACGTTGTACCCAGTCGTCTCGCCGCAATCACGCAGGCTCCAAGGTCATGAGCTCGGATTCGGTAGGCGTGGCGGTAGTAGGTCTCGGTTGGATGGGGCGGGTACACACCCAGGCGTACGCGCGGGTGCGCTGGCACTACCCGGACCTGCCGGCGCCGCAACTGATCGCCGTCGCCGACGAGGTACCCGGCCGGGCCGCCGAAGCCGCCGGCCTCTACGGCTTCCACACGGCGGCGACCGACTGGCGGGACCTCGTCACCGACCCGCGGATCGCCGCCGTCAGCATCACCGCACCGAACTTCCTGCACCGCGAGATGGGCGTCGCATTCGCCGCGGCCGGCAAACACATCTGGATCGAGAAGCCGGTCGGGCTGACCGCCGACGACGCCCGCGCGATCACCGGCGACGGCCACGTCACGGTCGGCTTCAACTACCGGCACGCGCCGGCGGTGGCGCTGGCCGGAACGATCCTGGCCGACGGCGGCATCGGAACCGTCACCAATGCCCGGTTCACCTGGTTCAGCGACTACGCGGCCGCCCCCGACGGCGCCCTGAGCTGGCGATTCCAGCGCGAACGCGGCGGCAACGGGGTCCTCGGCGACCTCGGCTCCCACGCCGTCGACATGATCCGCCACCTGCTCGGCGAGATCACCGACGTGGTGGCGGCAGACACCGCGATCTTCATCCCGTCCCGCCCTCGCCCCACCGGCGCCACCTCCGGCCACGAACGCGGCACCGGCGAACCCGGCCCGGTCGAGAACGAGGACTGGTTCACGGCACTGCTCCGCCTCGACGGCGGAGCCCGCGTGACCGTCGAGGCGAGCCGGGTCGCGGTCGGCGAGCCGAACGCGTACGGTTTCGAGATCCACGGCACCGGCGGCACGCTGAGCTGGGACTTCCGCCGCATGGGCGAACTGATCGTGAACGGCCGGACGGTCTTCGCGGAGCCTGGTCACGGCGATTTCGCGGCGTTCCAGCCGGGCGCGGGGATCGCGATGAGCTACGACGACCTCAAGGTGATCGAGGCGGGGCTGTTCCTGCGCTCGATCACCTCGGGAGCCCCGCACGGCGCGACCCTGGCCGACGCGATCCGCGCCGCCGAGGTCCTGGACGCGATCGCCGCGGCGGCCGGCAACCGCTGACACTCTGCTCCGCGCGCTTTGTCGCCGCCCATCGGCGCTGGTCAGCCTGCCGGCTGCCGGTGGGCGCGCGCGGGCCGTGCCGGTCAGCGCTGCTCACTCGTGAGTCGGGTAACATGTGGCTTCGCGCCCTCGTAGCTCAGGGGATAGAGCAACGGTTTCCTAAACCGCAGGTCGCAGGTTCGATTCCTGCCGGGGGCACCCACTTGATCTCCTCAAACAGCCGTTGAGCTGGGCGAATGCTTGATCCTCGATGTGTCGCTGTGTGCAGCCGTGCGTCCCCGAAAGCGGCCGTTTGTCGGTGGTCGTGCAAAATACGTGCAATGGATCTTGGCCTTGTTTCCGCAGGCCAGGGTTCGGATTTCAGGCCGCGAGTGCAAGCTCGATCCGGGCGTTGAAGCGTTCCCGATCGTCGTCGAGGCACTTGGCGTAGACCTTGAGCAAAACGTCTACGGAGTGCTCAGCATGCTCGGCGACGTTCGGAGCGGGGACGTTGATCAGCGGCATCCGCGCCACCCGTGGCCGAGGCGGGTAGGGCGGCCGAGCGAGCGGACGCACTCGCGGCAGGCCATGTGTACGCGGTCGAAGCGTCGCGGGGCGACCCAGAGGTCGCACCACGGGCAGAGGTAGGCCCGGACCACGGACAGGTCGGTGCGGCCGGTGATCCGGCGCAGTACCAGGACGAGCCGGACGGAGACACGGCTGAGGCGGTGGTCGACGCGGCGGGCGTTCATGCTCCGCCGCCGGGCAGGGCAGGCTGAACTACGGTGGGCACCGGGCCCTCCTTCATCTGGTGATTCGGGTGAGGAGTGGGTCGCCGCGCGGGACAGGCCGGGACTCTTGGCGGGGAAACGGCCCGCCCGCGTACCAACGGCTTCAGACAGCGACGACAGCCGGGCGGATCGACGAGGCCCGCAGCGAGTACGCCATCCGGGCCTTGCACGCGCCGGCGCTCTTGCAGCGCTGGGAGTCCACATAGGGCGTGAGGGTGAGCCCGTCGAACTCGACGGCCGGCGGGTAGCCCGGCACGGCCGAGGCGGGCGGCACCGGCTGCTGCGGCGCGCAGATCTTCACCTTGACCTCGGTGGTGCGGCCGAACTTGCCGGCGGCGAGGTCGAGCACCCGGACCACCCAGACCCGCTCGCCGGTCTCCTTGTCGCGGACCTGGTTGTCGGGGTCGTGGCGGTGGTCGAAGTCCACCGCGGCCTCCACGCCGAGGCAGAGCACGCCGACCGGGAACACGTAGTCGAACGGGACGGGGACCTTCAACGTCAGCGGAACCATCCGGGCCTGACCTCCTGATCGCACGAACGTCAACACGACATTCGCTTATGCTTACAAGTTAGGTCAGCATGTAAAGACAGGCAAGGGTGTATATCTGATCTTCAAATGGCGCAGCGGCCACTCAGGACAGCGGGTAGGAGTCCTCGATCTCGTGCCGGCTCCCGGGCATCACGATCAGCGAGGTCATGATGGGTGCGCCGGACGACTGGTGAGCCGTGACGACCACGGAGAGGACAGCCTCGTCGGCGGGGACCTCCAGAGCGGCGATCTCGGCGTCGTCGATGCGGCGGGCGGTCAGCCGCTCGGTCGCGTAGTCGGCGCGCAGGCGCTTCTTGGCCTTGATGTGCTCCAGCAGGCCGCCGGCGATCGGCTCCGGCCTGATCACGTCGGTGCCCACCGCGATGTCCACCGGTACGAACGTCGCGATCAGGTCGATCGGGCCGGAGGTGGAGACGGTTCGCCGCCGGCGCTCGTATACGGGAGTGCCCTCCGGGATGCCCAGCGCGGCCGACACCCACGGGGCAGCCAGGACCGGGCCGACGTGCAGGATCTCCGTCTCGGCCGTCTCGTCCAGGTCGATGGCGTCCCGCGCGTACTGCGGTGAGGTCCGGCCGGACGGCGGGCGGCCCCGGACGAAGCTTCCCTTGCCCTGCTGCGACTCGATCCAGCCGTCCTGCTTGAGGATGCCCAACGCCTTGAGCACGGTCGGGCGGGAGACGTCGAACTCGTCGCAGAGCTGACTCTCGGACGGCAGGCCGGCGCCGGGCGCGTAGGTGCCGTCCTCGATACGGCCGCGCAGCGCGTTCAAGACGCGCATGTACTTCGGCGTCGGGATCTCGTACGCCATCGGGGTCCACCCACTCGGCTCAGGGAACGATCACAACATGTCGTTACAGGACGATAAGGCTTGTCAGCACGACTGAACAAGATGAGTCAGTCTCTCGGGGTGACGTCACCGAGCCAGCCGGACCAGGTCTTCGGGACGCCGACCTGTTCCGGTCGTGAGGCGCCCGGCCAGCGGCGGGGAAGGATGCCGTAGCGGCCGAAGACCCGCAGCGCGACTCGTCGAAGGCTGCACGGGTCCTCTTCGCCGCAGACCGAGCAACGGCCGTCGGCACTGGGTGCGATATGGCGGTCAAGCTGGGATTGGGCGTACTCCACCTGCTCCCGCGCCGCAGCGGTCAGGAAGACGGTCACTTGGCTTTCCTGTTCCTCCCAGTCGGGCCGCCAGGCCGAGGCTGGAGAAGCCGCAAGCCCTCATGACGGACGAAGATCTCCCTGCGTTCGCACGCGTTGCCCGCGCCGTCCAGGACGTATCCGTGGAGCCACAACCAGCCGTCATAGGTCGTCCACTTACGCACGAAGATCACCCGGAAGACGAGCTGCCGCGAGCCGGCGAACTGCACCGACGCCTGGCTGTCGACGACCAGGACGTCACCGGAACGCGGAATCACGAGCCCTCCCCTGGAAGGACACCGAGACGGGCGGGCCAGACCGCCGGCACCCGTCCCGGCGCCGGCCTACGAGACCGTCACGGGCGCGGTGCCACGGCCGCCGCAGTCCATGCACGACCGGCGGGCCATCAGCCGCCCGCCTCCGCAGGACTGCGCCACCATTCGCACGGCAGTCCGGTGGGTCGTGTACTTCCAGCCCACGCCCGCACACGAGCGGCAGGTGACGGCCGGGGCGGGAGCGGTGGGAACGGCCATGGAGACAGGTTGTGGCCAAAACCGCCCAGGAACCCGGAAAATCATTCCGGGGTCGACGATCTCCGTACGGGGAGGGTCAGCGGATGCGCGGCACGACCATGAATCTGACGATCGGCGAACGAGTCGCCTGGTACCGGCGTCGACGCGGCCTGTCCCAGGAAGTGCTCGCCGGGTTGGTCGGGCGCACCGCGGACTGGCTCGGAAAGATCGAGAACAACCGGATCGAGCTGGATCGGTTGTCGGTCATCAAGTCTCTTGCCGATGTGCTGGACGTGTCGCTCGGGGATCTGCTCGCGGAGCCAGCCCTGGTGGAGTGGAGCGCGGACAGCGGGATGGAGACGGTGCCGGCTCTGCGGTCGGCGCTCATGGAGTACCGGGCCATCACCACTCTCGGAGTCCGGGGTGCCGGCACCGAGCCTCCGGACCTGGGCGTGCTGCGGAAGGCGACCGGGAAGCTGTGGGACGCCTACCAGGCATCCCGATTCGGGTACGTCACCGGACATCTTCCTGAGCTGCTCCGTCGGACTCAGGAAGCCGTCGACTCGCTGCGCGGACGGGAGCAGGACGAGGCCCGGAGCCTCCTGGGGCTCACCTATCAGTTGGCGGCGACCCAGCTCACCAAGCTCGGCGAGACCGATCTGGCGTGGATCGCCGCCGACCGTGGCCTGTCCGCCGTCCGGCCCGTCGGAGACCCGGCCATCACGGGATCCCTGTTCCGGTCCGTCAGCCACGCGCTCCTGTCGACCGGCCGCTATCAGGACGCGGTGCGGCTCACCACGGACGCCGCCGACTTCCTGGACCAGCACCTCACCGACGCCGGGCCGGAGTTGCTATCCGTCTACGGGACTCTTCTGCTCGGCGGATCAGTCGCCGCTGCTCGCGCCAACGACGCTGGCACGGCCCGGACGTTCCTGACTTCCGCCGACGAGGCAGCACGGAGGCTCGGCGGAGACGCCAACCACCTATGGACCGCTTTCGGCCCGACAAACGTCGCCATCCACCGGGTCGCGACGGCCGGCGAACTCGGAAACGTCCAAGTGGCGGTCGACCTCGGCCCGCGCGTGAACACCGCCGCGCTGCCGATGGAGCGACGGGTGCGGCACGCACTGGAGGTGTCGCGGGCGTACAGCTCATGGAACCGCCAGGACGAAGCGCTCTCAACTCTGCTGGACGCAGAACAGATGGCACCCGAACAGGTGTGCCACCACTTCCTGGGGCGGCAGCTCGTCCTGACGTGGATCCGCCAGCAGCGAGGCAAGCCGTCCGCCGACCTGGTCGGCTTGGCACGGCGTCTCAACGTGCTGGACTGATCCACTCGCTCTACCCTGCTCGGTGTGACGACTTCCGAGACGCCCCCCATGGCCACTCCCCGCGTCGCCGCCGGCGCCCTCTTCTTCGACGAGGAGGGACGAGTCCTCCTGGTAAAGCCCTCTTACAAGGAGGGATGGGACATCCCGGGCGGCTACGTCGAGCCAGGAGAGTCGCCGCGAGCAGCGTGCATACGTGAAATTCGAGAAGAGCTTGGCCTAATAGTCTCGATCGGAAGTCATCTTGTCGTCGACTGGGCGCCAGCCCAGAGAGAAGGCGACAAAATTCTCTTCGTCTTCGATGGCGGAGTCCTCTCCACTGCTACTCAAGAGTCCATCTCATTCTCCGATCACGAGATAACCGAGTGGCGCCTCGTTGGCGTAAGCGACTTGGAGCAGTATCTTCCGGCACGACTGGAGCGACGAGTTCAGGTCGCCATTAAAGCGAAGTCTTCCGATTGCCCCGTTTACGCCGAGCACGGAACAGCCACAAACTAGCCATGCCGATCAACGCATGCGCAAGCTAGAGTATCTCGTGCTACTGCGGAACGCTCTGGAGGCAGCATGCTCTCAGTCTTCTTCGGATACGCGTCAGACAACAAAGGCAGAGTTGAGACCATTCGCTCCGCTGCCTCATCAATCGCTAGCGAGATCGGCGTCGACTCTGTCCTTTGGCAGGACATGAGAGTAGATGGGGCGGTCATCATTAATCGCATATTTGAAGCAATCGACTCAGCGTCAATGTGCGTTTTTGACCTTACCGATCTTAACGAAAATGTCCTCTTTGAAGCCGGCTATGCCGCAGCTCGCGGCAAGCCGCTGTGGTTAACGTTTGACCAAACTGTCGCAAATGCAAGAAAAAAGATCAACTCCTTTGCCATCCTTAGCCCGATTGGCTTAGTGCCATACTCGAATAGCAAAGATCTGAGAAATAGGTTTCTCAGCGAAAATCCAATAGCAACACTGACTCCAGTGTATGACGATCTAATTGACCCTAATTTGCCCGATGACCCTCATCAGGATTCACTTTACTACAGCATGACCTTCGAATCATTCGAGGCATCCAATAGGCTCTCTAGCTTTCTAGATAGACGACGACAAAGCGGGCTAAGCTTACTCGTCTCCGACCCTCGGGAGTCAGCACTAGACCCCATAACATGGATTGCGCCGACCTTGGCTCGATCTGCCGGATCCCTGATTCACTTCGCCGGACGGAGCCGGAGAAAAGCTAGCCTACATAACCGGCGAAACGCATTCATTGCAGGGCTGGCTCACGGCCTTGAGTCTCAGGTTCTTTTACTGGCCGAAGACGACTACAATGTGCCGTTCGATCTTGTAACAGTAATGAAAAAATACTCCAGCGCCGCGCAATGCGTAAGCATTGCTGAAGAATGGCTTAGCAATATCGATTTTCACGGATTCCAGTGGACCTCCCGAAGCACAAGTACAAGATCGCCTTTGTCGGGATTAAGATTCGGACAGCACGTAGCCGAAAATGAGCTACAAGAGCTTTCAGACTATTTCATTCAGACAGCCGCTTTCGAAGATGTAGTCGCTGCGCGTGACACAATTTTTGTAGGCCAACGAGGGACCGGTAAGACCGCTAACGCGATCCAAGCATTCGAGACCGTATCAAGCAACAAGACAAACATGGGCGTTTTAATAAAGCCGCCCGGCTTTGAGTTTCCTGCACTTCTGGCAATTATAGAAAAACTTCCAGAATTTCAGCATGACTACTTTTTCGACTCACTCTGGCGATTTGTCATTCAAACCGAGATGGCATCGTCCGTTTTTCTGCAACTCTCGAAACGGACAATAGGCGTGCCCCTCGATAAGGTGGAGCAGGAGTTCCTTACCTATGCAACTACAGCACCCTTCGATATAACAGGCGACATAACGACTCGCCTAGATCAAGCCTTAGATAACCTGATTGCCTCTGTTGACAACGCAACAACTGCTGATAAAAGCAGAAGCCTAATTAACGAGGCATTCCACGATCGCCACTTGAGCGACCTTCGCGCGGAACTCGGAAAAATCCTCAACGGGAAAAAACGTGTTGCGATATTCGTTGACAACCTTGACAAGGGCTGGCAGAAGGGCGCCGATTTCAAGCTCATAGCTCGCCTAATCCTTGGCTTGCTATCTGCTAAGGGCCGGGTTATCCGAGAGTTCGAACGTCATGACTGGTGGCGACACAAGGTAAAATTGACCATGGCAATATTTCTTCGCAGCGACATCTATCGCTATCTCCACGAGGAGGCGAGGGAGCCAGACAAGCTTCCAATCTCCAGTATCGACTGGCAAGACAAGGAGACACTGTATTCGCTAATCGAGGAAAGATTCGTCACTGGAGCCACAGAGAATCGGTCGCGCAACGACCTCTGGAATAGATACTTCTGCCAAGAAGTTCAAGGATTAAGCACAAAAGATTTTATTTCCAGATACGTTCTCCCCAGACCGCGCGACATCGTATTCTACTGCAATGAAGCGGTCGGTAGAGCCATCAACCGACGACATAATCGGGTCGAAGCGGAAGACTTCACCGCAGCGCTTGAAACTTATTCCACGCAGGCACATCAGGCACTACTCGTGGAAAACGGTGTCACTATTCCCGAGCTAGAGGATGCACTATTTGGACTCCTTGGCGCTGACTCAGTAATCACGCGAAGCAAGGCTAATCTTTTGCTTTCCGAGGCGGGATTTACCGACAATCGCGCTCACGCAGTTATCCAAAAGCTCATCGACGCATCGTTCTTTGGCCTGGAGACTTCGCCGGGCTCTTTCACCCATACAGACGTCGGCCCAAATGTACGTCGAGCCATAGCGCTAGCGAAACGCCTCCAACCTGATGCCGGTAAGCAGCAGCTCCAAATCCATCCCGCCTACCATTCATTTCTGGCCATCAACTAGATGGCAGCAGATGCTACGTGGAGGATTGCTGAATTGGTCTCTTCTGGATCAAGGCGCCGCGCAAGCGCGTCGCAGCCAGCCCGCTCGGCCTGCTGGCGGCCTCCGGCCGGCATCGGCCGGCGTGCTGGCTACCTTCGGAGACCAAGGTCGCAGTGCCCCATGAGAATCCTTTCTTAACGCACATTGGCGCTGGTGAAGGACAATCGCGGCATGTCCATGAGTGACGCAGCAGACTGGCTACGAGACCTCGACTGGGGCAGCGTCCCTGCTTGGGTCGGCGCGGTGTCCTTCGTCCTAGCCTTCAAGATCTTCCTACGCGACAGGACTACGACGCAGCGTCAGCAAGTCAATCTTCTCGGGCTTTGGATGAAGCCGACCTGGGATATAAAGATGCCTGGTGAAGGACTTGCCCACGAGATCACGCTCGCCCGCTTCGTCCGCAACGGCAGCGAGCTTCCTATCGATGTCGTGCAGATTGCCTACGACGTACAGACCTGTTGGATGGTCCCGCACCCCGAACAGTGGAGACCCGATCTTCCCGTGTATGGGTCCGTCCCAGGGACCGATCGGATGCGCTTCTACGCCGGGCCGCTACGAGTCGTTCCAGGTGAGACGTGGTCCGACGAGGCTGAGCCACAGCGAGTGAACATTGCCCATCTCGCACCGCCTAACGCGGCGGCAATCGACATCATCGACGGAGCGAGCTACAAGATTCGCTGGGCACTCGTCTCGGACAACGCTGGACAACGATGGGTCGTTCGGCCGGGACACCCCACCCGTCGGGTTCGTTGGTACAGCCCAGGCCGGAACGCCTATCCCCGCAACTGGCTGCCTTGGTATCAGTGGACGCTCCGGCGTCTTCCTCATTGGATCCGAGAGATGTGGGCACGGCGACGTTCGCGAAGGAAGCTGACTGACCAAGGACGTAGTCAGGCTCCAACAATCTAACTAGGCGATCCCCAGCGGTCGCTATCGTGACGATCGCTGTGGGTGGTTGCTGTACATCGTGCTTCCGGCGATCGCTGCCGCGCCGCTTCGCGGCTTGCCACTGGATTGGGTGGTCGCCGTGAGCGGGCGGCAGGACTCCGTAGGTCCGGGGTCATGCCGAGCCGCCCGGTCTTCCCACACGATGCAGAGGAAGTGCAAAGGGGAGGGTGGGAGAGCCGAGCTGACTGGAACTTCTCGCAGGTGAGCGGCCGGTAGAAGCTTCCTGGGCTCACCCATTCCTAAACCGCAGGTCGCAGGTCCGATTCCTGCCGGGGGCACATAGCTCTACCAGCGAAGCCGTTCGCTTGTTGATCGCACTGCTTCCCGCTCTCCGTGATGCCTACCAGGCGGCAGGTCAGCGGGATGCCTTCATCGAGTGCGTAAATAATCTTCGGGTCCGGCACGCCCGGCGGCCGACTTTCATCCAAACGCTCGACGGCGTGAACCTGTAAGCCGCGATCGACAGCCGTGTCAGCGAACCGCTCAACCGCTCGAACCCAGGGGGTAGGTAGCGGTCACCAGCAGCGCCTGGCCACCGGCGTAGATCTTTTGGGTGCCCCCGGCAGGATTCGAACCTGCGCTTTCGCTCCGGAGGGCGACGTCTGTTCGGCGGACTCGGTCAGTGCCTCGAAGGGATCCAGGTGCAGGTTGCCGCATCCCAGATCCAACCGGTTGCGTTGCCCAGCAAGACGGGGTCGGCGAATTCACCGATGGCGTCGAGGAGCAGACTGAAGTCGCTGGGGACTTCGTCGGTGAGGCGCTGTTTGCGTAGCCAGGCGGACCAGCGCGATTGGGCCCGGAGCGCGTAGTCACCCAGCGCCTCAGCCAAGGACGTGAGCCGCGCGTCACGATGCTCGGCTACCGTCCTGACCGCTGTTGTCAGCTTGCCGCCGGCGATGTCGTGGCGCCGGGAGAGGGTGTAAATATCGACGAAGTCACGCCAGCGTGTGTTCGCGGCGCCGCGTTGGAGAGCGGTGACCAGCTTCTCGGCGTGCACCATGGCGAGCGGGTAGCCGGTGACCCGGATGACGCCGTCGAGCAGGCGAGGAAGCGCTACCACCTGGGGTTCCGGCCAGATCGGATCGCCGACGTTGATGTCGACGTGAAAGGTCAGGCGTGCCACCGCCAGTTGGGCGGTGAGCGTGACCCGAACACCGCTGTACTCGTCCTGATCGCGGATGATCTCCGCGGTGGCTCCATCGGCGTCCATGACCAGGCCGTCGTCGATCGTGGTGTTAGCGATGCTCTGCACCGTCGCAAGCACGTGTTCGACCTCGTTGGACAGCTGCTGGCCCTGGAAGTCGACATCGCGGGTGGGACGTCGCACATCAAGAGCGGCAAGCAGAACCCCGCCTTTGAGTACGAGTCGGTCGGCATGTTCGGACTCGGCCAACCGCGCTAGGAAGCCCTCCAGCGCGTAGAGCTGATGCAGTTCGTCAGTGGGACGTTTGGTTCGGCGTGCCAGATTCTGTAGGTCCAGATATGCCCGGCCGGCGACGGTGGCGCGGGTCGGCCGATCGTTCACAGCAGGATCTCCATGGCCTCTCGTAGTGGCCGTTCGGCCGGCGGGAAGAGCCGGGCCATCGCGAGCAGTTCCGATGGCGAGGACTCGCGGCGACTCAGCCAACGGCGCAGTGCGCCGTAGAAGAGTTCGTTGCCTTCCCGGTAACGAAGCCGGGCCACATCGATGATGCACCGTGGTGCGGTGTACAGGCCGATGGAGGTCTCGCTATCGACCGGCACTGTGGTCCGGCCGGTCCCGAAGGTGTCAGGATCGAAGTGATGCCAGGTCACGGGTGCCTGGACAGCGGGGCGATACTTATCCCGGGGTAGGGCGACATCAATCGTGGCGGGAATCTCGTCAGTCAGCCCATGCCGGGCCAGCGCGCTGGTCAGGCACAGCGTGGCCAGAGGCGCTCGCCGGGCGATGTCCAGCAGGTCAGGGTCGGCGAGCTCGTCCGTGTCCATACGTCGGAACAGGCCACGGCTGATGGCCTCGATGAACCCGTCATCACGTAGCCGGTAGATCTGTCGCTTCGACAGTCCGCCCGCACGCGCTTGCGAGTACGTGAACGTGGCCGGAAGCCCTCGAAGGGCGCCACCGTCAGAAGCATTCCACGCCGACACGGGAAAAACTCTACACACATGCTACCGACCTGTGGAGACTACTTCCCGCAAGGGCAAGCGAGGACACCTACCCCCAAGACGAGCGCAGGACCCAATCCAACGAAACCAGGACGCGCCCTGGGTCGTGGTGTTGGTAACGAGTAGCAGCCTCGTCTATCGCCGGATCGAGACTGTGCCGCCGCTGAAGAGGTACAGGGACAGCTGCTCGGTGTCATGTTCCTCCCGCTCATGGCCGCCGTAGCCGTCGTCGGAGACGTATGGCGCGATGAGTTCGAGGATCCGGTAGATCTCGCCCATGTCGTCATCGAGCATGAAGGTACGGGCGTAGAACCCCACTCGCGGATCTCGCCAGCATGGTTGAAGCCGCGGACCTGGCGTTGCAGCCGAGCGACGTCACCGCCGGCCAGGTAGCTGTCGGGATCGGGCCGCAGCGTCTGGTAAGGAAAATCTTCGTCCTCATCCGGGATGTCGTCGGAACTGGATGGCTCAGCACCAGGCGATGCCTCATCATCCACCTCCGCAGGGTTGGCTTCGATGCCGCACAGCCAGCGGAGCGTGTCCAGGATCGGCTCAGGCGTCTGGTCCTTGAGAAAGAAGACCCTGGCCGTCGAGGTCGCCGCGCTCAGTGGGGAAGGTCCGCGGCCTGAACCGCGTCGGCAAGGCGTCGGCGGCCTGCCCGTCGGCGTTCTCTGCGTGCTTGGAACTCCAACACGTCCACCAGGCGCACCAGGCGATGCTTACTGTCGGGAAGGTGCTCCGACGGGATCTCGCCGGCGTCCAGCAGCCTGGCCACGAACGGGCGGGACAATCCGAGCAGCTCGCCCGCCTCGGCGGGGGTCAGGCAGACTTCGGTGGCGAGCACGGTGACACCATGCCCTTGCGACAGCTGACCTGCGGACGCGATCAGCACGGCCACCAAGGACTCGGACAGCGCGATCTCCTGCCCGCTGGGGAGCCGGAGGATCGCCTGGGAGAGTTCCGCCCCGGCGCGGTTGATCTCGGCGGCACGATCACGATCGTCGGAGGTGGGCTCAACGCGGGTCGCTTCGCTCAAAACGCTCGAACGCGCCATCTCGTCCTCCAGCTCCAGCTGTATCCGAAACAACTGTGACCGGAGGCTCCCCGGAAACCAACGCCGCGATTGCTGATGACTTCGGGCTCGGTGGATGAGCCCTCTCCGGGGCGCCGGAGTGCGTCGCAGGTCCGTGACGGGTCAGAGCGGGACGAGTTCCTGGGCCAGGGTGTCGGTCCAGGAACGGCGGGCGAAATTGCAGCCCGAGTGTTCGAGGAACTCGCGCAGGGTGCGGACCGGGCCGATGCCGAGCCGGTCGACCGGCGGGCTGTGCAGCATGTAGAGGACGCGGCGGCGGCTCAGTTCCTCGAGCCGGGCCCAGTCCTCGGCCGCGTGGTCGCTCCAGTGCCGGGGCTTGTCCTCGCGGATGTAATAGTGCCAGGTCAGCACCTCGGTCGGGTGGAACAGGTCGTAGCCCCAGGTGAAGGCGCGCAGGGCGAGGGTGATCTCCTCGCCGTGGAAGTAGATGTTCGGGTCGTAGGGGACTTCGACCGCGAACGAGCCGGGTGCGAAGAGGAAACCGGCGGCCAGGAAGATCGCCGGTTTGGGTGGTACGCCCGGTTCCGCGCCTTCGATGAGGCGCTGGCCGAAGATGGGAACCCCGAAGTCGGTCCACGTGTTGACGGTGATCTCGGCGGGTTCGCCTTCGCCGGTGAACTCCTGGTCCGGTTCGTAGCTTGCCGGGTACGCGGTGAGGATCGGCTTCTCCACGCCGGTCTCCGCGGCCATCCGGATCAGCCGGACGTCCCAGTCCGGGGCGAAGCGGGTGTGGCTGTCGACCTGGAGCAGCCACTCCTCGCCACCGTACTGCTGGAACGTCTTGTCCCGGGCCCAGCAGGCGCCCCGGCTCTCCCGGGCGTCGTACTCGTAGATGTCGACCTGCGGCAGGTCCCGGATCGCCGACACGTCCTCGTCACCGAGGTGCTGCCAGCAGACCGCGATCCGAAGTTCCTCCGGTTTCGCGGCTTTGGCGAGGCAGTCCAGGACCGTCGGGACGAGTTCCCGGTCGCGGTACGACGCGATCGCCACGAAGATCGTCATGCGACCGGGAAGACCGCGTGCGACTGGAAGAGGACGGCGATGGCGCGGTGCTCGTCGGCCGGGTCGGTGAACGGGAACAGCCTGCCCTTGGACCGGATGTGGGCGGTGAATTCCGGTTCCGGCGCCAGGCCGTACTCCTGCAGGTAGTAGCCGACCGATTCGGGCCAGAGCCAGTGGCCGTCGGTGCGGTACGAGATCGGGACGACGTCACCGCGGACCGGTTCGACCACGTCGGCGACCCGGGACGTGGTGGCCAGCACCGGCGAACCGGCGTCCAGGTAGGCCGCGACCTGCGCGAGGTCGTCGCCGGTCAGGCGTTCGTGGTCGGGGGTGAACCGGGCGCCGGCCGCGTCGACCACGTCGAAGACCCGGGCCAGCCGGATCGGGCCGGTGTCCCGGTCTGTCCAGATCAGGGCGCTGGAGTTGCGGGCCGCGGCGGTGTACGCCGGAAGCTTCTCGCCGGACGAGTACACCTCGACCAGCGGGGCGGTGATCCCGGCCGCGGCCAGTGCCCGCATCACCGCGGCTGCGGCCTGCGCCTTCGGACCGTTCGTCTCCAGTACGTACAGCGGGGCCGGCGGGATGACCTGCGCCGCCCATTCGGGGGCGATCCGCCAGCTGCGCCACAGGGCGACCGTGCCGGTCAGCTGCGCGGTGGTGGCCGCGGCGACCCGGTCGGGTTCGTCCATCAGGCCGTCCAGGCCGGTCAGGTCGGTCAGCGGCGGCGCCTGCTTGCTGAAGGCCCGCTCGCCCGGCTTGGCGGCGGTGAAGGTGAACGCCAGCTCGATCGTGCTCTCCGGCGCGGGAAGCGTCACCGTGCCGGTGTCGGCGAGCGTCAGCCGTGCCTCGGCCAGCATCGCGTCGGGGACCCGGCCGCCGAGGTTCAACAGGGCGGTGTGCAGCTGGTCCTGGTCGGTCATCCCCGCATTCGACCATGCCGGTGATCGAGGAGAGAGACCGCGGGGGGTCTCCTGCCCCAACGGACCGATCTTCCTACCCGTTCATGAAGGCGCGTCATGAGGGCACGGATATCAAGGAGCGGAGAGCCCGGTGTGTGGCCACCTCGGACGGCTCGGTGAAGGTGTGCTCCCGGCCGCGGATGTGGTCGAGGAGTTCCTGGTCGGGGCTCAGCGCGTACATGCTCAGGTAGTGCATGACCGCGTCGGTCCAGATCCAGCGGCCGTCGGTGCGGAAGGTCATCGGGATCAGGCCGCCGGCGTCCGGGTCGAAGACGTCCGGTTCCCGGACCGGGGTGCTCATCAGCACCCGGCCCTGTTCGAGGTAGCGCAGCACCCGGGCCAGTTCGTCGCCGGCCGACAGCACCGGATGGTCGGCGTCGAACCGGCCGCCCTGCACCGGATCCCACCCGTCGAAGACCCGGGCCACGGTGACCGGGTGTTCCGGCTCGGCGGCCCACAGCAGGGTGGCGTGGTCCAGGGCCAGACCCTGGTAGTCCGGCAGTGCGATGCCGGGCGCCCACACCTCGACTTGCGGCTCGGCGAGACCGGCACGGGCCAGTTCACCCTGCAGCCAGTCGGTCGCGCCGGGCAGGGCGGCCGGTTCCGCACCGGTGTGCAGCAGGTAGACCGGGACCGTCGAACGCCACGACCGCCAGAGACCCAGCGGACGGTCGATCTGCTCGAGGGCATTCACGGCGATCGCATCGTACGGGGACGCGGGCCCGGCCGTGAAGGCGTGCGCGGGTCGCACCCCACCGGACGCCGGAACGGCCCCGCCGAGCAGGGCGATCTCCGGGGCGCCGGACAGGACGGCGGCCAGGAGACCGGCGTCGTCGGGGTGGACCGGCACCCGTTCCCGGTGCACGACGTCGACGATCGAACGGGCCACCTCGGACAGCCGGCCCTCGGCCAGCTGGGCACGCAACCGGCAGACGACGTCGTCGGGCGTCCAGCCCGCCATCCGGAGCAGCAGCACGTGCAGGCGGGGAAGGACCGGGGTGGCGGTCACGGGAGTGCTCCGGCGCGTACCAGAGAGGCGAGTGCGCGGTGGACGGCGACGGTGTCCGCCGGGTCCTCCGGATCGAGCAGCCGCGCCCGCACGTGACGCAGCAGATCGGAATCGGTCATCGCGCCCTCCTCGAGCACCCGGTCGGCGAGCGTCGACGGCCACACCCAGGCGCCGTCGGTCCGCAGGTCGGCGGTCATCGGCTGGGCCGACCGCAGATAGGTGACCACCGGCAGGATCTCGTCGTCGTCCAGGACCGCGGTGGCCGGACCGCCGGCGGCCGTCCGCACCTCCCCGGCCGGCCATGGCGCCCAGATCAGCGCGGACCGCGACAACGCCGCCCGCTGGAACGCCGGCAGCGGCAGACCGGGCAGGAACACCTCGACCAGGCCCGCGTGCCCGGCCGCCGCGAGCGCGCGGTGCCCCCGCTCGGCGGCCTGCGGAAGCTCGTCGTTGGGCAGCATCGTCTCGACCAGGTAGACCCGGACCGCGGTCGCCTGGTCGCCGGGGCCGAGGTCGATCCGCCAGCTGCGCCACACCCCGGTGGTCCGCCGCTGGTCGAGCGTGCCGAGCAGCGCCTGGTCGAACACGTCGACGATCCCGCCCACCGTCTCGTCCACCACCAGGGGCGAGCTCTTGCCGTAGAACGGCAGGTCAGCCGGGGGGAACGGGATGAACGGCGTGGTGGGTGGCGCGTCCACCGCGTCGTCGGGGGCCGGCGCGGGCAGCGGCGTGCCCGGCGGCAGCAGCGTCGCCAGTGCCGCGATCTCCTCCTCGGCCTGCGGGAACGCGCCGAGCAGACGCGCCGCGCAGGCAGTCCCGTCACCGGCGGCGACCAGCGATCGCAGCTCGGCCAGCTCCTCGTCCGGGATCCGGCCGGCGGCACGCAGACAGAGCAGGTGGAGCAGACCGGCGCTCATGATCGCGCGGTCTGCCGGAGGAAGTCGGCGGCCAGCCGGACCGGTGCCGGGCCACCCGGGTTGACCAGGGCGTCGTAACCCTCGTCCGCGGTGATCACCAGCAGCTGGTCCAGGTCCACCAGGCGCCAGTCCGGTGCGGCCACCCGCTGCCGGTGCGGCGCGCTGGTCGCGACGATCACGCAGCGCACGTCGTCGGGCGAACGGTCCACCAGCGGGTTACCGTCCCCGTTCATCGCCAGGTCGAACGTCGAGTCGCGCAGGACCGTGCGCAGCTGCGCCATCTCCACCTCGCCGTCCAGCGCCAGCCGCAGCAGCGCGTCGACCGGGTCTGACGGCGAGTCCTCGAACCGCGGGAAGTACTCCGGGTTGCTGCGGAACCGGCCCATCGCACCGTCCGCCTCGACCGGCCACATACCGATCACCGCCTCGAACGGCGGATCACCGTCCTCGTCCGCCCAGGCCGGGTCGATCAGCAGCAGGAAATCGTCGTTCACAGCGTCCACGGCACGACCTCGAGCTGCCGCTCACCGAGGGACTCGCGGACCACCTCGTACGCCTCGGTGATCTCCTCGTCGCTCATCATCAGCGTCTCCCGGATGAAGTCGCCGATCAGCCGGAACGGCGCCGGGCTGCCCGGGTTGAACAGCACGTCCACCCGGTCCGGAAGCAGCGACACCAGCTCGGTGAGGTCGATGCGGCGCCACTGCGGCGCGCTGGCCTGCTCCCGGCGCGGCTGACTGGTGGCGATCACCATGCACGGCACGTCGTCCGGCGAGCGCATGACCAGCGGACGGCCGTCACCGTTGAGGGCCACCTCGAAGAGCGAGTCGCGCAGCACCAGCTGGATCTGCTCGGCCTGCACCTGCCCGCGCAGGGCCAGCCGGAACAGCGCGTCGACCGGGTCGGCGACCGCGTCCGCGTCGCGGGCACGGTAGTCCGGGTTGGTGCGGAACGCGCCGACCACCCCGTCCGCGCCGACCGGCCAGATGCCGACGACGGCACTCATGGCGAGTTCGTCCGACGGCCAGTCCGGGTCCATCAGCAGCAGGTAGTTCTCGGTGGTCATCGGGCGCCCATCTCCCACGGCACGACCGTCACGCTCTCCTCGCCACGGAACGTCGCCTGCAACGCGGCGACCTCCTCTGCGCTGAGGGTGGCGGTGTGCCGCAGGAAGTCGCCGGTCAACCGGACCGAGGCCGGGCCGTTCGGATTGATCATGACGTCGATGCCGTCGGCGAGCCGCTCGATCAGCGTGTCCAGCTCGATCCGGTGCCACTCCGGCGCGAACGTGCGGGCCTGATGCTGTGCCGAGGTCGCCACCACCACGCACGGCACGTCGTCGGGGGAACGCACCACCAGCGGGCGGCCGTCGCCGTTCATCGCCAGGTCGAGCAGGGTGTCCCGGAGGACCAGCTGCACCTGCTCCATCGTCGCGTCGCCGCGCATGGCCAGCCGCAGCAGTGCGTCGATCGGGTCGGTCGGCGACTCCGGGCGCAGCGGGATGTATTCCGGGTTGCTGCGGAACCGGCCCATCACGCCGTCCGCGGACAACGGCCACAGGCCGACCACGGACCGCATCGGCGGCGTCTCGTCCCCCTCGCGGCGCTGCCACTCCGGGTCCATCAGCAGGAGATAGGTCTCGTCCGGCTGGTCAGTCATGATTCTCCGATCAGGCACGGGTCAGCAGCACGGCCAGCGCACGGTGCTCCGCGGCGGCGTCGACGTCGACGGCGGCGTACCCGTTGGCCCGGATGTGGCCGAGCAGCTCACGGTCCGGGGCCAGCGAGTATTCCCGCAGGTAGTAGGTAACGGTCTCGGTCCAGATCCACTGGCCGTCGGTGCGGAAACTCAGGGGCACGACCGGCCCGCGGTCCGGCGCGAGGACATCGCCGGCGGTCCGGGTGGTGACCAGGATCGGCTCGCCGCCCTCCAGATAACCCGCGATCTGATCGGTCTCGGTCGCGGACAGGATCTCGTGGTTGTCGTCGAAACCCACGCCGGCCGCGCCGCCACGATCGAAGACCCGCGCCAGCCGCAGCGGCCGCCGATCACCGTGGGCCCAGAGCAGCGCGGAGGAGCTGCGGGCCAGACGGTGATAGGAGCCCAGATCAAAGCCGATGGGGTACGCCTCGAACTGCGGCGACTCCAGGCCCGCGGTGACGAGGACCCGCATCGCGGCGGCGGTCAGCCGGGCCAGCGGGGCGCCGTCGAGTGCCGCCTCGAGCAGGTAGACCCGGGTCGGCGCGGTCCCGGCCGGTTCCCAGGGCGCCGGAGCCCGCCACGAACGCCACAGGGCCCGCGCCCCGGATGCTCGGGCGACGGTCTCGACGGCGACACGGTCGACCGGATCCGGCTGCTCGGTCCCGGTCAGGTCCAGCAGGGCGGGGCCGTCCGGATCGGTGGAGGCGGAGAACGAGTGCGCCCGATCCACCGGGTCGGCCAGGGACGTCCGGATCCCGTCGGCGAGCCGCAGACGGGCGGCGGCCAGGACGTCGTCCGGCACCCGGCCGGCCAGCCCGAGGAGCATCCGGTGCGACCGCGCCACGGCGTCGTCGTCGTTCACCGTTCCCCCCGCTCCCGCCCGGCTCCGTCCGGAAGTATTCGACCACACCGCGGCGGCCGGACGGCCGGACGCCGGGGGCACTTGCCCGTCCTTCACGGATTCCTACCTTCTCGTCCTGCGCGGCGGGGCCGGTTCCTTCTCGAGACGGACGAACCTGCCGTCCTGGATGCGCAGCCAGTTCTCCGCGTACCGGGACTCCGGCTTGAACCGCAGGTCGCCGGTGGGGCCGTAGACCGTGCCGAGATAGCCCAGCTCCCGCAGCCGCCGGATGAACCGCCGGGCCGGAGCCGTGGGGTCGTCGTCCTTGTGGCCCATGTTCCCGACCAGCAGAACCATCGGCTTGCGCTGATCGGCACCGGTCAATTCCGGAACGGTGTTGATCAGCAGGTCGGCGACCTTCGCCCCGCTCGCCGAGTTGGCCACCACGTTCAGATCCGGGTCGCTGTCGCGCAGCAGGTTCCGGGTGTCGACCCAGAACGGCCGGGCCATGTCCCGGCCACCCCACGGGGTCGTCTTGCTGGTGGTCATCTGGCCGTGCCGGTCGAGGCGGGCGTAGGAACTGTGCTTCCCGCTGTTGATCCGGCTGACGTCCGCCTGGACGTCGTCGTTGGTGCGACCGGCGTACGGCATGCCGAAGCCGAAGGTGCGGCCGTGCCGGTCGACGAGGGTCACGATGCTGTACGGGACCTGCGTGACCACCGGCTCGGGCTCGGGAGCGGGTTCCGGCTCGGGTTCGGGCTCCGGTTCGCTCTCGCTCTCCTCGATGACGACGATGACGTCGTCCTCGTCGGGGGTGGGCGCCTGCGACGGCAGCGGGTTGTAGTTGACCGACTGGGCCGGCGGTTCGTCCTGGTAGACCGGTTGGGCGGCGGGCTGAGGCGTGGCCTCGTCCTCGCTCTCGTCGCTTTCGCTTTCGCTCTCGCTGCTGTCGTCGCTGTCGTCCTGCGGGGGTGTCTGCGGACGTGGCGGGTTGTAGTTGATCGACTGTGCGGGCGGTTCGTCCTGGTAGACGGGCTGGGCGGCAGGCTGAGGCGTGGGCTGGTCGTCGTCGCTCTCGTCGTCGCTCTCACTGCCGGAGTCGTCGGACTCGTCGTCGCTGTCGTCGCTGTCGTCCTGCGGGGGCGTCTGCGGGCGCGGCGGGTTGTAGTTGATCGACTGCGCGGGCGGTTCGTCCTGATAGGTGGGCTGGTCGTCGTCGCTGTCGCTCTCCTCGGCCGCGTCGTCGTCACCAGCGTCGTCATCGGAATCGCTGTCCGATTCGTCGGCCTGGGGACCGGTGTGGCCCGCGTCGTCGTCGCTGTCGGACTCGTCGTCGGACTGCACCGGGGTCGCCACCGGCGTGGGTTCCGGCGTCGTCTCCGGCGAAGGCTCCGGAGTGGGTTCCGGCGTCGGCCGGAATGCGGCGTCCTCGCGCCACGGGTAGACCTGCTCCGTGTCGTCGTCCGTCGCGGTCACCTGCGGCATGATGACCGATTCCGGTCCGTTGATCGCGTCGTCGCCCGGGGCGTCGCCGTACGCCCGCATCCGCCCACCACCGCTGAGCGCCGCGCCGGTCCGGCTCATCCGCAGGTCCGTCGTCGGACCGAAGACCTGGCCCCGGTGGCCCAGCGTGCGCAGCGCGTCGCCGATCTCCTGGACCGGCCCGGCGGACGGGTCGGCGTTCGCCGCGGAGGTCCACACCACGATCGGCGTGTACCTGGTGACGCCGGGCAGCTTGAACAGGCCGCCCCGGACCATGATCGCGCTGAGCTGTTCCCGGGGGATCTCGATGATCCCGTCCTTGCGGTGCATCACCCGGACACCGGCGTCGTTGCGGGTCGGCGGCACGAAGAGCGAGAAGTGCGGCTGTTGCCCGGCCCACGGCACCTGCCGGGTCTGCACCCGTCCTACCCCGAAGCCGCCGGAGTACGACTCGTACGTCGTCGCCTCCGCGCCCCGGGCGTTGCTCCGGAACCGCTGGGCCATGTCGTCGCCGATCGGGAAGCCGTACCCGTTGATGCGCCCGGTGGCGTCGACGTACGCGACGACCCGCAGTTCGGACATCTTGAGGCCGTCGCGCCACCGCACGGCCGGCGTCTCGGGTTCGGGCGCCGGTGCGGTGCCGTTCTGGTTGTCCGGTGCCGGCCCGGTCCGGGTGGTGGGCGGCAGCGACGGCAGGATGCCCGGCCCGGACGGGTCGGTCGGGTGCACCACCCCGGCCGGCGGGAACGCCGTGTAGACGCCGGACCGGTAGACACCCAGGGTGCCGTGGACGAAGCCCATCGACACGGTGTCGCTGCCGGCGGTGATGCCGCGTTTGTCGCCGAGTTCGTGCAGCCGCCGCCCGAAGGCCGAGGCCGGTCCGTCCGGCCAGGGCTCGTTGCCGATGTGGCAGACCACGCCGAGGTAGCCGCGGAACTTGTCCGGCGTGAACTTGGCCAGGTAACGGCCGTTGTTCAGCAGGTCGGCGAGGACGTCACCGTTCACCCCGAACCGGTCCGGGCGGTTGCCGTTGCGCATCCGGATCCAGAACGCGGCCTTCATGCCGTGGGTCAGGATCAGTGCGTCCCACTTCTCGTCCTTGCGGCGCAGGTCGTACTCGGGTGCGCCGGACGAACTCTCGCCGATGTAACTGGTGTACTTCAGCGGGCCGCCGGGGAGGGTGTTGAAGACGAACTGCCGGTCCAGGCCGGGGTCGTCCAGGCTGGCGGGCAGGGAGACACCGGCAAGCTGCCGGTCGGCGTAGTAGAGCGGGCGCATTTCGACGTCCCGCGGTGTCAGCGGGCTCGGCCGGTCGGTGCGCATCCAGGTCGGCAGAGTGAGCCGGCCGAACTCGGTCATCCGGGTGCCGACGGCGGTGTGCACCGTCCGGTAGAACCCGTGCCGCCGCATGTCGTCGCGCACGCTGTCGGCCACCTGTGCGGCGGCGGTCTCGGAGAACCCGGCCGGCAGCAGCACCAGGATCTCGCGGAGGTTCGCGCCGGTCGCCGAGGCACTGGTGATCAGGTGACCGTTGTCCTCGGCGGCGGCTTCGAGGAATGCCTTGGAGGCCAGGGCCAGCCGCCCCACGTCACCGGGCGCGATGGTGATCTTCCGTTCGCTGTCGTTCTCGTCGCGCAGCGCGATGGTCTGGTTGTCGGTCGAGCCGAGCTTGAGGACTGCGGGCAGGGCGGTGCCCCACGGCGTCTTCTTGTCGGAGACGAAACCGCTCTCGTCCGCCCACGATTCCATGCTGTAGTCGCTGACGCGCTCCAGCCACTGATCGGTCTCGGTCGGCAGGATGTACTGGTAGTCGTTCGGGGACGGGAAGAAGGCGCCGACCGGCCCGGTGTAGGACTGCTTGCTGGTGAGGCTGATGGCCCGAACGTCCTCGAACTTGACCTCGGCCATCCGCTGTGACGGCCCACTGGCCGGCAGAACACCGACGGTCGCGGTGACCCGGACATCACTGGTGTCCACGCCCAGACCGTTGGCGAAGTCGTACCCGGCGGAGTCGGCCTCGTTGCGCGCCCCGGCCAGCGGCGAGACGAGCTTGATGCCACCGGCGGGTGGCTTGGCCAGGGCCGGGCTGACGTCGGGGTGCTGGGCGAGCGCCTTGGCGAAGGTGTCGCCGTCGAGCTCGACCCGGCGGCCGCCGTTGCCGGTGGCCGCCCAGATCCGGTGGCCGTCACCGGCCACGCCGACGAGGAAGGTCCCGCCGTGCGCGGTGGCCGAGGAGGACCGCACCGCCGGGGCCACGTCGGCGGCGTCGCCGGGCAACGGCAGCACGACACCCCGGCCGTCCGGCAGCGCCTCGACGGTGAGATCCGACGCCCGGGGGCCACGGACCAGCTCGTAGTTGCCGTTGTCCAGATAGAGATAGCTGGCCGTCTTGTTCTTCGGCAGCCACGACTGCCCGGCCGCGTAGTAGACCTTGCGGTAACCGCTGGTGGCGATCATGCCGTCCAGGACGTCCTCGGCGACCTGCTTCGGCACGGGAGCGCCCATCGCGCCGATGAGGACCAGGACGATCGGCCGGTTGAACGGCCCGCTGTCGACCTTCTGCCAGTCCGGGTTCCTGGCCAGTTCACGAGCCAGGTCCCGGGGGTGGATCCGGTCGTCGGTGCCGTCCCGCCGGGGCAGTTCGATCTCCTGGCTGTTGAAGCCGTTGCGGGCGAAGACGAAGAGCGGACGGCCGCCCTCGCGCTTCGAGTCCCGGGCCCACGGCGCGGCTCGGGCCTTGTCCTTGCCGTCCACGGTGGAGTGCACCATGTCCAGTGCGAAATAGCTGGTGTCCTCGGCGAACTGGCGCAGCCGGTCCCGGTCCTCGCTCTTGGACAGCAGGGAGATGCCGAAGACCTCACCGAGCGGGTCGAGAACCGGCCGGGCCTCGGCGATCCTGGACTTCGGCGGCGCCGGGGGCTTGCCCTGCAGCGGGTCCTGGAAGTCCGCCGGGGTGCGCAACGGCGGGTCGAACATGACTTCCTCGTCGTGCATCTCCCGGCTCGCGCGGAGTTCCGCCTCCTCGTCGGCCTGTTCGGGTTCCGGGTCGGGCTTCGGTGCCGGGGCGGGCGCCGCCGAGTCGCTGTCCGAGGCGTCGTCGTCGAACGACATCCCGGCCGGGCCCGCGAAGAAGTGCGCGAAGTCGCCGCCGAAGTCGAGCGCGAGCTTGCCGCCGGTGAACGACGGGGCGGTCTGCGGGGCGTACAGATCACCGCGGTAGCCGTAGCGGCGCTGGGCGGCGGCCATCAGGTCGTGGCCCAGGTTGCCCGGGGTGGTGTGCGAGCCGGGGAACGGCGACAGCAGCACCAGTGACGCGTCCGTGCCGGCACCCCGGACGTCGAACAGCCCGGTGTCGTTGATCCTGGTGATGATGTCGTCGGCGGAGAGCGTCCGGCTGTCGCCGCCGACGGTCGGGGCGTACGCCTCGACGCCGTCCGACTGGTCGAAGTGGACGACGAACGGCCGTCGCCCGCGGCTCGGCGCCCAGCCGGCGGTGTGCCGCGACGGGGTGCCCGCGCCGATCTCCGCGTCGTACGTGTCGACCTTGCCGAGGGCTTCGACCGGTTGGCTGCGGGCCCAGGCCGCGACCTGGTCGCGGACTGTCCGGCTCTGCGCGTAGCTGATGCCGAAGACGCGCCCGGTGGAGTCGCGCAGTTCGAGCGGCGGGAGCAGGTCCTGGCTGTCCCCGGAGAACGGAACCGAGTCCGGCTCCGGCGACGGCACGGTGTCGACGGTCGGCGCCGGAGCGGGCGCCGGCGGGGTCGCCGGGCGGGGCGGTGTAGGCGTTGCGGTGCTGCCGTCGACCGGGACGGGCGCCAGTTCCGGGTCGTCGTCCAGGTGACCGTTCTCGTCCCAGAAGACCGGTCCGGGCAGGCCGAGGACCTGATGGGACGGGGCCAGGCCCAGACCCTGGGCGAAGTGCCGGCCCAGCCCGGTCCGCGACGACTCCGGCGAGGCGAGCAGGACCCGCAGGGACGGGTCGTTCCGGAGGGCCTTGCGCAGCGCCGGGTGCTGGGCGAGGAGCTGACCGAAGTCGGAACCGGTCATCTCCAGCTTGCGGTTGCCGTGGGTCATCACCCAGACCCGGACACCGTCACCGTTCACCGCGATGGAGAACGGCGCGTTGCCCCGGTCGGTGCCGGACACCATGGCCATCGGGACCATGTCGCCGACGTGCCGGTGCAGCGGCATGGCGAGACCACGCCCGCCGGGCAGCGGATGCATCACCAGGTCCGGCCGGGCCGGCTCGGCCAGCAGGGTGAACTCGCCGCCGGTCAGCTGCATCGAGGAGCCGGATGTCAGGGTGATCCGGGCACGGTCGCCGGTCGGCGCGTAGATCGGGCGGTAACCCTCCTCGGACTGGCCGGCGGTGATGTCGGTGATCTCGCGGTCGGTGAGCCCGGCCGGGGAGCCGAGCACGACCAGCACGATCGGGCTGGCCCAGGCCGCGTCGTCGATCGCGGGCAGCCCGGTCTCCCGGTGCAGGGTCCGCATCAGGTCGGCCGCCGCGACCCGCCGGGTGTTCCCGTCCGGATCGGGGACCAGGAAGTCCCGGCCGTCCGCGGAGCGTTCCACGAAGACGGTGATCGGCCGTCCACCCGGTCGGTCGGCGTTCAGCGACCAGGCTGCGCCGACGAGCCGGTTGTCGCGAAGGTACGAGTTCAGCCCACCGGCCCGCTGGCTGCGGGTGAACGCGGCGACCTCGGCGTGCCGGTCACCGGTGACCGCCGAGTACGCGACCGTGGTGCCGTCCCGGTCGCGCAGCTGACGGGCCTCGAACGGGACGACCGGGGTCACGGCGGGAGCGGCGGGCTGCGGGGCGACCGGTGGCGGCGGCGCCGAGTACGACGGCCGGGCGTCGAAGTCGGTGGTGCCGCTGTCGCCGCCGAACCGTCCGGCGGCCATCCGGACCGGGCGGCCGGCACCGGAGACGTCGAGCCGGCCGCTGGCAGGCCACCGCACGTCGCCGGGGATCGCCCAGACGGCACGGATCTCCGGGTCGATCGGCAGGGCGTCGGCCAGGTCACGTCCCACGTTGCCGGGCAGGTCGACGCGGCCGGCGTCGGGGGAGAGCAGGACGAACCCGGTATCCGGTTCGGTCGCCACCACCCGGCTGACCGCGGGGTGGTCGGCCAGCATCAGGCCCAGTTCGGAACCGGTCAGTTCGACCGTGCGGCCGCCCGGCGGCTTGACCCGCACCCGGGTGCCGTCGCCGTCGACTGCGATGCCGAAGTCCTTGCCGTCGCGGGCTCCGGTGTGGACGGCGGCGTCGGCCGTGGTGTCGCCGGGCTGCCCGCTCGGCAGCCGCACACCGCGGTCGCCGGGCAGGCCGGACACCTCGACGTCGCTCAGCAGCGGTGGGCGGGCCAGGCCGAACGCGCCCTCGCTGACGGTCAGGACGGTGCCGTGTGACGGCCGGACGCCGACGCGTACCGCGACGCCGGCGCCGCGCGGGTAGAAGATCCGCCGGTAGCCGCCGGCCTCGATCTGACCCTCGAGGACCGCGTCGGCCTCGGCCTGGGTGAGACCGCCGTTCGGGCCGAGCACCACCAGCACCAGCGGCCGGTTGAACCCGGACCGGTCCAGCGACCGGAAAGCGGGGTCGGCGTTCAGGTGCCGGGCCAGGTCCCGGGGCTGGACGACGCGGGGGGTGCCGTCCGGGGAACTGATCGAGAAGCCGGTGCCGTCCGCCGAGCGCTGCAGGAACACCGGGACCGGCTTGCCCGCCTCGCGGTGTGCGTCCGCACCCCACGGCGAGCCGAGCATCTGCCGGTCGACCTGGCCGCCGCCGAGCGACGTCTCCAGGACGACGTGCCGGATGCCGGAGTCGCGCAGGTCGCCGGCGAACGCGGTGACCTCGCGGGACAGCTGCGGGTCGGTGACCGTGGAGAAGACCACCGGGGTGCCGGAGGCGTCCGCGACCACCCGGGACGGCGGCGTGGGCTCGGCCGGCGTGGTGTACGCGTCCGGCACGACCGTGTCGTCGCTCGGCGAGTCGGAGACGACACTGGTCGCCGTCACGCTCTCGATCTCGAAGTCCATCGCGGCCGGCCGGAACCGCTGGAACGAACCGCCCTGCGGCAGCACCATGCTGGAGAACGTGGTGAAGTCGGTCATCGCGTCCGCCGCGAAGACCGGTGCCTCGCGGCCGGCCTGCCGGTACGCGTACTCGGCGAAGTCGTGGGCCAGACCGCCGGGGAACTGGTCGCGGCCCTGGAAGCCGCCCCACAGCACCACCGACGACTCCGGTCCGTCCGGTCCGTCGTACAGTCCGGCCTCGATCGCCAGACGGGCCAGGTCGGCGCCGCTGACCTGGACCAGCCGTTGGTTCTGCAGGCGGATGACGGCGTAACCGGTGCCGCCGCTGACCGCGTTCACCGTCCGGGGCGGGATGGTGAACCCGGCCCACGGCGTCGGCACCCGGTCGAAGGTGCCCGGGTAGTACGGGTTCGGCACGCTGTAGGTGCTGTCGTACGAGAAGTCGGCGGCCCGCCGCATCATCCGGTCGGTGGGCATGTCGAGCGGGAAGAACACGCCGAGCGGGTCGCCGTACCGGTCCCGGCGGGTGTCGTGGATGACGTCGCGGAGCGACAGGTTGGTGGCGATCGGCAGCCGAGGGTCCGGCGGGACCGAGGGCTGGGCGCGGTCGGTCCACACGTTCTCGGGGGAGTCGGCCGGACCCTTGGGGCGCGCGGTCTCCGGTGCGGGCGCCGCGAACCCGACCCGCTTGCCGGGGGTGTCGCCGAACCGGACGAACCGTCCCCCGTCGCCGACGGCCAGATGGACCTGACCCTGCCCGATCGGGTTGGTGTAGGTGCGGGTGGTGGACGCGTACGTCTCACCCAGGTGGTTGTCGCGCAGCTGAGCGGAGAAGTCGAAGGCGGGGCCGCCCTGCTCGGAGAGGGCGGCGACATCGCAGGAGAGCAGGACGACCGGGGACCGGGTGCCGTTGCGGGCGTCCCGCAGGGCGGTGCTCTGCGCCGCGAGACGGGCGAACTGCGTACCCGTGAGGCTGACCTGGCTGCCGTCCCGGAGCTGGACCGCGAAGCCGTCCCGGCTGCCGTGCACGTCGAAGTAGACCGGCCGGCCCTTCCACGGGGTGGCCTCGTCGGTGTGCCCGGAACCGGGGCCCTCCTCGAACCGCCGGTACGTGCCCAGGTCCGCGTCGTCGACCGCGGAGGCGAACCGCGGCATGGTGGTGGCGTCGCCGTCGCGGCTGGGGAAGCCGGTGCCGACCAGTTCGCCCCGCGCGTTGAGCAGCGGGACCGTGACCACCTCGTCGAGGCTCAACTCCCGGGGCTCGGTCGTCCCGGCCGGCTTGGCGACCTCGGCCTCGTGCGCCTGGTACGCGTCCCACCAGGCGTTCTCGGCGTCGTCGTAGGCGCGTTCGGCGTCGGCCCGGTCGTCACCCCGGGAGTCCACGCCGTCCAGGGTGGCGGCCGCCGTCGTCCACGTCTTCGTCGCGTCGGCCACGGCGAGGGCGGTGGCCCGCTGTTCGGCGGGCACCTCCCGGCCGGTCCGGGCGGTGGCCGCGGCGTCGTCCATCCGGATCACGTAGCCACCCGGGACCCGGACCTCGGTGCCGGCCCGGTGCTTGCCGAGCTTGTCCTGGGAGGTGGCGACGAACCGGAACTCGACGCCGTACTCCAGCGCCTGGGTCACCTTGTTGTCGTCGTCGGCCTGCTCGGTCGCCTTCGCGGTGGCCTTCACCGACTCGATCTTGTTCTCGTCCTTGACCACATCGGACGGATCGGTGCGGTAGAGCTGCTGCTCCATGAAGGTGGTGCCGGTGACCGAGTTGAAGGTCTCCCGCTCGCCGACCTTGCTCGCCCCGCCCGGGTGGTTCGCCCCGGAGGTGACCATCGGCCCGTTCATCCGCAGCGTGAACGAGTGCCCGGCGGTCTGCTCGGCCTTGGTCTCCCGGCTGCGCTTGGCCGAGCCGCCGATCGTGACGCCGGCGTCGGCGCGGAGGGGCTTCGGCTTCGCCACCAGCCGGGCGTCGAGGTGCAGGTCGCGGCCGAGCGAGGTCGGCATCGGCAGCTGCATCACGCCGCCCTGCATGGCCGGCAGCGCCTTGGCCTGGGTGACGGTCAGGGCGTTGCGGATCGCGGCCCGGGTCTCGGCGTCGACCTCGGCGCCCGAGTCGGTCAGCGCCTGCGCGGCGGCCTCGTGCAGCGAGGGCAGGTCGACCAGGACGTCCTCGACGGCGAACCGGCCCGGCTCGGGGAGCCGGTCGAAACCGTCGGCCTCGCGCCACAACCGGCGGGACACCTCGGAGGTCTGCGACACCGGGATCGAGGTGACCGGGTCGGAGGTGGCGAGCGGCCGGCCCTCGGACGCCGACAGCGAGGTGACCTCGTGGATGTCCTGGACGGACACACCCGTCGGCGGCAGTCCCGGACCGGTCACGGTCACCGTGAAACGGACCTTGCCACGGTACGTGGGAACCGGGCCGGACACCGTCAGGGACTGCTCGAAGGTGTGATCGCCGCCGCGGGTCTCCTTGGCGCCACGCTCGTCCAGGGCGGCGGTGGCGGTCAGCCCGCCGCCCACCGTGGTGCTGGTCGCGCCGGGCCCGGTGGTGTTCGCGGCGTCCCCGGCGACCTTGTCGGTCTCGGTGCCCTGCCCGCGGGCGCTGACGGTCACCGCGCCCACGGTCCGGGAGCTGGAGCTGGTCTCCGAACTGCCGATCGTGCTGCGGTCGGTGATCGACAGTTCGTCGACCATGGTGATCCCGGTGAACCGGGACTCCTGCATCGGCTCGGCGGTCAGCGTCACCTGGTACGCCGAACCGCCGAACCGCCGTTCCATCCGGACCGTCTCGGTCCGCCCGCCGTTGAGGGCGCTGCTCAGGTGCAGGTTGGCGGCGCCGATGAAGCTGCTGCCGCTGATCGCCCGCACGTTGTCGTACGCGCTGCGCCCCAGCTCGACCGGGAGGATCGCGTGGGCGAGTTCCTCGGTGGTCGCCTCGGCGAGCCGGTGCCGCAGGTGCGGGATGCGCTTGCCGAGGTCGACGTGGGTGGCGACGCCGCCGATGCCGAGGGAACGCTGCGGTCCCGGCCGGAACTGCGGCTGGGCGGCGTGCGCGGGGACGTTCGTGGCGGCCGCGTCCCGGTTCTGCCGTTCCTGCTCGTTGCGGACGAGGTCGCGTTCGGTCTGCTGGTGTGCGGTGAGGACGTCGCGTTCCAGCCGCTGGACGTCGTGGAGGTGCTGGGTGGCCTCGGTGTGCTCGGTGGTCAGCCGGTCCTGCTCGCGCTGGTGGCGGGTGGACTGCTCGGTGAAGGTACGCCCGACGAGATCACGGTCGATGCGCGCCGCGTACCCATGAAGGTTGTTGGTCTCGGCTCGTTGCCGCCGCATCAGGGTCCCGGACTCCCGGGCCTGCGCCTGCGACAGACGGGTGCGCTGCTCGAGATGCGCGGCGCGCAGGGCCTCGGAACGCTCGGCGTGCTGGAGCTGCAGGCGCACGTCGGAGAACTGGTGGTTGCGCATCCGGTCGCGGTCCTGCATCGCCTTGAGCTCGGACGGCGTCATCCGCATGATCACCGCACCGGGCAGCGTGAGCCGCTGGCCGGCCCGGCTGGTCGGCGAGGCGGGCCAGAGCCGCAGCGGCATGTTGCTGTCGTGCCGGGCCTCGGCGATGATCTCGGCGTCCACGTCGACCTGCACCAGCAGCTCGCGTTCCGGGCGCCCGCTGATCCGCAGTTTGGAGACGCCGGCCAGGCTCTTCTCCTGGACCTTGCCCCAGACCCGGCGCCACGGGGTGACCGAGAGGGTGACGGCGGCACCCGGTGTGGTGGTGCTGTCGCCGTGGTCGGCGCGGGGGCCGCGGGCGACGGCCGTGCCGGAGACCGAGGCGCTGAGCTCGATCGACCGGCCGTGTTTGCTCTTGCTCGACGAGCCGCCGGCGAAGGTCCGCTTGATCCGGGAGAACTCGGTCTCCTCCAGCACCTTCGGGTTGGTCGGCCGCAGCCGGACCCGCACGTCACCGCTGGCGTCCTCGGCCCGGCGGCCGTGCCACAGGTTGCTCAGCGTCAGCGGCCGGCTGAACAGTTCGGCGTCGCCGGCCAGCCGCTCCGGGGACAGCTCGTCCGCGATGACCGTGGAGATCCGGCCGTCCTCGAACGTGTAGATCGCGTCGTCGCCGGCCTCGTCGAGGGTCTCGATGACGGCGTCCTGCAGCCGGTCCGCACCGACGAACGACTCCACCCGGCGGCCGTCCAGGTCGTGCGGGTAACCGCCGGTCATCATGCCGATCGGCAGCGGGTGCTCGATCCGTTCCCGGTCCCGCGGCAGGGGACTGGGCCGCAGGTCCGGACGGGTCTGCGAGACCTTGCTCTCCGGGATGAGCATCCGGACGTCGAGGCGGCTGGTCCGCGGCGCCTGCTGCATCGCGCCGATGACGGTCGGCACGCCCCGGCCGTAGGAACCGACCGAGAGCGACCGGCCGGCCTGGTTGGCCCGCACGTACGTCTGCGTCGAGATGCTGAGATCCAGGCTGCCGGCGAACTCGCGCAGCGGCACCCCGGCCGGTTTGCCCTTCTCGTCGAGTGACGGCCCGTGGCTGCTCTCCGCGGCCTGACCACCGGTGAGCCCGTGCTCGTCGGTGTCGCCCCAGGTGACGCCGGCCCGCGGTCCGCCGAGCAGCGTGGAGGCGGCCCGGCCGATCGGGCCGAGCACCCGGGTCTCCAGGCTCAGGTCCACCGACTTGCTGGTGTCGGTCACCCCGGTGACGGTGGTCTTGCTGCGCTTCTTGTCGGACGCCTCACTGGTGCCGCGGTCGATCACGTCACCGTCGGACAGGCTGTTCAGCGTGCCCTTGATGGTGACCACGGTGGTGTAGTCGAGGAACGTGCCCTTGCGAACCAGCGGGATCTTCAGGCCCGGCCCGACGATCCGGTTCGCCAGGTGGCGCAGCTGCTCGGGGGAGAGCTGGGTCCGGGTCTCCGCGTCCCGGGCCAGCGCCGCCTGCACGTCGGGGCTGAGCCCGCCGGCGAACTCCGGGTCGTCGAAGTGCCGCAGCAACTCGTCCGGGCTCGGCAGGCGGAAGTCGTCGTTGCCGGGCAGCGACCGCACGGTGTCGGCCACCGCGTCGTAGAGCCCACCGTCGCCGAGCCGGGTGATGAAGGCGCCACCGAACGAGTCGCCGCGCTCGATGCGGTTCGGCGCGAAGTGGGTGCGGGCCCGGCCGGTCCGGCCGTGCCACTGCTCGGCGCGTTCCCGCGCCCGCGGGTCCAGGGCGGTGTCGCGGACCCGGTCCCGGGTCGTCCACTGGAACGTCTCCACCAGGCCGGCCAGCATCGTCGGTCTCCGGCCGAGGACGCGGACCTGCACGCCGTACTCACCCTGGTAGCGCACGCCGGGGGCGGTGGCCTTCAGGATCTGCTTGTCACCGGTCTGTTCGACGATCGACTGGGTGAAGCCGCGCTCGTGGCTGCCGCCCAGTCGCGGGGCGATGACCAGGCTGAGCGGGGCGACGTCCAGACCGCCACCGACCGAACCCCAGACGCTCCAGAGGCGCTTGGCGGCGTTGGTGTCGGTGCTCTCCCCGGACAGCGCCGAGGTGTCGACGTGTGAGGCCTCGGCGACGCTCTCCACCTCGTCGAGACGGCGGGCGACCAGGCGGACCTCGATCTGCCGGCTGCGACCGGGGAAGTAGCGCCGCCAGCCCTTCTCGGCCGCCCGCGGCAGCGAACCGGACCGGATCCAGCCGTCGTGGCGGTTGTCCGGATCGGTCACCACCATCTTCGCCAGGTTGCCGGAGAAGTTCGCCGCACTGAACAGCTGCTGGATCGTGCCGCGACCGGGCGCGCCGACCCGGACCAGGTCGCCGAGCCCGTCCGCGATGAGCATCGCCTCGACCTGGTCGAAGAACGTCTCCTCCGGCTGCGCCGGGCGGTTGCGGACGCTCTCCACACCGAACTGCGCCGGGACCGGCGCGGGCAACACCGTGGTGGGATCTGCCGGTTCGTTCGCCGCCGGCTTCGTCAGATTCGACGGTACGCCGAGCAGAACGGTCCCGGTCGCCTCCACCGGGTCGGACAGTGGCTTCCCGGCCTCGGACAACTGGGCGGTGAACGTGATCGGCACGCGGACCTCGGCCAGGTCGGCGACCTTGACCGTGGTGGTGGACGTGTACTTGCTCTTGTGTGCGGTGGAGTGTTCGACGGCGGGCGCCACCGGCACCGAGCCGCCGACCCCGACGACCAGGCCGGGTGCGGCGCTGACCGTCGCCTTCGGGTCGATCCGCCGGTCCCGGTTGTGCTTGAGGCTGTGGGTGACCGTCTCCTGCACCTTGGAGCTGATCTTGCCGGGGGTGTCGCGGACCTTCACGACGGTCATCGCGTCCCAGTCGAAGGTGCCCTTCACCCGCAGCTCGGCCGGACGGCCGTCGATCGTGACCGGGATGGGCCGACCACTGAGGAACTGGTCCACGTCGTCGACGGCGTCGTCCTGCGTACGGCTGATGATCGTGCTCGACAGCCGGGTGCCGAGGGTCCGCAGCGCGGCGTCCAGGTTGAGGTCCTCGGTGGCCAGCAACTGTTCGGCGATGCCGAGGGTGTGGCTGTCCCGCAGGTAGTCCGGCAGGTTCGCCCGGATGGCGTCGGCCGTCGGGAGCGGGGTGTCGCCGGTCTCCTCCGCCTCCGGTCCGGTCTCCGCGTCCGTCGCGGTCTCGGCCGCGGTCGTCGGATCCGTTTCGGTCGTCGGCGCGGGCTCCGGGTCCGGGGTCGGCTGATTCAGATCGGTCAGCCGGTCGCCGGCGTCCTCGATCCGGCCGGCCGCCCGGTCGAAGGCACGGTGGGCGGCCGCCTCCTGGTCGACCAGGTCCTCGACCACGGCCCGGGTGTTCTCGAGCCGGGCGGTGATCGTCTCCGGCGTACCGGCGAGCGGACCGCGCGCGAACGCGGCCGCGAGCTCCGCGGCCCGGTCGCGCGCTTCGCGGGTGTGCGCCGCGGCGAAGTTGGACCGGGCGAACGCCTCGGCCATCGTCCGGTGCAGCACGGCCCGCTGCTCGGGCTGGTCGGCCGGGGTGGCGTCGAGGTCCCGGCGGGCCTGCTGCGCGGTCCGGGCCGCCTCGGTGGCCTGGGCGGCGTACCGGCGGCCGTCGGACAGCACCCGGTCGAAGTCGTGGTGCACCTCGGCGAGGGAGTCCAGGATCGCGGTGGTCCGGGCGGTCAGGTGCCGGGCCTGGACGGCGTTCTCCCGGAAGCCGTCGATGGTGGTGCGTTCCCGCTGGGCACCGGTCAGCGACCGCTGGACCGCCGGGTCACCGGCGTGCGGGTCCTGCCGGAGCTCGGCGATGCCGGTACGGACGTCCGCCGACATCGCCTCGGCCGTGCCGGTGAGGGCGTTCGCGGTCTCCTGCCACTGCTGGGCGTTCCCGGCCAGCGGCAGCACCCGGCCGATGCGGTCGACGACCCGCTGCGCCTCCGGGGAGAACGAGCCCAGGTCGGCGGCGGTCGTCGCGGTGTACTCGTCGATCACCGCGGCGAGGCCGTCCGGGTCCGGCTCGCCCAGGGCGGTGGACGGGCTGAGCACGTGGCCGAGTTCGGTGACCTGCACCGCGGCGTCCGGGTCCGGCCCGGCGACCAGCGACAACCACCGGGAGTCGGCGGTGACCTCACCCACGATCGGCATGCCGAACTCGTCGTAGGTGTCCGGGTTCGAGACCACCACGTGGCCGCTGGCACCGGCGAAGGCGATGCCGCGCGGCGCGACGATCCGGGTGCCGGGCAACTCCCGGGCCAACCGGGCCGCGAAGCCGTTCGCCGAGTCGACCGCGGTGTCGCAGGCGACCAGGACGATCGGCTGACCGTGCCAGTCCGGGTTCGCCCTGATCATCGCGGCGAGACGGTCCGGGCCGACCCGGTCGGATCCGACGCGCAGGCTGGTGCTGTCGGCGTGCGTGAAGACGTGGAACCGTTCCGGGTTCGCCGGAAACCGCGCGGCGATCCTCGGGGTGGCGGTGTCGTCCGGCCCGGCCAGCAGGATGCCGGCGTCGACCCGTTGCGGCTGGGCCGCCGGCATCGGCTGCGCTTCCGGTGCTGTCTCCGCGGCTGTCTCGTCCGGTGCTGTCCCCGCGGCTGTCTCGTCCGGTGCTGTCTCCACGGTTGTCTCGTCCGGCGCGAACCGGTAGCGCCCCGGGTCGGCGCCCACGGCGCTCGCGTCGCCTTCGTCGTCCGAGTCGACGAGCAGATCGTCGTCGGAGTCGGACAGCACGATCGGGTCGTCGTCCGACTCCGCGGCCCGGGCCTGCGCCTCCGGCCCGAAGCCCAGCCGTTCGGCGATGCCCAGCGCCGTGCCGGCGACACCGTCGAGACGGTCGTCGAGCGACTGCAGCGTGCCCCGGATGTTCCCGTCGGCCCGCTCGAACGCGGTCTCCGCATCGAGCAGCAGGTTGCCGGTGTTGTGCATCCGGGACTTGTCGCTGCGGATGGCGGTCACCAGCGAGTCGACGACATCCCCCAGGTCACCCCGGAGACGCTGTCCTCCGGCGATGTCCCCCAGCGCGGTCCGTGCCTGGTCGACCCGGTCCCGGACCTGGCCGGCGGCCATGCCGGTCTGCCGCAGACCGCGGACCGCCCGGTCGGACTTCGCCGGGTCGGCGCGGTAGTCGTCGATCGCCGCGCGGGCGTTGTCGATGGCGGCGCCGGCCCGGTCGGCGAGGCGGCGGGTGACGTCGGCGTGCTCGGCGAGGGTGTCGGCGACGCCCACCAGCTTGGTGGCGAAGTCCGCCGAGCGGATCAGCCGGTCCCGGGTGTCGGCGTACGCCCGGTCGGCCAGCTTGATCTCCCGCGGGACGGTGTCCAGATCCCGCTGGATCCCCCGGAACGCCCGGTCGGCCAGGACGTAGGCCTGCCGGTGACCGTCGACCAGGTCGAAGAACCGCCGGACGGCCGGATCACGGGTGTCCATCTCGAGAGCCCGGGCGTACCGGGCCGTCTCCAGGAGCTGGTTCCCCTCGGCCGCGACCTGGTCCATCCGCGCGATGAAGTCGTTGCGGAGCTTCGTCGCCCGGGCGGGCAGATCCGCGACCCCGGCCCGGATCGCGGTGTACCGGGAGGCGTGCCCCTCCCGGGCGTAGTCGATCAGGCTCTCGTACGTGCCGGCGAGCTCGGTGACGCCCTCGTGCAGGCGGGTCAGCTCGTCGGCGCCCTCGGTGATCGCCGGGGCGACCCGGGTGAGCTGGTCGTCGAGCCGGTCCGCGTCGGCCGTCGGGATCTCCCGGTTGATCTGGTTGATCACGTCGGTCAGCTTCTCGACGGACCGCTGGACGCCCTCGATCTCCTGGTGCGAGCGGAGGGCCCGGATCTCCACCACGACCAGCGGCCGGTCGGCGAGACGTCCGTTGTTGTCGTCGAGCGACGCGAAGTGCGTGCTGAGGAAGATCTCCTGGTCCAGCTCGACGTCGGCGTCCTCACCGAGCAGGGCGTTGTCCAGGTAGTCGCGGATCGTGGTCCGGCCGCGGTTGTGCAGGTACCCGTCGCTGAAGTCGTACCGGCCGTCGTCGTCGAGGATGCCCTCGCGCCGGAACAGGTCCTGCAGGGCCGGGTCGCCGGCGAGGGTGCCGCCGAACCTCTGGTTGATCAGATCGTTGATGTCGTCCGCGTTGTCGCTCAGGAACTCGCGCGCCTTCTCGGAGAGCGACGCGTTCAGGGCCTGCGGCGCGATCCGGGAGGCCACCGCGAGGTAGCTCTTCATCATCCGGATCGGCTGGCCGGCCAGTTCCGAGACGTACGTGTGCGACAGCGCCGCCACGTGCGGGTACATGATCGCGATGACACCGGCGATCTCGTCGGCGTCCAGAGCGTTCGCGTCCGGGCCGGCCCACGCGCGGTACCTCGCCGTCACGTCGGCGGCGACGTCCAGGCCGTCCTCGATGATGCCGCGGCGACTGCGGGGCGCGTTGTCGGTCGCGATGCTCGACGAGTTGTCGGCGACGTGCTTGAGCAGCTTCGTCAGGCCGGCGACCGGGACACCCACCGAGTACTGCGTGTACGGCTCGCTCTTCGGGTTGAGGATCCGGCCCTTGACCCCGACGTCCTTGCCCGCGTCGGTGACGACCCAGCCCTCGTCCGCCGGGAACACCTCGGCCAGCGACTTCTGCTCGCCCTCGGCCAGCCCGTCGAGACGGCGGACCGCGTCCGAGTGCAGCGCGACGACCTCGGCCCGGTCCGGGCGGTTCTCGCGGCCCAGCATCGCGAACGGCTTGCTGGTGACCACCTCGCCGATGGAGACCTTGCCGGGGATCTTCCTACCGTCGGCGTCGCGGGCGTAGTAGCCGTCGACCTTCACCTCGACGTTGCCGCTGACGTGCTTGACCAGCACGTCGTTGTAGCCGATGTCGCCGTCCGAGGTCAGCTCGTGGCGGCGGCCCTCGGTCTCCAGGCCACCGGCCGGGCGGGTGCCGAGCGCGCCGGGACGGTCGACCCGGGGCGCCGGATCCGGGCCGAGGTCGCCGCGATCCGGGCTCAGCGCGGTGTCCCGGATCCGGATGATCTGGTCGAGGTGCCGCTGGAACACCTGGGGACGGTCCGCCGGGTCGGCCGACGTCATGATCGAGTTGTCGGCGAAGACGTGCGCGGATCCCGCGTCCCGGTTGAGGATGCGCTGGACGGGGTTGCCGTCGGCGTCGGTCAGATGTCTGTCGACGTTCTCGTCGTACAGGCCGAGGTAGTGGCCGATCTCGTGGGCGAAGTCCAGGTCGTCCGAGGCGGTCGACCAGGTGGTCTGGGTGGTCGCCGGCGCGTCGTCCGGGCCGTGCAGGGCGATCACGGTGTGCGCGTCGGCCGGGTCGGTGACGAAGTCGACGTGGACGTTGAACTGGCCGTCGCCGATCCGGTAGCCGTTGTTGAAGACCGCCGCCACGGCTGCCTTCGCCCGCCGTCCGACCTGGTCCTTCGCCTGGTCGGCGGCCGGGTCCCTGGCGTCCAGGAACACCTTGACGGTGAAGTCGTGGACCGTGCGGCCGTCGCCGGTGGTGAGGACGCGGTGGTCGTACGCGATCGGCCCGGTGACCGCATCGAGGGCGGGCCGGGCGACGGCGCCGGTGGTGGGCAGGTCCAGGCCGGCCGCGGCGTACGACTCGGCCACCATCGCGGGCACCGGTCCGACGGTGGTGCCGGTGTGCACCACGTCGTAGGCGGCGGTGTCGGCCCGGCGTGGCGTCACACCGGAGCGCAGGTCGTCGATCGTGGTGGCGGGGACCGTGTCCGGGCCCCGGGACGGTTCCCGCGGGTCCGTCCGGCCGTTCTCGATCCGGCCCTGGCCCAGCGGTGACGGGCGGCCGAGGAAGGCGTCCTCGTCGTCCGAGCGGTCCGCCCAGTCCTGCGGGTCGGAGTCCGAGTCCGAGTCGGAGTCGTCGAGGTAGCCGAGGCTCTCGGCCGCGGCCATCGCGTCCTCGAACACGGGACGGGCATCGGCCAGGTAGCGGCTGCCGTGCCCGGCTCGGGTGATCGCGGCGGCCAGTCCGGTCTCGGCGGCGTCCAGCGAGTCGGTGGCGTCCTCCACACGCTGTTCCAGCTCCTCGACGGCCTCCTCCATCCGGCCGACCAGGTCACCGACATCGCCGGGACGCCGGCCGACAGCGGCCCCGACCGCGTCACGGACCGCGTCGATCCGGCTCTCGATCTGGCCCGCGGCCGTGCCCGCCTGGCGCAGGCCGGCGACCGCCCGATCGGCCTTGGCCGGATCGGCGCGGTAGTCGGCGATCGCGGTGCGGACCGTGGCCAGCGCGGAATCGGCGCGGTCGGCGAGGCGCTCGGCACCGTCCGCCTGCTCGTCGATCATCGGCTGGAGGTCCCGGAGCGCCGAGGCGGACCGGGCGACCATGCCCATCTCGCGCTTGACCCGGTCGGCGACGCCCTCGAAGTCCTGCATCCGCTTCTCGACGTCGCGGAGATCGTCCTGGACGTCCTCGGCCACGTTGCCCGCCTGGCGCAGGGCCAGGCGGTGCTGGGCCACCAGGTCGACGAACCGCTGCACGTCCGGGCTGTTCAGGTCGGCCCCCTGTGCCCGGGCGTTCTGCAGCACGGTGTCGAGCACCGCGCCGTCCGCCCGGGCGGCGTCCAGCTCGCGCGCCGACGTGTGCCAGGTCCGCCGGGTCCGGTCCGCCAGGTCGTCGAGCCGGGCACCTTCGATCCGGGGGTTGTCCGCGTAGTCCACCGCGGTCGTGAGCCAGTCCGGTGCCGGGCCGGCCAGCGTGGCCACGTCGTCCCGCAGGGACTGGAGGGCGTCGGCGCCGTCCGCGATCTCGCCGTCGACCTGGTCGAGCTGCTGGGTGAGACGGTCGGCGTCGGCGACCGGGACGTCCCGGTTGATCTCGGCGACCAGGGCGGCCAGGTCCTCGGTGGACCGCTCGACCCCGTCGAGGTCCTGGTGGGCGGCGAGGGCGCGCAGCTCCACCACGACGAGCGGGTGGTCGGTGAGGCGCCCACCGTTGTCGTCGAGCTTCGTGAAATGGGTCTCCAGGAACGTCGACTGGTCCAACTCGACGCTGGAGTCCTCACCGAGGAGCGCGTTGTCCAGGTAGTCCTGGATCGTGGCGCCGTCCAGGATGTCGACCCGGCCGCTGGTGACGTCGTACGTGCCGTCCTCGTCGAGCAGGAAGTTGTCCTTGAGCACCTGGACGACGGCGGGGTCGCCGGCCAGGGTGCCGCCGAACTTCTGGTTGATCAGGTCGTTGACCTCGCTGGAGTTCTCGTCGAGGAACTCGCGGGCCTTCTCGGACAGGCCGGCGTGCAGGGCCCGTGGAGCGGTCCGGGAGGCCACCGCGAGGTAGCTCTTGACCATCCGGACGTCCTGGTCGGCGAGGTCGGCGACGTGGCTGTAGGACAGCGCCGCGACGTGCGGGTACATCAGCGCGATGACACCGGAGATCTCCTCGGCGTCCAGGTTCTTCGCGTCCGGCCCGGCCCACGCGCGGTACCTGGCGGCGACGTCGGCGGCGACGTCGAGGCCGTCCTCGATGATGCCGCGCCGGCTGCGGGGCGCGTTGTCGGTGGCGACTCGGGACGAGCGTTCGGCGACGTACCTCATCAGCTTCGTCGCGCCGGCGATCGGCACACCCACGGTGTACTGGGTGTACGGCTGGCTCTTCGGGTTGAGGACCCGGCCGAGCACCTCGACCCGCTCACCCTCGCTGGTGACCTGCCAGCCCTCGGATGCCGGGAACAGGTCGTGCAGGGGCTTCTGCTCGCCCGGGGTGATGCCGTCGAGACGCCGGTTGGCCTCCCGGGTCAGCGACATCACCTCGGAGCGGTCCGGCCGGTCCTCGCGGGGCAGGACCTTGGCCGGGGCGCTGACCACCTCACCGATGGACACCTTGCCGGGGATCTTGTTGCCCTCGCTGTCGCGGGCGTAGTAACCGTCGACCTTGATCTCGACGTTGCCGCTGACGTGTTTGACCAGCACGTCGTTGTAGTCCAGCTTGCCCGTGGTGATCAGCTGGTGGCGACGGCCCTCGATCTCGACGCCGATGGCCCGCGAGTCGGTGTGCACGTCGTTGCGGGGTGTGTTCGCCGGGGTGAGGTTGTTGACCGGTCCGGCGGTGTCCGAGACGTTCTGGATGAGTTGCAGGTCTTTGTCGTGCAGGTAGCGGGTGGGGCCGT
>NZ_JZKF01000049.1 GCF_000962825.1 Actinoplanes rectilineatus
ACTTCAGGCGCCCAGCACACCCGTAATCAACACACCACCACGGGCGTGATGACTTCAGGCGCCCAGCACACCCGTAATCAACACACCACCACGGGCGTGGTGACTTCGGGCGTCCAGCGCGCCCGAAATCACCACGCGGACGGGCTTCGCACCCTGACCGCGAAACGCGTCTAATCGGTACGCGCCGCGGACAGCTTCTCGGCCCGGACCCGGGTGGCGAGCTCCTCCGGGGTCAGCGGCTTGGCGTACAGATAGCCCTGTCCGGTGGTGCAGCCGAGGATGCGCAGTTCGTCGGCCTGGGCCGGGGTCTCGATGCCCTCGGCGATGGTCCGCAGCCGCAACACCGTGGCCAGGTGGATGATCGCGGTGGTGACCGCGGCGCCTTCCGGGCTGCCGTCGAGTTCCGCCACGAAGCTTCGGTCGATCTTGAGGATGTCGACCGGGAGCCGGGTCAGGTACTGCAGCGACGAATAGCCGGTGCCGAAGTCGTCGACCGCGATCCGGATGCCGTGGCTGCGCAGTTCGTGCAGGGCCGCGATGCCGCTGTTGTCGTCCACCAGTGCCGACTCGGTGATCTCCAGGATGAGGCGGCGGGCCGGGGCGCCGGTCCGTTCCAGCACCGCCAGCACGTCGTGCACGATGGTCGGCTCGCGCAGCTGACGGGGTGACAGGTTGACGCTGATGTACATCTCCTCCCGGCAGGCGAGCAGTTGGATCAGCGCCTGTTCGAGCACCCACAGGCCGATCGGGATGATGGTGCCGCTGCGTTCGGCGACCGGGATGAACTCGTCCGGGCGGATCAGCCCGCGGACGGTGTGCTGCCAGCGCAGCAGCGCCTCGGCGCCGAGCGCGTGACCGGTGGCCGTGTCGACGATCGGCTGGTAGACCACCTTCATCTCGTTGCGGCCCAGCGCCTGCTGCAGGTCGTCGGCGATCGCCGCGTCGGCGGCCCGCCGGTCCACCATCCCGGGCTGGTACAGCGTGAAGCCGTGACTGCCGGCCCGTTTGCTCTGGTACATGGCCACGTCGGCGCGGCGGATCAGGGTCTTGTCGTCCAGGCCCGGCTCGTGGACGGCGGCGCCGATGCTGGCCCGGACCGGCAGCGTGTCGTCGTCGACGACCACCGGGTGGGCGGCCATCGAGGCGAGCAGCCGCTTGCAGACGGCGCCGGCCTGCTCGTCGTTGACGATCTCGGTGAGCAGTACGGCGAACTCGTCGCCGCCGATCCGCGCGATCGTGCTCTTGCCCCGGATGCCGCCGCGCAGCTGATGCGCCACGTGCACCAGGTACGCGTCCCCGACCGCATGCCCGTACGCGTCGTTGACCAGTTTGAACCCGTCCAGGTCGATGAGCAGGATCGCCGGGTGCTCGCCCCGTTTCATCGCCCGGTCCAGCCCGTCGTCGAGCCCGGCCCGGTTGGCCAGCCCGGTCAGCGCGTCGGTGATCAGCAGCGCCCGGCTGTCCCGCAGCGACAGCATCTGCCGGCCGGCCGCCGCGCAGGTCATCAGGGTCAGCCCGAGCACCAGCCCGCCCCAGGGCATGAACTGCCGCTCGATCAGGGTGACCGCGAGCATGAACAGGCCGCCGCAGATCATCGCGACCATCGGCAGGTACGTCGACCAGGCCGGCGCCTTGGTGATCCGCGGATGGTGCGACAGGTCCCGGGCGCTGCTCAGCGCGACCAGCGGGGCGGCGGTGACCAGGACGCCCGCCGCGATCAGCATCCAGCCGGCGACCATGTTGCCGACGTCGGAGTGGGTGGCGGCGGTCCGGGTCATCAGGATGTCGGCGACGGCCCAGATGCCGATGCCGACGGTGTACACCGTGACCGGCGCGGCGAACCGGGTCACCGCCCCGCGCAGGATGATCGCGGCGACGGCGGTGAGCATCAGCAGGTCCCCGAGGGGCCAGGCGATCGTCCCGATCCAGAGCAGCCGGGGACTCTCGTGGGCCAGCACCGGTTCCAGCGCCACGTACCAGATCGCCATGAAGCCGGCGCCGAGGACCGTGCCCACCTCGGCGACCAGCGCGGCTCTTCGGCGACCACGGAAGTGCCCGAGACCCGCTCCGAACGCGCCGAGCGCGAAGCAGACGTACATCGCGGTCCGGGAGATCATCATCGCGGCGAGCCAGAAGGTGCCGCCGGTCGACTGGGCGACGGCGTACAGCCCGAACGTGACGATCTCGGTGAGCCGTCCGGCGGCGATCAGCCACCACGCCCCCGGCTTCGTCCCGGACCGGCGGGCCGCCCGGAAGCAGCACACCGCGCCGACCACGTCCAGCACGACGAGCGTGAGGATGGTGATCCACGGGCCGGATTCCCGGTCGAGGAGGCCGATCACCTGCCCGGCGACGGCCGCCACACTGAGCCCGGCGAGGCCGGCCGCCCAGCGTCGACCGGCCCGCGACGGCATCCCGCTCCGGCTCTTTCGCGGCACGTCCTCTGATCGGCGGGACGGACACGATTCTGAGCCGTCGGCCACCCGGCCGCGTTTCCCCTGGTCGCGGGGATTCGTTACATTCCGTCAGTGGTAACTGATCTCTGGCGTCACCCCTGGCCGATACCGTCACAGCGGCCGCCGGGCCCGACCCGATGAGCCTGCTGTACACGCCGCTGCGGCTGGGTCCCCGGACCGCACCGAACCGGATCGTCGCGGACGGGCACGGCACCGGACTGGCCCGGGGCACCTTCTCCCCCGAGCTGCTCGCGTACCTGGCCGCCCGGGCGGCCGGCGGCGCCGGCATCGTGATCACCCAGTCCGCCTGTGTCACGGCCGGTCACGGCGACCTCCCGGTGCTGCCGGAGGGCCGGATGATCCCGGCGTTCCGGGCGCTGGCCGACGCGGTCCACCCGCACGGCTCGCTGGTCTTCGTCCGCCTCGAACATCCCGGCGCCCAGGCCGTGTACACCGGGTCGGGCACACCGGTCGCGCACGGTGCATCACCGGTACCCCTGAGGCTGTTGGGGAATGCGCCCGGCGTGCCGCACGCCGCCGACGACGCGTTCCTGACCGACGTGATCCGCGGATTCGCCGACTCGGCCGCCCAGGCCAAAGCGGCCGGGATCGACGGCGTGGAACTGCACTTCGCCCACGGTGACCTGGTCGAACAGTTCCTCGACGAGGAGACCAACCAGCGCGGCGACCGGTGGGGCGACGACCCGCTGCTGCTGGCCCGGGAGATCCTGCACGGGGTCCGGCAGGCGGTCGGCCGCCGGATCGTGGTCGGCGCCCGGGTGACCGGCGGCGTGCCGGGCGACCGCGACGCCACCAACCGCAAACAGCAGACCGTCCGGGAGCTGCTGGAACTCGGCATGCTCGACTACGTGTCGGTGACCGCCGGACACTACGCGGACGCCCGGGGCACGGCCGGGGCGATCCCGGACGCGAGCCACCCGCCGGCGGTGTGGGCCGAGTTCGGCAGGCGGATCCGCGAGGGCTCCCCGGTGCCGGTGATGCTGGCCGGGCGGATCACGTCGGCGCCGCTGGCCGCCTCCCTGATCGACGACGGCGCGGCCGACCTGGTGGCGATGACCCGCGCGCTGGTGGCCGATCCTGATCTGCCGCGCAAGGACCCGGCGCAGGTCCGGCCCTGCGTGGGCATCCAGGACGGCTGCTGGGGACGGCTCGCCAAGGGACAGCCGCTGCGCTGCGCGTTCAACCCGCACGCCGGCCGCGAACTGCTGCCGCTGCCGGCGCCGGTACGCACCGAACGGCACGTCGTGGTGATCGGTGCCGGCCCGGCCGGGCTCGAAGCCGCCCGCTCCGCGGCGGCCCAGGGACATCTGGTCACCGTGGTCGAACGGTCCGGCCAGGTGGGTGGCCAGGTCAGGATCGCATCGGGTACGCCGTACCGGCACGAACTGGCGGACGTGCTGGATTGGCAGGAACGCCAGTGCCGCAGCCTGGGCGTGGCCATCCAGCTGGATCGGGACGTGGACGCGAACGGCGTACTGGCCCTGCGTCCGGATGTGGTCATCCTGGCCACCGGGTCGCGCGGCACCGCCCTGGACGGCGAGATCGACGTGCGGGAGGCGCTGACCACCCCGATGGGCGACCATGTCCTGGTCTACGACAAGTGGGGCGGGCGGGCCGCGTTGTCGGTCGCCGAAGGTCTGGTGGCGGCCGGTAAGCGGGTGGTGTTCGCGACGCCGCTGACGTTCCCGGGGCAGGGCGCCGACGAGACCGTCCGGTTGCCGTCGTGCCTGCGGCTCGGCGCGGCCGGTGTCCGGTTCCACGCGACGGTCACGCTGACCGGGCTGGCCGGCGGTGAGGCGTGGCTGCGCGACGACTACAGCGGACGGTCGTTCAGCGAGCGGGCGGACGCGGTGGTGGCGTCCCGGCCGCCGCAGCCGGCCGACGAACTGGCGGAGGCGCTCCGCGGCCGCGTCGAACTCCATGTGATCGGTGACGCGCGCTCCCCGCGCGGTGTCACCGAGGCGACCGCTGAGGGTTTCGAGACGGCCCGGCTGCTCGGCGACGTGATCCCGTCGGTGCAGGTGCTGTAGGGCCGGCGGAGAGCACGTTTCCGCAGGTCAAAAAATAATTTGACGACGCCGGTATCCTGCCCGCCATGCCGGCGCAGCGGGAGGTGCCCGGGCTGGAGGGGGTCCGTGGATCGAGCGCGGCCGGGACGCCTTGGAGTAGGTGGGGGAGGTGTGGGCGTACCCCCGGAGAAAGCGTCCGCAGACCGCCGGGATGCGGCAGGAACGGGGTCGGAGCGCCGGATCGAGGTACCCGGATCGCCGGAAATCTCCCGGGCGCGTAGGGTTTCCGGCCGGACCGGTCGCCACCTCTCCCGACGGGCGGCCGGAGCAGGAGGAGCAGAGCCGATGTACCAGCCGCCCGAAGCGCCGAAACCTGGGACCGTCTACGGGCGGGGTGGGGCTGACGCCCGGCCGCCCGAGAAGGGCAAGTCGGGTGGGGTGCATCCGGGGGTGCTCGGGCTGTTCGTGGTGGCGATCCTGTTCGTGGTGGGTGCGTTCGCCTATCTGAACCTGCGGCCCGAGGCGGACGAGTCGGCCCAGGCCAGTGCGCCCGCGTCGGCTGCCGCATCGTCGGCTCCGGCGGCCGCGGCCACCACCAGCGCACCGCCGGAGAACGAGTTGACCACCGGCAAGTGGATCCTGGCATTGAAGAAGGACGCCGAGGTCCGGCTGACCGTGGACGGCGACTTCGCGGCGTTGAAGTCCGGCGACGGAACCGCGCTGACCGTGGTGAAGGGGCTCGCCGACGAGGCGTGTTTCAGCCTGCACGACGGGGACGACCGTTACCTGCGGCACTTCGACTACCGGCTGCGGTTCGACGAGAACGACGACTCGGAGTTGTTCCGGAGTGACGCCACGTTCTGCCCGGAGGCCGGTCTCACCGTCGGGAGCATCCAGTTGCGCAGCAAGAACTATCCGCAGTACATGCTGCACCAGCGGGACTCCGAGGTGTACATCGACAAGTCCGACGGGACCGACGAGTTCATCGAGCAGAGCGGCTTCGTCGTCAAGAAGCCGTGAACGACGCGGATGCCCGGGGCCGACTGCTTGACCACGGACATCCGCTGAACCGGCACGGCCCGGCACGGGGCCGTCGCCTTCCCTGACAGGGATACACCGCCGGGCCGCTCCGGGCCCGCGACGACGGGTTCGCTGTGCGGTTGCGGAACAGGGCGTTCGTCTCCCGGTCAGACCGTCCGGCGGGCGAACCCGGCGACGATCGTGGCCGCCACGTCGCGGAGTTTGCGGTTGCTGTCCTGCGAGACCTTCGTGAGGTGCGCGAACGCCTCGTCCGGGGTGCACCGGCGCTGCGCGATGATCACGCCTTTGGCCTGTTCGATCACGGCCCGGCTGCCCATCGCCTCGCGGAGCTGGGCGGCCAGGGCGACGGCGTCGAAGAACACGCGGGCGTTGTCGAGGGCGACCGAGGCGTACCCGGCGTAGGCCTGTGCCGTCTCGGTGGCGCCGGCGCTGAAGGCAGCCGCGGGACGGGCGTAGATGTTGAGCGAGCCGCCGCGGGTGCCGGCAGTGGTCAGGCCGACCGAGAGCACGCTGCCCATGCCGGCCGCCGCCGCGTGCGACGACCAGTGTCCCCAGCGGGTGTCGGTGGCGGTGTCCGGCACCGACACGGTCGACCGGTCCGCGGCCGCGTCCAGGCACGGGCCGGTCCGGGCGTGGTATTGCCGCTCGTCGAGCCGGGACGCCACGTCACCGGTGGCGGCGGCGGTGAACGGCCCCCGCTCGCCGAGCAGGGTTATCGACACCTCGCCGGCGCCCGGAACGAGCTGGACGGCCAGGGCGGCGACCCGGCCGACGAAGTCGTCCCTGCTGGTCTCGCTGAACCTGATGTGCCCGAGCGCGGAGAGTGCATCGGACGGACCGGGGACATGCGTCATGACTGTCAGGCAATCCTTGCAGCGGAGGCGGGGAGGAAACCATGCCCGGAATCGGTGGGATCCCGAACTCGCGCCGCTGCTTGACGCTGATCGGCCCGGTGCGGCCTGCGCCCACTTTACCCGCCGTGAGGCGCCGCCAACCCACCCGGTGAATCCTCATCGGAGTCCATGGTCAGCGCGGGCCGTGGATCTCCTGGTGGAGGCGTTCCATCCGCTGGTCGAGGCGGGCGGCGTCGGTCGCCGCCTCGACGAGTTCGGCGCGCAGGGACGCCGGGACCTCGGAGTCGTGCTTGTAGTAGATCTTGTGTTCGAGGGTGGCCCAGAAGTCCATCGCCACCGTGCGCAGCTGGACCTCGACCGGGACGGTCACCACCCGGTCGGACATGAACACCGGGATCTCCACGATCAGGTGCAGGCTGCGGTACCCGTTGGCCTTCGGCTTGGCGATGTAGTCCTTGGTCATGAGCAGCTTGATGTCCGGCTGCCGGGTCAGCATGTCGGCGACCGTGTAGACGTCCGAGACGAAACTGCACACGATCCGGACACCGGCGATGTCCCGGATCGTCACCCGCAGGTCGTCGAAGGTCAGCTCGCAGCCGACCCGGCGGGCCTTGGCGGCGATGCTGGTGACCGTCTTGAGCCGGGTGGTGACGTGCTCGATCGGGTTGTCCCGGCCACGGAGAGTGAGTTCCTCGGCCAGGATGGTGATCTTCGTACTGACTTCGGCGAGCCCGAACTTGTACACCATCAGGAACCGGTTGAGATCCTCCATCAACGGGTGGACCAGGTCCTGACCCGCCTGCAGAGGGACGAGAGGCCCGTCCGTCATCGTCTCCAGCGTCTTCCTCGATCGCACAACCCAGCTTCGCTCGCGCGACCGGGACCGTCATACTCCGGCCGCGGTCACTCGACATACCGTAGTCGCGGTATGCCACCCGCCGACCGGCGGCCCACAAGCCGACCGAACCGGAGAAATCTGCACGAAGAGCCGAGATAGACGCCCGCGACTCTCCCCTTAGTCTGGGGGAGCGTGACCGTGCTCAGCGAAGGGGGTGTCGTGCACTTCCGGCTACTGGGTCCGGTCGAGGCCGCCGAGGCGGGGCGGCCGCTCGCCCTGGGCGCGTCGAAGCAGCGTCACCTGCTCGCGGCCCTGCTGATCAGCGACGGGCAGCCGGTGACGTTCGAGGCGCTCGGCGACCGGCTCTGGGGTGACGATCTCCCGGCCGACACCCGGGGCGCACTGTACGGCTACGTCGCCCGCCTCCGCCGGGTGCTCAAGCACAGCACCGGCGTCGCCCTGGAACGCTGGTCCGGCGGCTACACGCTGCACGTCCCGGCGGGGTCGGTCGACCTGTTCCGGTTCCGGCGGCTGGCCGGGTCGGCACGCGACGCGACGGCCGGCGACCGGTTCGCCCGGCTGGACGAGGCACTCGGGCTGTGGCATGGCGACGCGCTCGCCGGGCTGCCCGGGTCGTGGGCCGAGCGGGCGCGGGAGAGCCTGTCCCGGGAGCGCCTCGAGGCGCTGACCGCGTGGGCGTCGGCGGCCGCGGACACCGGCCGGCACGGCGTGGCGGCCGACCGGCTCGCCGCCGAACTGGCCCGGGACCCGCTGCGTGAGGCGGTGGTCGCGGCGATGATGCGGGTGCTGCACGCGGCCGGGCGCACCACCGAGGCGCTGGAGCTGTTCGCCCGGTCGCGGGCCCGGATCCTGGACCGGTTCGGTGCCGAGCCGGGCCGTCTGCTGCAGGACGCGCACACGGCACTGCTGCGGGCACCCGCCGCCCCCGAAACGGTCAAAGAACCCGACCGGCCGTTCGTCATGCCGCCCGACCTGGTCGACTACACCGGTTACGACAGCCGGATCGCGGACACCCGCGCCGAGTTGCTGGCCGGTGGGGTGCCGCCGGTCGTGGTGGTCTCCGGCCCCGGCGGGGCGGGCAAGACCGCGTTCGCGGTGCACGCCGCGCACGCGGTCCGCGAGCACTTCCCGGACGGCATGATCTTCCTGAACGTGGGCGGCGCCGACCCGCTCGAGCCGTCCGAGGCGCTCAGCCGGGTGCTGCGGATGCTCGGGATCACCGACGCGGACGCCCAGGGCAACCTCGACCTGCGGGAACGCGTCGAACGCTACCGTGCGGCGCTGGCCGGCCGACGGCTGCTGGTGATCCTCGACGACGTGGTGCAGGCCGCCCAGGCGCAGCCGTTCCTGCCCACCGAGTCCGGTTCGGCGCTGCTGGTGACCAGCCGGTTCCGGCTGCCCACGGTGTCCGCGACGGCCCGGGTGGAGCTGGGCGTGATGACCGTCGCCGAGGCGACCGCGCTGCTCACCCGGGTGATCGGGGCCGGCCGGGCGGACGCCGACCCGGCACAGACGCGACGGCTGATCGCCCTGTGCGCGCGGCTGCCACTGGCCGTACGGGTCGCCGGGGCCCGGCTGGTGGCCCGGCCGCACTGGACCGTCGCCCAGCTCGCCGACCGGCTCGACGACGAACAGCGGCGCCTCGACGAACTGGCCGTCGACGAGCTGGAGGTCCGCGCCGGGCTGGCCGTCGGCTACCGCGGCCTGACGCCCCGGGCACAGCTGGCGTTCCGGGCGCTGGGCAGCCTGGACCCGCCGACGGTGACCGCGCTGACCGTGGCGGCGCTGCTGGGGACCGGGCTGTCCGAGGCCGCCGACCTGATCGAGGAGATCACCGACGCGCGGCTGCTGGACGTGGTGGACGCCGACGGGCACCTCACCCAGTACCGGATGCACGACCTGGTCCGGCTCTACGCGAGCGAGCTGGCGCGGGCCGACCCGGACACCATGCGGGCGACCGTCACCGCGGCGGTGTCCGCCCTGCTGCGCGTGGTGGAACACCTCGCCGAACAGCTGCCGGTGGCCCTCCCCCGGCTCTACCACCCGGCGGACCTGCCGGAGCCGCCCGCCGACTGGGCTGCCACGGTGGCCCGGATCGACCCGGGACGCTGGCTGACCCGGGAGGAACCGGCGCTGATCGCCGCGGTGGAACGCGCCGCCGCCCTCGACCTGGCCGCGCCGGCCTGCGGGCTGGCCGACGCGCTGGTGTTCGCGTCGTTCGCCGAGTTCAACAACTTCGACGGCTGGGAACGGACCCACACGGCCGCGGCGGCGACCGCCCGGCTGTCCGGGGACCGGCTCGCCGAGGCGGCGATGGAGTGCGGCATCGGCCAGCTGCGCTACGCCCAGGACCGGTTCGCCGACTCCCGGCGGCACTTCTCCGCCGCGGCCGGGCTCTTCGAGGCGGCCGGCCACGACCGGGGGCAGGCCGTCGCGCTCAACGGTCTCGGCACGGTCGGCCGCGAACTGGGCCAGCACCTCGTCGCGCTGCCGCAGATCAACCAGGCCCGGGAGGTGCTGGAGCGTCTCGGGGACGACGCCGGGGTGGCGCACGCCGACTACAGCCTCGGGTTCGCGCACCGTGAGCTGGGCGACGACGAGGCCGCCGTGCGCCACCTGACCGCGGCGCTCGACCGGTACCGCCGGCTCGGTCACCGGCGCGGCGAGCTGATCTCGATCCGCGGCGTCGGTCTGGTGCACCGGGCCCGCGGCGAGCTGGACGCGGCCGAACAGCACTGCGCGCAGGCGCACGGCATCGCCGTCGACGTCGGTGACCGGCACCTGGTGGCGTTCACCACCCAGGCCCTGGCCAAGATCTGGGTCCGGCGGGGTGACCCGCAGCGGGCCGCCGAACCGCTGGCCGCCGCGCTCGCCACGATGACCGCGCTGCGGGACGGGCACGGGACGGCGCTCGTCACCCGTACCATCGGGGAGATGCACCTGGCCGCGGGCCGGTTCACCGAGGCCGCCGACCAGCTGACCTCCGCCGCGCAGCAGTGGCGCACCCTGGGCATGGAGCTCGGTTACGCGCGCGCCCTGCGGGACCTCGCCGCCACCCGCTGCGCGGACGGCGACCACCCCGGCTCCCACGATCTCTGGGCGCGTGCGTTGCGCATCTTCCAGAGCTTGGGGGTACGCGAGAAGGACGAGCTGGACGCCTGGCGGGCCCGGTTCGGCTGTCACTGCCCGCCGGGGCACGTCACGTCGTCGGTGTCCCGCAACACCCTCACGATGTTGCCGCCGGCCAGCGCCGCCAACTCGTCGTCCGACCAGTTCCGGGCGGCCAGCTCGGCGAACAGGCGCGGATAGCCGGACACGTCGCCGAGCCCGGCCGGCATATCGTCGCAGCCGTCGAAGTCGCCGCCGAGCCCGACGTGCCGCACCCCGGCCACCTGCCGCACGTGGTCGACGTGGTCGGCGACCTGCGACACGGTCACCGCCGGCTGCGGTCCGATCCGGCGCCGCACCGCGGCGACGGCGTCCCCGCTGCGGGTCACCTCCGCCTCGACCGCCTTCTGCCACTCCCACCGGTCAGCCGAGACGAACGCCGGCACGAACGTCACCATGCAGACACCGTTGTTGCCGGCGAGCCGGGTCAGTACCGCGTCCGGCACGTTACGCGGATGACCGCACACCGCCCGCGCCGACGAATGACTGAAGATCACCGGGGCGGTGGTGGTGTCCAGGGCCGCGTTCATGGTCGCCTCGGACACGTGCGACAGGTCGACGAGCATCCCGATCCGGTTCATCTCGGTGACCACCTGCCGGCCGAAATGGTTCAGCCCGCCGAGCCGCGGGACGTCGGTGGCGCTGTCCGCCCACGAGACGTTCTGGTTGTGGGTCAGGGTCAGATAGCGGACGCCGAGCTGCCGCAGCATCCGCAGCACGGCGAGCGAGTCGCAGATGCTGTGCCCGCCCTCGGCGCCGATCAGCCCGGCGATCCGCCCCGACCGGAACGCCTTCTCCAGCCCGTCCGCGGTGGTGGTCAGCGCCAGCCGGTCCGCGTGCCGGCGGGTCATCACGTGCACCAGGTCGATCTGCTGGAGAGTCTGCACCACCGCCGCCGCCGGGCTGAGCGACCCGGGCACGAACACCGACCAGAACTGCGCGCCGACCAGGCCGGCCGCCAGCCGGGGCAGGTCGGTACGGGTGTCGGGCTGCCCGCGGTCCAGCGTGAACCGTTCCAGGTCCTGCTCGGAGACGGCGGTGCCGGCGAGTTCCCGCAGCGCGTACGGCAGATCGTTGTGCCCGTCGACCAGCGGCACGGTCGACAGCAGCCGGGTGATGCGCTCGTCGTTCACCTGTCCCCCACGGTCGCCCTCTGCCGGCCGTGCGGGGTCACCCCCCGTGTGTGACCCCGCGTCTCCCGTCGGCCGGGCACCGATGTGCCCCGGGGCGATGAGATCACCCTGGCAGACCGGTCTGCCGACGATCTGGCAGATTTCTGGCAGCCTCCCCGCGAATTTCCTGCCCCGGCACCGCCCGCGCTGATCAAATCCGGTCCAGGAATGGATGAAGCTTGCCCCACGACCATTTTCCGAACGGATACCACTGCCCTTTTTTGAATACCCGCGGCACTGTCTCCCATATCGCCCTTCTGGTCAGATATCCTCCCGCAAGCCTCAGGTTCTGGTTAACGATGCCTCACCTCCGGTAACGTCGGACACATAAACATTGACCTTCCTCGTCGGGTGGGGGTGCGTTTGCTGTACTTCTTCCTGAGTTATGCTCACGGCGATGACGACCATTATGTAATGCGCTTCTTCAAGGACCTCTCCGCCGAGGTGCGCGTCCTCGCCGGCGCCGACCCGCACGAGGAGGTCGGATTTCTCGACGCGCACAGCATCGAACTGGGCGAGCTCTGGCGCAGTCGCCTGACCACGGCACTGAGCGAGAGCCGGTGCTTCGTCGCGCTCTGCACCCCGCGCTACGTCATGTCCCCGATGTGCACCGCCGAATGGGCCGCCTTCGAGGACAAGATGCACCGCTACCAGCAGAGCACCGGCGTCCTGCCCGGCGCGCTGATGCCCCTCTCCTGGTGCGCCCTCGAGGACATCCCGGATATCACCGAGCGCTATCAGCGCACCCATCAGATCCTCGGCCCGGAGTACTCCGCCGAGGGCGTCCGCCAGCTGGTCCGGCTGAGCATCAACCGCGACCAGTACCGCCGCATGGTCAGCGCGCTGGCCGGCCGCATCGTCCGGCTGGCCCGCAGCCACGACCTGCCGCCGCTCCCGGCGGACCGGACCCTGGAGTCCTACTCCCCGCCCGGCACCACCACGACGGCGGGCACGAAGAACTCGTGGTCGGCGCCGGACACCGCCGAAGGGTCGGTGGGCCTCGTCCACTTCGTGGTCGCCGCCGCCGCACGCACCGACATGCTGGGCCAGCGCGAGAGCCTGGAGTACTACGGCGAATCCGCACTGGACTGGGCGCCGTACCGCCCGCACGCCCAGCAGGCGCTCGCCCTGCTGGCCGGGGACATCGCCCAGCGGCGCAGTTTCCGCTGGCAGGTGGCCGGGCTCAGCGAACTGCACGCCCTGATCATGCGGGCGAATCTGCGGAACGAGGTCATCGTGCTGCTCGTCGACGCCTGGGCCGCCCGCTTCGACGAACACCGGGACGTGCTCCTCGACTACGACCGCCGCAACGAGCCGACCACCGCGATCATCATCCCGATCGCGGTGGTCGACCAGGAGACCACCGACAGCTACCCGATCCTGCACGAGGCGATCCGGCGGGCGCTGCCCAACAACAGCGTCCGCCGCGACGCCGCGGTCTACCACGAGCGGATCGAGGACCCCACCGCGTTCGACAACGCCCTGTCCCGGGCGCTCCGGGTGGCCCAGAACCGGATCTTCGACCGGGGGCGCCGCGACGACGGCGGCGGGCACCGCCCGATCCTCCCCGCACCGATGTAGCGGATCCCCCACCAGGAGATGCCATGGGCCAGGTCGTCACGTTCTACTCGTACAAGGGCGGTACCGGCCGGACCATGGCCCTGGCCAACCTCGCCTGGATCATGGCGAGCAACGGGCTGCGGGTGCTGGCCGTCGACTTCGACCTGGAGTCGCCCGGGCTGCACCGCTACTTCCACCCGTTCCTGCCCGACCCCCGGCTGCAACGGACACAGGGCGTCGTCGAGATCATCCGGAAGGCTGCGGCCGCGGCCCTCGATGTCCGGCTCCGCTCGGACGACGAGAACGAGATCGTCGCCGCGCACACCGCCCAGGCGAACGTCGTCAAACACGCCGTCTCGGTCGACTGGGCCTCGTTCCCGGACGGCGGCACCCTCGATCTACTCCCCGCCGGCCAGCAGCAGCCCGGCTACTCCGACGAGGTGAGCACGTTCGACTGGGGCAACTTCTACGACCGGCTCGGCGGACGCCGCTTCCTGGAGCTGCTCGGCCGGAGCATGCGCGACAACTACGACTACGTGCTCCTGGACAGCCGGACCGGGCTCAGTGACGTGGCCGGCCTGCTGACCGTCGAGTTCCCGGACATCGTGGTCAACTGCTTCACCCTGAGCACGCAGAGCGTCGCCGGGGCGGCGAGCGTCAGCAAATACCTCCGGGACCTGCCCGCCGGGCGCACGGTGCGGATCCTGCCGGTGCCGATGCGGGTCGAGGACGCCGAACAGGCCAAACTCGAGGCCGGCCGGGACTACGCCCGGGCCAGCTTCGGCGACTACCTGGAAGACCTCGACCCGGACCGGCGGGAACGTTACTGGAGCGAGGTGGAGATCCCTTACAAGCCCTATTACGCGTACGAGGAGATCCTCGCCACCTTCGGCGACCGGCCCCGCCAGGAGGGCACGCTGCTGGCCGCGTTCGAACGGCTCGCCGCCGTGGTCACCGACGGCCGGGTGACGCGGCTGCGCCCGGTGGACGAGACCGCCCGCCGGCGCACCCTGGGCGTCTATGAACAGCCGCGGACCACCGCCGAGACCCGGGTGCTGGTCAGCTACGCCTCGATCGACCGGACCTGGGCGGAGTGGATCGCCGTCGCCATCGCCGACGCGGGGGCGGAGGCGACGATCCACGACGTGAGCCAGCACTCCCGCAGCCGGCATCTGGACGAGGCCGCCCACCTGCTGAGCCGCAACAACCGGGTGATGACGGTCCTGTCACCGAGCTATGTGGTCTCGGACAACGCCCGTGACCTGTGGAAGCTGACCGCCGAGCGGGCGACCGGCGCCCCCGGTTCGCTGACGCCGGTCCGGATGGACAGCATGCGGTATCCCCCGCCGTTCACCGACCAGCCGGCCGTCGAGTTGTACGGGCTGGACGCCGAGCAGGCCCGCACCGCCGTCCTGGAGGGACTGGACCTGCGGACCCCGATGACCCCGGCCCGGGTCTCGGTCGCCCGGCACCGGGTCCGGTACCCGGCCGACGCCCCGCAGGTGTCGAACCTGGCCCCGCGCAACAACACCTTCGTCGGTCGCGACGTCCTTCTGGAACGCGTCCGGGACCGCCTGGCCACCGCCCCCGACCGGGTGGTCCCGCAGTCCCTGATCGGGCTGGGCGGTGTCGGCAAGACCCAGATCGCCCTGGAGTTCGCCCACCGGTTCGCCGCGGACTACGACACCATCTGGTGGGTGTCCGCAGACCCGATCGGTCAGGCCCGGTCCGGTCTCGCCGAGCTGGCGGTCAAACGGGAGGTGGCCACCTCGTCCATGCCGGTTCCGGAGCGGGTCCGTCTCGTCCTGGAGTCGCTGCGCCTCGGCAGCCGCTGGCTGCTCGTGCTGGACAACGCCGACGACCCGGAGGCGTTCCGCGGGCTGGTCCCGCCGAGCGGCGGCCATGTCCTGATCACCTCCCGGAACCCGTCGTGGAGTGAGGACACCGAGATCATCCAGGTCGACGCCTTCGCCCGGGAGGAGAGTGTGGCGCTGCTGCGGCGACGGGCGCCGCACGTCGCCGAGGGGGACGCCGCCGAGCTGGCCGAGCTGCTCGGCGACCTGCCCCTCGCGGTCGAACAGGCCGGTGCCTGGCTCAAGGCGACCGCCATGCCGGTCGAGCGCTATGTGGAGATGCTGCGCGACGAGCTGCCCCGGATGCTCGCCCAGCCCGCGCCGGGACCCGAGCTGCAGTACCCGGACTCGGCCGCCGCCACCTGGCTGCTGTCGTTGCAGCGCATGCGCCGGGAGATGCCGGCTGCGGCCAAGGTACTGGAGATCTGCGCCTTCTTCGGCCCCGACCCCATCCCGGTGTCCCTGCTGTCCGGTGACCGTTTCAAGCGCTACCTGGTGGCCGTCGACCCCTCGCTGGTCGATCCTCTCCTGCGAATCCGGGTGATCTGGGAGATCGGCCGGTACGCGCTGGCCCGGATCGATCCCGGTCAGAGCAGTCTGCAGATGCACCGCCTGGTCCAGGTGGTGATCAGGAACAGTCTCGCCGGCGACGCCCGCGATCTGAGCCGCCACGAGGCCCAGCTGATCCTCAGCGAGGCCAACCCGAACTACCCGGACCGCCCGGAGAACTGGCCGAGGTACGCGGAACTGTGGCCGCACGCGGACCCGGCCGACGTGCCCACCTCCACCGAACCCGAGGTACGCCAGTTCGTCCTCGATCTGGTGCGCTACCTCTGGCGCAGCGGCGACCTGGTCAGCAGTCAGGAACTGGCCGAACGTGCCCTCACCTGGTGGGACCCGGACGGCACGTCGCACGATCCGACGGTCCTGCTGATGCGGTTCCACCTGGCCAACGCGCTGCGCCTGCTGGCCCGGTACGAGGAGGCGTACACGATCGACCTGGAGGTCCGGGACCGGATGCGGACCGTGCTCCCGGAGCGGCACCCGTACGTGCTGATGGTGGCGCAGAGCCTCGGCGGCGACCTCCGCGAGCTGGGCAGGTACCAGGAGTCGCGGCAGCTGGACGAGGAGACGCTCGCCGGGTTCCAGGACGAGTTCGGTGAGGACAACGACCGGACGCTGATGGCGCTCAACAACCTGGCGGTCTCGCTGCGGCTGGCCGGGGAGTTCGGCACCGCGACCCGGATCGACGAGGACACCCTCGCCCGGCGGCGGCAGAGCCTGGGGGCGAGCAACCCCTACACCCTGTACTCCGCCGCGAGCCTGGCCCGGGACCTGCGCGAACAGGGCGACTACGACAAGTCGCACGACCTGCTGCTGCGGACCTTGGCGACCAGCCGCGAGGTGATGGGCGCGGACCATCTGGAGACACTGCGGACCGCGAACAGTCTGGCGGTGTCGTACAAGAAGCGTGCCGAGTTCGACGCGGCGTGGACGACCGCGATGGACACCCTGGTCGTCATGCAGCGTTTCCACGGCCACGATCACACCGACACGCTCGCCTGCTCGGTCAACCTCGCCTGCGCCGAGTCGTCCCTGGGCGACGACGAGGGCGCCCGGGCCCGGGCCCAGGAGGCGCTGCGCCAGTACCGCATCCAGCGGGGTGACGAGCATCTGCTCACCCTCACCTGCGAACACAACCTGGCCATCTTCATCCGCAAGCTCGGCCGGCCCGGGGAGTCCCGGCCGCTGGCCGAGCACGCGTGGCACCACCTGGACCGGCTGCTCGGCGAGCAGCACCCGTACACGCTGGTGAGTCAGGCCAATCTCGCCAACGACCTGTTCGAGCTGGGTGACCGGGAACGGGCGCGGGAGCTCGACGAGCGGACGTACGGCATCCTCCGCCGGCTCCTCGGCCCGGACCATCCGGACGTCCTCGCGGTGGGCAGCAACCTCGCCGTCAGTCTCCGGCTGGCCGGCGAGACCGACCCCGCGGAGAATCTGAAGCTCCGGCTCGTCGCCCGCGCGTCCGGGAAGCTCGGCACCGGGCACCCGAACACCGTGCTGATGAACGAGAGCCGGCGGATCAATCTGGAGATCGAACCGCCGTGGGTGTGAGCCCGTGCCGGGTCTGCCAGTCCGCGCGGAGCGCCTCCACGTCCCGGCGGGCGCGGCCGGCCGTCTCCGGGCGGACCGGCACCGCGGTGAGCAGGTCCAGCCGGGCGGTCAGCCCCTCGGTGAAGCGCCGCCCTTCGGCGGTGAGCGCGGGCGCGGACCGCAGCTGGGGAAGTGCCGCCGCCAGCTGGGCGGTCGTCTCGGCGAACTGGGCCTCGGCCCGCGTGGCCAGGGCGGGTTCGGCGCGCAGGGCGTTCCAGGCCTCGGCGACCGCGAGGAACGCGTAGACCCCCTGCAGCAGTCCGCCGAGGGGGCGGGAGTCACGCCGCCAGGGTGCGAAGAACCGTTTCTCCCGGGCCGCCGGGTCGAAGAGGCGGGCCAGGTCGAGCAGAGCGCTCAGCGTCGAGTGCTGGAACTCGTGGATCAGCGTCACCGCGAAGGCGGCCGCGTCGACGGGTTCGGTCAGGGCCAGGCCGCCGAACGCGTGGTGCGAGGTCGCGCTGAGCCCGGGGGCCCCGGCGATGCCCGCCAGCGGCACCATCGAGCGCAACCCGGCCCGCAGCTCCGCGGCACGGTCCGGCAGGTGGACCGCGAGCAGGCGGGACGCCTCGGTGAAGCGGTCCTGCCAGCGGGCGGCGGTGCCGTCCGGGACCGGCCCGGTGACCGCCATGGTGAAACAGTCCCGGTAGGGGTCCCGGTCCTCGAGCGTCACCCGGAAGGTGTGCTCGCCCTGCACCGCGCGCAGTTCCCTGGCGATGGTCCCGGAACGCCCGCTGACCTGGTCTGCGAGACGGTCGAGGTGGTCGAAGTCCTCCTCCATCGTGGTCCCGGCGTCGGTGGCGTCCGGTGCCGCCCCGATCAGGCGCCGGCCGATCCGGCTGCTCCACGATCCGACCCACGGCGACCGCAGCATCTCCCGCACCGACTCGGGTGACTCGCGTTCGGCGCGGACCAGGACGTCCAGTGCGGCCCGGGACCGGTCCGGTGCGGCCTCACCGACCGCCCGCAGCAGCAGCATCCGCCTGCTCAGCAGGGCTCTGGTCAGCAGGCCGACCCCCGTGGGACCCGCCGTCCCCGCGCTGAAGCGGTCGAAGATCGGCAGGGGGACGCCGAGAGTGGCCAGGGTCATCGTGCTCCGTCCCGGTGAGATCGGCACGCAGCCGCCGGGCCGCGTGGTCGATGAGGATGCGCAGGTCGCCGCAGTACACCGACGGGTTGCGGAACCCGTCCGGTTCGCGGTAGCGGTGCACGTAGTGGCCGCCGCCGCAGACGCGCTGCACCGGGCAGGCGCGGCAGTCCGGGCCGAGAGCGTCCACACCGAGCTGGCGGGCGACGAACCCGGGATGCCACAGTGCCGCGTCGAACCCGTCGGTCAGCACGTTCCACGGGGTCGCGGCCGCACCCGGGTACGCCGCCTTCAACGCGTCGGTCTGTTCGATCGCCCCGTCCGACTCGACGATCACCGCCCGCATCGGGGACAGCCCGATCTGCTCGTTGCCGCCCTCGCCGCCCAGGAGCAGGTTGAGCAGCGACTGGAAGAGCCGGACCCGGACCTCCCGGACCGGGGCGTCGTACCAGCGGTCGAAGACGCGGCAGAGCCACCGGCCGTACCCCGAGCCGGCCGGCGGGTTCGTCCAGGTGGCGTGCGGGAACAGGAAGTCGATCGCCGGCGGGCGGTGGGCCAGCAGCTGCTCGTAGCACTCCACCGGGTCCTGGCTGAGATCGATCGTCGCCAGCAGGCCACCGAGGGCGCCGGCCCCGGCGAGCATCTCGATCGCGCGGACGGCCCGGGCGTGGCTGCCCGCGCCTCCGGCGTACCGGCGGTGGCGGTCGTGGGCGGCGGGTCCCCCGTCGAGGCTCACACTCACCGTGACCCTCGCGGCGGCCAGCGCTGTCACCGCGGCGTCGTCGATCAGCGTGCCGTTGGTCTGCAGGCCGACCCGGAGCCGGCACGACGCCGGGACCGCCGACCGGATCTCGGCGACGAACCCGGTCAGGACGTCGACACCGGCCAGCAACGGCTCACCGCCGTGCAGGACCACCAGGGCGTCGGCGAGCTCGTGCCGGCCGACGTGCTCCGCGATCCGCCGCGCGGTCGCGGTCCGCACCTCGGCGGGCATCAGCGCCGGCCTGCCCCGCCACGACTGATCGACCATCGTGTATACGTAGCAGTAGTCGCACGACAGGTTGCACCGCTGGTGCACCTTCGCCACGAACTCCCGGAACGGCGCCGGCCGCCACCCGCTCGCGGCGATCGCATCAACGTCGAGGAGTTGATCCGGCCATCGAGGCGGGGCGATGCGGACGGCGGTCATTCGATGAAGCTGTTCCAACCCGAGATGACGTCGTCCGGCGACTCGAGATCGGTCAGGACACGCTTGACCGCGTGGTCCAGCGCGCTGTCCCGGCGCGTGACGACGTCACCGAGGGAGAGCCCCGTGACGTCGATCAAGTCCGATCCGACCAGGCCCGGCGCGAGCCTGTCGTCGCCTTCCGCCATCGATCCTCCAGCCGACTCGCCGAGTTCCGACAACTATCCGCCTTCATAGGCTTATCGGACTTGCTCACCGGTACCTTAACGGCAGGCGATGGATGCGGGTTGCGGGCGGGTCAAGGATCAGCCGGGCGGGTCGAAACTCCCGGGGCCGGCGAGTCAGAGCCCGGCCAGGACGGGTGGCTCGACGTCCTCGCCGGCCAGCACGTCGCGCAGCAGCGGCGGCGCCTCGCCGAACCGGGCCCGCCACTCCCGCGGATAGCCCAGCGAGACCTCCTCGAAACGCACCCCGTCACGCTCGGTCGTCCGGCGGATGTGCAGGTGGCCGTAGACCGCCACCTGCGCCCGGAAGCGGGTGTGCCAGTCGGCGGTGCCCTCAGTGCCGCACCACTGGGCGAACTCCGGGAAGCGCAAAATATCGGTCGGGTGCCGGTGCAGCGGCCAGTGCGTGACCAGCAGCGTCGGCAGGGCCGGGTCGATCGCGGACAGGCGGCGTTCGGTCTCGGCCAGGCGCGCGTCGCACCAGGCCTCCCGGGACGGGTACGGGTCCGGGTGCAGCAGCATCTCGTCGGTGCACACGATGCCGGTGCGTTCCGCGTACGCCAGCGACTCCGCCTTGGTGGTGGTGCCCGGGGCCCGCCAGGTGTAGTCGTAAAGCACGAACAGCGGCGCCACCACGACCGGGCCGCCGGTGCCCGTCCACACCGGGAACGGGTCCTCCGGGGTGACCACGCCGAGGGACCGGCACGCCGCGACCAGCTGCTGGTAACGCCGGTCGCCGCGGGCGGTCACCGGGTCCTTCGGGTGGGTCCACAGTTCATGGTTGCCGGGCGCCCAGATCACTTTCGCGAACCGGCCGGCCAGGTGCCGCAGGGTCGCCACCACCTCGTCGAACACCTCGCCGACGTCGCCGGCCACGATCAGCCAGTCGTCGTCGGAGGTGGGTGCCAGGCGGCCGGCCAGCTGGAGGTTCTCCTTGTACGCCACGTGCAGGTCGCTCACCGCGAGGAGCTTTCCGGCCGTCATGAGGAGCAGGCTACCGGGATCTGACGGCAACGCGACGCCAGGCGTACCCCTGGAGAACGACCACGGCCGTCACCCGCGGCAGCAAGAACGCGGGCGACGGCAGGCCGTGTCAGGCGGACCGCGAGGTCACCGAAGGTTCCGCGGGTTCCGCAGGTTCCGCTGCTGAGGCGGGCGCGGGCGGGCGGGCCTCGAGACGACCGCCGGGGTCCTGGGACAGTTCGCGGAGCAGGGCGACGATCAGCGCCAGCATGACCACCACGAACGGCAGCGCCACCAGGATGGTGGCCTGTTGCAGGGCTTCCAGGCCGCCGGCGACCAGCAGCACCGCGGCGACCGCCCCGATGGTCAGGCCCCAGACGATCACGAGGGGGCGGCGCGGGTCGAGGTCGCCGCGCGAGGACAGCGTGCCCAGCACCAGGGACGCCGAGTCGGCGCCGGTGATGAAGTAGAGCGCGATCAGGATGATCGCCGCGATGCTGGTGACGTTCGCCGCGGGCAGCGCGTCCAGGAGGCCGAACAGGGCGCCCTCGGCGCCGTCCGCGAGCTGCGCGGTGAGGTCGGCGGTGCCGCTGAGCTGCATGTCCAGGGCGCTGCCGCCGAGCACGGCGAACCAGATCACGCTGACGCCGCTGGGCACCAGCATGACGCCGACGACGAACTCGCGGATGGTGCGGCCGCGGGAGATCCGGGCGATGAAGGTGCCGACGAACGGCGCCCAGGAGATCCACCACGCCCAGTAGAAGATCGTCCATCCGGCCAGCCAGTCCGGGTCGGCGACGGCCGCGGTGAGCGCGGACATCTCGACCAGGTTGCTCAGGTAGCTGCCGATCGAGGAGGGCAGCACGTTGAGGATGGCGCCGGTCGGCCCGGCCAGGAAGACGAAGAGCACCAGGGCGGCGGCGAGCACGACGTTCGCGCTGGACAGCCATTTGACGCCGCGGCTGATGCCGGAGACCGCGGACAGCACGAACGCCACGGTCAGCACCGCGATGATGGCGATGTCCAGGCCTTCGGACTGCGGGATGCCGGTGACGATGCCCAGGCCGGCGGCGATCTGCAGGGCGCCCAGGCCGAGGCTGGTGGCCGAGCCGAACACGGTGGCGAAGACGGCGATCAGGTCGATGGCCCGGCCGGCCGCGCCGTCGGCGTGTTTGCCGAGCAGCGGGTGGAACGCGGCCGAGAGGCTGTTGCCGCGGCCTTTGCGGTAGGTGGCGTAGGCCATCGCCAGGCCGACGACGGCGTAGATCGCCCACGGGTGCAGCGTCCAGTGGAAGAGCGTGAACTGCATCGCCGAGGAGGCGGCCGCGGTGGTGCCGGGTGCGGCGTCGGCTCCCGGCGGTGGCGTGCCGAGGTGCTGCAGCGGTTCGGCGACGGCGTAGAAGATCAGGCCGATGCCCATGCCGGCGCCGAACATCATCGCGATCCAGGCGGGCGTGCTGAACTCGGGACGGTCGTCGTCGCGGCCGAGCCGGATCCGGCCGTACCGGGAGGCGGCCAGGACCAGCGCCGCGACCAGGAAGGCGTCCGCGGCGACCACGAACAGCCAGCCGAAGTCGGTGATGGTCCAGGCCAGGCCGGCGCTTGCGGCGTCACCGAGCGACCCGGGGCTGAGGATCCCCCACAGGACGACGGCAACGATGCCGGCCAATGCCACGGACACGATGACAGGATCCACGGAGGGCTTCCTGTCGGTGATCGGTGGTTGATTTCCGCTCATGGATTTCGGAGCGTAGTCACCCCACCAGGCATTACTTTTCAGCAGTTATACAGATAGTGATCATCAACACGACTCCTGGGCGCAACCCAACCCGGCCAGGGCGAGGTCGGCGAGCGTCGCGCAGTCGTCGTCGCCGGGCGGTCCGCCGTGGGTCTGCTCCCACATGAAGACGCCCGAGTAGGCCAGGAAGACGGCCAGGCGGCCGCGGGACGCATCCTCGATCTCGCCTCTTGCGGCCGCGTGGTCCGCCGCCCGGTGAAAAGGCGCGAGGGTACGCGTGACCGCGCTCGCCATCAGATCCCCGAGTTCGGTGGCGCTCGCCTTGGCGGCCGCGGCGATCGCCCGTCCCTCGGGGCGGGCCGAGCTGTCCCGGATGCGGCACAGCAGCACCAGCAGGTCACCGCGCAGGGTGCCGGTCGCCGGGTCCCGGTCGTGCTCGGCCAGCAGCGGCTCGACCACGGCCTCGAGCAGGGCGGCCTTCGACGGCCAGCGGCGGTAGATGGTGGTCCGGTTGACGGCGGCGGCCCGGGCCACCCCGTCGATGGTGATCGCGGCGAAGCCGACCCGGGTCATCTCGGCGAGGACCGCCGCGCGGACCCGTTCCACCACCTGAACGCTGCGCGCCCCGTGCCGGACGCCGGTGGTGCGCCGTGTCAGCTCCGTCATGGGAGTCACTATGGCATCATCGTGTTGCCTTTTTCGTCTCCATCCCTCTGACGGGAGCCCTCGTGAGTCTCGACTGGATCTACTCCGCAATCTCGTGGATCCTGCTGACCTGGCATGGCATCTGGGACGCCCTCGGCGTCCCCGACGACGCCGTCCTCGGCACCAACTGGACCTGGGTCCTCGCGATCGTCTTCCTGGTCGTCACCCTGCGCGCCATCCTCTTCCCCGTCTTCGTCAAGCAGATCAAGAGCCAGCGGGCCATGCAGGCGCTGCAGCCCAAGGTCAAAGAGGTGCAGGAGAAGCACAAGGACGACAAGGAGGCGATGCAGAAGGCGATGATGGAGCTCTACCAGACCGAGAAGGTCAACCCGCTCATGGGTTGCCTGCCGATGTTCGTCCAGATCCCGGTCTTCCTCGGCCTGTTCCACGTGCTCAACCGCCTGCGCCCGGACAACCTGGGCACCGAGAGGTACGGCTGGAGCGCCGAGCAGTTCTACGACGCCACCCACGCCGGCCTGTTCACCGCCCCGCTCGCCGGCAAGTTCGGCTCCTCCGCCGCCGAGCTCGAGGCCCTGGGCGCCTCCGGCGGCGCGGTCAAGGTCATCGCCGCGATCCTGGTCCTGGTGATGATGCTGACGACGTACCTGACCAGCCGCCAGATGATCCTGAAGACCGGCTGGGCCGAGGACCCGCAGCAGAAGATGATCCAGCGCATGATGCTGTACGGCATCCCGGCCACGCTGCTGTTCTCGGGCGCGCTGTTCCCGCTCGGTGTGGTCATCTACTGGGTCACCAACAACCTGATCACCCTCGGACAGCAGCAGTGGGTGCTGCGCAAGTTCCCGCCGGCGAACCTCGCCACCGGCACGACCCCGCCCGCCCCGGTCACCCCCTGACCCTCACGGCCGGTGTCGAGCTGGAGGGCGGAGCGCGGCGATATCCGGATGCCGTCCGGGTGCGCGCCGCGGGACCTCCACCTCGACCCGGATCGGGCGGTGATCACTGCCCACCCCGCGCATCGCCCCGGACCTCCGGATCCGCAGGCCCGGACTCCGCAGGATGTGATCGATCTGGGCCAGCGGCCGGTGCGCGGGCCAGGTCCGCCCCCGGGCCGCCTGACGGTACGGGCGGGCCAGCAGAATCGTCGGCCAGAACATGTTGAAATCCCCCGCGATGACCGTCGGGCGGTAGTCTCCGGCCAGCCCGCGCCGCAGCCGGAGCAACTGCGCCGGGCCGTACGGCAGCCGGTGGGTGAGGTGCACGTTCACCACCTGCAGGCCGGCCACCTCGACGACCTGCGCCGACCGGTCACCGATGACGTCACCGGGGGCGGCACCCAGCCCGATCGGGGTGCGGACCGTGATCGGATGCCGGCTCAGCACGGCGATCCCCCACGCGCCGATCTCGTCCGGCGCCCGCGGGGCCACCGCCAGGCCCGGCAGGTCCACGTCGCCGGTCATCGGCAGTTCGGCGTACCCGGGGTAGCCGCAGTCGCCGGCCGCCGCCCGGGCCAGACTCACCCCGCCGCGCGGGCGCCAGTTCTCCTGCACCAGGACGACGTCCGTGTCCAGAGCGGCGATCGCCTCCTCGACCGGGTACGCGTACCCGTGCCGGTCCAGCCCGCAGTGCAGGTTGATGCTGGCCAGGGTGAGCGGCACGGCAGCGGTACCCCCATCCCCGGCACGTCGCCGGCGGGCCGGATCGTCCCTGCTCCCATCGGACGATTCCGGCCCCTGCTGAGAGCACCCCGGCCCGGCAGCACGAACGCCCGGTCCCGGCGCGGATCCTCCTCCGCGCCGGAACCGGGCTGCACCGGCGGCGACCGCTGACCGCGGCCTCGAGGACCCACCCCCGGCTCCTCGCCGCCACCGACGACTGCTCCCCCTGACCTCCTGCTCCCCCGCCCGCGCGGCCTCCCCGTAAGCGCCGCCCACTCCCTGTCCGCGCCGCCCACTCCCCCGTCCGCGTTGCGACAACCATGATCAGCTTTGGTTGAGGGCGATCCCGGTGCCCGCCGGTTGCCGTTCGGGAGCAGGGCACCAGGAGACAGTGCCGCCCACCACCGCCTGACCACGGTCGGCGGGCGGCACTGCCCGGGTGGCGCTCAGTGACAGGCGACGGCGCTCACCGACGAGCGCCAGCTGTGGCAGAGCAGCATGTGCAGAGCGCTGCCCTGCGTCGCCGAGGCCGGTCCGGCCGTGGTCACCACGACACCGCCGGTGGCCATCAGGGCCGTGGCGGCCAGGGTGGCGGCTCGGCGCCTCCAGATCCGTGACGGTCGATCTTGCATGGTCATCCCCGCTCCTCCTACTGTCTACAATGGATGTCCGGAGCTTCGCACGATCGACAGCCCCGGGGAAGGCGCACGGGGGTGCTCATGAGAACGAACCGGCCATGGCGTGGGATCGCGGTGCTTCTCGCGGCGGCGTACACGATGGGGATCCTGATCGCCGGGGAGCCGGCGGCGGCGCACCCGCTCAGCGCCACCGCGATCCTGCTCGATGTCGCCCCGGACCGGGTGACCGGAAGTGTGCAGTTGCCGGTCGACCGGCTGGCGGCCGCGCTCGGCCGGCCGCTCACCGCGGCCTCGGTCACACAGCCCGCGGAACTCGGCGAACTACGCGGATATCTGCGGGAGCACAGCGCGGCGGCGGGCACCGACGGCACGCCCTGGCAGCTGGAGATCAGCGGCGGCCGGGTGGAACGGGTCGACGACGTCGACCACCTGATCTGTGACCTGGTGCTGACACCGCCCGGCGGTGCGGTCGGCGACTTCACCCTCACCTGGACGGCGATCCTGCACCGGCTGGCCGTGCATCAGGTCTTCGTCGGGCTGCGGCCGGCCGGCGATGGCGAGCACGCGGTGGCCGGCACGCTGACCTGGCAGCGGCAGACGCTGACCGTCCCGGCGGCCGGCGTGGTCGCGCCGCAGACCGGGTTCCTCGCGGCGATGCGGCTCGGCATCGAACACATCGCCGAGGGCGCCGACCACCTGCTCTTCCTCATCATGCTGCTGCTGCCCGCACCGCTGCTGGCCCGCACCGGCCGGTGGGTGCGCGCCGGCGATCCGCGGCGGAGCTGGCTGCGGGTGGTGCATGTGGTCACGGCGTTCGCCGCCGGCCACTCGATCACGCTGGCGCTGGCTTCCCTGGGCTACGTGTCGCTGCCGGTCCGGCTGGTGGAGAGCGTGATCGCGCTGTCCGTGCTGGTCTCCGGGGTGCACGCGATCCGGCCCCTGGTCCGCGGCGGCGAGGCGTGGATCGCCGCCGGATTCGGGCTGATGCACGGGCTGGCGTTCGCCGCGCTGGTCGCCGACCTCGGGCTCGGCCGGGAGTCGCTGGTGACGGATCTGCTCGGCTTCAACCTGGGCATCGAACTGACCCAGCTGATCGTGGTCGCCCTGCTGATGCCGTCGTTCCTGGCGCTGGACCGCACCCGGCTCTACCCGGGGTTCCGGATCGTGGTCGCCGGGACCGGGATCGTGCTGGCCGCGGCCTGGTTCGCCGAACGGACCACGATGATCGGCGGCAATCCGCTGGAACCGGTCACCGACCACCTGGTCGAACACCCGTTCCTGACCGCCGCGGCGATCGCCCTGGTGGCGGTGGTGGCGCGGTCGGTGCCCTCGTGGAACCGGGACGCCGCCGGGCATACTGACGGCCGTGTCGATCATGATCGTGCAGAACTCGCCGGGTAGCGGTCCCGGACGTCTCCTGGACTGGCTCGGCGACCGGGAACCGCGGGTCGTCCACGGACCGGACGTGCCCACCGGGCCCGGCGGCCATCAGGCGGTGGTGCTGCTCGGCGGCGGGTTCCTGCCGGACGACGACGGGCACGCACCGTGGCTGCCGGCCGAACGGGACCTGGTCCGGGCCTGCGTCGACGCCGGCGTGCCGCTGCTCGGGATCTGTCTCGGCGCGCAACTGCTTGCCGTCTCGACAGGCGGTGCGGTCACCGCGGATCACGGCGAGCCGGAGCGCGGGTCGTGCGAGATCACGCTGCGGCCGGAGGCGGCCGGTGACCCGCTGTTCGCCGGGCTCGGACCGGCCGTACCGGTGATCCAGAACCACCGGGACCAGGTGACCGCGCTGCCACCGGGGGCGGTGCTGCTCGCGTCGAGTGCGGCCTGCCCGGTTCAGGCGTTCCGGGTCGGCGAGCTTGCCTGGGGACTCCAGTTCCACCCCGAGGTCGGCGCGGACCGGCTGTCCACCTGGGACGAGGCGGCCCTGTCCGCGGACGGGCTCGACCTGGGCGCGCTGCGGGCCGCAGCCGAGCGCGCCGAGGCCGCGGCGACCGCTGCCGCGTACAAAATGGTCAGGGCCTTCGCGGACCTGGCCGGACGCTGACCTCGGACCGGTCGCCGGCCGGGGCCACGATCGCCGGCCGTCGGCCGGGGCCGCGGTCGCCGGCCGTCAGCCGGAGTCGCGGTCGCCGGTAGTCAGCCGCGGTCGCCGGCCGTCAGTCGGAGTCGCGGTCGGTGGTGAAGGTCTTGGCCAGCACGGCGGCGATCGCCACGCCGACGACGGCGATGCCCACCTGCACGCCGACCACAGCCCAGTCGAAGGTCCGGCCGGTCACCGTGAACAGGTTGTCGCTGTGCAGCTCCCAGCGGTCGGCGGCCCACGTGCCGGCCACCGCGGCGCCCATGCCGATCAGCACGGTCGGGATGATGCCGATGCTCTGCCGCCCGGGCAGCACGATCCGGGCGACGACTCCGATGATCGTCCCGAACACGATCGCCGTCAGGTAGTCCTGCAGGTCCACAACGTCCTCCCCGGTATGTCGAACTCCGCCCATGCCCATAGTGACCATCGGGTCAAACGCCGCGCCTTGCGCCGACCGATAGGGTGATCGGTGGCACTAACTGTCAGCGAGGTGCCCCGGCGGCAGCTCGCCGCCGGGGAGAATCGGGAAGCCGGTGTGAGTCCGGCACGGAGCCCGCCGCGGTGACCGGGGAGCTGCCGCCCACGCGCTCCGGCGCAGCCACTGGCCACCATGGCTGGGAAGGCGGGCGGTGAGGTGACGATCCGGAAGTCCGAAGACCGGCCTCGCGTGGGATCCAGCGGGAGCTGCTTTGTCTGATCTGTATGGTGTCATCCATTCCCGGCGGGACGTTCGGGCCGAGTTCACCGGTGGGGACATCGCTCCGGGCGTACTCGAGAAGGTCCTGAACGCAGCCCACGCCGCACCCAGCGTGGGCATGTCGCAGCCCTGGGATTTCATCCTGATCCGTGATCGCGCCCTTCGGGAGACCTTCCATGCTCATGTACGCGACGAGCGCGCCGTCTTCGCAGCAGGGCTGACCGGCGCGGAGGCCGAACGGTTCGCCCGCATCAAGATCGACGGCGTGCTGGAGTCGACGCTGTCGGTGGTGGTCACCTACGACCCGTCGCGCGGCGGTCCCGCGGTGCTGGGCCGGCATGCGATCGCCGACGCCGGGCTCTACTCGGTCTGCCTGGCGATCCAGAACCTGTGGCTGGCGGCGACCGCGGAGGACCTCGGCGTCGGGTGGGTCTCGTTCTACCGGGAACCGTTCGTCGCCGATCTGCTGAACATCCCGCCGGGGATCCGCCCGGTGGCGTGGCTGTGCCTGGGACCGGTCTCCCACCTGCAGGAGGTCCCCGACCTGGAACGCCACGGCTGGCGGTCCCGCGCACCCCTGGTGGACGCCCTGCACCACGACCGCTGGTAACTCACGGCGCCGGCGGCCGGGCCTTCTGCGGGTGGTGCGCCTCGTGGCGGGCCAGCATCGCGACGAACTCGGCGATCTTCCGGGTACGCGTCTCGGGACGTTTGACCGAGCCGAGGCGGTGGATCAGCGCGTAACGGTTCGTCTTGGTGAGCACGTCGAACATGGCCTGCGCGGCCGGCTCGGCGGCGATGGCGGCCAGCAGGTCGGCGGGCACCTCCGCCTCCGAGGAGGGGGCGTAGGCGGCCGCCCACCGGCCGTCCGCCTTCGCCGCCTCCACCGCGGCCCGGCCGGCGGGCTGCATCAGGCCCGCCTCCTCCAGCCGGGCGACGTGTTCCACGTTGCGCCGCGACCAGATGCTGCGGGCCCGGCGCGGGGTGTACCGGATCCAGGACATCGCCTCGTCGCCCTTGCGGGCCTGGCCGTCGATCCACCCGAAGCACAGGCCCTCGTCGACGGCCTGCTGCCAGGTGAGCGCGGTGACCGTGCCGCCCTTGCGGGTCAGCGCAAGCCAGACCCCCTCGGACGTGCTGTGGTTCCCGGTCAGCCACGCCCGCAGTGCGCCGGCGTCCGCGACGATCAGCTCGTCCAGTTCCGCTTTCCCCATGTAGGCAGGCTAGACACCATTGAGGTCAGGTTCTGTCCGGATCCGGACGTGGTGGCGCTGCGGGTGTTCCCGACACGTTTCGTGATCAGCGTCCGCGTGGTGACTCGGGGCTCTGTGCACGGCCGCAATCACCACGCCCCGCCGCGACCGTGGTGACTTCGGGCGCCCAGCGCGCCATAAATCACCACACCCCACGACCAGCGTGGCGACTTGTGGCGCCCAGCGCGGCTGAAATCACCACGGTCCAACACCAGCGTGGTGACTTCGGGCGCCCAGCGCGCCTGAAGTCACCACGCGGGCGGGCTTCGGCGCCCTGAGCACGAAACGTGTCCGGCCGGCCGCGGCGGCACTCTCGCCCGTGCACACCGGCTTGGGCGGCCGGCCCGGGAGGGACGGGTCAGGAGCCGAGCACGTAGATCTGGTCGGCGGGCGGGGCGACGATGTCGCTGAACGTCGCCCCGAAGTCGCTGAACACCACGGCGTCGCCGTCCTTGCCGGTGATCTGCAGCGGGAGCGGCTCGCCGGTGGTGGCGATCCACAGCACGGTGCCGGTGTCGCCGGCGTCCTTCAGGCCGATCGCCGGCTTGCCGTCGATCTCCTTCTGCTCGCCCTTGGTGAGGGTGCCGTCCGGGGCGAGGAACTCGTCGACGGTGCCGATCGTGAAGATCTGCGCGAAGGCCTCGCCGCCCGCGCCGCCGGCCGAGATCCACCGGCCGTTGATCGACTGGGCCATCAGCTTGCCCTGCTCGGCGCCGGCCGCCATGGCCAGGAACTCCTCGTTGGGGCGCAGGAACTTGCCCTCGCCGGCGGCGATCAGCTCCACCTTGACCTTGTCGAAGGACATGACGGCGCTGAAGTCGGCGCCGCTGACCTTGAGGTCGACGTCGGTGTCCTGGCCCTGCAGGTTGGTGCGGCCCTTGGCCTGGAACGACTTGGCGGATGCGAGCGCCGCCTTGGCCTTGGCCAGGATCGCGTCGGCCTCGAGCGCCGCCACACCGTTGTCGGTGGCCGCGGCCGCCGGGGAGGAGGCGGCCGGGGAGGGGGAAGCGGTGGAGCCCGACTGGCAGCCGGTGAGGGCCAGGGTCAGAGCGGTCACGGCGGCGGTGGTGCGCATGCGAAGCACGGTGTCTCGTCCATCCCCTAGTTGATCTATGTCCGGGACTCTACCGTTGCGACTTGTTCTAGTAGAATGCAAACATGTTGTTCCGGGTGGACGTGGCCGCGACCGAGCCGCTGGCCGACCAGATCGCCGCGCAGGTGCGCGGCGCCCTGATGCGGGGAGAGCTGTCACCGGGCGAGCGGCTGCCGGCCGCCCGCGAGCTGGCCGACCTGCTCGACGTCAATCTGCACACCGTGCTGCGTGCCTACGGGCGGTTGCGCGACGAGGAGCTGATCGAGCTACGCCGGGGTCGCGGGGCGGTGATCCGCGGAGATGCGGACGCGGCCCGGCTGCGCCTGGTCGAGCTGGCCCGGCACTTCGTCCGCGAGGCGCACCGACAGGGATTGGGGGAGGACGAAATGGTGGCGATCATGAGAGAGGCGTGGACATGAGGCGACGGTGGGCGGCGACAGCCCTGGCCGGGACACCGGCCGTGATCATCCCGATCACCTGGTGGTTCTGGGCCGGCGACCTGCCGGACCCGATCGCGACACACTGGAACGCGACCGGCGCCGCGGACCGGTTCAGTGCGACACCCCGGTTCGCCGCGCTGCTGGTGGCGATCACCGTCGCCGCCGTGATCACCGCGATCGTGATGGTGGCGCGCACACCCCGCGGGCAGCGGCACGGCTACGCCACCGGGGTCACGCTGGCCACCGCCGGGGCGGTCACCGGCAGCGCCGCCGGCATGTGGGTCGCCACCGCGACCGCGGCCCTGGCGAACCCGGCCGACACCCGGCTGGGCTGGCGCATCCTGTTCTTCCTCGGCGGCCTGGCCTGGGGACTCGTGCCCCGCTGGGCGGCCGGCCCGGCCACCCCGTCGGCCGCGGAGATCCCGTCCGGGGTGGACCCGCTCGACCTCGGGCCGAGCGAGCGGGCCGCCTATGCGACGAGTCTGCGGGCGCCCCTGCTCACCGGGCTGCCGGCGGCGGGCGGGGCGGTGGCTCTGCTGCTCGCTCTGACCGGGCAGCGCCCGATGTGGTTGCTCGTCGCGGTGGTGGCCGTCGTGCTGGTCCTCTTCGGTCGGCTCCGGCTGACCGTGGACCGACGTGGGTTGCGCCTGGTCGCGGGACTTCTCGGCGTACCCCTGAAGGTCGTTGCTCTTTCGAAGATCGCCGCGGTCGAGGTCATGGAGATCAACCCGGCGGCGTGGGGCGGCTGGGGTTACCGGATCCTCCCGGGCAGTTCGGCCATGGTCCTGCGCCGCGGCCCCGGACTGGTACTGCACCTGCACGGCGGTCGCCGGTTCGCGGTCACCGTGGACCGTCCGGAGATCCCCGCCGCCCTGCTCAGTGCCCTGGTGCAGCGCGTCGGAGCGTGACCCCGGCGGGCCGAAAGCCGACAGCCCCGGCAGCGATCCACTCCTACCATGCGAGTCATGGTCGTCGCCTCGGCGGTACTCACGGGCGCGGGTGTCTCCCGGGGACACCCCGCCGGGCTGCCGTTGGGCGACGAGTTCCACGCGGCGATGCTGACCGGATGCGCCGAGGCCGCCGCGGCGCTCACCGGCGAGCCGATGGCCGACGAACCGGACATCGACGGGCGGCGCAATGTCCTGGGCTGCATCGAGGACTGCGTGGAACACGGCACGGTCGCCGGGGTCCTCGACCTGATGCGGGTTCGCCTGCCGTCCGAGGAGCACCTCCTCTGCGCGTTGCTCGCCGCACGCGGCGTTCTGCAGATCACGCTCAACTTCGACAACGGCATCGAGCTCGGGTACGCGCTGCTCACCGGACAGACCCCGCTGCCCCCGGACGCGCCGGAGCCGTACCACCGGGCGCTCGCCGCATGGCGGGCGGAGATGCCGCCCTCGCCTCCACTACGGGTGGTGTCGGCGCCCGGCAGGCTGGACCTCGACCATCGGCCGTTGCTGGTGAAGCTACGCGGCTCGGTGGACGCGGACGCCGACGCGATGGTGGTGCCGTTACGGCCCACGATGGAGGACCTCGAAGGTGTCCTCCTCGACACGGACCGGCGGCGGGCGCTGTGCGCGGCAGTGGACAGCGGTCACCTGCTGGTGGTCGGGCACTCGGGCCGGGACCTGGACGTCTTCGAGACACTGGTGCCCCTGCTGCGGCCGGGCCGCTTCGACTGGGTGGCCGCCGCACTGACCGACCGGGTCGCCGCCCGGCTCGCCGCGGTCGATCCGTCCCAGCCCCGCCCCGGCCGGGCGGTCGACGTGCTGCGCGCCCAACTCGGTGCGCTGCCGGCCTGGCCCGCCCGCCCACTGGGCGATCCCGACTTCGGAACACGTTTCGCAGCCTGGTGGCGGCAGGTGCCCCCGGTGGCGGCGGCCGAGGCGTACGGCTGGCTGCTCTCCGACGCCGGACGGCACACCGAGGCGGCGACGGTACTCCGGGCGGTCTCCCGGCAACCGGGCCTGTCACCGTCGGCGACGGCCCGGATCCGGGTACGGCTCGCCGACGCCCTGGCCCGCAGCGGCGCCCCGGCGGACACGGCCGAGGCACTGCGCCTCTGGTCGGGCGCCGCCACCGGCCGCGGAGCGCGGACTGCACTCCGCGCGTACGCCATGATCCGCCGCACCGAAGCACGCACCGCGACCGGCCACCCGCCCCTGCTGGCCCTGCCCGCGGCGGCAGCCGCCCTGCTCCTCGCGCAGCCCACCCGCGCCCGCCGCCGGGCAACCGTCCGTGTGCTGATCGGTATCGGTCGCATCGCTCTCACCCACGCCGAAACCCGCCGATCACTGACGGCCGCCGCCGTCGCCCGGGCAGCCCTGGCGAGCGCCGTCCGGGGCGCCCGGCGGGCCGGCACCGCCCACCGCCAGTCCGACCTGGAGCTGCTGCGGCTGCGCACCCGCATCGTGCGCGCCCTGCTGCGCGGCACTGCCCCGCCCCCGGTGACCGCGAGTCTCGACGCGGTGGATCGCGCCTACCGCCATCGGGGCGACCACGACGGCCGGCGCGAGGTCGACGTGGTGCGCGCCCTACTGGCCGCGGCCTCGTCTCGGTGACAACCGGTCACCCATCCGGCTCAACAGCTCCGGTAACCGCATCCGCCCGGCCGAGCGCGCCCTACAGTTTCGGACGTTGCCTCCAGTAGTAGCCGGTTCCCTGGGAAGCGCGACCACACATGGCCATCGAGGACATCGGCCCACGCCTGGGCCACGCGCTCATCACCCTCGGGGACTGGACCGGCGCCGAAGAGGTGATCCGGCGGCTTCCGGCCGGCGACGCCGGTACTGCTCTGCTGCGGTCGGAGCTGGCGTTCGTCCGCGGCGACTTCGAGGGTGCCCGGGACGCGGCACGGGCTGCTCTGGAGGACCCGGGCGTGGACCGGGTGCGTGCCCTGCACCGGGTCGCCGACATCGAGCTCTACCTGGGGGACTTCGCCGAAGCCCGGCGCCGGGCGGAGCAGGCGCGTGAGGCCGCGGCCGGTGCCGCCGTCCCGATCGCGCTGCTGTGCGCACTGCTGGGTGCGGCCGCCTACTTCAGCGACGACCTGGACGGTGCCGAGGCGACCTACCGTGAGGGCCTCGAGCTGCTCGCCGCGCTGCCCGACGATGAGCGGGACGTGCTGGTCGAGATGGTCCTCAAGGGCAACCTCGCCAACGTGGCGCTGACCCGGGGGGACGTGACCGGTGCCGCCGCACTGCACGCGGAGGTGCTGAAGAAACGGCGTGAGGTCGCCGACGCCCGGGGAGCGCTGCACAGCATGCACGGCCTGGCGCTGTGCCGGTTGCGGGCCGGTGACCTGCCCGCCGCCCGGGAACTGCTGGAGCAGACCGATCAACTCGCCGCCGGTCTGGGCGAGACCCTCGAACGGGCCAAGGTGGCGCAGACCCGCGGATTGATCGCCTTGGAGGAAGGCGACAACGAACGGGCCTACGAGCTGATCCGGGGAGCACTCGGTTCCTTCGAGACCTCCCGGTGCCTCTACGACATCACCCATGCGCAGGTGGCCCTCAGCCGGGCCGCGGCCGCGACGGGCCGGGAACGGGAAGCCGTCGAGCTGGCGGCGGCGGCCCGGGCCACCACGGCGACGCGCGGGTTCGATCTGCTGCGGCGTCTCCACCCGGAGGTCGTGTTCTCGGTCGCCGACCGGGTCGCGGGTGCCCTCACCGCCTACGCGTGCGGGGACGCGCTCGGCCTGCCGTACGAGACGTATCCTCCGGAGGGGCCGTCCGGGGCGACCGCCGAGCAGATCGAGACGGTGCACGCCCGGGACGGCTGGGACCTGGGCTCCACCTCGGACGACACCGCCCTGACCCTGCTCGTCGCGCGCCACCTCGTCGACACCGGCGGGGAGGGTTCCGCGGAGACCTTCCTTGACCTGCTCGGTGAGCACGCACCGGACATCCGCGGTCTCGGCCCGTCGACCACCGAGGCGGTCCGGCTGTTCGCGGAGACCGGCAGGATCGGGCAGGACCGCGCCGGGAACACCAACGGCGCGGCGATGCGGGCGTTCCCGGCCGGGTGGGCCGTCGGCATCGGCGACCGGGAACGCCGGCAACGGCTGGTCATCGAGTTGAGCCGCCCGACGCACCGGGCGCCGGACGCGGTCGTCGCGGCGTGCGTTCTCGCCGAGTGCGCCGCGTGGGCTGTCGAAGGCGCGTCCCGCGCTCTCCTGCTCGAGGTCGCCGCCGAGGCCGCCGCGCAGGCGACCGTGACCTTGGCGGCCACGCCGTCGGTCATGACGGCGATCAACGAGGTGATCACGGGTGTCTGGGCTGTTCCCGATCACGGGCCGAGCATGGAACCCGGCGAAACCGTCGGGGCCGTGCTGCACAGCGTGCACACCGCACCGTCGCTGCGGGCCGGACTGCTCACCGCGATCGGCCTGGGCGGCGATGCGGACACCGTCGCCGCGATGACCGGCGGGCTGCTCGGCGCGGGCTTCTCCCGCGAGGAGGTTCTCAGCCGGTTGCCGTACGCGAACCGGTTGCGCCTGCCGAGCGCCGAGGAGACCCGTCGGCTCGCGGACCGGCTGGTAGCGCTGCGGAACGCGCGTCTCGGCTCCTGGAATCCGTAACGGAGCGGAGACCGGGGTCAGAGTGTGACCGTGCCGGTCAACGCGTCGCCCAGATCGGAGCGCCGGTAGAGCACGGATCGCCCGGACCGGGCGCGTTCGACGAGGCGGGAGCCGAGCAGCACCGCCAGGTGGTCGCCGACCGCGCCGACCGACATGCCGAGCGCCTGGGCGAGTTGGCTGGTGCTGGCCGGTTCGCTGAGGGTGGCCAGCACCAGCGCCCGGGACCGTCCGAGCAGGGCGGCGAGATGGTCCGGGGCGTCCGGGCTGCCGTGTTCGAGCAGGGTGCCGACGCCGCGGGCCGGGTAGACGATCGCTTTCGGCCAGGGTTCGTCGGCGAACACCCCGACGCCGGGCCAGGTGAAGACGGACGGCACCAGCAGCAGACCGGATCCGCCGAGCGCGATCGTGGTGCGGCCGTCGCCGGGCAGGTCGATGCCGCCGTCGCGCCAGCGCACGCCGGGGTGCAGGCCGGCCAGGGCGGCGGCCCAGCCGGACGAGCCGAGCAGCCCCGACCGGTACACCACGTCGCGTTCGCACAGGTGGCGCAGCCGCGGCCAGTCGTCGGCGAGGAGTTCCGTCCAGGCGGCGGCGAACAGGGCGGCGATCCGGTCGAGGACGTCCGGGGCGCGCAGTGTCTCCCGGTCCGTGTCGCTCGCGTCGGGGCGCCGCAGCAGGTAGTACTCGATCTCCGCGCGGACCACGTCCGGTGGTGAGGTGCGCAGGGCGGCCAGGTCGTCCTCGATGGTCTGGCCGAACCGGGTGGGCGGTGGCACCAGGAAGGTCGCGCCGGAGCGGGGCAGGTTCAGGGTGAGGACGGCCCGCATGACCGGGTCGGCGTGCAGCGGCGCGAACCGGGGGCGCAGCCGGGCCAGCCAGGTCTCCGGCACGCCGCGCCGCCCCGGGCCGGCGAGCGCCCGGATCAGGTGTTCCAACTCGAGCACCGGCGAGAAGGCGAACCGGGTGTGCAGCAGGTCTTCGGTGCCGACCTCGAATCGGGTCACGACCTGACCTTACGTCCGTGGACGAAACAGTCGGCCGCCGGCGGGACCTGCCCCATGCTCGGTCCATGCTCGTCACCTACCGTGAGGTCTTTGCGGAGCGGTCCTTCCGCACCCTGTTCGCGGCTCAGTCCCTCGCGGTCGGCGCCATCTCGCTGCAGATCTTCGCGCTCTCCGTCCTGGTCTACACCACCACCGGATCACCGCTGCTCAGCGCGGTCGCGTTCGGTGCCGGGTTCCTGCCGCAGTTCGCCGGCGGCCTGCTGCTCGGCGCGCTCACCGACCGGCTGCCTCCGCGGCCGCTGATCGTCGCCGGCTACAGCGTGGAGGTGCTGCTCACCGCCGTGCTGGCGCTCGCCGACCTGCCCGTCGGCGTCAGCCTCGCCCTGGTCGCGCTGGTCGCCTGCGGCACCCCGGTGTTCGCCGGCGCGGCCGCCCGGGTGATCGCCGACCGGTTGACCGGTGACGCGTACGTGCTGGGCCGCTCGGTGTCCACCATGTCGTCGTCCGCCGCGCAGCTGCTCGGCCTGGCCGGGGGCGGGGTCGCCGTGGCCGCGATCGGCCCGCGATCCGCGCTGCTGGTGGCGTCCGGCTGCCATCTGCTCGCCGCGGTCACGGTCCGGTTCGGCCTGCCGGCCATCGCCCCCGCGGTGGTCAGGGCCGGTCGCGGCGGCGCCGTCCGGGACAGTCTTTCCGGGGTACGCGCACTGCTCGGCGACCGTGTCCTGCGGCGGCTGCTACTCGCCCAGTGGCTGCCGCTGTGTTTCGTGGTCGGGGCGGAGGCGCTGCTCGTCGCGTACGCCGCATCCCGTGGCTTCTCCCCGGGTGCGGGTGCCGTCCTGATGGGTGCGCCCGCCGCCGGCATGCTGCTCGGCAACTTCGCCGTCGGCCGGTTCCTGCGCCCCGACCAGCGGGAACGTCACACCGGCACACTCCTGCTGCTGCTCGGCACGCCGCTGGTGGTGCTGGCCGTGGCGCCCCCGCTGCCGGTGGTGGCCGTCCTGCTCGTGGTCTCCGGAATCGGCCTCGCCTTCACCCTGGGGTTGCAGCGCCGCTTCCTCGAGGCGGCACCGGAGGACCGCCGCGGTCAGGTGTTCGCCCTGCTCTCCACCGGGGTGATGGTCTTCCAGGGACTCGGGCCGCTGGCCCTGGGCGCCCTGGCCGAGGTGACCACCCCGGCCACCGCCATCGCCACCGCCGGGCTGGCCGTCCTGCTGGTCGTCGCCGTGCTGCGGCTGCGGCGGGTGTGACGGCCGTCCCGCCGTCCATGGGGACGTGGGGGCCGCCGCGCCCCGGATGCCGGTGGCCGGCCGGGACGACACCCGGCAGGCACGGGCAGCGCTGATCACCCACGACCATGTGGCCTGGCGGCATGCCACAACACTCGCCGTTGATCACCATTGGACAGAAAGTGATCAACGTCCATACTCGGGAGCGTGTCCCCTGCTCCTGTGCCACCCGATCCGTCGCAGATCGCCGACACCATCATCACGTGGTCCGGATTCATCCTGGCCGGGTTCAGCTTCCTGATCACGGTGATCACCGCGATCCTGGTACTCGCCGGAGTCTTCGGCCTGCGCGAGATCCGCGGCATCCGCAGGTCCGGCGAGAAGGTCTCCCAGGAGGTCGTCACCATCCTCACCGACGCGACCACCCTGCTCGCCCGGCTGCAGGACGAGGTCGCCGGGATCGACCAGCGGATGAACGCCCTGGTCGAGGTCTCCTATCTGTTCAACCAGGGTGAGGTGGCCTACCGCGACGGCGAGTACGCCAAGGCCATCGGTTATCTGGGCCAGGCCGCGAACCTGGACCCGCGCAACGCCCGGGTCCTCTACCGGCTGGGGCGGTCGCTGACCAACATGGGCGACGAGGTCGCCGCAGCCCAGCGGTTCCGGGAGATGCAGGACCTCGGCGCCCGGACCGGCGACGCGGAACGCGGGCTGGCGCTCGTGCACCGCTACAGCGATCCGGGCGGCGCCCTGCGGTACGCCCAGAAGGCGGTCGAGGTGGCCCCGGACAACCACAGCAACCACAACTGTCTGGGCCTGATCCTGCGCGACGGCGGTGACATCGACGGGGCCTTCGCGGCCCACGAGACCGCGGCGACGCTGAGCAGCGAATCGGCGGTGACCCCGTTCTACCTGGCGCTGCTGCGGGCGCGACGGCGGGCGACGCAGCGGGCGGTCGACGAGAGCCGTACGGCTGTCGACCGGGTCGGCAAGCAACGCCAGCTCAGCCCGGTCAAGTCGATGTGGGCGGAGCTGATCCTCTGGGCACACCGCGTGCTGGTCGCGGACTACGACACGGCCGACGGCCATGCCGCGACGCTCGCCCAGATCTGCACGTCGCGGCGGCGCGCCCGGGAGATCGGTGGGCATATGGACTTCCTGCTGCGGGCTCTGGAGCGGGAGTCGATGCTGGACCGCTACCTGCGACCGATCGAGCAGCACTGGCCGCCACGCCCGGGCGAATAGCCCCGGCGATTCGGTAGTGCCGGATCTTCCCGGGCAATAGGCTTCCGCCGTGTTCGCAGCAGGCAACCCGGCACGGGCCGGTTCCGGTGTCTACCTGGCGGAGCAGACGTCGCCACCCCGCAGTCTCGTCGTCGGTGGCCGGCGGCTCACCCGCTTCATGGACGAGATCTACCTGGACCGTCCCTGCGAGAAGCTGAGTCCCAAGAAGATCCAGGTGCTGAACGCGGCCCGCCGCCCGCTGCTCGACCGGGCGGACGTCGCCCAGGTCAACGCCAGCGTGCGCGAGGCCCTCGCCGGTGGCGTGCGGGCGTCCGGTGCGACCAGCGTCCTGGAGTGGGGCTGCGGCTTTCACACCATGCGCGAGCTGTTCCCCGGCGTGTCGTACGCGGGAGTGGACATCGACCCCGATGTCGTGCGGGTGGCCCGCGCCGAGGCCGCCGGTGTGCCGTTCCACCAGGCCGACCAGGACCTGGCTGCACTCCCCGATGCGAGTTTCGACGCCATCGTCAGCGCGTTCGTCTTCCATTTCCGGCTGCCCCGGCTGCATCTCGCCACCATCCACCGGGTGCTGCGCCCGGAGGGGTTTCTGCTGGCCAACGTCTATCGGCGGTCGGCACGGTCACGGCGTGAGCTCGTCGACGAGCTGCATCGTGCGGGGCTGCGGGTGGAACGGGCGCCCGACCAGGCCCGGCTCTGCGCCGACCACGAGTTCTGGTGCCTCAGACGTGCCGATTCCCCGGATCCGGGGCGGGCCGCGGCGGCCCTGCAGTGGGTACGGGGTGCGGATCGGCCGTGACAATGCGACCCTGGGCCGATGCAGCGCTCTCCTCTCGTCACCGGCATCGCCGCGGTGATCCTGCTGGTGGCGGCCTTCGTCGCGTTGCTGGGCCTGGGTTCCGCCCTGGGCCTGATCGACATCACCTTCGGCCTGCCGGACAGGCTGACGTACACGCCCTGCGCCGTGTTGCAGCCGCTGCCCGAGACGGTCACCGCCTGCCCGCCGGCGGCGGGGGCGCTGTCCGCCGACGGCGCCCGTGCGGCATGATGTTCGTCATGAACACGAACGGAAAGGGCGGCCTCCGCCCGGCTCGATGAGCCTCCCGCGGCGTGAGCCGCACCCCGTGGGCCCCTACCTGGCCCACGCCCTCGCCCTGACGGCCGAACACGGCCCCGGCCCCTGGCCGGACGGTGGCGAGCCCACCCTAGCGGCCGGCGCTGCACGGCCGCTGATCTCGGACACCGTCGGGGACGGCATCCGGACCCACCATATGGCCCCGCCCGATCCCGGCGGCGACAGCCTCACCGCGACGATCACCGCCCTGGTCCGCGCGCCGCTCACCGACGCCGGCGTCGCGGCCCTGCACGACAGCGTCGGCACCGTCCCCCGCGACCTGATCCCCGTGGTGCGCCGGCTCCGCCTCGACCCCGGCCCGCTGCGGCACCTCGGCCGCCGACTGGTCGAGACCGGCGCCCGCCGGGAGGCGGTCATCCTCGGCATCCTGTTGCTCGGCGCGGCCCGCGACGACCGGGACCGGGATCTGCTGCTGCTCATCGGCACGCTGGAGACGTTCACCCTCTACGCGGTCACGGCGCTCGCCGACGCCGCGGCGGTCCACGACCTGGGCCGGCGGGTGACCGGCTGGGGCCGCATCCACGCCGTCAACCGCCTGGCCGGCAGCACCGACCAGCGGATCCGCGACTGGCTGCTGCGCGACGGCTACCGCAACGACGTGATGGACGAGTACACCGCGTACACCGCCGCGACCACCGGCGACCTGGCCGGGGCACTGTCCGCCGCGACGATCGACGACGCGCTGATGTCCGGCGCGGGTGGCATCCTGCTCGCCCTGTGCCGGGGTGGCCCGGCCGCCGACATGCGCCAGTACACCGACGGCCTCGCGGCGATCGACGGCTACCTGACCCATGCCGCCGTCCGCCCGCCGCACCTGGGCCGGATCGGGACGGTCGCCACCCTCGGCCGCTACCTCGACTCCCCCACCGCCGCGGGACTGTGGCCGGATTCCGGGCGGGCGCCGCGGCGGGCCCGGTGCGCCGCGCTGACCGGCAGTCCGCCGTGGCAGGACGAGCTGCGGACCGCGCTGGCCGCCGACGACCCGGACACGTTCCGGCGGGCGGTGTGGCCCGCCGCCGTGACCGGCCTGTGGTTCGCCGACCGGCTCGCGCACCACCTGCGGTCCGATCCCGACGACACTCATCTCTGGTACGCGCTGCTCGACGACCACGACGAGATCGACCTGGTGCTGGCCCTCGCCGGTGAGGTGCTCGACGTCGACGGCCTGCGCTCCGGTCCGACACTGGAGATCGGGTTCGGGCCGGACAGCCCGGACCGGGTCCTCGACCTGATCGTCAGCCGGCTCGACGCGTACCCGGGACGGGGCTGGCCGCTGGTCCGGGCCGCGCTGCGGCACTGGGGCATCCGCTGCCGCAACATGGCCCTGAACGCCCTGGAGGCGTGGCCGGTCGCGGTGGTACCCACCGAGGCCTGGCCGCTGCTCGACCGGGCCGCCGCGGACGAACCCGACCCGGACGTGCGCGACCGCATGCTCGCCGTCCGCGCCCGCAACCGCTGAAACGTGGTTCCGGGTGACCGACGGGGGTTCCCGGGATCATGACATCCTCGGCCGGTGAGCACACCATCGGTACGTATCGTCCACCTCTCCGGCCCGGCCTTCCGGGCGCTCGCCGACGGTGACCTGGAGGCGGCGAACGCGGCGTCGCCCGTTCCCGTCTCCGGCTACCTGGCCGGGCCGGAGTGCCGCGGTGTCTGGCTGATGCGCCTGCGCCAGTACGAACAGGACCCCGCGTCGGCCGACTGGACCACCGGCATCATCTGGGACGAGACGCAGTCCCTGGCCGTGGGCCGCGCCGGTTTCCACGGCCCGCCGGACTCGGGCGGCCTGGTCGAGATCGGGTACGCGGTCGACCCGGAGCACCGCCGCCGCGGCTACGCCCGGGCCGCGTTCGAGGCGCTGCTGGCCCGGGCCGCCGCCGAGCCGTCGGTGACGCGGGTCCGGGTCAGTATCCGCCCGGACAACGTCGCCTCGGCGAGGCTGGCGCTGCCCTACGGTTTCGTCAAGACCGGCGAGCAGTGGGACGAGGAGGACGGTCTGGAGTACGTCTACGACCTGGACCCCGGAACCTTGGGAAGCCGACCGGCCGACCGGAAGTAGACGTCGGTCTCTTGTGATCACCAGGCGCGCTGTGATGGCCTTTGAGCGCCCCCGAATCACGGCCCGTGGTGAGGTCACGTGTTCGACGCCGCCCGCTACGACCGCGAGGTGCTTCGCCCGTTGCGGGGCGCCCACGGCCGACTCCCGCCCGGTGATCTGCCGGCCCGCTACGCCGTGGATCCCGCCATGGACGCGGCGGAGCTGACGGCCCACCTAGCGGTGATCCGCGCCTGGTGGGAGCAGCGTGCGCAGGCGCCGGACTTCCGGGCCGAGGTGTGCCGGCTCCTCCTGCAAGCCGACGCCGAGCTCCGTGCCACCGCCGGCGACGCGATGAAGGATCCCGCCTGGTGGCAGGAGCAGGAGCGGGCCGGGCCGGAGACGGTGCTGCCGGACACTGCGGAGCGGATCGTGGCGCCGCCGGCCGAGGTCGCCGGCATGCACGCCGAGCACGACTGGCGGGCCGAGGCCCGGGCGGAGTTCTGGACCGCGCTGGCCCGGCTCGAACGAGCGCCGGCGCCGGCCGGACCCCCGCGGGCGGCGCCGGCCACCGTCGCTCCCGTGCCGACCGGGGCGCCGGCGGAGCACCTGCACGCAACGCCGGTCACCGCCGACGGCGACCGGTGCGAGGTGGAACTCTCCTGGCCGGCCGACGCGTTCTCCGGGGTGCGGATCCGCTATGCCAGCGAGGCGCCGCCGTTCCCCGCCGAGACCCTGGTCCCCTGGTCCCGAGCCGAGCAGTGGGGCACGGAGATCCCGGGGACGCCGGTCCACCGGGACGGCAGGCTGGTGCTGACCGCGGTCGTGCCCACCGGATACCACGTCTATCTGCCGCTGGCGCCCGACAGTGGGCAGGCCCGCACGGGGCGCCTGATCGCGCTCGGGGTGGCCGACCCGGTGCAGCGGCTCCAGACCCGGAGGCACGGGCACGGCACCATCGTCACCTGGGTCTGGCCGAGCGACGCGACGACGGTCCACCTGGAGTGGACGACGCCCGCGACGACCGAACGCCACGCGGTGACCCGGGCCCGGTACACCGCGGCCCGCGGCCATCTGCTCCCGGACACCCGTACCGGTGGGATGGTCCGGGTCCACGCCCTGACCCCCGTCGGTCCGGGCGTCGCCCGGTCGCCGGCGGCGACCGCGGTGGTGGCCCCGGCCGCTACCGAGGTGCACTACCAGCTCCAGCGCCGCCGCCGGTTCGGCGGCAGCGAGCTGGTGCTGTCGGTCACCGCCGACCGCGACTGCACCGAACTGGAGGTCGACGTGGTGGTGAGCACCGGCGAGTTCCTGCCCCTGGCGGCCGGCGAAGGCGCCTCGCTCCGCAGGCTCGGCCCGCTGGTCCTGGTCTCCGGCACGCCCGACCGGCACGTGCTGCCCTGGCCGGAGGTTCCCCGCCACCACCGGCCGTTCTGGATCCGCTGTTTCGCCCAGGCCCCCTATCCGGTCTCCTTCGTGGACCCCCCGATCGAGCAGATGAGGATCGCATGACTCCGACCCTGGCATGCCCGTTCTGCTACAACGTGATCCGGCGGCGGAGTGAGCTGTGGTTCCTGTGTCGGGGCCGGGCGATCGGCGATCAGCCCGCCTGCCGCCCGCTCGTGGACGAGACCCGGCGTAATCTGACCGGCTTCGCCGAGCCCTCGATGCCGGCCTTCCCGCCGGCCGCCGACAGTTCGCTGCTGCTGCGGGCCAGGGCGCACTGCCCGCGCTGCGGCGGCGAGACCCGTGCCCGGGCCTGCCCGTCCTGCCACACCCGCCTGCCGTTGGAGTTTGGCCGTTCACCCAGCCCTCTGGTGGCGGTCCTGGGCGCCCGGGGCACCGGCAAGACCGTCTATCTCACCGTCCTGTCCGAGGAGTTGCAGCGTCGCGAGCTCGGCCGGGAACTCCGGGCCACCGTCCAGCCGATCGGCGCCGGCCAGGACGGTTTCTCCTCCCAGGCCCATCAGGTAAGGCAGAACATCCGCCGGGTGTACGACGAGCATCAGCTGTTCCCCACGACCGCGCAGGCCGTCGACGGGCGTAAGGAGCCGATGGTCCTGGAGTGGCGGGGCGAGCTGGCCGACCGCTTCCGGCGGCACCGGACACGGACTCACTACCTGTCGTTCTACGACACCGCCGGGGAGGACCTGGCCGACGACAACGAGACGCTGGGCCTGCACTACCTGCAGGCCGCCAACTACCTGGTACTGCTGCTCGACCCGTTCCAACTGCCCGAGGTCCAGCAGCTGCTGCGGCTGCCCCAGGCCGCGGTCCAGCAGAACGAGCCGACCCGGGACGTACTGACCCGGATCACCGAGTCGCTGAAGCACAGCGCGCACTGGAACGGCCGGGAGATCACCGTCCCGGTGGCGGTGGCGTTCACCAAGATGGACGCGTTCTACGACCATCTCGGCGAGACCCACCTGTTACGCCGGGCGCAGCGCCGCCGCGGCGGTTACGACGACTCGCACGGCCGCACCATCCACCAGCAGGTGGGCGCGCTGCTCGACCGGTGGGGCGGCGGTGACATCAACGACTATCTGCGCAGCTACTACCGCGACTACCAGTACTTCTTCGTCTCGGCCCTGGGCGCCGAGCCGGACTACGACCACGCGACGGTCAACCCCACCGGGGTACGCCCGCACCGCGTCGAGGAACCGCTGCTCTGGCTGCTGGACAAGGGCGGCATGGTGCCCCGGGTCGGCGTATGAGCGGTTCCTTCCACACCTACGTCTACACCAACTGCCGGGCCGACGACGGCCTGCAACAACGGGACGGCTTCCAGTTCCAGGCCGTCTCCCCAGCGGCCGACCGGTCCGCGATGCCGCTGATCCAGCGCCATCTGCTCTACGAGCCGGCACCGCAGTGGATGCGCGAGCGTCGGCCGGTGACCGACTATCCGCCGTCGCTGGCCCACGTCCGCGACGGCGGGCTGTACGCCACCGCCGCCGGTGTCTACCTGGGCCAGGAGCCGACCGGCGGGCGGGAGGGCAACCAACTGACCCATGCCATCGCCACCGGGGATCCCGGCTCGTACGGCCTGGTCCGGCCGGCGCAGCTGTTCGGCGCGCCGTTCTGGACCGGTGTGCAGGTGCCCGGCAAGCAGTGCCCGCCTCTCGAGCCGGGGTGGCAGCCGGGCCCGCTCACCGTCCCGGAGGCCCAGCTCTTCGTGCAGTCGCAGTATCGCGGGGCGGCCCTGCTGACCGCACTGTTGTCGCATCTGCGGCGGGGCTCGGACCGGCGGCGGGTGCTGTTCCTGGCCCGGCATCCCGAGCCGGTGCTGCGCTGGGTGGCCGCCGCCACGCTGCTGGTGCCGCATCGTCAGGCGCTGGCCATCGACTTCAAAATCTTCACGCTGAATCCGGCATACGCGAACCACCGGATCCTGGCGGTGCACCCGGACTGGGCGACCGGGGCGGCGAACCTGGACAACCAGCTCGGCTACGTGGTGTTCGACCTGATACAGCAGGATTGGACGGCGGTGGAGCGGGACCCGTACAGCGCCCGGTGGGTGCAGTTGTTCCTCGCTGAGGATCCCTACGACGTGATGGACGCGGTCGAGGTGGCCGCCGACGCGGAGGCCGGGTCGCCGCAGATCCGGCCGGCGCAGTCCGAACTGGCACTGGCCGTGGTGCTGAACCGGTCGCCGCACCCGGGTGCGGTGCGCCCGATCGTCGCCTGGTTGGCGTCCGCGCCACGGCACCTGATCGACCGTTACGGCGCTCAGGTGATCGACCGCCTGCTGGCCAACGCCTCGACGTGGACGGTCGAGGAGTTGCTGGAGCTGGACGAGGCCGTCCAGGACGACCGGACCGGGCACGCCGGGCGAGTACGCCTGGAGCTGCTGCAAGCCGAGATCCAGGGCCTGCGCGACGGCCGTCCGGTGTCGCCCGGCGAGTTGTCCCCGCTGGCCGAGGGTGCCTGGGACGCCGCGGACGCGGCGGAGATGCTCGCCGAGGAGATGCACCAGGCCGAACCGGACCGGTGCGAGGCTCTGCTGCGGCTGGCCTTCCGGTTCGGGGTGGCGCCGGCGCTGGCGATGAGCGAACCGGGGCTGCAGCGGTTCATCGAGCACTGGGCCGCTCGCCCGGACGCGAAGTTCAACCCGGACGAGTGGGCCGGTGGTGACGTCGTCGAGGAGCGGCTGCGGGCCCTGCTGAACCGTCGTCTCGTCGACGACACCGCCCCCGGTTCCGCCGAGCTCTTCGGCGACCAGTGGTGGGACACCCTGCTGACCGACCAGGTGGGCCTGGGCATACCTCTCGATCAGGCGCTGGTCAGTGCCGGGATGCTCCACCTCGACGACGAAGGCCGGGCCGGGCTCTTCCGGACGCGATTGCAGGCCGCCGTCCAGGAGGAGCCGCCCGGGCCGGCCTTCGAGCGGCTGGCCGAGGTGCTGTGGCGGCGGGTCGTCCCGACCATGGCGGAGGCCCGCCGGCTCGCCGTGGTCCAGCCGCGCAACCTGGTGTACGGACCCCGCTACTTTCCGCTACTCTCCACTGCTCTGCTCGCCGGGCCGGTGGACGACCGGGCCTTCCAGGCGGCCTACATCTTGGCCGAGAGCAGCCGGATCTGGGATCCGGGGCAGCGTGTCGCCGCCGTCTTGGCCGACGAGAGCAACGTCCGGTTCGTGATCGTCCAACTCGAGAAGGGTTCGACGGACGCGAACCGGGTGGCCGAGGTGATGCGGCAGGTGCCCGGCCACACCCTGGACGCGCACCTGGACCGGCTGCTGGTGGCGATGGTCGAGTGCCCGTACGCGCCGACCACGATGGCGGTTCTGGACGCGGCGCCGGAGCTGCGCGGCGAGTACACACGCACGGTGGGCGGTGGCCTGGATTCCGAGGTCTGGCGTCCGGCGCAGGTGGCGATGGCGTTCGTCGTGTGCGAGTCGCCGTTCCCGGACGCGTCGGCGGCGGACGTCCAGGTGCTCGATTTCGTACGATCGCGGCTGCGGGACTTCCTGACCCGGACCTCGGCTCTTCGCCTGCGGGAGGTCAGCGAGCAGATCCTGCTGCTCGGTGAGCCGTGGCCGGCACGCTGGGCGGTCGCTCAGCCCCGGCGGCTACTGGGCCGGATCCTGCCGCCGCGCGGTTGAGAGTCGCCCCAGGGTCAGAGGTCGCCGCGTAAGAGGCGGGCCTGGGTGGCGTGCGCCCGGGCCGGTTCGCCCTCGCCGCGGCGCTCGTGGAGTTCGGCCAGGCACTGGTAGGCGAACGCAAGGTGGTGGCGGGCCCCGGCGTCGAGCGGGTCGGCGGTGTGGATCCGCTCCCGGAGCCTGCAGGCGGTGGTCAGCAGGCCGAGCGCGTCGTCGAAGCGGCCGGTCAGCGCCGTCGTCTGCCCCTGCATGGTGAGCACTCCCGCGAGGGCGGCGGTCGCCGGGCCGGGTTCGCCGTCCGGCGCGAGGGTGCGGTAGACGGCGGCGGCATCCGCGAAGGCGTCCTCGGCCTGGTCGAGGTGTTCCAGCTCGGCCAGCAGCAGGCCGCGGCCGGTCTGCGCGGTGGCGACGCCCGGCAGGCGGCTGGGGGCGTTCGCGGCGAGCTCGCGGTAGAGCGCGACGGCCCGGTCCAGCAACGCCAGCCCGGCCGCGTGCGAGCCCAGGTCGGCGAGGTCCATCCCGTGGGCGCAGCAGGCGTAGGCGAGCCGGGACCGGACGTCCCCGGCGCCGGTCGCGGTCAGTTCGTCGTACCGTTCGACCGCTTCGGCACCGGCCCGGACGGCGAGGTCGGGCCGCCCGGCGGCGCGGGCCTGCGCGGCTTCGACGAGCAGCGCCTCGGCGAGCTCCGTTGGGCCGGCCGGGTCCAGGTCCCGGTAGCGGGCCACGCCCTCCGAGGCCGCGTCGACGGCCTCGTCGGCCCGGCCCAGGTCGCCGAGCAGGCGAGCCCGGCACACCAGGGCGTGGGCACGGGCCGGGGCCGTCGCGGGGTCGCCGCGGAGCCGGTCGAGCAGCTGGATCGCCTCGGTGACGGCGGCGAGTCCGTGCAGCGGGCGGTGGGCCCGTTCCAGGCGCAGTGCGTACGCGGTGAGGGTGCGGGCCAGTTCGGCGGTCCCCGGTCCGGCCGCGGCGAGGCGGCGGCGCAGGTCCAGTTCGTACTCGGCGTCCTGCAGCGCGTCGGCGTCCTGGCCGGCGTGTTCGCCGAGCCGGCCGCGTTCCCGGAAGGCGTCGGCGAGTGTCCGGCGGTGCGGCGCGCTGAGGGCGGCGAGTCGTTCGATCGCGGCGACCAGGGCGTCCGCGGTCGCCCGGGGCTGCCCGGCGAAGAGGGTGGCGATTCTCGGCACCCCGTCGACGACGGCCCGGAGCAGGGCTACCGGGGTGGCGCGGTCGGTCACCGTCTCCCGGGCCAGGGCGAGCAGATCGGCGCCGATGCCACCGGAGCGGGCCGCCCGGCGCAGGATCCCGGCGTGCAGGGCCGGGTGGCCGGCGGCGGCGCGCCAGAGGGCGGGCATCAGGCCGGGGGTGTCCGGGCAGGCCGGCACCAGCAGGTCCAGCGCCCGGGCGGCCTGCCGGCCGGTGACCGATCCCAGCAGGGTGAGCAGCCCGTGGTCACCGCCGACCAGGGACAGCACCAGCCGGCGGCGGAGCGCGTGCGGCAACGGCGACCAGTAGTTGTCCTCCTGCGGGCCGGGGTAGAGCTCGTACAGCCAGGTGGTGATCCGCCGGGTCCGTTCCGGGTCGGTGCCGTCGGGGGCGCTGATCCGGCGTGCCGTCTCGTGGGCTTCGGTGGCGCCGGACGCGCCGTACAGCTGGGCCGCGGCGCGGTAGAAGTCGAGCCGGTCCGGGGTGGCGAAGGAGATGCCGGTCCGGACCGCGGACCGTTCGGCGTACCAGCGTTCGCCGTCGGCTAGGTGCCGCAGGTAGTCGGCCGTGCCGGCGGCGGACAGGGCCTGGCAGGCGAGGATCACCCAGTCCGCCGGTGTGGCGGCGCCGAGGTCGGCGGCCCAGCCGGCCACCGTGTGCCGGGCCCGGGTCACCGCGGAGCCGCCGCCGGGGTACAGGTGGCCGGCCAGTTCGGTGACCAGGCCCTGTAGCGCGGCCGGGGTGGCCGCGCCGGCCGCGAACCGGTCGAGCCGGGTCTCGCCGGCCGTGGTGAATCCCCGTGCCTCGGCATCGGTGAGCAGGTCGCGCCACCACTCCCCGGCCGAGCGGGCGACGATCAGTAGGCGGACCGGCCGGTCCGTAGGTGGGGGCAGCGGGTCGAGGACGTGGTCGGCGTACTGGTCGGCGCGGTCGGCGACGATCAGGACCGGGCCGTCGCCGGGCGGCAGCGGCGCCCGGCCGCCGGCCGAGCGCCAGCCGGGCAGGCGGCGGACGAGTTCCGCCCAGAGCCGAGACTTGCCGGTGCCGGCCGGGCCGGAGAGCAGCATCACCGACGTGCCGCCGCCGGTGGTGGCGCACCAGGCGAGCAGCGCGTCCAGTTCGGAGTCGCGGTGGCGCAGCGCCGGGACGGCGCCGCGCGGGTCGAGGAGCCGGACGAGGTCGGCCGGGCCCGGTGTGCGGGCCGGGCCGCCCGGCCCGGTTCCCGGGTGGTCGGCGGCGGGCGCGGCCCGGGTCAGGCGGCGGCGGGCCCGGTCGATGTGGCGACGGCCGAGCGCGGTGACGGCGAACGGCCGGCTGTCGCCGCCCAGACGTTCCTCGCCGCCGCCGGGCACCAGGGTCGGGAACCGGGGCCGGCGGGCGGTCAGGTTGCCGCTGACCGAGACGGAGACACGCTGCCGGACCAGGTCGGCCTGCAGGGTCTCGCTGACGGTGAGGGTGGACAGCAGCAATTCCGGGACGCCGTCGACGAATCGGTACCGGCCGAGTTTCGGGTCCTCCGCGTGCAGCAGCCCGCTGAGCAACAGCTCGGCCAGGTGGGCCGGGGAGGCTGTGGGGAACATCGCGTCGTGGATGTAGCGGATGACGTCCAGGAGCGGTTCGCCGAGGGCGACGTAGCGGGCCAGTTCGAAGGCCTCCCGGGAGGAGTGCGCCCGGAACGCGCGGACCCGCTGGTCCGGGGTGAGCGGCGGGGTCCGTACCTGGTCCGGCGCGGCCGGCGGTCCGGCAGCGGTGACGGCCGCGGTGATCGGCGGTCCCCCGGCGACGAGGGTGCACCACCGGTGCAGCCAGACGCTGTCGATCTCCAGGACCGGCACCACCGGGCCGTCCGGGGCATCGCGCCCGCCGAAGGCGGCGAACCGCAGGTCGGCGTTGGGCGCGCAGGGCCGGGGCGCGGTGAGGGTGCCGGCGACGGTGGGCGCGGCGGTACGGGCCCAGAGCCGGGCGGGCAGGGGTTGCAGGACGGCCACCGGTCCGCGCCGGGCCCAGTCGCGCAGCATGGCGCCGGCCGATCCGGATCGCCAGACGGGGCCGACGCAGTCGCTGACGACGAACACCACCCGCCGGTTGACCGGGTCGACGAGCCGGCGGGGCGCGACCGTACGGTCCTGCCAGTCGGCGAGCCGGGCCTGCGGGCCGGCACCGGTGAGGCGGTGCCGGGCCACCTGACGGAAGACGCCGGACTCCCGCAGCACCTCGATGATCTCGGTGGCCAGTCCCTGCCAGATCGCCATCGAGTCGCCGGCGTCGACGACGACGATCGCGTCCAGCCACAGTCCGGCCGGGGGCCGCATCACGGCCGGCCAGCGGGCGCCGCGGGGGTGGTCGGCGGCGCGGGTGGCGGTCGCCTCCTCGTCCAGGGTGCCCAGGCCGGCGACCGGGACGCGGCGCAACAGCGGGTGCAGGGCCCGCTGGAAGGCGAGGCGGCCGGCCAGGGCGATGGGCCGCGGGACCTCGGCGACGCCCGCCGGCCGGGCCGGGCCGCGCGGGGCGCGGAACGGGTGCAGCTCCACCGGGGGTGGCTGCGCGGCGGGGGCCGGTGGCGGAACCGGCGCCGGCGGGGGCGGCCCCGGGTCCGGCGGGCCGGGCGGGGTGGCGGCAGCACGTCCCGGCGCCGGCCGGGCCGGTGGCGCGGGCAGCGGGGGCCGGCCGGCCGCGGCCGTGCGGATCTGCGCGGCGAGCCACAGCGTCTCGGCCAACTCGACCGGCGTCGGCTCGGCCCCGCCGGCCCGGACGACGGCACGCAGGTCCTCCAGGTTCACCGGCGGACCAGGGGTGTCATCACCACCGCGGCCAGGGCTTCGCGGGTCTTGTCCCGGTCGAGCCGGGCCGCGTGCACCAGGTAGATCGCGTTGAGGAGCTGGTCGGTGGCGAGGCCGCCCGCCTTCTGCCCGGCCAGGAACTGGCGGATGACCGCGGCGCTGTCCGGCGCCATGTCGGGCAGGTGGGCCTCGACGATCTGCTGCAGTTTGCGTTCGTCCGGGGTCTCGATGCGGACCTGGACGCAGCGGCGCAGGAACGCGGGCGGGAACTCCCGCTCGTCGTTGCTGGTCATCACGACGATCGGGAAGCGGCTGCAGCGGACCCGCCCGTCGCGGACGCCGACGCGTTGCGGGCTGTCAATGGTGCTCACCAGGGTGTGCGCGTGCTGTTCCGGCCGGCGCAGCAGCTCGGCGATCTCGAACTCGCCGTCCTCGAAGATGGTGAGCAGGTCGTTCGGCAGGTCCAGGTCCGCCTTGTCGACCTCGTCGATGAGCAGAACCCGGGGTCGGCGGCGGGGCAGGAGGGCGGTGCCGAGCGGGCCGAGCCGCAGGTAGCGGCCCAGGTCCTCGTCGGGGTCCGCGGCCGGGTCGTCGTCGCGGCGGCTGGCCGCGTAGAGCCGGGCCAACGGATCGTACTGATAGAGCCCGTCGCGCAGGGTGGCCCGGCTGGTGATGTTCCAGCGCAGCGCCCGGCCCAGGTTCAGCTCGTGGGCGATGGCGGTGGCCAGCGTGGACTTGCCGGTGCCCGGCGCCCCGGTGACCAGCAGCGGGCGGCGCAGGTACAGCGCCGCGTTGACCAGTTCGACGGTCTGCGGGTCCGGCCGGTACCGCAGGCCGGCCCGGTGTTCCTTGTCCCGGGTCTCCGGGACGAACGGCGGTTCGTCACCGGGGTCCGGGTCCGGGTCGAAGCCCCGCCACGGCGGTGGTGGCGGCAGCGTGCCGATCCGGTCGTTGGGCTCACCGGTCCCCCGGTAGATGTGCCAGGCGTCGTCGGGCACGGTCACCTCACTCCGCGAAGCTGAGCGGCAGGGGCCGCCGCCGGCCGTCGTCACGCAGCAGCGTGACGCCGCTGCCACAGTGTTTGTCGCCTTCGGCCGCCGCGTCCGCGCGGATCCTGCGCAGCGCGGCGCCGATGGTGTCGATGGTCGTGCCGCGCAGCCGGTCGCCGAGTTCCTGCCGGTACCGCACGGTTGGGCAGTCGGCGCCGGGCGGGTGGTCGGACTGGCAGGGCAGCCGGCGCCAGAGCAGGATCGGCGGCCCGGCGGCCACCGCGCCGGCGACGTGTTCCGGGCGGGACCAGTCCCCGGCGAGGCCGAGGGCGAAGGGGCCGTCGTCCTGGCGCAGCCAGGCCTTGTAGCGGACCGGGTCGCCCGGCTGTTCGGTGCAGTCGCGCCAGCGCAGGTGCTCGCCGATACCGGCGTGGCGTTCCCGCAGCATCTCCGCGCTGCGGGTGAGCCGTGCCGGGTTGGCGTGGTGGAACCAGTCGAGGTCGCGGACGGTGACCGGGCGGGTGATGCCGAGCGGGGTGCGGTCGTCGGCCAGGTCGGTCCACTCGTCCACCGGCTCGGCCAGGAAGCTGCGGGGCAGGACGAACTCGACCGCCGCGGCGTCGCTGCCGGCCGGGAGCCGGTCCAGGGCTTCAACGAGCGCGGTCTCGACCTGATCGCGCCATTGCGCCCGGGTCAGCCCGCCGCGGTGCAGAACGGGTTCGGTCAGCTCGCCGTCCGGGCCGGTGACCGTCCACACGGTGAGGTCGTAGGTCTCCCCGGGGGCCGCCGCGGACGGTTCGAGCCGGATCACCACGGCGCACTCGTGGACCGGGACCGGCGCGGTCGGGTTGTACTTGAAGATGTGCGTGTTGACCCATCGCCGGATCTCGTCGGTGGGGAACCGGGTCAGCAGGCCGCTGAGGACGCCGAGCATCTCCTCGTCGTCGAGGTCGACCGGCTCCACCACCAGGGATTCGATCAACGCCGGCAGGGTGGTCAGCCGGTGGGGCAGCCCGTCGACCTGGCCGCGAAGCCGGGCGAGGATCCGGCCGACCTTGGCCGGTGGGATCGCCAGCGGCCGCAGCGCCGCGCGCAGCTCGGTGTAGGCGCGGGCGCTGAGCGCCCCGAGCTCGATGATGTCGTCCAGCCGGGGGCAGTGCTGGGCGAGCCGGGCGACCGGCACCATCACGCCGATGCGTTCCTCGCCGGCGCTCGCGCCTTTGATCATCCCCACGACCCGGCCGGTGCTCTCGTGGTACGCGGCCGCGCCGCTGAACCCTGACGGCAGCCAGGCTCCCAGGTCGTCGTCGGCGTCGAGCTGGACGTTGGCGCCCATCAGGCGCAGCGGAGCGGCCCGGAACCGGGTGTTGACGCCGTCGTCGGCGAAGCCGCGGGGGAACCCGAGGGCGGTGAACGGCTGCCCGGCATAGATCTCGACGGCGTGGTGCGGGGCGAACTCGGCCGGCGGTACCCGGACCGGCTGCTCCAGTTCGAGGACGGCGACGTCGGCGGCGTCCGCGGTCGGCGTCCACCACGGGCCGCCGGTGACCACGGCAGCGGGGCGGGGCTCGGGGCGGTCGCGCAGCACGACGGTGGCGGCGGCCTGTCCGCGCACCACGTGGGCGCAGGTCAGGACGTGCCGGGGACCGACCAGGAAGCCGCTGCCGCGTCTTCCGGTGGCCGGGACGTCGATCCGGGCCTGCCAGAGCGGCTCAGTCATGCGTCGTCGGACTCCCGCGGGCCGGCCGTCTGCGCGGACCAGGCCAGCCGGACGATCAGATGCCCCTCGGCGGCGGTCTTGGCGACCACCGCCCCGGTCTCGGCCTTGAACTTGACGCCGAACTCCAGTTCGACGCTGTCCGGCCGGCGGGGACCGCCCCGGAGGGTGCCGAGTGCGCGCTGGGCCATCTCGCGGATCTCGGTGAGGCTCGCCTCGAGGGACTCGCGAGCCTTGACCACCGCGGTGTCCAGGCCGACGTCGACCATCCCGGCGCCGTCGGTGGACGGTGGGTCGATCTCGACCAGCACCGCGGTCCCGTCCGTCGCCTGCAGCCGCATGAGGTCAGTCGGCACGTCGCGCCCTCCCGGTCAGCCGATGTGGCATCGAGCATCCACCGGTGGGCGGGAGGGCACTATCGGCCATCCGTCCACCATGCCCGCGAACGGTCAGGTCATCGAGTCCGGTTGATCGGGTGGGCCGCCGGCGGGGGCGGCCACCGGGACCGGCGACGGGATCGGGCGGTTCGGGGACGCCTCGGCCAGGTGGTGACGGCAGGTGACCGCGGCGGCGGGCAGCGGCCGGTCCCGGTGGTGCAGCACGCCGATCGGCGGGTGCAGGGGTGGCGGGTGCAGGTGGCGGACCACGATCGGCGGGCCGGCCGGGGCCTCCGCGGCCTGCCGGGTCAGCAGGGCCACGCCGCAGCCGGCCGCGACCAGGGCGCGCACGCCCGCCGGGTGCGGGGACTCGTACTGGACGCGGGGGGTGAAGCCGGCGCTGCGGGCGGCGTCGGTGAGGATCCAGCGCAGCAGGCTGCCCGGTGGTTCGCCGGCGTACGGTTCGTCGCGGGTGTCGGTGAGGTTCAGCCGGGCCGGCCGGTCCAGGGCGTGTCCCGGTGGCACGGCCAGGACCAGGTATTCGTCGAGCAGCGGCAGCGCCTCGAACCGGGGTGGCAGGTCCACGTAGACCGGGCCGACCACCAGGTCCAGGTCGCCTTCGTCGAGGGCGCCGAGCAGCCCGGTCAGCGGCCCGGACCGCAGCCGGACGGTGATGTCGGGGAACCGGTCGCGGAAGGCGCCCAGCACGCGCGGCAGGTCGTAGCCGCCGACGGCGGCCGCGCCGATCGCGACCCGGCCCCCGCTCACGGTGGTGATCTCGCCGAGTTCGGCGCGGGCGCCGTCGAGTTCGGCGAGCACCCGCCGGGCGCGGGCGACGAACATCTCCCCGGCGGGTGTCAGCGCCACCTTTCGGGTGGTGCGGGCGAACAGCGGCACCCCGATCTCCGCCTCGAGGGCCCGGATCTGGGCGGACACCGCGGACTGGGCCACGTGCAGCCGCTCGGCGGCCCGGGTGAAACCCCCGTGCCGGGCGACCGCCTCCACATAGCTGAGCTGCCGTAACTCCACCCTTTCAGGGTGCCGGGCCGGGCCTGCCGGCGGTCCGGTTCACCGCTGGTCCACCGGGAAGGGGTACCCCCATTCCTTGGCGAGCAGTTCGTAGCTGCGGACCCGGTCGGGGTGGTGGTAGGCGATCGTGGTGACCAGTAGTTCGTCGGCGCCGGTGACGCGTTGCAGGGTGCGCAGCTGCTCGGCGACGGTGGCGGGTGAGCCGACGAACCGGGTGGACACCCGGTCGGCCACCAGGTCGTCGTCGGCGCTGCTCCACGCGTACCCCTCGGCCTGTTCGATGCTGGGGAACGGCACTGCGCCGAGCCCGGTCCGGATGCTGCGCACCCACAGGGCGAAGGGCACCGCCAGGCGTTGGGCCGTCGCGTCGTCCTCGGCGACCAGGACGTCCGCCGACACCATCAGGTGGGGTTTCGCCAAGGACGACGACGGCACGAACGATGCGCGGTACGCCTGCGCGGCCTCGAGGACCTTGGCCGGGGCGACGTGGTAGTTCGCGGCGAACGGCAGGCCGCGCGCCCCGGCGGTGCGGGCGCTCTCGCCGCCGCTGCTGCCGAGCAGCCACACCTCGAGGTCGGCGCCGGCGCCGGGGATCGCGGTGACCTCGTTGCCCTCGCCGTCGGTGTAGGGCCCGGCGAGCAGGGCGAAGATCTGGTCGAGGATCTCGTCGAGGGGCAGCGACTCGGCGCCCGGCTGTTGCAGCAGGCTGCTCGCCAGGGCGGTGCGCTTCGAGGCGAAGATCGGCGCCCAGGAGAACGGTTTCGGGATGAGCAGGCCGTCGACGACCTGCTCCTCCTGCGGCACGGCGTGTTTCGCGGTCTCCCGCAGCGCCTCCTTCTTGGCCTGCCCGGACCGGCCCAGCCCCAGGTCGAAGCGTCCGGGGTAGAGCGCGTCGAGCAGCCCGAACTGTTCCACGATCGACAGGGCGGTCTGGTGTCCGGTCTGCACGGCGCCGGAGCCGAGCCGGATGTGGTCGGTGACCGCGGCGATCTGCCCGAGCAGCAGGGCCGGCTGGGCGCTGGCCACGCCGGGGGTGAAGTGGTGTTCGGCCACCCAGTAGCGGTGGTAGCCGAACTGTTCGGCCCGGCGGGCCAGGTCGAGGGTGCGGCGCAGGGCGTCACCGACGTCACCGCCGGCGACGAGCGGGGCCAGGTCCAGGATCGAGAGGGGTACGGGCATGCCTACCGCCCTTTCAGTGGTCGGAGAACGGGGGCGATCTCGCCGGCGAACAGTTCCAGGCTCGCCCGGTGCTGTTCGTCGGTGAGCCCTTCGGTGTCGGCGCTCAGGTGCATCACCGCGTGGCCGAACCGCTCGTGGTACCGGTGCACCTTGTCGATGATCTGTTGCGGGCTGCCGACCAGGATGGAGCTGCGCTCGATCGCGTCCTCGAGGGTGGGGAAGACGGGTTGCACCCCGACCGCCCGGAACGCCTGCAGCCTGCGTTCATAGATCGGCTTGTAGACGGAGACGGCTTCCTGTGTCGTGCGGGCGGCGTAGAAACCGGCCGTGCCGGCGCCGATCCGGATCGCGGCCGGGTCGTGGCCGTGGAACGCCCACCGTTCCCGGTAGTAGTCGATCAGTTCGGCGTACGGCTCGATCGGGTTCGTCACGTTGGCCGAGAACAGCGGGTCGCCGTAGGACGCGGCCAGGTCCACCGATGCCCGGCTCGTCGCGCTGCCGTGCCAGACGGTGATCGGCTGCTGCAGGGGCCGCGGCCAGGTCTCGGCGCCGGTCAGCGACGGCCGGAACCGTCCCTGCCAGGTGACCTCGTCCTCGCGCCACAACCGGCGGAACAGGTCGTAGCTCTCCCGTAGCCGGTCCCACTGGTCGTCGACGGTCACGTGGAACAGCTGCGCCTGGGCCGCCCCGTTGCCCTTGCCGATGATCAGTTGCAGCCGGCCGCCGGACAGGTTGTCCAGGGTGCTGTAGTCCTCGAAGGCCCGGACCGGGTCGAGCAGGCTCAGCGTGGTGACCCCGGTCCACAGTTCGATCCGGGAGGTGCGGGCCGCGATGTGGCTGAGCACCACCGGCGGCGACGAGGACAGGAACGGCCGTTCGTGGCGTTCGCCGACCCCGTACGCGTCGAAGCCGAGTTCCTCGCCCAGCACGGCGTTCTCGACCACCTCGCGCAGCCGCCGGGTCTGGCTCTTCGACCGGTCGGTGTACGTGATCAGGCTGAGCAGCAGGAACTTCATCGCAGGCCCAGGTTCTGCCGCAGGGTGGTGCCGGTGTACCCGGTGCGGAACACGCCGCGTTCCTGCAGCAGCGGCACGACCTGGTCCACGAAGTCGTCCAGGCCGGTCGGGGTCAGGTGCGGGACCAGGATGAACCCGTCGCACGCGCCGGTCTGGACGTATTCGTCGAGGCGGGCGGCGACGTCGGCGGGGGTGCCGATGAAGTTCTGCCGGCCGGTCACCTCGATGATCAGGTCGCGGATCGACAGTTTCTTCTGCTCGGCCAGCGCCCGCCATTCGTTCGCGGTACCGATCCGGTCCGGGTACATGCCGGCGCGGCCCTTGATGATCGTGTCGTCCTCGTCCAGTACCGGATCGATCGACGGCAGCGGGCCCTCGGGGTCGTAGCCGGACAGGTCCCGGTTCCACAGTTGTTCCAGCAGCAGGATCGCGGTCTGCGGGCTGACCTGCTGCCGGCGGATGTGGTGCGCCTTCTCCTGGGCGTCGGCGGCGCTGTCGCCCAGCACGTACGAGACGCCCGGGATGATTTTGAGGTCGTCGGGGTCGCGCCCGTGGCCGGCCACGCGTGTCTTGATGTCGCGGTAGAACTCGCGGGCGTCGTCGATCCGGTGGTGCCGCGAGAAGATCGCATCGGCGTGCTCCGCCGCCACGTCGCGCCCGCCGGCGGAGTCCCCGGCCTGCAGGATCACCGGGTGGCCCTGCGGGCTGCGCGGCACCGGAAACGTGCCGGAGATGTCGAACTGGCTGGTGCGGATCCGGAAGTCGCCGCCGCCGGTGTCCCACAGCGCCTTCGCCGTCGTGATGAACTCGGCGGCCCGCACGTACCGGTCCGCGTGGTCGAGGAACCCGCCGCGCCGGAAGTTCTCGCCGAAGAACGCCCCGGGTGAGGTCACCACGTTCCACGCGGCCCGCCCGTTCGACAGGTGGTCCAGGGTGGCCAGTTGCCGGGCCAGTTCGAACGGCTCGTGCCAGGTGGCGTTGAGCGTGCCGGCCAGGCCCAGGTGTTCGGTGACGGCGGCCAGTGCGGACAGCACGGTCAGCGTGTCCGGGCGCCCGACCACGTCCAGGTCGTGGATCAGTCCCCGCTGCTCGCGCAGGCGCAGCCCTTCGGCGAGGAAGAAGAAGTCGAACAGGCCGCGTTCGGCGGTCCGGGCGAGGTGAACGAAGGAGTCGAAGGCGATCTGGCTGCCGGCGCGGGGGTCGCTCCACACGGTGGTGTTGTTCACGCCCGGGAAGTGCGCGGCGAGGATGATCTGTTTAGGCATGGGCCGCCTCCTCGTAACGGTTGACGGCCTGCGGCAGGCCGAGGCGTTCGCGCAGGGTGGTGGCGTCCGACGGGGTGAACAGGCCACGTCGCCGCAGCTCTGCCACCAGGTCGCCGTCCACGTCGGCGCCGGTCAGGCGTACCCCTGAAATGCCGGTTTTCTCTAGTTTTTCAATGACATCAACGGTGTTGTCCGACACCGCCACGTCGATGAAGATCTTCTTCTCGGCCGGGAGGTCCCGCACGATGTCGGCGGCGGCGTCCGGCGTCGTGAAGTACACGTCGACGTCCAGGGAGTTCCACACCTGCGGCCCGTGGGCCAGCGCCGCCACCACCGGCTGCCCCTGCGGCGGCCGCGGCACGATCGACGGGCCCTTCACCGAGAAGTACGTGCCGTCGAACTCCACGTAGTGCAGCCGGTCCCGGTCGATGTACCGGCCGGTCGCCACGTCCTTGATGATCGCGTCGTCCTGCCAGCTGTCCCAGAGCCGCCGCACCACCTCGACGGCCTCCCGGGCCTCGGCGAACAGGCCGCCGAACCCGAGCGGTTCGCGGCGCCCGACCAGGGCCGCCTCGCCCGGGTCGGCGGAGACCCGCACCTGCCAGCCCGCCCGGCCCCGGCTCACGAAGTCGAGCGTGGCCAGCGCGGTGGACAGGTGGAACGGTTCGGTGTGGGTGGTGGTGGCCACCGGAACCAGGCCGACGTGCCGGGTCAGCGGTGCGAGCCGCGCGGCCAGCAGCACCGCCTCCGGCCCGGCCCCGCCGAACGTGTCGGCGAACGTGACGAAGTCCAGCTCCGCCTCGTCGAGGGCCCGGATCCGGGCGATCCAGTCGGGGGCGGCGAACGAGCCACCGTCCAGCTCGACCGCCAGTCGTAGGGTCATGTCCTTACCTCCAGTTTCGGCACGGCGGCCAGCAGCGTGCGCGTGTACTCGTGTCCGGCGTGGTCGAAGACGGCCTTGACCGGGCCCTGCTCGACGACCCGGCCGTCCTGCAGGACCAGCACCCGGTCGGCGATGTCGCGGATCACCCCGAGGTCGTGGGAGATGAACAGCAGCGCCGTCCCGTCGGTCTCCCGGATCCCGGCGAGCAGATCCAGGACCTGCGCCTGCACCGACACGTCCAGGGCGGACACCGGCTCGTCGCAGATGATCAGGCTGGGGCGGGGCGCGATGGCCCGGGCGACCGCGACCCGCTGCCGCTGCCCGCCGGAGAGCTGCCGCGGATAGCGGTCCAGCACCTCCGGGCCGAGACCGACCCGGGCCAGCACCGGTTCGGCGCTCTCACCCCGGCCGAGCGCCTCGCCGACGATGCGTCGCACCGTCCAGCGCGGATCGAACGCGGACAGCGGATCCTGGGCGATGAACTGCAGCCGCCGCCGGATCGGCCGGCGGGCCCGTTCCGGGATGCCACTGAACGGCTCGCCCTCGAACCGCACGTGCCCGGACGTCGGGTCGGTCAGACCGAACAGCAGTTGCGCCAGGGTGGTCTTGCCCGACCCGGACTCGCCGACCAGGCCGACGATCTCGCCGCGGCGGATACTCACCCCGACGTCGCGGACGACGGTGCGGTCCCCGTAGACCTTGCGCAACGCGGTCGCCTCGGCGACCACCGGTCCCGGCTCGGTGCGGGCCGGGCGTCGGCGGCCGTTCGCCGCCGCGATCAGTTCCTTCGTGTACGGGTGCCCGGCCGCCGACAGCAGCACACCGGTCGTCCCGGACTCGACGATCCGGCCGTCCTTCATCACCAGGATCCGGTCGGCGAGTCGCGACACCACGGCCAGGTCGTGGCTGATCAGCAGCAGGGTCTCGCCGGCCGCCCGCCGTTCCGCGAGCAGGGTGAGGATCTGCGCCTGGACGGTGGCGTCCAGGGCGGTGGTGGGTTCGTCGGCGATCAGCAGCCGCGGGCCGCCGGCCAGCGCCGACGCGATCAGGGCCCGCTGGCGCAACCCGCCGGAGAGCTGGTGCGGGTACTGCCTCGCGCGGCGTTCCGGTTCCGGCACGTGCACGTCGGTGAGCAGCTGCCGGACCCGGGCGTCGCGGTCGCGGCGCTCGCCGATGCCGTGGGTGCGCAGCACCTCCCCGATCTCCGCGCCGACCGTGCGCAGCGGGTCGAGCGAGACCAGCGCGTCCTGCAGGATCAGCCCGGCGAACCGGCCGCGCAGCCGCCGCCAGTCCCGGCCGGTGGCCCCGCGCATGTCACGCCCGTCGACGGTGAACCGGTCGGCGCTCACCTGCGCGCCCGGCCCGGCGAGCCCGGCCAGGCTGCGCGCGGTGACGCTCTTGCCGGAGCCGCTCTCCCCCACCAGGGCCACGCACTCGCCCGGTTCGATCCGGAAGCTGACCCCGCGGACCGCCTCCACCTGCCGCTTCGGCAGCCGGAAGACGACCCGCAGATTCTCGACCTCGATCATGCGGCCTCCCGGCCCTCGAAGCGGCGCTGGAGACGACGGCCGGTGACGGTCAGGGCGATCACGACGGCGGTGACCACCGCACCGGGCAGGATCGACGCCCACCAGGCCACGTGCAGATAACCGCGGCCCTCGGAGATCATCGCGCCCCACTCCGGGGAGGGCGGCTGCGGTCCGAGACCCAGGAAACTCAACCCGGCGGCGATCATGATGGACTCGCCGAGGCCGATCATCGCCAGGACCGGGACCGGCCCGAGCACGTTGGGCAGCACGTGCCGCAGGACGAGGCGGATCCGGGAACCACCGAACGCAACCGCATGCGTCACGTACGCGGCCCGCCGCACCACGAACGTCTGCGCCCGCACCACCCGCGCGTAGTGCGGCATCATCGCCAGCCCGATCGCCACGATCAGGCTGGTGGTGCCGACCCCGGCCACCGCGATGAACAGCAACGCGAGCAGCACCAGCGGGAACGCCGACAGCGCGTCGAACCCGCGGCTCAGGGCCTCGTCGGCGTACCGGTGGGTGAGCCCGGCGAGCAACCCGAGCAGCAGCCCGGCGCCGACCGAGATACCGGTGGCCGCCACCCCGATGCTCAGCGAATGCCGGGCGCCGTGCACCACCCGGTCGAAGACGTCACGGCCCAGCTGGTCGGTGCCGAACCAGTGCGCGGCCGACGGCGCCTCGAGCACCCGCAGCGGGTCGGCCGCGAGCGGATCCCCGGCGAACAGCCCCGGCACCGCCGCCGCGGCCAGCGCCAGCAGCAGGAAGGCCACCGCGACGGCGACACCGGTCCGGGGCCGCGAACGCGACGTGCTCCCCAGCCGGCCGGTGAACGGCCGGGTCAACGCGACGGTCATCGTCAGCTCCTTCGCAACCGCGGGTCGATGAGCAGGAACGCCAGGTCGGCGACCGTGTTGACGAGCACGAACCCGGCCGCGGAGAACACCACGACCGCCATCACCACCGGCATGTCGCCGCTGCTCACCGCCGACACCGCGACCTGCCCCAGGCCGGGCCGGCCGAACACACTCTCGATGATCACGGTGCCGCCGATCAGGACACCGAAGCTCCAGCCGAGCAACGCCACCGCCGGCAGCAGGGCGTGCCGCAGCGCATGCCGGACCAGCACCGCGTTCTCCCGCAGCCCCCGGGCCCGGGCGGTGACCGCGAACGGCTCGTCCAGCGCCCGGTCCAGGCCGTCGCGCAACACCTGGGCGAGGGTGCCGGCGATCGGCAGGCCCATCGTCAGCGCCGGCAGCACCAGCGCGGACAGGTCCCGGTCACCGGAGACCGGGAACAACCCGAAGTGGAAGGAGAAGACACTGAGCAGCACGATCCCGATCAGGAACGGCGGCGTGGACACCACGATCAGCTCACTGACCGAACTGATCCGCCGCGCCCACCGGCGCCGGGTGGTGACCGCCAGCACCACCGCCAGCACGATGCCGACCCCGGCGGCGGCCAGCGCCAGCTTCAGCGACGGCCACAGCTGCGCGCCGATCACCTCGGTCACCGGGCGCTGCAACAGGTACGACCGGCCCAGGTCCCCCTGCACCGCCCGCCACAGGAAGTCCACATACTGCAGGATCACCGGACGGTCCAGCCCCCACTCGGCGATGATCTGCGAACGGATCAGCGGGCTGTCCGGCCCGTCGCCGATGATGCTGTCCACGGTGTCGCCGGGCGCGGCCAGCAGCGCGACGTACGCCGCCGTGGCCGCCACCCAGAGCACCAGCAGGCCCGCACCGACCCGCCGCCCGGCCGCTGCGATCACTTGCCGGCCCAGAGGTGGTAGGCGCTGACCGGAACACCGGCGGTCGGCTCGAACCCGAGCCCGCCGACGCTGCTCGCGGCGGCGATCTGGTCGGCCGGCGCGTACAGCGGGAACACCAGCGCCTGATCGACGACGATCTTCTGCACCTGCCGGTACGCCTCGGACCGCGCCGCCGGATCGGTGGTGGCCACCGCCGCGTCCAGCAGCCGGTCCAGTTCCGGGTCCTTCGCCCCGGTCCGGTTGATCGGCCCCGCCGAGTGCAGCAACAGGTTCAGGGCGGCGCCCGCATCTGTGTCGGCCCGGGAGTTCTCGAAGAGCTCGTACTCGCCGTCGGTCAGTGCCTTCGTCGCGGTGCCCTGATCGGCCAGGGTCACCGCCAGGTCGATGCCGGCGCTCTGCTTCACCGCCGCCTGGATCGCCTGGGCCAGCACGTCACGCCGGTCCCGCACGAACGGCGCGTTCTGCACCAGCCGCACGGTGAGCCGTTTGCCGTCCTTGGTGCGGAACCCCTCGGCGTCGCGGGCGGCCCACCCGGCCTCGTCGAGCAGCCGGTTCGCCTCGGTGGCGTCGCCGCCGTACGTACCCTCCAGGGTCTTGTCGTAGAACGGGCTGGTCGGCCCGATCACACTCCACGCCCGGGTGGCCGTGCCCCGGTAGACGCCTTTCAGCACCGCGTCCAGGTCGAGGGCCTCCCGGAACGCCTGCCGGACCCGCACGTCGTCGAAGGGCGCATGCGCCACGTTGAAGTAGTACGAGAACGCCGACCCGGAGTTGAGCCCCCGCTCCAGGCGCAGATCCGGGTTCGCGGTGATCAGCGACTCGTCGGTGGCCGGCACCCCCTCGACCACCTGCACCTGCCCGGAGGTCAGCGCACCGATCCGGACCGAGGACTCCTTGAGGAACCGGTAGGTGATCGCGTCCAGGTAGGCGGGACGCGCGCCGTGGTAGGACGGGTTGCGCTCGAACCGCACCTCCTGCCCGGCGACGTAGCTCGTCAGCACGAACGGTCCGGTGCCGGCCAGGTCGGGGCCGCCCGCCTTCAGGTTCGCCGCCGTCGTGAGCGACTTCGGGGAGACCTGCGCGCCCTGCGGCGACGAGACGAAGTCGAGGATCAGCACGTCCGGCTGCTTGAGGTGGAACACGACGGTCGCCGTGTCCACCGCCTCGACACGGTCCAGGTTGCGCAGCTGGACCGCGGCCACCCCGGGCGCGTAGTTCGGCTCGCGCAGCTTGTCGACGTTGGCCTTGACGGCCGCCGCGTCGAACGCCGTCCCGTCGGAGAAGCTCACGTCCGTCCGCAGATGGAAGGTGTAGGTCCTGCCGTCTGCCGACACGTCGTAACGCTCGGCGAGCCAGGGCAGGTAGCCACCCTTGTCGTCGTGGGTGAGCAGCGCCTCGAAGGTGTTCCAGACCAGCAGTCGCGCCTTGGCCTGGGCGTACAGGTGCGGGTTGAAGGTGATCGGCTCGGTCTCGACGGCCCAGGTCAGCTCGCCCCCGGCGACCGGTTCACCGGCGGCGGCCGGGACTGCGGACGAGCCGGAGCAGGCGGTGGTCAGGGCCAGGATCGTGGTGACGGCGATGGCGGTCAGGGTACGGCGCATGGACGGCCTCCTCTCCCCATTTCCTATAGCTTCTATAGGAAATTAGCAAGAGAGGTGACCATCGACACCCCGGAATACGACAGCGGGCGGGCGGGGACACCCCCACCCGCCCGCCACCGAAGAAGATCAGTGCTTGGAGCCGTACGCCGTCAGGAACCTGTCCCGGAAGTCGCTCATCGGCCACACCGGCGCATCCGTCGCCGGCCTCAGACCCTCGGACCAGTTCCAGTCCGCGATCTTGTCGAGCACCGCCGGATCCTTCGCCAGAATGGTGATCGGCACATCGTGGCTGGCATCCTGACCCGCCACCACCGACGACGGCTGATGGTCACCCAGGAACACCATCACCAGGTTGTCGTCACCGTACTTCTCCACCCAGTTGATCAACGAGGTCAGCGTGTACTCGATCGACCTGCCGTACTCCCGGCGCACCTTCGAGGTGCTGCTCCAGATGTCGGCCTTCCTGGTGCCGTTGGCCACCTGGTCCGCGTACACCGAACCGTCACCGACCTGATCCCAATCCTCCAGATACGTCGGCACCGGCGCCCACGGCGTATGACTGGAGATCAACGGCATCTCCACCATCAACGGCTGACGACCCGGCTTCGTGTACTCCCGCTCGGCCAACTGCTTCAGCGTGTACTGGTCGGGCATCTGCGCCCAACTGAACTTCGGACCCTGATAGCCCAGATTCCGCGAGTCCCACACCCGGTTGAACCCGTAGAACCCGCCCTCCGGCCAGGCCCGCGTCGCACCCGGCATCACACTCACCGTGTCCCAGCTCGCCTTCTTGAACGCACTGGCCAACGTCAACCGGTTACTGGCAGTCAGATTCCGGTACCGCCCCTGATTGTTGATCCACAACCCGGACATCAGCGTCGAGTGCGCCAGCCAACTGTTGCCACCGAACGTCGGCGACGTCAACCAGCCACTACGCGCCGCGAAACCCGCCTGCTCCAGCTTCTGCGTGCCCCCGTCCAGCACCGCGTCCACACCCGGCGCCATCTCCGGCGCCTCCACCGCGTTACGCCCGTAACTCTCCACGAACGTCAGAACGAAATCCTTGCCCTTCAGCCCGGTCAGCAGCTGATCCGCCGGCACACCCCCGAACGCGTCGACGTTCACCTCCTTGGCGAACTCCGCCTCGTTCGCGATACCCGCCCGCGCCTGCCACGCCCGGTCATAGGCGTAGGTCGCACTGCTGCGCGCCGCCACCGGAATACTGTCGAAGAACTGCACCCCCAGCGTCAACGTCAACGCCCAGGCCAGCGTCACGGTCCCCATCGCCGCCGCGGTCCCCCGCCGGTGCCGCGCACCGACAGCCGCCAGACGCAGCAACGCCCACACACACAACACGATCACCACAAGCGGCAGCAACACGATCCCGGCCGCCGCGCCATAGGCCGAGGCCTGACCGTAGGAGTCCCGCACGAACCCGTAGGCGTCATCGAAGAGCACCCAGTCGAGCACCGGGTCGAACGGCCGGGCCAGCGTTTCGAAGAACCCCATGTCGAGGCTCTTCTCGACGACGAGCCACCCGAGCATCACCCCCAGCAGCGTCCCCACCACCACCCGCACCCGCCGCGGCAGGAAGATCAGCACCAGCAGCGCGATCGCCGCCTCGATCGGGATCCGCGCGAAGTTCCCCAGCGTCAGCCGCTTCAACACGTTCGGCCACAGCAGCGCCACGAACAGCACACCCGCCGCCAGCACGGTGAAACCCACCGACGCCACCCGCGACCCGAAGATCCGCCGCAACAGTCCCGGCCTGCGCGCCGGACCGGCGTCGGTCACCCCCGGCGTCTCGGCGTCCTCTTCCTTCTCCTGTACGCGCGGACCCGAACCCTGGTCTTCGTCAGAGGCACGGCCGTCCGTATCGGAGACCTCGGCAGCGGCCCCGCCCTTCTCGGCCGCCCCCTCCGAGCCGTCCGCGGCCGGCGCCTCGTCCAGCACCGCCACCTCAGTCGCGGCAGCCATCTCAGGCAGGCTCTTGATCTCGACCGGCGTCGTCACCCTGGCCGGTTCCGCCGCCTCGACCGGTTCCGCCGGTTCCGCAACCACTACCGATTCCGCAACCGTGGCCGGCTCAGCCGACTCCCGAGCCTCAGCCGAGGGCTCGTCAACCGTCTCCGCGGGTTCACCAGCCCGCGCGACAGGCTCGTCGTTCTCCGTGCTCTCCTCAGCGGGCCCGTCCACCACGGCACCCTCGTCAACCGGGGTGCCCGTCACGGCGGCACTCTCGTCGGGCGCCTCCGGCGGCGTACCCGGCGACTTCTTCCTGCTGTTGTCTTCATCGTTCTGCTCGTCCGGATGCTGCTGCCCATCGGCGAGGTCTGTCGGCTGCACGTCATGGGGAACGGACCCCTGGCCCGGATGGTTCACCCCGTAACCAGATCTCTACGTACGAGATCATCAAGCCGGATACTGGGACCGCCGGGGTCTCTGCCATCGGCGCAACAGCAAGCTGCCACGATCAGCTCATGGCGATCGGCGACGCCCCCGCGCCGGGTGAAGTGGCATTCGAGTGGTCGTCGTGGCGCTACGTGGTCGCGACGGCCGCGATGGGCTTCGTCGCGGCCGTCGGCGCATCTTTGCTGTTCTCGGCACTCGACGGCAGGCCAGACACGCCCGCTGTCGCAGACAGTGCCGCTTTTGTAGCTGTTTACACGATCTCCTTCGCCATATTCTCTCTGCTGTCCTCCCGCGCGCGCCCGGCCGGGTTGAGGTTCGGCGGCGACCGGGTCGAGCTGGCTGCTGAACGGCACGACATGGTCGTGGTGCCCTATGCGGCCGTGACCACTGCCCGCGTCCGATGGGTGTGGGCCGTCGCGATGCTCGACGTTGTCGTGCTTCCCGCTGACGAATCGCGGGTGATGCGATTCGACCGCGGGGGCCGCCCGCCGTTGCGCAAACACAAGGGCGATCAACTGCGCTTCTCCATGCCGATTGCAGGGCTGAGGTCCTCGTCGGCGGACATCCGTTCCGAGCTTCGCCGTCGTGGACTCGGCGAGTGAGGGCCCGACCTCCCGCGCAGCCACCTCACACCCCCTATGCCATCCTAGGAGGCTAGCCTCATTTCCCCGGCGCCGATCCCGGAGGCCATGCCGCCCGACCCGACAGCGGACCGAACGGTCCGCCGCGTAGGGCGCAGAACCGACCGGTCCGCATCCCCCGAAGTCCGCTGGAGCCCACCTTCAGCACCCCCGACCAGCAGGGGTCATCACACCGACTAGACATGTTTCGTGATCAGGGTGCGAAACCCGTCCGCGTGGTGATTTCGGGCGCGCTGGACGCCCCAATTCACCACACCCGTGGCGGTGTGGTGAATACGGGCGCGCAGGACGCCCCAAATCAACACACCCCTGACGGCGTGGTGAATACGGGCGCGCAGGACGCCCCAAATCAACACACCCCTGACGGCGTGGTGAATACGGGCGCGCAGGACGCCCCAAATCACCACGCAGGCAGCCCCTGACTGACTCATTAGGTGTCTAGAGCGCGCAAGAATTGAGCCGGCCCGCACAGGCCGTCGAGCCAGAGCCGGGCTGGGCTGGGCCGGGTGTCAGGGCGACGCGCGGGTGAGTCTGGTGGCCACGGCATCGAGCACCCAGTCCAGGCCGGTCGTGAAGGAGACCTCGGGGTCGCCGTCCGCGCCGTCGTGCACCGCCCTGGCCAGCGCCGGAAAGCGTCCCGTGGCCAGCATCGCCGTCACGTGCGGTCCGGAGGCGCGCTGCCACTCCCGCTTGGACAGGCCGGACACGCGCTCGGCCCGCAGCTCGGCGACCTCACGACGGATCGCGCCGGTGAAGTACGCGCTGACGGTCTCGACGGCACGCATGACGGTGTCGACGTCCGCGAGACCGTCGAGCGCGGCCAGCGTCGCCTCGGTCACCGCGAGCCCGTTCGGCCCCAGGGCGGGGCGCCCACCGAGCAGGTCGGCCAGCCACGGGTGGCGCAGCGCGGCCCGCCGGGTGCGATGGGCGAGCCCGCCGAGCGCCGCACGCCAGTCGCCGGCCCGTTCCTCGGGCAGGATCTCGGCGTAGACCTCGTCCACCATGAGGTCCAGCAGTTCCTCTTTGACGGCGATGTACCCGTAGAGCCGCATCGGCCCCGCCTCCAGCCGCGCCGCGACCTTGCGCAGCGACACCGCCTCCAGTCCGCCCTCGTCGGCCAGCGCAACGGCGGCGGCGACGATCCGCTCCCGGTCGAGCGGCACGGGGCGTGCCGGCGGCTCCGGCCGGTCCCACACGGTCATGTCCCCACCTCACCACTGCCCCGCCCGCTGCATACCGCCGGGGCCTACCCGATCCCGCCGTTCGCCAATACAGTGTATCGGCATGAGACACCGTATCGCTGTGATCGGTGGCGGCCCCGGCGGCCTCACCTTCGCCCGCGTCCTGCACCGCCACGGCCGGCACGTCACGATCTTCGAGCGCGACGCCGGCCCCGATGCCCGCCCACCCGGCGGCACGCTGGACCTGCACGAGGGCCTGGGCCAGTTCGCACTGGACCGGGCGGGGCTGCTGCCGGAGTTCCGGGCGATCTCCCGGCCGGAGGGCCAGGCCATGCGCATCCTGGACACCGACGGGACCGTCCTGCGCGACTGGCATCCCGCCGACGACGAGCGGGCCAACCCCGAGATCGACCGCGGTCAGCTGCGTGACCTGCTGCTCGGTGACCTCGACGTCCACTGGGGCCGCCCGGTGACGCGGGTGACCCCGACAGGTCAGGGCGGCGCGCGGGTGCACGTCGCCGACGGGTCGGCGGAGGTGTTCGACCTCGTCGTCGGCGCGGACGGCGCCTGGTCCCGAACCCGCACGGCGGTCTCTCCGGTGACACCGCAGTACACCGGCGTCACCAATGTCGAGACCTCTCTCGACGACGTCGACACCCGCCACCCCGAACTGGCCAGGTTGATCGGCGACGGTTCCTTGGCGGCGTACGGCATCAACCGTGGTCTCGTGGCGCAGCGCAACAGCGGCGGCCATGTGAAGGTGTACGCCCACTTCCGAGCACCCCTGGACGAGAGTCCGGGCGGCTCCGAGGAGATCCGGTCCAGCATGCTGGTGCTGTTCGACGGCTGGTCCGATCGGCTCCTCGACCTGCTGCGGCACGGCGGCACCTTCACGCACCGTCCCCTGTACGTCCTGCCGGTCGAGCACACCTGGGCCCACGTCCCCGGGGTGACGTTGCTGGGCGACGCCGCCCACCTGATGCCGCCCCTGGGAGCGGGCGCGAACCTGGCGATGATGGACGGCGCCGAGCTGGCCGAGTCCATCGTCGGCACCGCGGATCTGGACGACGCCGTCCGCGCCTTCGAGGAACGGATGTGGGCGCGGGCCGCCCGGTGGGCGGGGATCACCGCCGCCGGCCTGGACCGCCTCGTCAACCCGGATCCCGCGGCGGCCGTCGCCCTCTTCGACGAGGTCCAGCCGTCCTGACGGAACCGTTCAACGGACCGCTTGCGGGAACACTCGGTCCGCCATCGTCACGAGCGTCGTCGCCAGCAGGGACTGCACCTGCATCCTGGTCAACGCGTTGCGCTGCAGCCACTCGCGGGCCGTGTGGATCGCCAGCCCCACGTATGCCCGGGACATCCCCAGCAACGCCGGACTCGGGTCCTCCCCCAGCCCCACCGCTTTCAGCACACTGAGCGCGGCCACATCGACCGCCTCGTCGATCACGGCGTCCACGTCCGCATCGCCGGCCATACCGCCGGCGGTGATCGCGGCCAGCCAGGAGGTGCTGTGCCGGGAGACCACGTCCAGGAACCAGCCGACGATCGCGTCGGCCCGCGCTTCCCGATCGCCCTGCGGAAGTCCGTCGACGGCCACCGAGGGCACAAAAAGCATGACCCGTACCACCTCGAGATATAAATCCTTTTTAGTCCCGAAGTAGTGGTTCACCAGGCCCCGCGCCACACCCGCCTCACGCGCGACGTCAGTGGTCGAAACCGCAGCATAGGGTCGTTGACCGAACAATCGCACCGCAACCGACAGGATCTGCTCACGACGGGCGTCCGGTTCGAGCCGCCGCCGACGGCCCACCTCCAGTGTCACCCGCCGACCCTAACCCGGCCGCGATTCATCAGGATCCGATATACCCGGTAGGTC
>NZ_JZKF01000005.1 GCF_000962825.1 Actinoplanes rectilineatus
CGGGTGGCCCGCGAGGTGGGCTCGGAGGGCAAGCTCGGCGGTCAGGCCCAGGTCAAAGGCGTTTCGGGTACGTGGCGCGACCTCACCGACAACGTCAACCAGCTGGCCTCGACGCTCACCATCCAGCTGCGTGCCATCGCCGAGGTGTCGACCGCGGTGACCCGTGGTGACCTGACCCAGAGCGTCGCGGTCGAGGCGCAGGGCGAGGTGGCCGAGCTCAAGGACAACATCAACCAGATGATCGTGACGCTCCGCGACACCACCAAGACCAACGCGGAGCAGGGCTGGCTCGACTCCAACCTCGCCCGGATAGGAGGTCTGCTCCAGGGGCAGCGGGACGTCGACGAGGTCTGCCGCATGATCATGACCGAGGTGACGCCGCTCGTCGACGCCCAGCTCGGCGCGTTCTTCCTGGTCGACAACGAGGAAGCGGTGATGCGGCTGCGCCTGGCCGCGGCGTACGGCTACGTCGCCCGCGACTACGAGGTGACCTTCGGGCCGGGCGAGGGACTGGTCGGCCAGGCCGCGGTGTCCCGCCGCACGATACGGGTCCGCGCGACCCACGACGGCATACTGACCATGCGTTCCGGGCTGCTCGCGATGCCGCCCAACGACCTGGTGGTGCTGCCGGTGCTGTTCGAGGGCGAGATGCTCGGCGTGATCGAGTTCGCGTCGGTGGCGGCCTTCTCCGGACTGCACCTGACGTTCCTGGAGCGGCTGGTCGCGACGATCGGAGTCGCGCTCAACACCATCCAGGCCAACCGGCGCACCGAGGAGTTGCTGGCACAGTCGCAGCGCCTGGCCCGGGAGATGCAGGACCAGTCGGCGGAGTTGCAGCGCACCAACGCCGAACTGGAGGACAAGGCCAAGCTGCTCAGCGACCAGAAGGCCAACATCGAGCTGAAGAACCGCGAGATCGAGCTGGCCCGGCTCGGCCTGGAGGAGAAGGCGCAGCAGCTGTCGCGGGCCAACACGTACAAGTCCGAGTTCCTGGCCAACATGAGCCACGAGCTGCGGACACCGCTGAACTCCCTGCTGCTGCTGGCCCGGCTGCTGGCCGACAACAGCGACCAGAACCTGACCGGCAAGCAGATCGAGTTCGCCCGGACGATCCACAGTGCGGGTTCCGACCTGCTGTCGTTGATCGACGACATCCTGGACCTGTCGAAGATCGAGGCCGGCCGGATGGACGTGGAGACCGACATCGTCGACTTCGACGGCATCCGCAGCTACGTCGAGCAGGCGTTCGTGCCGCAGGCCGAGGACAAGGGCCTGCGGTTCCGCGTGGACGTGGCGCCGGAGCTGCCCGACTCGATCGTCACCGACCCGCAGCGTCTCCAGCAGATCCTGCGCAACCTGCTCTCCAACGCGGTCAAGTTCACCGACTCCGGCTCGGTGACGCTGAGCATCTTCGCCGCCCGCGCGGACGCCGACCTGGACGTACCGTCGCTGTTGTCGGCCCGGCAGGTGGTCGGGTTCGCGGTCAGTGACACCGGCATCGGCATCTCCGACGAGAAACTGGCGATCATCTTCGAGCCGTTCCAGCAGGCCGACGGCACCACCACCCGCAAGTACGGCGGCACCGGGCTGGGCCTGTCGATCAGCCGGGAGTTCGCCGCGCTGCTCGGCGGCACGATCACGGTCGCCTCGGTCCCGGGGGAGGGCTCGACCTTCACGCTCTACATGCCCGAGGCGCTGGTGCCGGACGCCATTCCGATGCCGGTGCTGCCGCCGGTCCCGGCGAAGGCGATCTCGGTACGCCCGGCGGCCTCGCTGGACATGCCGCTGATGGAGATGCCGTCGCTTGTCACACCCCGGCAGGAGGAGAAACCGGTCTCCACCCCGGCCGGCCGCAAGCTGGACGGCGCCACCGTGCTGATCATCGACGACGACGTGCGTAACGTCTTCGCCCTGACCAGCGCGCTCGAGATGCACGGCCTGAACGTGCTCTACTCCGACAACGGCGTCGACGGGGTCCGCATCCTGGCCGAGCACCCGGAGATCGACATCGTGTTGATGGACGCGATGATGCCGGATCAGGACGGGTACGAGACGACCCGGGGAATCCGGCGCAATCAGCGCTTCCAGGACCTGCCGGTAGTCTTCCTGACGGCGAAGGCGATGCCGGGCGACCGGGAATCGGCCATCGCGGCCGGCGCGAGTGACTACATCACGAAACCCGTCGATCTCGACGAGTTGATCGAGCTGATGGCGCGCTGGGTGAACGCGGAGGGGAAGACGACGCCGGAACGAGGCTGACCCGTCGGAGGGAACCGAGCTGTGGGTGAGGTGAGCGGACGTGGGTGAGCGCGCCAAGGCGCTGCTGGTCGACGACCGGAAGGACAACCTGCTGGCCCTGGAGGCGATCCTCCAGGGGCTGCCGGTGACGGCGGTGGCGGTGGAGAGCGGCGAGGCCGCCCTCAAGCAGCTGCTCACCGACGACTTCGCGGTGATCCTGCTGGACGCGCACATGCCCAACATGGACGGTTTCGAGACCGCCAGCCACATCAAGCGGCGGGAACGGACCCGGCATGTGCCGATCCTGTTCCTGACCGCCGCCGACCGGGACGCACAGCTGGCCCTGCGGGGATACGCGGTCGGCGCCGTCGACTACCTCACCAAGCCGTTCGACCCGTGGGTGCTGCGCGCCAAGGTCTCCATCTTCGTCGAGCTGTGGACCAAGAGTCAGCAGCTCAAGGCGCAGGCCGAGGCGTCCAGGGAGCGTGAGGCGCAGTGGCAGCGGTTGACCGGGACGGTCGACGAGGCGGCCCGGGTGCTGCGGGCCGGTGGCGCGGACGCGGCCGGTGAGGCGCTGGAACTGCTGGAGAAGGAGCGCTGGGGCAGCTGATCCGGCTGTGACCTGGGTCACCGGGGACAACCTTGCCGGGTGAGGAAGCCACTACCGGGACGTGATCACCATGCGGCGGCCGCGATGACGCTCATCGAACCCGAGCTGCGCGCTGCGCTGCGTGCCGAAGCGGCGGCTCACCGGCCGGACCGCGAGGCGATGCTCAACCGGATCACCCGGCAGACCATGCGCACCGCCGCGGTACGGGACCGGCCGGCCCCGCGGCTGAAGATCGCCGGAGCGGCGGTGGCGGTCGCCGCGATCCTCGGCGGTGGCGGCATCGCCCAGTGGTCGCTGGCCGGCGACGGGGAACCCCGTCCGGCGCCCCGCCCGCCGAGCGTGGTCCTCCCGGTCACGCCGTCCCCGGACGTCACGGTGTCGTCCCCGGCGGTGCCGGACGGATCGCCGTCGGCGACATCCCGGCGCAGCAGGAGCCGTCCGCCGGCGTCCGCGGGGCCCACCTCGCCCAGTGCCGTGCCGGACGTGGCCACCACCGAGCGCGGGCCGGTCTGGTCGGACGGTTCGGTCGACGCCGGCGACTCGCAGGGCAGCAGCGTGGTCACCCTGAAGACGACCGAGCGACTCAGCACGCTGGAGGTCACCATCCGGGTGGCACGGACCCCCGAGCTGGTCTCCCGGGGCGGCAGCCGCCAGGTGCCCGGCGCGAGCGTGACCACCGCGGTCACCGAGGAACCGGACGCCCTGGTCTACCGGTTCGTGCTCTCCTCCGGCGACGTCCTGGAACCGGGGACGTACGTCTTCTACGCGCGGTACACGCATGCCGCCGGTGGACGTGACGCCGGTGCGGACGCCTACGCCGCGGTCGCCGGAACGGACGCCGACGGCACGGTCACCGTTGCCGGGGCTTTCGGTTAGAAGTACGTCTTTCCACAGCCGACGCTGCCCACAGGAAGCGGTCGCTGACGGTGTGGCAGCATCGCGCGTATGTTCGGGGCGGCGGAGTGCGGCGCCGGTCTAGGCGGTGCTGCTGATCATCAGGGCGCTGCGCAGACCGGTGATGTCCAGCACCCGCATCAGGAACTCGCCGACGTTCGCCAGGGAGAGCACCGCACCGGCGTGCTGCGCCTTGCGGCTGAGCACCACGAGCGTCCCCAGGCCCTGCGAGTCGCAGAAGGTCACGCCGGACATGTCGAGCACGATGCGCACCGGCGGATCGGGCAACAGATCGTTGACGATCGCGGCGAGCTCGGTGACCGTGAGCACGTCGACTTCCCCGGCGAGCTGGATCACCACCTCGTCCGGGACACGGTGCACCGTGATCGACAGCTCGGGTCGTTCCACACGGATGAGCCTATCCTCTTCAGGGCGAATCGGCCTGTCCGGCACGGTCAGAGCCACCGCGTCGGGGCACCATCCGATGACGTGAACAACCCTCTCGAGACACCTGCCGTACGCCGCTGACAGAATGGGAACCGCTGTGACCACGACATATCCCGCCGCGGATCTTCCGTATCCGGAGGACGCCCCGGTTTCCCAGTCCCTGTTCGACCGCGCCCGGACCATCGTGCCCGGCGGGGTCAATTCACCTGTGCGGGCGTTCCACGCGGTCGGTGGCACCCCCCGATTCATGGTCTCCGGCAGTGGACCGTGGATGACCGACGCGGACGGGCGGCGCTACGTCGACCTGGTCTGCTCCTGGGGCCCGCTGATCCACGGCCACGCCCATCCGGAGATCGTCGGGGCGGTGCAGCGGGCCGCGGCGCTCGGCACCAGCTTCGGCACCCCGACCCAGGGCGAGGTCGACCTGGCCGAGGAGATCGTCCGGCGGACGGCGGTGGACGAGGTCCGGCTGGTCAACTCGGGCACCGAGGCGACGATGACCGCGATCCGCCTGGCCCGCGGCTTCACCGGCCGGTCCAAGATCGTGAAGTTCGCCGGGTGCTACCACGGGCACGTGGACGCCCTGCTCGCCGCGGCCGGTTCCGGCGTGGCGACGCTCGGCCTGCCGGACTCGCCCGGTGTCACCGGCGCGGCCGCCTCCGAGACCATCGTGCTGCCCTACAACGACGCGGCCGCGGTCGAGGCGGCCTTCGCCGCCGAGGGCGACCAGATCGCCGCGATCATCACCGAGGCGGCGCCGGGCAACATGGGCGTGGTCGCGCCCCGCGACGACTTCAACGGCAGCCTCGCCGAGATCGCGCACCGGCACGGTGCCCTGCTGATCGTCGACGAGGTGATGACCGGCTTCCGCGTCTCGGCCGGCGGCTGGGCCGGTCTGCACCCGGTCGACGCCGACCTCTACACCTTCGGCAAGGTGATGGGCGGTGGTCTGCCCGCCGCGGCCTTCGGCGGCCGTCGCGAGATCATGTCGCGGCTGGCGCCGGCCGGACCGGTCTACCAGGCGGGCACGCTCTCCGGGAACCCGCTGGCCTGCGCGGCCGGCCTGGCCTCGCTGCGGCTGGCCGACGAGGGCGTCTACAAGCGGCTGGACGAGCTCTCCGGCACGGTCGGCACGATCGTCGCGGACGCTCTCACCGCCGCCGGGGTGCCGCACCGCCTGTCGTACGCGGGCAACATGTTCTCGGTCTTCTTCACCGAGAACGAGGTCGTCGACTACGAGTCGGCGAAGACCCAGAACGCCGCGGCGTTCAAGGGTTTCTTCCACGCCATGCTGGCCCGCGGTGTCTACCTGCCGCCGAGCGCCTTCGAGTCGTGGTTCGTGTCGACCGCGTTGGATGACGCGGCACTGGAGCAGATCGCCGCAGCCGCACCGCACGCGGCTCGGGCGGCCGCGGAGGAGACGCAGCGGTGAGCGAGCCGACCAAGACCACGGTGCACGTGTTCCGGCACGGTGAGGTGTTCAACCCCACCAAGATCCTTTATGGCCGGTTGCCCGACTTCCACCTCTCCGAGTTGGGCCACCAGATGGCCAAGGCGGCCGCCGGGACGCTCGCCGGCCGGGACGTCACCCACCTGGTGTCGAGCCCGCTCGAGCGCGCCCAGGAGACCGCCGCGCCGTTCGCCGCCGAGCTCAAGCTGGACATCGCGACCGACGTCCGGCTGATCGAGAGCGCGAACTACTTCGAGGGCAAGAAGGTGTCGGCCGGCGACGGCGCGTTCGGCAACCCGCGGCACTGGTGGGTGCTGCGCGACCCGATCACCCCGTCCTGGGGCGAGGCCTACCTGGTGATCGCCCAACGGATGTTCGAGGCGCTCCAGGCCGCCCGGGTCGCCGCCGAGGGCCACGAGGCGGTCTGCGTCTCGCACCAGCTGCCGATCTGGACCCTGCGCCGCTACATCGAGGGCAAGCGCCTCTGGCACGACCCGCGTAAGCGCGAATGCGGCCTGGCCAGCCTCACCTCGTTCCGTTTCGAGGGCTCGAAGGTGGTCGGCATCGACTACTCCGAGCCCGCGGCGCACCTGGTCGCCCTCTCGGCGACCGCCAAGACCGCCAAGGGGGCGTGACATGCGCCGTCTCGTCGCTCTTCCGGTCGCTGTTCTCGTCACCGCCGGCGCCCTGGCCGGCTGCGGCACGGAGAACTGGACGCAGAACTGCACCACCACCAACGGTGTGATCGAGTGCGACGAGGCGGACCGCCCCCAGGTCGACGGTGTCTCCGGCGAACTGCTCGGCGGCGGGACGTACGACGTCGCGTCCGACCGCGGCAAGGTCGTCGTGGTCAACTTCTGGGGTTCGTGGTGCGCGCCGTGCCGCGCCGAGGCGGACGACCTGGAGAAGACGTACCAGGCGACCAAGGAGAAGGGCGTCACGTTCGTCGGGGTGAACACCCGCGACGACCGGGACTCCGCCACGAACTTCGAGCGGGGCCGGGTCACCTACGGCAGCCTGTTCGACCCGGACGGCGCGGTCGCCATCAAGATCGACGCGACCAACAACGCCACGCCGGCCACGCTGGTCCTGGACCGGGAGGGCCGGATCGCGGTCGCGCTGCGCCGGGCCACCACCAACGGTGAGCTCCAGCCCCTCGTGGAACGGGTGGCGGCGGAAGGAAACGGCTGATGGGCGACGCGTTCTACAGCACCGCGCTCAACGGGCCGATGCTGCTCGCGATCGGCGCGGCCGTCGTCGCCGGGCTGGTCAGCATCCTCTCGCCCTGCGTCCTGCCACTGGTCCCGGGCTATCTCTCCTACGTGACCGGCCTGGCCGGCTCCGACCTGGAGACGATGACCGGCACCGGCACCGGCGACGGGAGCCGCCGGCTGGCGGTCAAGGGCCGGGTCCTGCTCGGCAGCAGCCTGTTCGTGCTCGGCTTCGCGGTCGTCTTCACGCTGCTCACCTCGCTGGTGGCGAACATCGGTTTCACCCTGCTGACCCACCGGGACGTCCTGAACACCGTGCTCGGCGTGCTGGTCATCATCCTGGGACTGGGTTACCTGGGCTGGATCCCGGGCTTCCAGCGGGAGGCCCGGTTCAGCAAACTGCCGGCCGCCGGGCTGCTCGGCGCCCCGGTCTTCGGCGCGATCTTCGCGGTCTCCTGGATCCCCTGCGTCGGACCGACCCTGGGCGCGGTCGCCGCCCTGGCCACCACGAGCGGGCAGACCGACCGGGCCGTGATCCTCGCGCTGGCCTTCAGCCTCGGACTGGGCGTGCCGTTCATCCTGTTCGGCCTCTTCTTCCGCCGGCTGCTCGGCGTGTTCACGGCGATCCGCCGCAACAGCCGCTGGGTCACCCGGGTCGGTGGTGCGCTGCTGATCATCATCGGGCTGACCCTGGTCACCGGCCAGTGGAACTACTTCCTGGCCTGGCTGATGACCACCTTCAACTTCGGCGGTGATCTGCTGCTGTGACCGTCGTCGAGGACCGGCCCGCCACCGCCGACGCGCCACCGCCGCGCCGGGTCAACCCCGTCTGGGCACTGCTGCGCAACTCCTGGCGACAGCTCACCAGCATGCGTACGGCCCTGGTACTGCTCTTCCTGCTCGCGGTGGCGGCGGTTCCGGGTTCGATCTTCCCGCAGCGGTCGGTGAACCGGGAGAACGTCTCGGAGTACTTCACCGCGCACCCGAAACTCGCGCCGGTGATCGACCGGCTGGGCGCCTTCGACGTCTACGCGTCACCGTGGTTCGCCGCGATCTACCTGTTGCTGTTCACCTCGCTCATCGGGTGTGTGCTGCCCCGGCTGCGGGATCACGCGCGAGCGCTGCGCAGCGTACCCCCGCAGGCACCGAAGCGGATGGACCGCCTGCCGCACCATGTGGCAGCGAGCCCGCGCCCGGAGGCCCCTGACGCCGCGGCACAGGCCATCGCCCGTGGCCTGCGCCGCAAGATGTTCCGCACCCGGGTCCGCGAGGAGGGCGACGGCAGCTGGACGGTCTCCGCCGAGAAGGGCTACCTCAAGGAGACCGGCAACCTGCTGTTCCACCTCGCCCTGCTGTCCGTGCTGATCGGGGTCGGGTTCGGCCACTGGTACGGCTGGCACGGCAACCGCATCCTGGTGCAGGGCCAGGACCAGGGATTCTGCTCGGCGCTCCCGCAGTTCGACGAGGCGACGCTGGGCCCGCGGCTGACCGCGAGTGATCTGCCGAAGTTCTGTCTCGAGCTGACCGACTTCCAGTCGACGTTCCAGGACAACGGGCAGCCCAAGTCGTTCGGCGCCACCGTCGAGGTGACCGAGGACGGCGGGCCGGCGACCACCCGGACCTTCACGGTCAACGATCCGCTGCGACTCGACGGCGCGAACATCAACCTGATCGGCCAGGGCTACGCGCCGGTGCTGCGCTACACCGACAAGTACGGCGTCGCCCAGACCAAGGTCGTCCCGTTCCTGCCCACCGACCTGATGATGACCAGCGAGGGCGTCGCCCAGTTCCCGGACGCCAACGTGGACCCGGCGACCAACAACCGCGACGACAAGCAGCAGGTCGGCTTCGAGGGCGTGTTCCTGCCGACCGCCGGCACCGACGGCAGTGCGGCGTCGCGGTTCCCGGCCCTCGACGATCCGGTCCTCTACCTCAGCGCCTACCGCGGCGACCTGGGCCTGGACGTCGGCATCCCCGGCTCGGTCTACTCGCTGGACCGCGACCAGATCGACAGCGGCAGACTCCAGAAGATCAGCGGCGACCGTCCCCAGGTGCTGCGACCGGGCCAGAGCTGGACCCTCGACGACGGCGGCAGACTGGAGTTCGTCGAGGTCCGGCGGCTCGCCACGATCTCCCTGCGGCACGACCCGGCGCAGGTGACCATGCTGATCGGTTCGGTGCTGGGGCTGATGGGCCTGATGCTGTCGCTCTCCGTGCACCGGCGCCGGATCTGGTTCCGGGTGCTCCCGGCGGACGACACCGACACCGGCACCGGCGGTAGCGTGGTCGAAGCCGGTGGTCTGCCCCGCACCGACCACGCCGGATTCGGCGACGAATTCGCGGCGCTCACCGAGACGGCGCTCGCCCGCGATCACGATTCTGAGGAAGGGAAGAGCTGATGGCGGAGTGGTCCGACCAGTTGATGGCGCTGACCGTGCTGGCCTACCTGGCGGCCATGGTCTGTTACGCCGGTGAGTACGCGTTCGGTCAGCGCAGCCGGATCGGCAAGGCCGCGGCCCGCCAGCTGGTGGGCGCGGGTGCTCCCGCGGCGCCGGCCGCCGAGGAGAACACCCCCGCCAAACCGTCGAAGGGCGAGTGGGCCGGCCGGGTCGCCGTGGCCCTCAACGTCGTCGGCCTGGCGCTGCACCTGGGCACCGCGGCCACCCGTGGCATCGCCGCCGAGCGGATGCCCTGGGGCAACATGTACGAGTACATCGTCTCCACGACCCTGGTCGGTTCCGCGGTCTGGGTGGGTGTGCTGCTGCGCAAGCCGGTCCTGCGGCACCTCGGGCTGTTCGCGTCGCTGAGCCTGGTCGTGCTGCTCGGTGCGGCCAGCCTGATCGCGTACACCCCGGTCGGCCCGCTGGTCCCGGCGCTCAACTCGTACTGGTTCGTCTTCCACGTGTCGACGGTCATCATCTCGTCGGGCATCTTCCTGATCGGCGCGGTCCCGGCCGCGATGTTCCTGATCAAGAACGGTTACGACGAGGGCAAGCGGTCGTTCCCGTACACGCTGGGCAAGCGGGTGCCGGACGCCGGGATGCTGGAGCGTCTCACCTTCCGCCTGCACGCCTTCGCGTTCCCGCTGTTCACCTTCGGCGCGCTGATCGCCGGGCCGCTGTGGGCCGAGGCGTCCTGGGGGCGGTACTGGGGCTGGGACCCCAAGGAGGTCTGGGCGTTCATCTCCTGGGTCGTCTACGCCGCCTATCTGCATGCCCGGGCGACGCCGAGCGTCAAGCGGACGGTCGCGACGTGGATCGCGCTGCTCGGGTTCGTGACGATGCTGATGAACCTGTTCGGCGTGAACCTGTTCTTCGAGGGGCTGCACTCGTACGCGAACGCGGGCTGAATCGCGTCTCGCGTCTCGCATCCCGTGTCTTGCACTCGCGTCTCGTGACTCGTGACTCGTGGCGAGCGCGAGCCACGGGACACGGGTCAGCAGTCGCCCGCGGCCCAGGTGTCGTACCGGGTCACCCAGTCCAGGCAGAAGCCGCCCTGGACCTGCCGTAGACCCGGTTCGACACCGGTCACCGTGGGCACGTCCTCCCGCCAGAAGCGGGACGCGCCACCACCGGCCGGCCTCAGCTGCACGTTGTCCACGGTCACCCTGGGCAGGTCCAGCCGGGCCGGCTTCTTCGGATCCCCGTGCACCTCGACGTACTGCTCGATGTAGGCGGTCTCGCCGACCGGCAGTTTCTGGCTCGTCAGCAGGTTCCAGCGGTTGTTCCACCAGAGCCAGGCGCTCCACACCCCGCCGCCGTCGGTGTGCACGTCCAGCCAGACCCGGTCGCCGGTCTTCACCGCGTACTGGTCGTAGAACTGCCAGGCGTTGGTGTTGGTGTTGAACGTGTAGACCCGTGGCCGGCCGCCCCCGGACCAGCCGGTTCTCGCCCAGCCCGCCTCCAGCCAGGCGATCCGGCCGCGTTCGATCTCCCGTTTGGCCATGAACCGGGCGGCCACGAAGTCGTAGGTGCCGGTGCGGACGGTGCTGTCCACCACCGAGTACCGCCCGGACACCCCGCCCCACTCGCCGCTGGTGCCCGCGCCGAGGTGGTGGTAGCCGCTGGTGGCGGGTTTGGCCCGGTCGGGCGGTCCGGCCTTCTCCAGGATCGGGCCGGCGGCCCGGCAGGCACCCGGGGTTCCCGGACCGGCCGGACCGGTCGGTGGGCGGGACGACTGGGGTCCGGGGGAGCAGGCCGGCAGTCCCCGGCCGGCGACGGCCGCCGGAACGGCCACGGTCAGGGCGGCTCCCAGACCGGCCAGTGCGAACCACCGAGCCACACGCACGGAGCACCCCTTGTCGATCGGGAGGGCAGTGTCGTCCCTCTCAACGCGAATACCCGATCACCAGTGACGGGACCTGCCAGGGAGGCGGCGGTGGGGCGGTGCCAGACTGGGGTGCATGGCGTCCCGTGGATTCCCCTATGCCGATCTGCAGAGCTTCCTGGCAGCCCTCGAGGAGGCCGGTGAGCTGCGTCGCATCACCGTTCCGGTGGATCCGACGCTGGAGATCAGCGAGGTGGTGACCCGGACCGTGCGGGCCGGCGGGCCGGCGCTGCTCTTCGAGCGCCCGACCCGCGGCGAGATGCCGCTGGTGATCAACCTGTTCGGCACCGAGAAGCGGATGGCGATGGCCCTCGGCGTCGACCGGCTGGACGAGGTCGGCGAGCGGATCGGCGCGCTGGCCAAGCCGGAGCTGCCGGTGGGCTGGTCCGGCATCCGTGAGGGCCTGGCCAAGGTGCTGCAGCTCAAGTCGGTGCCGCCGAAGAAGGTGAAGAGCGCCCCCTGCCAGGAGGTCGTGCTCAAGGGCGACGACGTGGATCTCGGTCTGCTGCCCGGCCTGCAGGTCTGGCCCGGTGACGGCGGCATCTTCCACAACTTCGGTCTGACGCACACCAAGCACCCGGAGACCGGCAAGCGGAACCTGGGCCTCTACCGGCTGCAGCAGCACTCCAAGAACTCCATCGGCATGCACTGGCAGATCCACAAGGACTCCACCGCCCACCACGCGGTGGCCGAACGCCTCGGGCAGCGTCTCCCGGTCGCCATCGCGATCGGCGCCGACCCGGTGGTCACCTACGCCGCGAGCGCCCCGCTGCCGTCCGACATCGACGAATACCTGTTCGCCGGCTTCCTGCGCGGTGAGCGGGTCGAGATGGTGGACTGCCTGACCGTGCCGCTGCAGGTGCCGGCCGAGGCGCAGATCGTGCTGGAGGGCTACATCGAGCCGGGTGAGCGGATGCCGGAGGGCCCGTTCGGGGACCACACCGGTTACTACACGCCGGTCGAGCCGTTCCCGGTGATGCACATCGAGACGATGACGATGCGCAAGAAGCCGATCTACCACTCGATCGTCACGTCGCAGCCGCCGCAGGAGGACCACGGCCTGGGCAAGGCCACCGAGCGGATCTTCCTGCCGCTGGCCAAGATCCTGATCCCGGACATCGTCGACTACGACATGCCGGCCGCCGGCGTCTTCCACAACTGCCTGATCGTCTCCATCCGCAAGCGCTACCCGAAGCACGCGCAGAAAGTGATGAACGCCATCTGGGGCGCCCACCTGATGTCGCTCACCAAGCTGATCGTCGTGGTGGACGAGGACTGCGACGTCCACGACTACAACGAGGTGGCGTTCCGCGCCTTCGGCAACGTCGACTACTCCCGCGACCTGCTGCTGACCGAGGGGCCGGTGGACCACCTGGACCACTCGTCCTACCAGCAGTTCTGGGGCGGGAAAGCGGGTGTCGACGCGACACGCAAGCTGCCGGCCGAGGGCTACACCCGCGGCTGGCCGGAGGAGATGGTGATGTCCCCGGAGGTCAAGAGCCTCGTGGACAAGCGGTGGAAGGAATACGGCATATGACGGCGGTCGTCGAGAAACCCGGCAAGGTCAAGGCGTTCCTGCGGCTGGTGATGATCGAGCACTCGATCTTCGCGTTGCCGTTCGCCTACCTGTCCGCGCTGGTCGCCATCGAACGGGACGGAACCGGACGGCACTGGCTCGACCTGGTGCTGGTCACGATCGCGATGGTGTCCGGGCGGACGTTCGCGATGGCGGCCAACCGGATCCTGGACCGCCGGATCGACGCGCTGAATCCGCGTACCAGGAACCGGGAGCTCGTCACCGGCGCGGTGAGTGTCCGGACGGCCTGGACCGGCGCGATCGTCTCGCTGGTCGTCATGATCCTGGCGGCAGGCCTGCTCAACCCGCTCTGCCTGCTGCTCTCGCCGCTCGCGGTGATCCCGCTGGTGGTCTACCCGTACGCCAAGCGGTTCACGAACTTCCCGCACTACGTGCTGGCGGTGGCGCAGGCGGTCGCCCCGGTGGGCGCCTGGCTGGCGATCACCGGCACCTTCGAGGGCTCCTGGCCCGCCTGGGTGCTCGGCGTCGCCGTGGGCCTGTGGATCGGTGGGTTCGACATCATCTACGCCTGCCAGGACGTGGAGGTGGACCGCGAGATCGGCGTGCATTCCACGCCGGCCCGGTTCGGGGTGGCGACCGCCCTGCACATCTCGACCGGCACGCACGTGCTGGCGTTCGCGCTGTTCGTCTGGTTCGGGCAGCTCGTCGGCCTGGGCTGGCTGTGGTGGATCGGCCTGGCGGTGACCGGCGCCGGCCTGGTCTACCAGCACGTGGTGGTGACCCCCACCGACCTGTCCAAGGTCAACCGGGCGTTCTTCACCGCGAACGGGTTCATCGCCATCGCGCTGTTCGCCTTCGCCCTACTGGATCTGATCCTGCTGTAACCGAATCCACGGCGATCTCCGTCCTATGGCCGTGAGCGAGAGAGAAGCCGAGTTCCGGGAGTTCGCCGGCGCGCGCATGGAAGCCTTGCGCGGGCTGGCGTACCTCACGTGCGGCGACTGGCAGACAGCCGAGGACGCGGTGATGTCCGCCCTGTCGAAGCTGTACGTCAAGTGGAACCGCATCGACAACCATGACGCGTACGCGCGTACCGCCGTGGTCCGGGCGGCCATCGACGAGACCCGCCGCCCGTGGTGGCGGCGGGAACGTGTGCACAGCCACGCGATGCCCGACCAGGTCGTGCCGGACGGCACCGGCCGGGTCGACGATCGTCTGCGCCTGCGGGAGGCGCTGCGCCACCTGCCCGCCCGGCAACGGGCCGTGCTGGTGTTGCGCTTCCTCGAGGGCCTCAGCGTGCAGCAGACCGCCGCCGCGCTGAAATGTCCCGAGGGCACGGTCAAGGTGTACACCTCGCGGGGACTCGCGGCGCTCCGGCAGATGTTCGGTACGGATCTGGAGGCGCGGCATGAAGCGGCTGTCTGACCTGATGGACGACGCGCGGACGGAGGCCCCGCCGATGGGGTTCGACGTGAACGACCTGGTCACGGCCGGCAAACGCCGGCAGATGCGGCGGACCACCGGGTGGGCGCTCGCGGCCGTGGTGGCGGTCGCCACCGCGATCGGGGTTCCGCAGATCGCCACCCGGGCGTCCACCGAGCCGGCGCTCCCGGCGGCGAAACCGAGTCCGACGGCGACGCCCAGTCCCTCGGTGACGCCCGCCACGGCGAAGGTCTTTCCGTCGGCGTTCGTCTTCCGCGGCTACCAGACCGCTGACTTCACCGTCACCGATCCGGACGGGATGGGGCTGTCCGGGTCCGGGGCGTCGATCACCCGGCTCGGCACGACGAAGGCGGAGGCCAGTCTGGAGGTGTACGTTCCCGGCGCCGTGCCGGTCCGGACCGGCACGGCGAAGGTCGTCAAGGCGGCGCCGGTCGGCGGCCGGGAGGCGTACTACCTGCGGGAGGGCGACCGGGAGAGCCTGTACTGGGAGTACGCCGACAACGCCCTCGCCGTGATCAGCGGGTTGGGGGCGGCCGACATGCCGAAGATGACCCGGGCCGAGCAGATGCAGGTGGCGAAGGGGTTCGCGCTCGGCGGCGGGAAGAACCTGCGGGTGCCGTTCCGGGTCGGCTCGGTGCCGCAGGGCTACCAGCTGCAGGCCGTGGGCACCACCAGCGCCTACCTGATGGCGTCGGGGCAGATCCGGGAGATCCTCGACCGTGGCGACCGCAGCCCCGGGATGGGCCCGGTCCGGGAACAGATCCAGCTGAACATCACGGAGTCCAACCCCTACAACGAGCAGTTCCGCGAATGCGACATCGAGGCGCTGACCTGCCGCAAGATGATGGCCGACGACCGGTACATCATCGAGTTCAACGCGGTCGACGTCAGCGTCGAGGAGTTCCGCGCGTTCATCGAGGCGGTCGAGCCCGCCGACCCGGACGACCCGTCCACCTGGACGGATGTGACCGAGGCCTTCCCCGCGTCGGTACAGGTCAGCCTGGAATAGCGGCACACTGGAAGGCATGCGCGAACCCTGGATCGTCGGCGTCTCCGGAGCGTCCGGCACCCCCTATGCCAAGGCGGTGCTGGCCGCTCTGCTGGACGCCGGCGAGTCCGTCGACCTGGTGGTCTCCCGGGCTGCCCGGCTCACCCTGCTGGACGAGACCGGCGCGACGATCCGGGACGCGCACTGGAAGGACGACGTGGCGGCCTGGATCGGCCGGGATCTCGGCGACCTGGCCTACTGGCCGGCCGGGGACCTGGCCGCCGGGCCGTCCAGTGGGTCGTACCCGGCGAAGGGCATGGCGGTCGTTCCGGCGAGCACGGCGTCGTGTGCCGGCATCGCCATCGGCCTGTCCAAGGATCTTCTTCAACGGGCGGCCGAGGTCAACCTCAAGGAGCGGCGGCGTACTGTCGTCGTCCCCCGGGAGACCCCGGTGACCCGTAGTCATCTGGAGCACCTGATCGCGCTTCACGACGCGGGTGCGGTGGTTCTCCCGGCCAGCCCCGGATTCTATGGATCCGGGGCTGACGCTACGGCGCAACAACTAGTCGATTTCGTGGCGGGAAAGGTGATGGACGCTTTGGGCGTACCACACACGCTTTTCCGAAGATGGACCGGTGATCTGGGTGAGGGACGCGGTCAGCGCAATCCGTTGGGCGGGCCGTAGCCCGCACCGGGATTGCTGGGACCGTTGTTGCGCGGCTTGTTGGCCGCGTCGTCCTCGCGCATTTCTTCGATCACGCCGTCGCCCTCGAGGAGGGCACGGACCTCTGACTCACGGAATCGGCGGTGTCCACCGGGAGTCCGGATGCTGCCGATGCGGCCGGCGGCGGCCCATCGCGTGACCGTCTTGGGGTCGACGCGGAATAGGGCAGCCACCTCGCCCGGTGTCAGCAGACGATCTCCAGTGTCCACAACCCCCTCCTCGGTTCGGTTTCTGGAGCGGCCGTGGTCACGGTGAGTGTCGGCTTGCTCGATCGGGACGTAAAGCCATTAGAGCACCGCCCCTGAAGCAAGTCCGTGAAATGCGGAAAAAGCCCCGATTGCGACAGTGGTCATTATCCTGCCCCCCATTCGCCGCTACCGGGCGTGAGTGCAGAGGTGCCACCCGATTAGGGTTTCAACCATGGACTCCATCGACCTCCGGCTGATCGACCTGCTACGGGAGAACGCCCGCTCGTCGTACGCCGAGCTCGCCCGCAAGGTCGGGCTCTCCGCCCCCGCGGTGCACGAGCGAGTGGGTAAGCTCGAAGCCGCCGGGACCGTTCGTGGCTACCGGGCCGACATCGACCATGAGGCGATCGGGCTCGGGGTCACCGCGCTGATCGGCATCATCGAGGACTCCGGCGCCGACACCGACGACGTGCTCGCCGCCTTCCGCGCGATGCCCGAGGTGGAGAGCTGCTACTTCATGGCCGGAGTGGAGTCTTACCAGCTCACCGTGCGGGTGGGCACCATCGCGGAGCTGGAGCAGCTGATCGTGCGGATCAACCGGACGGCCGGTGTCGCATCGACCCGGACCGCGATCGCGCTGTCCACCAAGTGGGAGAACCGCCCACAGCCGGGTCGTGGCTGAGATGACCGACTTCGCCCTGGACCGCTGTGACGAGACCGCCCGCGACTGGGCCCGCGACGCGATCGCCCTGGTCGAAGCGGACGCCAACCGCTCCGCCGACACGCATCTGCTGCCGTTCCCCCTCCCGGTCTCCTGGGGGATCGACCTCTATCTCAAGGACGAGTCCTCACACCCCACCGGTTCACTCAAGCACCGCCTGGCACGATCGCTATTCCTGTACGCACTGTGCAATGGCTGGATCGGGCCACACACGACGATCGTGGAAGCCTCGTCCGGATCGACAGCGGTGAGCGAAGCGTATTTCGCCCGAATGCTGGGATTGTCGTTCACCGCGGTGATGCCCGCCAGTACCTCCCCGGAGAAGATCTCGCTGATCGAGTTCCAGGGTGGCCGGTGCCATCTGGTCGACGATCCGACCATGGTGGTCAGCGAGGCCCGCCGTCTCGCCGCCGACCGGGACGGGCACTTCATGGACCAGTTCACGCACGCCGAACGGGCCACCGACTGGCGGGGCAACAACAACATCGCGGAGTCGATCTTCAGTCAGATGACGTTGGAGCGGCACCCCGTACCCTCGTGGGTCGTCGTCGGCGCCGGAACCGGCGGCACCAGCGCGACCATCGGCCGGTACGCCCGCTACCGCCGGTTCCCCACCAAGCTCTGCGTTGTCGACCCCGAGGGATCGGCCTTCTGGCAGGCTTATGTCGCCGGTGACTGGTCCGTGGTGACCGGCAAGGGCTCCCGCATCGAGGGGATCGGCCGGCCCCGCGTCGAAGCGTCCTTCCAGCCCGCCGTGGTGGACCGGATGATCCACGTACCGGACGCCGCGTCCCTGGCCGCCATGCGCGCCGGCACCGCCGTGCTGGGCCGCCGGCTGGGCGGGTCCACCGGCACCAACCTGTGGGGCGCGTTCGGCCTGATCGCCGAGATGCGCAACGCCGGGCGGACCGGATCGGTGGTGACGCTGATCTGCGACGGCGGCGAGAGGTACGCGGACACCTACTACTCCGACGAGTGGGTGGCCGCGCAGGGCCTGGACCTGACCGCACCCTCCACTGTGATCGACAGGTTCCTCAAGGAAGGCACCTGGGCCGTCTGAACGGGCGCATGATTAGATCCACGATCATGAAAAAGGCTGGGAAGTGGATCGCCGGGCTGAGCGCCACGGCCGTGCTCGTCGCGGGCGCGGCCGTCGCCGCGATCACCTTCTGGCCGGCGGCCGAGAAACCCGCCGAGGCCGTCCCGACCGTGGCGCCGCCCCGGGCACTGACCCCGTTCGAAGAGGCGAAAGCCCTGCTCGAGGCCCAGGCCGCCGGGCTGGAACAGGGCGACGAGAAGACCTGGCTGTCGGCGGTCGACCCCGAACAGCCCAAACTCGTCGCCCGGTACCGCACCCTCTTCCGCAACCTGCAAGGCCTCGGCGTCGGGCACGTGGAGTACCACGCCAGCCCGGAGCCGGAGAGCACCAAAGCCGAACCCGTGGTCTTCGCCCAGCTCGGCTACTGCTTCACCGACGGCCCCTGCCCGGCCTGGCGGGTGACCTTCGACGAGGGGCCGCCCAAGCTCAACCAGACCGTCACGTTCACCCTGCGCAGCGGCCGCTACGTGATCACCGGTCTGGACGAGCCCGACGACCACGTCCTGCCCTGGGAGAGCCGGCAGCTCAGCTTCGCCACCGGCAAACGGGTCGTGGTCGCCGCCGCGAGCAGCCAGAAGAAACACCTGAAGAAGGTGCTGAAAGCCGCCGAGAAGGCCGCCGTGGTCACCGACCGCTACGCGAAGATGATCGGCGGCGTGCCGGCCGGGCGCTACCGGATCTACCTGGCCGACGACGAGGCGTGGAAGACCTGGTACGGCGGCGGCAAGGCGAAATGGGTCGTCGGCTACGCCCGCCCGCTCAACGCGATCGGCCATGACGTGGTCCTGCACACCAGGAAGGTGCTCGACGACGACGTCGACGTGATCGTCCAGCACGAATTGGCCCACGTCGTCACCCTGGGCGGCGTCGGCACCTGGGACACCGCCGACGACCAGTGGCTGCTCGAAGGCATCGCCGAATACATCGGGATGCTGCCGAAGAAGGCGCCGGACACGTACAACCGCTACCGGCTCCAGGCGACGGCGGCGCGCAAGGGACTGCCGAAGTCGATCGCAGTGCCGACCCTCGACGCCGACGCCGACGACCTCACCGTCGACACCCTCTACGCCATGGGGCACTACGCCGCGGCGTGCATGGCGACGAAATACGGCGAAGCGAAACTGATGGACTTCACCGACCAGGTGCTGCGCCAAGGCAGGAAACCCGACGAGGCGTCCCGGTCCGCCTTCGGCAAGCCGTTCGCGGCAGTCGACAAAACCTGCATGAGCTGGATCAGGCAGCGGGTGTGACCCGCCGGCCCAGACCTGGATAGTCCACGACGAAACCCTCGTCGTCGCAGGTCAGGTCGGCGCTGAAAGTCTCACTCGCATACCGCACCCGATTGCCGCCCAGCGGCGTGTAGATCTGGTCGGCCTGCACGACCTCCAGGCTCGGCACGCGGACCCACGCCACACTGAGCCGGTGCGAGACGCCCGGCTCGGCAGTCAGCAGCCCCAGCCGCCGGATCGGCAGACTGTTGGTGACCAGGGAACATCCGAGGTCGGCGTCGAAAGCACCGTAGAGCAGGTCGGGATCCTCGCTGCCGGGCGACGCCGCCCGGGCGTGCCCCGCGGCGACCAGCGCCGCATCCAGGTCACCCTGCTCGGAACCGGTGATCCGCCAACGCCCGGCCGCCAACTCCAGACGCACACCCCGGGCCCAGCCCGCCCCCTCGGTGCGCACATCCAGCCGGGCCGTCGTCCCGTCCCCATCGGTCTGCAACTCGTAATGGCAGGCGTAGGCGACCGGTGCGGCAGCCAGAGCAGTGCCCCGGGCGTACCACCCGGCCCGGGTCTCCAACAGGGCGTGCTCGGCACCGGACACGTCCCGGCGCTCCCAGAACAGCGCGATGGGCAGCGGCATGGGAGTGAAGGTACCCGCCCCACGCGTCTCTCTACCGCGCTTCGCGCACCCGTCCCCCTCCCGGCGATCCCGTCACCCTCTTTCTCTCGTACGCGCAAGGTGGCGCAGCCAAGCGAAAAAGGCGGTCGGCCCGGAAAAAAGCGAGGAGCCCCCGGGTACACACGAGGTGTATCCGAGGGCTCCCTGCACGGTAGGCCGCCCGATCAGCGGCCTGCCGGTCGTTCAGTCAGCACGGCCGCTCAGTCGGCGGCCGGCCGGTTGATCAGTCCGTATGGCCGTCCAGTCGGCGGCCGGCCGGTTGATCAGTAGCTGCGCGCCGGGCGGGACGTGCCGAAACGGCCCTGGGCCGGGCCGTCACGCCGATCGGTGCGAGGACCATCGGTACGACGCTGCCCGGTCGGACGGTCACCGGTCCGCGGCTGACGGTCGCCGAAGGAACGGTCACCGGCCGGACGCTCGGAGCGCCCCCGGTCACCGTAGCCACCGCGGTCGCCACTCGGACGGTCGCCGTAACCGCCACGGTCGCCGCCACTCGGACGGTCACCGTAGCTGCGGCCGCCGCTGGGACGGTCGCCGTAACCACCGCGGTCGCCACTGGGGCGGTCGCTGTAGCCACCACGGTCGCCGCCGGCCGGACGGTCACCGTAGGAACGCTGCGGGCGGTCACCGAAACCACGGTCACCACGGTCGTTGCGGTCACGGTCACCGAACGAACGCTGCGGGCGGTCACCGAACCGGCGCTCGCCACCACCACTGCGCGGACGGTCACCGAACCGGCGCGAACCACCGGAACGCTCCCGGCGCGGCTCCGGCTCCTCGACCACCGGGATGCCACTGGGCTCACGAGCCCCGGTGATCTCGGCCAGACGCTCGTCGCCCAGACGCACCCGAACCTCGTCCGGGGAGACGCCGGCCTTGGTCATCATGGCCTGCGTGGTGCGCCGCTGCTTCGGCAGAACCAGCGTCACCACGGCACCCGACTCACCAGCCCGAGCCGTACGGCCCGCGCGGTGCAGGTAGTCCTTCGGGTCCTTCGGCGGGTCCACGTGCATGACCAGCGAGATGCCGTCGACGTGGATGCCACGGGCGGCCACGTCGGTGGCGACCAGGACGTTCGTCCGGCCTTCCTTGAACTCCGCAAGCGTGCGGGTGCGAACCCGCTGGGTCTTGCCGCCGTGCAGCGCGCCGGCGCGGACGCCGACCGCCGCCAGCTGCTCGACCAGCCGGTCCACGCCCATCTGGGTGCGGGCGAAGACGATCGTCTTGCCGGCCCGGTTCGCGATCCACGAGGTGATCGGGAACTTGTCGGACGGCGGGATCAGCAGCAGGTGGTGATCCATGGTGGACACGCTCGCCTCGGCCGGAGCCGTCGAGTGCGTGACCGGGTCGTGCATGAAACGCTTGACCAGGGTGTCGACGTCACCGTCCAGAGTGGCCGAGAACAGCAGGCGCTGCGCATTCTCCGGCGTCTTGGACAGCAGGTCGGTCACCTCGGGCAGGAAGCCCATGTCGGCCATCTGGTCGGCCTCGTCGAGAACGGTCACCTCGACGTCGTCCAGACGGCAGGCACCGCGCTCGATCAGGTCGGCGAGCCGGCCCGGGGTCGCGACGATGACCTCGACGCCGCGGCGCAGCGCGTCCATCTGACGGTCGTAGGGAACGCCGCCGACAGCGGTCTTCAGGAAGACACCGACGGAACGACCGATCGGCATCAGCGAGTCGGCGACCTGCATCGCCAGCTCACGGGTCGGAACCAGGATCAGAGCCTTGGGGTAGTGCGGGCGAGCCTTGCCACTCAGCGCCGTGCGGGCGAGCACCGGCAGGCCGAAAGCGAGCGTCTTGCCGGAACCGGTCTGGCCACGGCCGAGCACATCGCGCCCCGCGAGGGCGTCGGGCACGGTGGCGGCCTGGATCTCGAACGGGGTGGTGATGCCCTCACGGTTGAGAACGCGCACGATCTCGGAGGGAAGGCCCAGGTCGGCGAAACCGCGAACCGGAGCAGCGGCGGGAGCGTCGGTGCTCTCCGGCGCGGGCAGCTCGGCCTCGCTGGTCTCGTGAACGGACGGGAACGTGCTGGGGTCAGCGAAAGTCGTCAAGAGAACCTCTCTACGGGGGCGCACGCTCGCGAATGACCCGCTGCAGCCCGCTGAGACCGCTCGCTGAAATGCCCGCAAGAACGCCCGTGGCGCGCACCGGATGGGCGCGCCGCATCAATAACTACCATCAGTGTACGGGTGAACGTCTGCGACCCCGACCGCATTCCCGGTGCGTAGTGGGCAGGCTCACCTCGATGCAAAACCTCGCCAGCTTAGATGCTGCCAACCGCGAGGGCAAACATCAGGCATTTCCATGCTGGTGGCGGGGCGTGATGTCGGAAAACCGACGGATCTTGAAAAGGATTCGACGGCGGGCCGGACCGCACCCGCCGTGCTGGCGACTGGACGTCAGTTCGTGAGGTTCTTGACCATCTCGGAGACGGCGTCACCCGCAGTGAACGCGAAGATCAGACTCACCGTGACGAGCAGACCCAGCACCACGAGCATCGCCACGACGACCTTGACGTTGCTGCGGCGCTCCTCGACGGGGGCGGTGTACCAGCCCTGCGCGAGGATGTGCCCGGTCAGCGAACCGGAATTCTCCACCGGGTCCATGGAGACCGGCATCGTGGTGTCGATCGACGGGTAGCCGCCGGTGCCGTAGACCGTGCCACCCAGCTGATGCGCCTGCTGGGACTGCTGGCCGCGCTGCTGCGGAACCATCTGCGTGGGCGGTTCGCCGTTACCGTACGCGGCGGGGCTGGGCATGCCGGAGATCCGAACCGGCTGCGTCAGATCGCCCGCGTTGACGGCCTGCGTCAGATCGCCCGCGTTGACGGCCTGCGTGAGGTCGCCCGCGTTGACGGCCTGCGTGAGGTCGCCCGCGTTGACGGCCTGGGTCAGGTCACCGGCGTGGACGGCCTGGGTCAGGTCACCGATGTTGACCGGCTGGGTCAGGTCGGCGACCGCGTTCGACAGGCCGGCGAGAGAGACCGGCTGTGTCAGATCGGCGTTGTCCGGCGAGACCGGATAACCCGGGTGCGACGTCACGGGGGGTGCTCCGAACGACGTGGGTGGCAGGCCGGAAGACCCGGCACTGGGCGGAAGGGTATAGCTGGGAAGTCCGTTACCCATCATCGGGGGCGACGGAACCGGCGGCGTCGGACCTGGTCCGGGCGGACCGGGGAACGGGCTGGGCACAGGGCCGGGCGGGTACGGCCCAGGGCTGGGCGGCACAGGACTGGGCCCGGGGCCGGGTGGCACAGGGCTCGGCCCGGGACCCGGCGGCACAGGGCTCGGCCCGGGGCCGGGTGGCACCGGGTTCGGTCCCGGTTCGGGTGGCGTGGGGCTGGGCCCGGGGCCGGGCGGAACCGGACTCGGTCCTGGAGCCGGCGGAACCGGGTTCGGACCCGGGCCCGGCGGAACCGGCGACGGGGCCGGCTCCGGTGCGGGAGTCGGGAACGGCGCGGGCGGCTCCGTGAACGGCGCGGGCGGCGGCTTGATCGGCTCAGGGCGGCCGGGTTCCGCCGGCTCAGGGCGGCTGGGCTCTGCCGGCTCAGCGGTCGTGCTCGGCGTAGTCAGCTCGGTGGACTCGGACTCGGACTCCGACTCGTCGATCGGCGAGCGCGCAGAACCGTAGAGAGTCGGCGCGACCGTCAGGCTGCTCGACGCAGGAGCCGTGTTCGGAGTGCTCGGCGTGGCCGATGTGTTCGGAGTGGCCGGGATGCCCGGTTCAGCCGTCGTGTTCGGCGCGGAGGGCTTGCCCGTTCCAGCCGTGGAGCTCAGCGTGGTCGGCCTGTCCGTTCCAGCCGTGGAGCTCAGCGTGGTCGGCCTGTCCTGTGCAACCGTGGAGCTCGGCGTGGTCGGCTCGGGCTTGTCGATCGGCGTGCGCGCGGAACCGTAGACAGTCGGCGTGCTCGGCGCGGCCCCCGACGTCGGCGCCGCACTTCCCGCCCCGTGGAGGGAGCCGGGCACCGAGGCACGGGCAGCACCACTAGTCGGAACAGCGGAGATCGGTCGCGCCGACCCACCAGAGGCGTTCTTGCCCGAACCCGAGAACCAGCTCTCCTGCGCCTTGCCCGCCCCCGAAACCGGCGCAGCCCCACTGACAGGCGCGGCAGAGACAGGAGAAGCAGAGACAGGAGACGCAGAGACCGGCGCGGCCGACACGGGCGCGGCAGAGACCGGTGCTGAGCCCGACACGGCGGAGACAGGTGCGGCGGAGACGGGTGCGGCGGAGACGGGAGCGGCCGGCACGGGAGCGGCGGAAACTGGCGCAGCTGAGACCGGGGCAGCTGAGACCGGCGCCGAGCCCGAAACAGGTGCGGCGGACACGGGCACCGCGGACACCGGCGCTGAGCCGGACGCCGGTACTGCGGAAACCGGGGCGGATCCCGAAACCCTTGCGGGCGGTGCCGAGACCGAAGCCGAGCCGATCACCGGAGGCCCGGAGACGGACGCCGTGCCCGCTGCTGGAGGCCCGGAGACGGACGCCGCGCCCGCTGCCGGGGGGCCGGAGGCGGGGGTTGCACCCGCGGGCGGGCTGGAGACCGGCGCGGAACCGGTGGCTGGTCGGGCCGCGGCCGACCACAGGGCGCCCGGTGCCGGTGGTGGCGGCGGGGAGTAGCCCTCCGCATCGGACACGGGCTGCTGCGCGCCGGACGGCATGCCGGTCTTGCCGTCCCGGCGCGACTGCTGCTCGTCCATGGGTCCTCCCGAACCACCGCCGCCGAAGGTTTCGGACGTCGGGCGTTGTCTTAACCGTGCCACATCAGCCGGCGTCAGCACACCCGGCGTAGGCCCACGAAGGCACCTCCGGGCGTCCTATGGACGGCTTACCGGTTCGGACGGAATTCCCCGACGTCGTACCACTTGATAACGGGATTAATTGTCGTCGGTCTTGTCAACGGACGAAGCGGACGCCTAGGACGCCTTCGCCGCAGCGGACGAAGCCGCAGCTGAGGCGGCTGCCGAGGAGGCCGCAGCCGACGAAGCGGCGGCCGACGATGCCGCAGCCGCCGACGCCGCGGCCGAGGACGCCGCCGCCGAGGACGCCGACGCGGACGGGTTGGCCGCCGCGGACGACTCGCTGGGCTCCGCCGTCGGCTTCGGTTCGGACGACGACTCGCTGGGCTCCGGCGTGGGCGACGAGGACGACGGCGGTGGGTTGGTCGTCTTCGACGGGCTGGGCGACGACGGCGGGTTGGTCGTCTTCGACGGGCTGGGCGAGGCCGGCGGGTTGGTGGTCTTCGACGGGCTCGGCGAGGCCGGCGGCGACGTCGTCTTGGAGGAGGACGGGGACGGCTTCGCCGTGGTCGGCGAGGTGGCCGGTTCGTCCGGGTCGGGCGAGCCGAGCACCGGGTTGTCCGCGACGCCCTCGACCGAGCCGAACACCCGGGTCGCCTGGAAGAGACGGGACCAGCGGACCGGCGTGAGCCGGACGTTGAGGCCGGTGCGCGGGGCCTCGACCATCATGCCGTCACCCGCGTACATCGCGACGTGGTGGATGCCCGTCCAACTGCTGGAGGAGCTGAAGAAGAGAAGGTCACCGGGGAGCAGCGAGTAACGGTCGACCACCTTGTTGCGGGTCTGGTAGTACTGGTCGCGGGAGACGCGGACCAGTGGGAACCCGACGCCGCGATACGCCGCGTACATCAGCCCGGAGCAGTCGAACTCGTCCGGGCCCTCCTCGGACCAGACATACGGGTCGCCGCGCTGGGCCAACGCGTACTGAAGAGCCTGGAGTGCCCGCGGGTCGGCGCTGCGCCCGGCCGTCTCGCCGGCGAGGTATCCGGTGCTGAGCTGCTGGTCGGCCGCGCTGGCACTGGTCTCGGCGGCGGTCAGCTCACCGGCGTGGGTGGTCTCGTATTTCTGGAGATCGGCCTGCTTGGTGGTGATCTGGGTGTTGAGCGTCGTCCACTGCGCGGACAGGTCGGCGTGCAGGCCGGTGGCGGTGACCTGGTCGGCGAGCGCCACCTGGAGGGTGTCCCGGGCGGCCGAGAGATGGCGGGCGGCCGCCTCGTCGGAGAGGCCGTCACCGCGCTGGACGCGGGCCAGGGTGTCCAGGTCGAGCAGGCCGGAGTCGAGGGCGCCGGGCGGCAGCGCGGCGGCGGCCTGGACGGCGGCCGAGGCGGCTGCCGCGGCGTCGGCCTGAGCCTGCCGCAGCGCCTCCTGCGCCTGGGTGACCTTCTGACTGGCGGTGGTCACCTGGGTCTGGGCCAGGTCGCGGTCCTGTCCGATGCGGATGAGCTGGTCACCGAGGACGCTGATCTCGGCGCGGCGTTTCTCGGCCTCCTGGACGACCGGGTTGGTCGACGTGCTGACGGGGCTGACCGTGCTGGTCGTGCTGCTGGACTGGCCGGGAAGCGTGAGCGTGCCGAGCGGTAGCGGGCGGGAGCCGACGTTGGGCACCGAGGTGATGGTGCCGTTGTTGTCCGGGGCGCTGGGGGCGGCCATCGCGGGGATGGGCTGGAACATGGTGGCGATGGCCGCGGCGACCGCCGCCGAGTACGCGATCGGCCGAAGCCATGGGTGTGCAAAGCTCGTCGGCTTGGTCGACCTGGTCGATCTGTGCCGGTATGCCTTGGACATGAGCTCCCCGTCCGCGAGGGCTGTGACCGTCGCTAGTAGTCCCTAAAGGTTCATACCGCAAGAGACGCACCGGTGTCGATCGAAAGAAGTTGAAAGCACGCTGAGAATCTTTCGGCTTCCTGGTGCCGCGGGTTACCCCGGCGCACGTCGCGTGCTGGTTGTCGGAGGGTGCACGTACTCTCGACGGCGAGGTGACGGAAGGGGCGACGGCGAACATGGATGCCGGATTGAAGCGTGAGCTCGAGGCCAAGGTCTATGCGGGCGAGCGACTGACCCGTGAGGACGGCATCGCGCTCTACGCGTCGGACGATCTCGCCTGGCTCGGCCGGCTGGCGCACCACAAGCGCACCGAGATGAACGGTGAGCGGGTGATGTTCAACGTCAACCGCCATCTGAACCTGACGAACGTCTGCTCCGCCAGTTGTGCGTACTGCTCCTTCCAGCGCAAGCCGGGGGAGAAGGACGCCTACACGATGCGCATCGACGAGGCCGTCGCCAAGGCCAAGGAGATGGAGGACGAGCAGCTCACCGAGCTCCACATCGTCAACGGCCTGCACCCGGCGCTGCCCTGGCGTTACTACCCCAAGGTGCTGCGCGAGCTGAAAGCCGCTCTGCCGAACGTGAAGCTGAAGTGCTTCACCGCCACCGAGGTGCAGTGGTTCGAGAAGATCAGCGGCCTGTCGGCGAGCGAGATCCTCGACGAGCTGATGGACGCCGGCCTGGAGTCGCTGACCGGCGGCGGCGCTGAGATCTTCGACTGGGAGGTCCGGCAGCACATCGTCGACCACGCCTGCCACTGGGAGGACTGGTCGCGGATCCACCGGCTGGCCCACGAGAAGGGCATGCGGACCCCGGCGACGATGCTCTACGGCCACATCGAGGAGCCGCGGCACCGGGTCGACCACGTGCTGCGCCTGCGCGAGCTGCAGGACGAGACCGGTGGCTTCGCCGTCTTCATCCCGCTGCGTTACCAGCACGACTTCCACGACTCGGCGGACGGCAAGATCCGCAACCGGATCCAGGAACGCACCACGATGGCCGCTCCGGCCGAGTCGCTCAAGACGTTCGCCGTCTCCCGGCTGCTCTTCGACAACGTGCCGCACGTGAAGTGCTTCTGGGTCATGCACGGCCTGTCGGTCGCCCAGCTCTCGCTGAACTTCGGCGCCGACGACCTGGACGGCTCGGTGGTGGAATACAAGATCACCCACGACGCCGACTCCTACGGCACCCCCGGCACCATGCACCGCGACGACCTGCTGCACCTGATCTGGGACGCGGGCTTCCAGCCGGTCGAGCGCAACACGCGCTACGAGGTCGTCAAGGAGTATGAGGCGGCGCCGAGCCTGGCCGACCGGCGCAGCGAGCCGCAGAAGGTCTGGGCCTGACGGTGACCCGGACGAGCCCACAGAGGAGCGTGCGCGGCCTCCGGCGGGACTCCGGTGGCCGTCTGGCGACCATCGGCGATCTGCTGGGTTCCGCCATGGCCGGGTTCGTGGTCGGTCTCGTCGTGCTGCTGATCTTCGAGGGGATCATGGCGCTGACCGGCTTCGGTCAGTTCGGCGAGTCGAACGGCTGGCTGGCGGTGATCCTCCCGGTCTGGCTGTTCACCGAGGAGTTCCGGGCGGAGGGCTTCGGCGCGCACCGGGTGCTGGTCGCCGGTCTCGCCGGCGGGTTCGGTGTCGCGGCCGGGATGAGCCTGGCCGGTCTGGTCACCATGCTGGCGCCGCCCTTGGTCAGCGGCGCTGTCGGCGCCGTCACCGGTACGGTCGTGTACTGCTTGATCTGGTTCTACGGCCTCCGATGGCTCAGCCATCGGTCCGGCTGAGGGAGAGAAGACGATGAGCCCCGCCTTCAAATACACGCTCGGCCGTTTCGGACTGTTCCTGGCCGCTTTCGTTCTGCTCTGGCCGGTTCCGCTGAACCCCCTGGTCAAGGTCATGGTGGCGTTCGTGGCGTCGGCCGCCCTGTCCTTCCTGCTGCTGCGCCGTTGGCGTGACGAGATGGCCGAGCAGCTCGGTTCGGTCGCGGCCAAGCGCACCGCGGAGAAGCAGCGCCTGCGGTCGGCCCTGGCCGGCGACGAGGACGCGGCCGCCGCCGGTGACCGGGTGGCCGCCGCCGACGCCGTGAAGACCACGGACGCCGTGAAGACCGCCGACCCGGTGAAGAGCCCAGAGCCGGTGCAGGAAACGGAGACGGTGCAGAAGCCCGAGCCCGACGCCAAGGCCGAAACCGAGCCCGACGCCAAGGCCGAGCCCGAGACCGATGCCAAGACTGAGGCCAAGACCGAGATCGAAGCCGAGGCCGAAACCGAGATCGAGGCGGAACCGGTCAAGGTGGAGGCGGAGAAGGGCCGCTCGTAAGGGCGGCACATGACGTACGGGCACTGCCGACGCCCCGGAATTGGGCTAGCGTTCCCCTGACCGCGCCGCAGCGAATTCCGGTGTGAATCCGGAGCTGTCCCGCAACTGTGATCCCTCCGTTCCGTGAGGTCCTAGCCAGGTCGCCTGGGCGCCGGTCGCGATTCAGCGCTCTCGGGGAGGGGCGCCTCGCGGACGGGCGGTTCGTGTCTTCCTCCTGTCGGCGAAGCACCACGTCGCCCGGCCGACAGGAGGATTCGTGAAACGTCTGCTGACTTCGGTGGTCACGGCCGCCGCACTGCTGCTCACCGGTTGTGGCGGGGATGGAGGAGGCGGCACCCCGGCCGCGGACCGGTCGGGCGCCGCGGCGGCGTACCCGGTGACGGTGGGGGGTGTGACCCTCACCGCCCAGCCGGAGAAGGTGGTCTCGCTCAGTCCGACCGCCACCGAGATGCTCTTCGCGATCGGTGCCGGACCGCAGGTGACGGCGGTCGACGATCAGTCGAACTTCCCGGCGGAGGCGCCGCGGTCCGATCTGTCCGGTTACAAGCCGAACGCCGAGGCGATCGCGGCGACGGACCCGGACCTGGTCGTGATCGCCAACGACAGCGACAACATCGTCGCGCAGCTGGGCAGGCTGGCGATCCCGGTGCATCTGGTTCCGGCGGCTGCGTCGCTCGACGACACCTACCATGAGATCCGGGAGTTGGGTGCGCTGACCGGCCACACCGCGGACGCGGAGAAGGTGACCGGGGAGATGGCCACCCGGATCGACGAGATCGTGGCGTCGGTGCCGGCCCGGAGCACGCCGTTGAGCTACTACTACGAGATCAGCGCCGATTTCTACTCGGCGACGTCGAAGACCTTCATCGGCTCGGTGTTCAGCCGGTTCGGGATGACCAATGTGGCCGATGCCGCCGATCCGGACGGCACCAGCGGCGGCTATCCGCAGCTGTCGCAGGAGGCCCTGGTGAAGGCGAACCCGGACACCGTCTTCCTGGCCGACACCAAGTGCTGTCAGCAGTCCGCCGCGACGGTGGCGGCCCGGCCCGGCTGGTCGTCGATCGCCGCGGTCAGGAACGGTCAGATCCACGCCCTCGACGACGACATCGCCTCGCGGTGGGGGCCCCGCACGGTCGATCTGGTCCAGGCGGTCGCCGACGCGGTGCGCAAGGCCCCCGCGTGATCTCGCCGGCCGGTCGTGGCCCGGCCGGCCGTAAACCGGGCAGTCGCCAACCGGCCGACCGTGATCCGGGCAGCCGTAAACCGGCCGGCCTGCGACCGGTCTGGCTCGCCGCCGCCGTGCTGTCCCTGCTGGCAGCGGTGATCGCGGGACTAGCCCTGGGCTCGGTCCGGCTGCCGCCCGCCGGCGTCGCCGTGGAACTGCTGGACCTGCTTCCCGGCGTACACCTGAACAGTGGTCTCAGTGAGCGTGAGGCGGCGATCCTGACCGAGCTCCGCCTGCCGCGCGTGGTGCTGGGGCTGCTGGTCGGCGCGATGCTGGCGCTGGCCGGTGCGGCCTACCAGGGCGCTTTTCGCAATCCGCTCGCCGATCCGCACCTGCTCGGAGTGGCCGCGGGCGCCGGCCTCGGGGTGACCGCGATGATCGTGCTGGGTGCGGAGGTGACGGCGCAGGGCGCGGTGCCGGCGGCGGCCTTCGCCGGTGCACTGTGCGCGGTGGCGCTGACCTGGCTGCTCGGTGCGGCCGGGGGACGGGACCGGTCACCGGCCGCGTTGATCCTGGCCGGGGTGGCGGTGTCGTCGTTCCTGTCCGCGGTGCAGACCTACCTGCTGCAGCGGCACGTCGACTCGCTGCAGCAGGTGTACTCGTGGCTGCTCGGCCGGCTCGGCACCGCGGGCTGGCGGGACGTGCTCGTGGTGCTGCCCTACGCGCTGGTCACCGCGGTGATCGTGCTGTCCCGCCGCCGTGAGCTGGACGTGCTGACCGTCGGCGACGCGGAGGCGCGGAGTCTGGGACTGCACCCGCAGCGCAGCCGCTATCTGCTGATCATCGCGGCGTCACTGGGCACCGCGGCGGCCGTCTCGGTGTCCGGTCTGATCGGCTTCGTCGGGATCATCGTGCCGCACACCATCCGGCTGCTGACCGGTCCCAGTTACCGCTCGCTGCTGCCGCTGTCGTTGCTGTTCGGGGCGGCGTTCCTGGTCCTGACCGACCTGCTGGCCCGGACCGCGGGCGGGGCGGCGGAGATCCCGATCGGGGTGGTGACCGCGTTTCTGGGTGCGCCGTTCTTCATCCTGGTGCTGCGCACCAGCAGAGCGGTGCAGACATGATCAAAACCGAGGCGCTGACGGTACGCCTGGACGGCACCCCCGTGGTCCAGGACGTGGATCTCGACGTCGCCGAGGGCGAATGGGTGACCGTGATCGGACCGAACGGCGCGGGCAAGTCCACGGCGTTGCGGGCGATCGGCGGGCTCCTGCCCTTCTCCGGCACGGTCCGGCTGAACGGCGTGCCGGTGGACCGGATGCACCGGCGGGACCGGGCCCGCGCCGTCGCCACGGTCGTCCAGTCGCCGGTGGTGCCGCCCGGGATGCTGGTCTTCGACTATGTGCTGCTGGGGCGTACCCCCTATATCGCCCCGCTGGGCCGTGAGTCGGAGGCCGACCTGGCCGTCGCCGACGAGGTCCTCGCCGCGCTCGACCTGGCACCGTTCGCCGGGCGGCGGCTGGAGACCCTGTCCGGCGGGGAACGCCAGCGCGTCTTCCTGGCCCGTGCCCTGGCCCAGGGTGCCGGGATCCTGCTGCTGGACGAGCCGACCAGTGCCCTGGACATCGGCCACCAGCAGGAGGTTCTGGAACTCGTCGACCGGCTGCGCACCGAGCGGGGCCTGACCGTGCTGGCGACCATGCACGACCTGACCACCGCCGGCGAGTACGCCGACCGCATGCTCCTGCTGGCAGCCGGCCGTGTGGTGGCCGCGGGCCGTCCCGCCCAGGTGCTGACCGAGGAGATCCTGGCCGAGCACTATCGGGTCAAGGTTCGGGTGATCGCCGGCGACCACGGCCCGCTGGTACTCCCGATTCGCACCTGATCGGCAACCGTTTCGCACTTGTCCCGGGCGGAAACCGCCCGACTCGGAGGGTATGACCGACGAGATGGTGGTCCAGCTCGCGCTCCAGTCCATGAACATCGCGGCGAAGATGGCGGCGCCCGTCCTGCTGACCGCCCTCGGCGTGGGCTTCGTGATCTCGCTGTTCCAGTCGGTCACGCAGATCCAGGAGGCGACCCTCTCGTTCGTCCCCAAGGCGATCGCGATCGGCGCGGTGCTGCTGTTCGCCGGCAACTGGATGCTGCACGAGATGATGACCTTCACCGAGCAGATGTTCGACAAGATCCCGTCGCTGCTGAGCTGACGTCCTACTTGGCCAGTATGGCGAAGGTGCCGCCCTGCGGGTCCTCGATCACCGCGTACCGGCCGACCGCGATCGTGGTCGGCGGGTGGAGCACGTGGCCGCCGAGGGCGGAGGCGTGTTCGGCCGCCGCGTCGCAGTCGCCGACCGCGAAGTAGACCAGCCAGTGCGGTGGCATGTCGTCCGGCCAGGCACTGCCGATCATCAGCTGCATGCCGGCCACCTGGATGTGGTTGCGTTCGCAGATCACGTAGGGCAGGCCGCCGACGTGGGTGTCCTGGAACGTCCAGCCGAACACCGCGCCGTAGAACGCCTTCGCGCCCTCCAGGTCCCGGGTGTTCAGCTCGTTCCAGGTCAGCGCGCCGGGCAGGTCGAACACCTCGGCCCCGCGCATCATCCCGGCCTCCCAGACGCTGAACGGCGCGCCGGCCGGGTCCAGGAACGCGCCCATGCGTCCCTGATCCACCACGTCGAACGGGGCGACCAGCACCTTGCCGGTGCTGGCCTCGACCCGGGCGGCGACCGTGTCGGCGTCGGCCGCCGCGAAATAGGTGCTCCAGGCGGTCTGCTGGCCCTCGCCGAAGAGTGGCCCGGCCCCGGCCACCGGCAGCCCGTTGAGCAGGAAGGTGGTGTAACCCCCGAACTCGTCGCCGGACACGTCGGCGGTCCAGCCGAACAACGCGGTGTAGAAACGGGCCGCGTCACCGAGGTCGGCGGTGGCCAGATCCACCCAGTTGGGAACTCCAGGCGTCGGATGGGTCATGCGTGGCATCGTCGCATTTACATGCCACCACCCGGATAAAAGTGTCAGAGTTCTAGCCGAACCGGCGACCTTCGTCACGGCGGTACGCCCAGAGGGCGATCAGACCGAACAGGACCGTCCAGCCGACCAGGCTCAGCGCGGAATCCAGGTCCGGGCGGTACTCGCCGACCGTCGCCCACATCAGCCGCACCGCGCCGCCGGTCGGCAGGTAGGGGGCGATGACCTCGACGAACTTCGGCGCGCCGCCGGGCGGGGCCATCAGACCGCCGCCGAACGCCAACGGCAGGAACAGCACCTGGGCCACCACGATCGCGGCCTTCTGCGGCAGCCAGTAGCCGATCGCCAGCCCCATCAGGATGAACGGCACCGAGATGACCGCGGTGACCAGGATCGCGAGCAGGAACGTCAGCGGGGCGATGGAGGCCTCGGTGAAGAGCGCGGCGATCAGCACCACCGGTGCCAGCGCGATCGCCATCATCACCAGGCCGGACAGCAGGCGGCCGGTGAACCGGGGTGCGGCGCCGGCGGGCAGGGTCCGCACGTAGGGGTCCCACGGCTGGGCGCGGTCCTCGGAGACACCGATGCCGTACTGGAAGAGGTTGGTGCTCATCACCGCGAAGGTGATCATCGATGCGGTTGCGTAGGTGGCGGCCACCGGGTCGTGCCGGGTGAACGGGACGACGAAGGCCAGCATCGACGCGGCCGGCCAGAACGCGCTGCCGATCACCGCGATCGGGATCCGGAACACTTCGAGGAGCTGGAAACGGGCGTGGGTCAGGGCGAGCATCAGTCTCTCCCGGCGGTCAGGGCCAGGAAGGCCTCTTCCAGCGAGGTCGGACGGACCTCCAGGTCGTGGAATGTGACGTCCTTCGCCACCAGGTCCCGGACCAGTTGGTCGGCATCCGGGGTGTAGAGGTGCCGACGATTCCCGGCAAGCTCCGTGCGCACCAGATTTTCAAGATCCGGCAGGGGTACGTCCGAAGTCAGGCTGACCCGGCGCATCCCGACCAGTCCGCGAACCGACTCGACGCTGTCGTCCGCGAGGACGCGGCCCTGGGCGAGCACCACCACCCGCCGGGCCAGCGCCTCGATCTCCTCCAGGTAGTGGCTGGTCAGCACGACCGTGCCACCCTCGGCGTGGAACTCGCGGACGCCCGCCCAGAGTGAGCGCCGCGCCTCCACGTCCAGACCGGTCGTCGGCTCGTCCAGGAAGACGATCTCCGGTCGCCCGGCGAACGCGAGCGCCACCGCGAGGCGGCGTTTCTGCCCGCCGGAGAGCCCGCCGGTCTGCCGCCGGATCAGGTCGGTCAGCCCGAAGCGGTCCAGCAGCACGTTGCGGGGGAGGGGGTCGGGGAAGTGGGCGCGTACAAAATCGACCACCTCACCCACCCGCAGCCCCGCCGGAAGCCCGGTCTCCTGCGGGGTGACGCCGAGCCGGCGACGACTGGCCGGGTCGCGCGGGTCCCCACCGCACAGCAGGGCCCGCCCGGAGGTCGGCCGCCGGGTGCCGGTCAGCAGGCTGACCAGGGTGCTCTTGCCGGCGCCGTTCGGGCCGAGCAGCCCGACCAGCTCGCCGGCCCGTACCTCGAGGTCGACCTCGTCGAGGGCGAGGGTGTCGCCGTAGCGCCGGGTCAGGCGCTCGGCGCTTGCATGGATCATGGCTCCTCCGGAGGGGTGATCAGCGTGCGCAGGGCGGTGACGTAGTCCTCGAAGGCGCGGCGTCCGCGCCGGGTGAGATGGATCAGGGTGGCCGGGGTGCGCCCGTGATGCGTCTTGGTGACCTCCACGTATCCGGCCTCCTCGAGTTTTCGCAGGTGAACCGAGAGGTTTCCGGCCGTCATCCGGAGGATCTCCTGCAGCCGGGGGAAGGCGATCCGGTCCTCGGTGTTGAGTTTGGAGAGTGCCGAGATCACCCGGAGCCGGGCCTGTGCGTGGATGACGGGGTCGAGATCGGGAAGGGTTTCGTCGCTCATCGCAGCCGGAGCCACCCGATCAGCCCGGCGACCAGCAGGCCGCCGCCACCGGCGATCGAGATGATCAGTGCGTGCCATCCGGGTCCGGCCAGGACGCCGATCACGTTGACGCCGCTGATCCACGCGCCGAGCGTGAACATGTTGGTGTCGTTGAAGATCGCGGCGCCGGCCATGAAGATCGCGCCGACCAGCGCGACCATGCCGCCGCCCCAGAGGATGCCGATGTAGAGCTCGGGCACCACGGCGCTGAGACGGGCGAAGACGATGGACATCCCGGCGAAGCCGGCGGACCACGCGAAGCCGTACATCGTGCCCTGCCGTGCGGTGGGCCCGGAGACCTGCCGCGACGACCGGGTGCCGACCACGGCGCTGGTGGCGCCGGCCGCCGCGATCAGCGTGACGAACACGGCGGACGGCAGCCAGCCGGGCATGTCGACGAGGATCCGGCCGTCCGGCCCGAAGCGCAGGAAGAACAGCATCGAACCGATCAGCCAGGTCACGCCCCACGGCCAGAACATCAGGCGCGGGTCGGGGGTGAGCTCGCGCTCGAGATTGGCCTGCTCCGCCTCGATCAGGCGCAGCGCCTCGGCGGGGTCCTCGAAGGACTGGTCGTCCTCGGTCGATGTCATGCCAACTACTTTACGGCACAAAGTCAAAGAAGTTTGTATCGCAAACCTGACTAGTCTGAGCCGCATGATGATCTTGCGTGCCGCGCGGGCCGCCGAACTCCCCGCGACTCTGGCGTTCTGGCAGGTGGCGGCCGAGAACGACAGCCGGCCGGCGGACACCTCCGCCGCGATCGAGGCCCTGCACCGCCGCGACCCCGGCGCGCTGATCGTCGCGGTCGACGGCGACGAGATCATCGGCACGGTCATCGCCGGATGGGACGGTTGGCGCTGCCACCTCTACCGCCTGGCGGTCGCCCCCTCACGGCGCCGCGAGGGCATCGGCGGCAGGCTGATTGCCGCGGCCGAAGACCGATTCAGATCCTTCGGGGGTACGCGCAGCGACGCCATGGTCCTGGACGCCAACCAGCGCGCCCACGGGATCTGGGCGGCGCACGGCTACAGCCCACAGCCTGAATGGTCCCGCTGGGTGAAGGCGCTCCCCGCGCCGGAAACGCCCCGCTGACCGTGGTTATCCACAGCCTGCGGGACAGGCTGTGGATAACCCGGATGAGCGGTGGTGGCCTAGCTCTCCAGCGCGGCGATCGCGGTCCGCACCTGGGCGATCGGATCCGGGCCCAGCGGCCGCAGCACGATCGTGCTGACGTGCGCATCGGCGAGCTGTCGCACCTTCGCCGGCAGCTCGCCGGCCGCCCCGATCAGCGAGAACAACTCCTCCGGCTGCTTGCCCAGCCACGCCGCCTGACCGGCGACCAGCTCACCGGTGTACTTCTCGATCCGCGACGCGTCGTCGTCCACATAGAGGTACGTGAACACGATCAGCTGGTGGTCGTCGCCGGCGCCACCCCGGCGGATGTGCTCCAGGGACGCGGCCAGCTCGGCCGGCCCGTTGCCCTCGGCGATGATCGTGCCGTCGGCGATCCGTCCGGAGAGCTCCAGCGAACGCGGCTTCACCACACCGGTCACGATGGGCGGCTGCACGGTCGGCGGATGCACCAGGCGTACCCCGTCGATGTGCACCTCGCGGCCGTCGAGAATGACCTCGTCCCCGCGGAGCAGGCCGCGGACCGCCAGGACCGTCTCCTCCAGCATCGCCAGCTTCGATTTCGCCTCGACACCGACCTGACGCATCCACTCCGGCACACCATGACCGATCCCGGCCACGATCCGGCCGGGGTGGACCCGGGCCAGATTGGCGATCTCCATGGCGAACAGGGCCGGATTGCGCAGCGGCGCCGGGGCGATACCGATGCCGACAGTGATCCGGCTGGTGGCGGCCAGGGCCAGGGCGGCCGAGCTGATACCGCCGGTCCAGCCCAGATCCTCCACCAGCCACAACTCGTCGGCGCCGGCCTCCTCCACGGCGGCGGCGAAGGCGGGCAGGTCCTCGGGGGCACGGTCGCGGTCGAAAATCACTCCGATACGGGGCATCATGCGAGCCTAAGCGGATCCGGCAAAGGCTTCGAGTGCATGACCGAAAGCCGCGTCACCGCACGGGTGAGGACGACGTACAGCCGGTGCAGGCCCTTCGGCTCGGCGGCCACGATGTCCGCGGGCTCGTGGACGACGACATGGTCGTACTCCAGACCCTTGACCATGGTCGCGGGCACCACCATGACGCGCGCCGCGGTCTCGACCTCATCGGGCGTCGCGTGCTCGATCCCGGCGGCGGTGAGCTTCGCGCGCAGACGGTCGACCGCGTCGTCCGCGGCGATCACCGCCACCGAACCCTCGTGCCCCAGCGCGGCGGTCACCTCGTCGATCGTCCGGGCGTCCAGATCGGCGGGATCCGGCACCTCGACCACGTCGAGATCACCGTCGCGGCGCAGCGAGACGGCCTCCGGAACGTTCACCCCGAGTGCCGGCAACAGGCGATTGGCGAGAGCGACGACCTTCTCGGGTACGCGGAAACCGACGGTCAACGGCACCACCGGCGCATCCGGCTTACCCAGGTGGACCAGGATGTCCCGCCAGTCGGTGGCGGCCCACGGGGCGGTGCCCTGCGCCAGGTCCCCGAGCAGCGTGATCGACCCGTGCTCGCTGCGCCGGGCGATCACCCGGGCCTGCATGGGCGACAGGTCCTGCGCCTCGTCGACGACCACGTGACCGAAACTGTTCTCCCGCTCGAGCAGCCCGGCGGCCTCGTCGACGAGCAGCAGGTCACCGGTGCTGAACTTCGCCGACTTGACCGTCCTGGGCGGCTTGACCCAGCGGATCGTCTCCTGCTCCTCCGCGGTCAGCAGGTCACCGGCGATCGACGGATCGGTGAGCAGCGACACCACCAGCGACTCCGGGGTGACGGCCGGCCAGCTGGCCTCGAGGAACTCCGCCACCGGCTTGATCCTGCTCATCCTGCGCAGCCACGGTTCGCCGGGCGAGTTGCCGGTGCGGTACTCCGACTGGCGCTGCAACAGGCCCACCACACGGGCGCGGACCCGCTCGCGGCCGACGGCGTAGGGCAGGCCTTCCCGGCGGGCCTCGTCGACGATCCGCCGTAGCGGCTCCACGTCGATCCGCCACCGGTACGAACCGTCGGACACCATGATCGGCTCGACGGGTCTGGCCAGCCGCCCCCACAGTGCCTGGTGGAGCACCTGCGCCATGCGTACGTCATGTTTGAGGGCAGCGACCTCGGGCGGGTCGACCACCTTGACCGGCGCCCGGCCGATCAGATCCTCCAGCGTGGACTGCTGCACCTCGACCTCGCCGAGGGTCGGCAGGACCGCGGAGATGTAGGAGAGGAACGCGCCGTTCGGCCCGACGATCAGCACCCCGGACCGTCGCAGCCGTTCCCGGTGCAGGTAGAGCAGGAAGGCGGCCCGGTGCAGGCCGACCGCGGTCTTGCCGGTGCCGGGGGCGCCCTGGACGCAGATCGAGTCGCCCAGCTCGGCCCGGACCAGCTCGTCCTGTTCCGGCTGGATGGTGGCGACGATGTCGCGCATCGGTCCGACACGCGGCCGTTCGATCTCGGCGGTCAGGATGCGGCTGCTGGTGCCGAGTTCCTCACCCCGGTCCAGGTGCTCGTCCTCGAAGCTGGTCAGTTCCCCTTTGACGAACCCGAACCGGCGCCGCGTGCTCACCCCCTGCGGGTCACGGACGCTGGCCCGGTAGAACGACCGCGACAGCGGCGCCCGCCAGTCCAGCACCATCGGTTCCCCGGCGTCGTCGGTGACGTGCCGGCGCCCCACGTGGTACGCGCTCTCGTCGATGTCGAGCCGTCCGAAGAACAGTGGCGTGTCCGGGTCGTCGGCGAGTTCCTTGACCCGGCGGGCCATGTGCCGGCCGAGCTGTTCGGCGGTGTACGCGTCCCCGGCCACCTTGTCACCGGTGGAGAAGAGTGACTGTGCGCGGTCCCGCATCCGCCGCAGCGCGTCCCGCGACTCGGTCAGGTGGGTGCGTTCGGTGCTGAGTTCGAGGTCCAGGTCAGAATCGGGCACAAAGCACCCCAGAAGTATCAGATCCGGAGCTTCCGCGTTTCCCCAAGGCGTGTCGGCCGCCGAGTGGCGCGGAGACGCCCGCTGCGGTGCATGCTCACCACGGCCGTCAAGCGACCAGTCAGCCTAGTCACCTCTCATCCCTCCTTCCACCGTTTTTCAGTCCACAGGATGGCGTTCCCCGTCTAGCCATCGACACCTGCGAGTGCTTTTCCTTGCCTGCGGACTGTCTGCTCTGCGTTGAATGGCGCGCACAGAAGCGGATGAGCTGCCGCTTCCGGGTGACGTCGTATCTCGACGTTAATAATTTTGTTAACCTGAGCGGAGCATGGCGAGTTGGGCTGCTGGGAGATCTTCCTGACCGACGAGGTCACGGAGTTCTTAGACGGACTGAACGATCACGACGAGGCCAGTCACTGGCTCGTCAACCAGGCGATCCTGGTTCTCGAACGAAACGGTCCCGGTCAGGGGCGTCCATTGGTGGACAGACTCACGGGTTCCAACATTTCCAATCTGAAAGAGTTGAGGCCGCCGTCGGCGGGGCGGACGGAGGTCAGGATCCTGTTCGTCTTCGACCCGTGGAGGTCTGCGGTGTTGTTGGTGGCAGGGGACAAATCCGGGCAATGGAGCCGGTGGTACCGCAACGCGATACCGGAGGCGGAACGGCGGTACGCCGTCTACCTGGAAGAGCGGCGGAAGGAGATGCGTGATGGGTTTTAAGCGGTGGCGGGATACCGATCACCTGGCTCGGGCGATCGAGGGTGCCGGCGGGCCGGAGGCCTTCGAGCAGGGCGTCAAGCAGATGCTCGACGAAGCGCGCGGATGGCGGCTGGCGGAGATGCGTAAGCGGCGTGGGATGACGCAGGAGCAGGTGGCGGCCCAGATGGGTGTCTCGGTGGCACGGGTCTCGCAGATCGAGTCCGGCTCGGTCTCCACTCAGGATGTGCTGGCGCGTTACGTCGCCGCGCTCGGCGGGACGCTGGTGCTGGTGGCGGATTTCGGGGACGAGCAGCTCAAGGTGGCCTGAGCGGTCGGCTCGCCGGCACCTGACCGAGAATGGGGGCATGGCTGAGCAGGGGAGTGGGCGGTCAAATGTCTGGGTCACCGATGCGCGGACCATGCGAGCCCTCGCGCACCCCGTCCGGGTCGAGATCGTCGATCACCTGATCGCCTCGGGGGCGACGATGTCCGCGACCGAGTGCGCCGAGCTTGTCGGGCTGTCGCCGAGTGCGGCCAGCTACCACCTTCGTGAGCTGGCCAAGTATGGGCTGGTCGAGCACGCGCCGGGGCGCGGGGACGGGCGCGAGCGGCTGTGGCGCGGTGTCGGCAACAGTCTGTACATCGCCGGCGACACCGATCAGCCGGAGTCGGTCGCGGCGGAGCGGGCGCTGATCGACCTCAACCTGTCGCGGAACAACGCGCGGATCACCGCCTACGTGGAGCAGCAGTCGGAGGAACCGAAGGAGTGGCGGGACGCCGCCGGCATCCAGGCCCACCAGCTGCTGCTCACTGCCGAGGAGCTTCAGGAGATCACCGAGCAGGTGCGGGCGGTGCTCGAGCCCTATCGGGTACGCGAACGGCAGGCCGAGGCGCCGGAGGGGGCGCGGGCGGTCTTCGCGTACTTCGCGGCGGTCCCCAAGGTGTAGCCGGGCCTTGCGTTCCGCAGATGTGAAGGATTATTTTCGAAGTATGTCCTTCATATCTGCGGATCCCGCGTGCACGGAAACCCCGCAGACCTCCCGCTGGCCGGACGTCTACCTGGTTGCGGGCGGCCGGGCGATCACGGTCTGCGGCGACTTCCTGGCGGCGACCACCCTCGCCCTCGTGCTGCAGGAGTCCGGGCACGGCGGCCTGGCCGTCTCCGGCCTGATGCTCGCGGCCGGCCTTCCGCTGGCCGTGCTCGCGCCGCTGGCCGGACGGCTGGTGGACCGGGCGGACAGCCGTACCCTGCTGATCCTGATGGGTCTCGCCCAGGCCGCGGTGAGCCTGGTCCTGGCCTTCACCACCCACCCGGTCCTGATCATCGTGCTGGTGGCGCTGCTGGCCTGCGGGCTGACCGTCACCCAGCCGACGCTGCAGGCGCTGGTGCCGCGCATGGTCACCCCGGACGACCTGGCCCGGGCCAGCGGCATCATCCAGACGTCCGGCCAGGTCGGCATGCTGATCGCCCCGGCGCTGGCCGGGATCCTGGTCGGCCTGACCGGTCCGCGGGTGCCGCTGCTGATCGACGCGGCCAGCTACCTCGCACTGATCGCCATCGGTCTGCTGCTGCGCACCCGGCGGAGCCGTCCGGAGCGGGCGGCGACCGGTGGTGTCGTCGCCTTCCGCCTCTGGGACGATCGGGTGCTCACCGCGATCACCGTCGCCGTCGCGGCCGTCGTCGCCGGGGTGGGCGCGATCAACGTGTTCGACGTGTTCTTCATCCGCGAGACGCTCGGCGCGTCGAGCATCGTCTACGGGTTCGTCGCCGCCTCCTGGACGGTCGGCATGGTGGCCGGCAGCCTGGCCGTGGGCCGTTTCGCGCCGCACCGGTTCACCGGCCGGATGGTGCTCGCCATGCTCGCGCTCTGCTGCGTGGCTGTCGTCGCCGGTTCGGCGGTCGGCAGCGCGGGCTGGCTGATCCCGCTGTGGGTGCTCGGCGGCTTCGGCAACGGCATCGTCAATGTCTGCTGCTCGATGCTGATCGCGGCCCGGGTGCCGTCCGCCGCCCACGGCCGGGCCTTCTCGGTCTTCAGCGCGACGATCCAGACGGCGGGCATGGCCGGCCTGTTCGCGGCGGGCCCCCTGGTCGAGGCCTTCGACCCCCGCCTGCTGGTCGCCGCAGCCGGCCTTGCGGGCCTCGTCGCGGCCGCAGCCTGCCTGCCCCTGGTGCGACATTCACCACCCCCCAACGCTCCCCACGCGCGCTCCTGATCGAGGCGGGGATAGCGTCGGGGGATGAGCGACAGCGTTCGTCGGCCGCGGGTCGGGCACATCCAGTTTCTCAACTGTCTTCCGATCTACTGGGGTTTGATGCGCTCGGGCGCTCTGCTCGACGTCGACCTGCACAAGGACACGCCGGACCGGCTCAGTGCGGCCCTGGTCGCCGGGGATCTGGACATCGGGCCGATCACGCTCGTCGAATATCTGCGGCATGCCGACGAGTTGTTGCTGCTGCCGGATCTGGCGGTGGGCAGTGACGGTCCGGTGCTGTCGGTCAACCTGGTGTCGACGCGGCCGCCGGAGGAGCTGGACGGGCGCCCGGTGGCGCTCGGTTCCACGTCGCGGACCGGGGTGCTGCTGGCGCAGCTGCTGCTGGCCGAGCGGTACGGGGTCGAGCCGGAGTACTTCCGGTGCCCGCCGGATCTGACCGCGATGCTGCTGGAGGCGGACGCCGGTGTGCTGATCGGCGACCCGGCTCTGCGGGCCATGTACGAGGCCCCCGAGCAGGGGTTGCAGGTGATCGACCTGGCGGAGGCGTGGAAGGAGTGGACCGGCCTGCCAATGGTGTTCGCGGTGTGGGCGGTCCGTAAGGACTTCGCGGCTGCGCATCCGGGCCGGGTCAAGGACGTGCACGAGGCGTTCCAGCGGTCGAAGGAGTTGTGTCTCGGCGAGCTGGACGAGGTCGCCGAGGCGGCGGCCCGCTGGGAGCCGTTCGACGCGGCGACGCTGGCGAACTATTTCCGGGTGCTCGACTTCTCGCTCGGGGAGCGGCAGGTCGCCGGGGTCCGGGAGTTCGCCCGTCGTGCGGCGCTTCGCGGCGAAGTGCCGGCTCTGTCCGCTGATGGTCCCGCATTTGCCGATGTGTAAAACCGCAGGTTGATCTCTTCCTGTGAGGGAGCTTAATATCCTCGGACTTCCCGGTCGTCAATACGCGACCGTATCGTCCGAAAAACGGGGATCATGCGACTGCGCGCTCTGTTCAGCCGTCTCGCTCTGCCTGTCGTGGCATCCGGTCTGGCCGTCACCGGCCTGACCCTGCCCGCGCAGGCAGAGGAACCGTCCGAGCTGGAACTTCCCTACGCCGCCCTGCTCACGCCGGAAACGGTCACCGTGATCAACGGGCAGTCCAAGACCGTCAAGGTCGAGGTGTACAACGTCAGCTCGGTGGCCGCGAAGAACGTCGTCGTGACGTTCGGCGCCGCGGGCAAACCGGTGGACGCGGACCTCGGGTTCACGCCGCCGGAGGGCTGCTCGGCCACCTCCTGCACGATCGACAACCTGAAGGTGAACGGCCGCCGCACCCTCAGCTTCACGCTGAAGCCGTCCGGCGCCGAGGGCGCTCCGGTGGCCGCGTTGCCGATCGCGGTCTCGGTCGGTGGCAACCTGACCGACGAGGTCGAGATGGGTGTCGTGCGGACCGCCAAGGGCGGCGTGGACATCGAGGTCGACGCGATCAAGGACATCACCCTCGGACGCGGTAGGACCGCCGACGTTCCGGTGATCGTCCGCAACACCGGTGACAAGCCGGTCAAGGCCCTCGGCCTGGTCGTCTACTCGGTGGAGGGTGTGGAACCGGTCCTCAAGTACCGCAACTGCATGCGGGACGAGGAGTTCGGCGCGTACGTCTGTGTCGTCAACGAGCCGCTGGAGGCGGGCGGCGTCTTCACCCTGCCGTCGGCGACGCCGCTGAGGGTCGCGGTCGGCAAGGACACCCCGGGACCGTTCGAGTACCCGGTGTACGTCGCCGCGGTCGGTCTCACCGACGAGTTCGTCTTCGACTTCGCGAAGGACACCGCGAACGCGGCCGGTGCGGAGCTGAAGCTGGAGGCGGCCGCCTCGTCCTTCGATGACCTGGATGATCTTCCGGCCGACGTCGAGGACCTGAACCCGGACGACAACACGGCCTTCTTCGCGGTGTCGGTGCCGAAGTCGTCGGCGGACAGCGCGGCGATCGGCGGCGTCTTCGCGGGCGCGCCGGGCGAGAGCCGGAAGGTCAAGGTGGGCGTGGTCAACAACGGGCCGACCGCGACCCTGCCACTGTCCATGGACATGCTGCAGTACGTGCGGGTCACGGTGCCGGACGGGGTGGACCTGACGGCTGTCGACGAGCGGTGCCTGCCGGGTACGTCACCGGAGAACATCGACGTGGACGTGGACCTGACGACCGGCGTGATCGAGGCGCGGGACTTCGTCTGCCTGGTCCTGGATTCGCTCACCCCGGACAAGAAGGTGCTGTTCACCTTCGAGGGCGACCTGAACGAGGAGGGCACCACCGCGGGCTTCGTCAAGGTCAACGGTGGTCCGCAGGACTCGAAGCACGGCAACGACAAGGCCGCGCTGACCGTGAAGCTGAACGCGGGCGGCAGCGGCGGCGGTGGCCTCCCGGTCACCGGTGCGAACGCCGGCGCGGTCGCCGGCGGTGGCGCGCTGCTGCTGGTGGCGGGCTTCCTCGCGTACCGGATGGCACGCCGCCGCAAATTCGTCACAGTGGCCGAATAACAAACGAACACAGAGAGTGCCCGGCAGCAGAGCTGCCGGGCACTCTCTGTGAAGGGATCACGTCCGCTGATCTTGGGACGCCACGCTCTTCGGCGTCCCAAGATCAGCTCCCGGGCGTGATCCCCGCCGAGCGAAGCGAGGTAAAGCCAGCACAGCTCAGCTCAGGATCTGATCGAGTGCGGCCAGGTCGGCCACGGTGAGCTGCCACGAACCGGCCGCTGCGTTGGCCTGGACCTGCTCGGCTGTGGTCGCCCCGGCGATCACGCTGGTCACCGCCGGGCGGGCGGCCAGCCCGGCGATCGCCACGTCGAGCAGGCTGTGCCCGCGGTCCCGGCCGAACGCGGTGAGCGCCTCGATGGTGTCCCAGTCGGCGCCGTCGAGCCAGCGCTGGTAGCGGTCCAGCGAGAGCCGGGTGCCGGCCGCCGGGCGTTCGCCCCGGCGGTACTTTCCGGTGAGCAGCCCGGAGTCGAGCGGGAAGAACGGCAGCAGGCCCAGGCCGAACTGCTCGCAGGCCGGCACCACCTCGGTCTCCGCCCCGCGCTGCAGCAGGCTGTACTGGTTCTGCGCGCTGACGAAACGGGTGAGGCTGCCGGTGCGGGCGGTCCAGTCGGCGTCGGCGATCTGCCAGCCGGAGAAGTTCGAGTTGCCGAGGTACCGCACCTTGCCGGAGCGGACCAGGTCGTCGAGGGCGGCGAGCGTCTCCTCGATCGGGGTGGCCGGGTCGGGCTCGTGCATCTGGTAGAGGTCGATGTGATCGGTCTCCAGGCGGCGCAGCGACGCCTCGACCGCCCGCACGATGTACCTCCGGGAGCCGCGGGCGCCGAAGTCCCGCCCGTTCAGGCCCTCCATGTCCATGCCGAACTTGGTGGCCAGCACGACCTCGTCCCGGCGGCCCTTCAGGGCGTGACCGAGCAGTGCTTCGGAGCTGCCGTGCGGGGTGCCGTAGATGTCGGCGGTGTCGAACAGTGTGATGCCGGCGTCGAATGCGGCGTCGACCACCTCCCGGGTGCCGTCCTCGTCGAGTTTGCGGCCGAAGTTGTTGCAGCCGATCCCGACCACCGACACCACCAGGCCGGAGTCGCCCAGGCGGCGGTAGCTCATCTCACTCATGTGCCGACCCTATGCCGGGCCGGCCGGGCATCCGCCGCCGAATCCGAATATCACTCGATGCGATATGAGGGGCACTCTCCGGAGGAATCTTCGGGTACGCTCACTCACCGCCGCGTCCATCGTGGACTCGCCCACGATCGGTTCACGATGGACGCGGCCCACCGAGTTCGCGATAGGCCGACCGCAACGCGTCGACCAGCGGGATGTGCCGGACCCGGATCGGCGGCGGCTCCAGTGCCCGCAGCAGCAGTTCCGGCGGCGTCGATCCGCGGGCCGGGCGTTCCCGCAGCCGGCCCAGGCTGATCCCGGGGGCGTAGAAGTCGGCCAGCCGGGCGTCCAGCGGCTGCTCCTCGACGGCCAGCGGATCCGGTGTCTCGTCCGGCTCGGCGGTGCCGCGCAGGATGTCGAGCAGTTCCGCACGGTCGCGCCCGCGCCAGGCCAGCACCAGGAACGGGTCGTCGTCGAACGCCTCGGCCAGCACGTACAACGCGGCCGACCCGTGTTTGCACGGCACGCCCCAGTCCGGGCAGGAACAGTCGATGTCCAGCCGTGCGGGGAACAGCGGCAGGCCAAGGTCGGCGCAGAGTTCGACGATCTCCCGGGGCATCTCGCCGGCCAGCAGCGCCGCGCGGTACAACGCCCGGGCGGCCAGCGCCTCGGTCAGCTCGTCCCACTGCCCGTCGTCGTACGCGGTGACCCGGATCGTCACCCGGTACGGCTGGGGGCGCGACCCCTGCACCCGGGCGGTCACCTCGCCCGGCCGCAGCGCGAAGTCCATCACCTGGCCCTTGCGGGCGTACGCCCGTCCGCGGCTCAGCCGTCCCGGGTCGCAGATCTCCTCGAGCACGTCGACGAACCGCCGTGACCACCACTGCTCGCCGATCTTGCCGCGCTTGGAACGGACCGCGAGGCCGCCGTTCACCTCGATCGGGCGCCCGTATTCGTGGAAGGCCATCAGCGCACCGCCGCCGGGTCGAGGGAGAACAGTTCGCGCAGTTGGTCGGTGTTCAGGTCGGTGATCCAGTCCTCGCCGGTGCCGACCACCGACGAGGCGAGCGCCTTCTTCCGCTCGATCATCTGGTCGATCTTCTCCTCCAGCGTGCCGGTGCAGATGAACTTGCGGACCTGCACGTTGCGGGACTGCCCGATCCGGAACGCCCGGTCGGTCGCCTGGTCCTCGACCGCCGGGTTCCACCAGCGGTCGAAGTGCACCACGTGGTTGGCCGCGGTCAGGTTGAGGCCGGTGCCGGCCGCCTTGAGCGAGAGCAGGAACAGCATCGGTTCGTCGTCGTTCTGGAAGCGTTCGACCAGGGCGTCGCGGCGGTCCTTGCTCAGGCCGCCGTGCAGCCAGAGCACCGGCCGGTCGGTGTGCGCGGCGAGGTAGGGCTGCAGCAGCGAGCCCCACTCGGCGTACTGGGTGAAGATCAGCGCCTTGTCCCCGTCGTCGATGATCTCGTCGGCCAGTTCCTCCAGCCGGGCCAGCTTGCCGGACCGCCCGGGCAGCCGGGAACCGTCCTTGAGCAGGTGTGCCGGGTGGTTGCAGGCCTGTTTGAGCTTCATCATCGCGGCCAGCACGGTGCCGCGCCGCTGGATGCCCTCGGTGCTCTCGATCTCGGCCATCATGTCCTCGACCACGGCCTGATAGAGGGTGGCCTGCTCGGGGGTGAGCGAGCACCACACCTTCATCTCGTTCTTCTCCGGCAGGTCCGAGATGATGCTCTTGTCGGTCTTGAGACGGCGCAGCACGAACGGACCGGTCGCCCGCTTGAGCGCCGCGGTCGCGTCGGCATCCTGGTTGACCTCGATCGGCTCCTGGAACCGCCGCCGGAACCGCTTCGCCGGACCGAGCAGCCCGGGATTGCAGAAATCCATGATGGACCAGAGTTCGGCCAGGTGGTTCTCCACCGGAGTGCCGGTCAGGGCCAGACGCGTGCCGGCCGGGATGGCGCGGACCGCCTGGGACTGCCGGGTGCCGCTGTTCTTGATCGCCTGCGCCTCGTCGCAGACCAGCCGGCTCCAGGTGACCGTCCGGAGCGCGGCGAGGTCACGCAGCGCCGTGCCGTAGGTGGTCAGCACCAGGTCGGCCTCGGCCACCGCAGCGTCGAACTCACTCCCGCGCAGCCGGGTGCCGCCGTGATGCACGTAGACGCGCAGTCCCGGCGCGAACCGGGCGGCCTCCTTCTGCCAGTTGCTGACCAGCGACATCGGGCAGACCAGCAGCGTCCGGCGTCCCTCGGCGCGCTCGGTGAGCAGCAGCGACAGTGTCTGCGCGGTCTTGCCCAGGCCCATGTCGTCGGCGAGGATCCCGCCCAGTCCCAGCCTGCTCAGGAAGGAGAGCCAGGACAGACCCCTCTCCTGGTACGGCCGGAGCACGCCCTGGAATCCGTCGGGGGTGGGCATCGGGGTGAGCCGCTCCGCGGCCTGCCCGGAGATCAGATCACCGAGCGCGCCGTCCGCGTCCACCTCGACGAGCGGCAGGTCCTCGTCACCGCCGTCGACGACCTGTTGCAGCACCTCGGCGGCGGTCAGTTCGCCCTCGCGGCGCCGGCTGACCGCTTTCAGCGCCGCCTTGAGCTGACGGTCGTCCAACTCCACCCACTGGCCCCGGACCCGGACCAGTGGCACCTTGAGCCGGGCCAGTTCGGCCAGTTCCTCGGCGTTCACCACGCCGTCGCCGATCACCAGGTCGAGCCGGAACTCGACGAGCTGCTGCAGGCCGAAACCGGATTCGGCGGCCGCCCGCGACGACGAGGTCTTCGTCTTGGTCCGGGTGGTGAGCTTCAGCCCGACACCCTTGCGCCCGGCCCAGGACGGCAGTTGCACCCCGAAACCGGCGGCCTGCAGCAGCGGCGCGACCTGCCGCAAGAAGTCGTACGCCTCGCCGGTCGTCAGCGTCATCCCGTCGGGGCGCTGTTCCAGCAGGGCGGTGTGCAGCACCGGGAACAGCCGGTTGGCGCGGCCCAGACCGGCCAGCAGAACCTCGTCGGCGCGCCGGGGCAGGCCGGGGAAGCCCTCGCCGGCCCAGAGGTCGGCGGCGGGCAGGTAGAGACTCGGGTCGTCGGCGGACTGGAGGGCGAACTCGAGGAGCCAGTCGTCCTCGCCCGGCTCCGGCTCGATCAGCCGGAAACTGACCCGGATCGGGCCGTTGGCCTCGTTCGCCGAGCGCATCCAGCCGTCCAGGGCCTGGCGCAGCTCGCGGACCTCGGGCTCGGACGCACCGGGCAGGGCCGGGTCCTCGGCGGTCAGCGCGGACACCCAGCGGTCGTTGAGCCGGCCTTTCGGCCCGGGGCGGGGACCGGCCAGCAGCCGTTCCGGCAGGAGACTCCGGGCCGCACCGTCGAGCAGCGCGTCCAGGGCGTCGCGGGTGGTCCGTCCGGCCGGGTGGCCCTCGGCGGAGTCCACCGCCCGGGTCACCGGCGGCATGCCGGTCGCGAAGTCCCGGAAGGTCACCGCGTCCGCGCCGGTGAGCACCGGACGCCACCGCCCGGCCGGGATCCGGTCCTCGACGACCAGCTGGGGGAGCATCCGGCCGCGGCGGGCCAGGTCGTACGCGTATCCGGCGAGCAGGGTCAAATAGCGCAGCGAGGCGCCGGCGGTCCACGGGCCGTCCGGTTCGGGGTCGGCGAGCCGGGTGAGGGCGTCCATGGCGGCGGGCCCGGCCAGCGACAGCGACGGCACGGTCCAGTCGGTCAGCTTGATCGACCGGGTGGCCTGTTCGATTCCGGTCTCCGGCGACGGCTGGGGGCCACGGGACGTGCCGGGTACCCGTACCACCGAGGATCCTGCCGTGAAGCCGGCGGCGGCCGCACCCAGCGCGCCCACCAGCGCGGTCGCCTCCGCCGCGAACGGGTGCGGCCGGGTTCTGGCCCGGGAGGACGTGGTCGGTGGTTGCGAGGAGTCCTCGGCCCAGAGAACCAGCCGGCCCGGACGTCCCGCGCCCGGCACCCAGCCGCCGTTGACGACGAACACGCGCACCCCCTCGTGAATTCGCGTCGACACTAACCGCGTGTCCACGTGTGACCGGTGACGCTCGCCGCTGACGTGTCCGTGGGGGTGGACGTACGCTTCGGTGGTGACCGCGAACCCGGAGATCGACAGCATCCTGCAGCGCGGCGCCGACGGCGGACGGATCACCGCCGAGGAGGCGCTGCTGCTCTACACGCAGGCACCGTTCCACGCGCTGGGCGAGGCAGCCGACGCGGTCCGCCGACGACGTCATCCGGACGGCATCGTCACGTACCTGATCGACCGGAACATCAACTACACCAACGTCTGCGTCACGGCGTGCAAGTTCTGCGCCTTCTTCCGGGCGCCCAAGCACAAAGAGGGCTGGGTTCACCCGACCGAGGAGATCCTGCGCCGGGCCGGCGAGGCGGTCGAGCTGAACGCGACCCAGGTGATGCTGCAGGGCGGGCACCACCCGGAGTTCGGGGTGGAGTACTACGAGGAGCTGTTCTCCTCGGTCAAGCAGGCCTACCCGCAGCTGGCGATCCACTCGATCGGGCCCAGCGAGATCCTGCACATGGCGAAGGTGTCCCAGGTCTCCATCGAGGAGGCGGTGATCCGGATCAAGGCGGCCGGGCTGGACTCGATCGCCGGCGCCGGCGCCGAGATGCTCCCCGAGCGCCCGCGCAAGGCCATCGCCCCGCTCAAGGAGAGCGGCGAGCGGTGGCTCGAGGTGATGGCGATCGCGCACCGCAACGGCCTCTCGTCGACCGCGACGATGATGATGGGTACGGGTGAGACGAACGCGGAGCGTATCGAGCACATCCGCATGATCCGTGACGTGCAGGACCTCGCGGTTGCGAACGGTTACCGGGACGACGCCGTGGAGCAGTCGCACGACGTCGGTGGTTTCCGGGCCTTCATCCCGTGGACGTACCAGCCGGAGAACAACCACCTGAAGGGCCGCACCCAGGCGACCACGATGGAGTACCTCCGGTTCATCGCGGTCTCCCGGCTGTTCTTCGACAACGTCGCGCACCTGCAGGCGTCCTGGCTGACCACCGGCAAGGACATCGGTCAGCTCGCGCTGCACATGGGTGTCGACGACCTGGGCTCGATCATGCTGGAGGAGAACGTGATCTCCTCGGCCGGCGCCCGGCACCGGTCGAACCTGCAGGAGCTGATCTCGATGATCCGCACCGCGGACCGGATCCCCGCCTGGCGCGACACGTGGTACCGCCACCTGGCCGTCCACCACACCGCGGCGGACGACCCGACGGACGACCGGGTCGTCTCGCACTTCTCGTCCATCGCGCTCCCCGGCGGCGGCGCGGGGCGGACCCGGCTACCTCTGGTCGAGGCGTCCTAGACCCCCGGTTGGGGGGTGTTGGTCGACCGTTCGGCCAGGTTCGGGTCAACGGATTGTTGAGGGTGGGTTGCTCCTTCGTAACGAGCCGGTCTGTTGGCTGTACCGAGCCGTTGGCGCTGGTTACGTTGCCTGCGTAAGGAAGTGGAAACACTCTCATGCGTCGCCAGCCGCTAATCGCGTCGGTGACGGGCAGTCGGACCCGACCGATGGCGGTCGTATATATAACGCACAAGGAACGGGCGGGATGGGCGACCATCCCGCCCGTTCTGTTATCCGGGCCTGGCATTCTTGCGGGCGTGACACGCGCAGATCTGGACAAGCAGCCGCACGAGGTCGCCGAGATGTTCGACGGCGTGGCGAAGCGCTACGACCTCACCAACACCGTTCTCTCCTTCGGTCAGGACCGCGGCTGGCGCCGGGCCACCCGTGCCGCGCTCGGCCTGCGGCCGGGGGAGCGGGTTCTGGACGTCGGCGCGGGCACCGGCGTCTCCACCGAGGAGCTGGGCCGTTCCGGGGCGTTCGCGGTCGGCGCCGACCTGTCGGTCGGGATGCTGCAGGCGGGCCGGCACACCCGCCCCGAGGTGCCGCTCCTGGCCGGTGACGCTCTGCGTCTGCCGTTCGCCGACGCGACCTTCGACGCGGTGACGATCTCCTTCGCTCTGCGTAATGTCGTGGACACGACGGCTGCGTTGCGTGAGCTCGGCCGCGTCACCCGGCCGGGTGGCCGTCTGGTGGTCTGCGAGTTCAGCCACCCGACGAACACGCCGTTCCGGACCGTCTATCTGCAATACCTGATGCGTTCGCTGCCGGCCGTCGCGCGCAGCGTCTCCAGCAATCCGGATGCGTACGTCTACCTGGCGGAATCCATCCGGGCCTGGCCGGACCAGCAGGGCCTGTCCTCGAAGATCATGGATTCCGGGCCGTGGGACCGGGTCGGCTGGCGCAACCTGACCGGGGGAATCGTCGCGTTGCATCGGGCCACTAGGGTATAAATCCGGCATTCGGCGTACGCGGTGTCGAACCTGTTGTTAGCTCGATGTCATGACGAAAATCGGGCAGATCTCCGACACCGGGTTCGACGCCGACATCGACATCGCGATCGACGACGACGAGGGTGAGCGCCACGCGACCGAGCTCACCACCCGCCTGCGGATGGTCGCGGCGCAGGATCCGACGCTGGCCCAGGACCTCGTCGAGGAGCTGATCGTGGCACTCGATCGGGCGATGGGGGGCACCATCCGGGACCACCTGGAAGGGCCCGCACTCGGCGTGGCGGAGAGGGTTTTGCGCGGCTGTGACCAGCCATCTTAGTGACGGAGAAACATTTAGGGGAACCTGAACGCAAAGATCGTCGATTGTCGGCCTACACTCCGATCGAGGCATGCTTGTGAACTAATTCACGAGCCTCGCGCGAGTGGGAGGTTGGACCGTGAGCGACCACGGCGGAGTTTCGATCATCGCCGACGAGGCGGATGTGATCGTGGTCGGAGCGGGCCCCGGCGGCTCGGCCGCGGCCTACCACCTCGCCCGGCACGGCGTGCGCGTTCTGCTTCTCGAGAAGACCGAGTTCCCGCGCGAGAAGGTGTGCGGTGACGGCCTCACGCCCCGCGCGGTGCGCCAGCTCATCCGGATGGGTGTCGACACCTCCGAGAAGGCCGGCTGGCTGCACAACCGTGGTCTGCGCGTGATCGGTGGCGGCGTCCGCCTCGAGCTGGACTGGCCCGATCTGGCCAGCTTCCCCAACTACGGCCTGGTCCGCACCAGGATGGACTTCGACGACATGCTGGCCCGCCGCGCGGTCGAGGCCGGTGCCCTGCTGCGCACCGGGATCACCGTGACCGGCCCGGTCCTCGACGCCGACGACCGGGTGATCGGCGTGCAGGCCAAGGGGCCGGACCGTGAGCCGGTCGAGTTCCGCGCGCCCCTGGTGATCGCCGCCGACGGCGTGTCCGGCAAGTTCCCGCTCGCCCTCGGCCTGGCCAAACGCGACGACCGTCCACTCGGCGTGGCGGTCCGGCGCTACTACCGCTCGACGGTCCGCGCCGAGGACCCGTACATGGAGTCCTGGCTGGAGCTGCGCAGCGCGCAGGACCCGGAGCGTCTCCTTCCGGGTTACGGCTGGATCTTCGCCCTGGGCGACGGCCGGGTGAACGTCGGCCTCGGCATCCTGAACTCGTCCGACGCGTTCGGCAAGACCAACTACCGCAACCTGCTGACCGACTGGCTGGCCGGCACGCCGGACGACTGGGGCCTGAACGACGAGGCGAACGCGGAGGGCCCGACGCTGGGGGCCGCGCTGCCGATGGGCTTCAACCGGGTGCCGCACTACACCCGTGGTGTGCTGCTGGTCGGCGACTCCGGTGGCATGGTCAACCCGATGAACGGCGAGGGCATCGCGTACGCGATGGAGTCCGGCGAGCTGGCCGCCGAGGTGGCGGTGCAGGCGCTGGCCCGGCCCGAGGGGCCCGAGCGGGAGCGTGCGCTGCACGCCTACCCGGCGGAGCTCAAGCAGCGCTTCGGTGGTTACTACCGGATCGGCGGGGTCTTCGTGAAGTTGATCGGCAACCCGCAGATCATGCGGATGGCCACGAAGTACGGCCTGCCGCAGCCGCTGCTCATGAAGTTCGTCCTCAAACTCCTGGCCAACCTGACCGACCCCCGGGACGGCGACGCCATGGATCGCATCATCAACAGCCTCGTCCGAGTGGCCCCCTCGGTATAGCGACAAAACGGGCACCCCGAGCAAAGGACTGCAAAAGCGTAGAAACTAGTGTGAAACGACTAACGTCGTACGGGAGTGAACATGACGATCAACCCTTATGTCCCGATCGTCGGGTTGCTGATCCTCGGCGCGCTCTTCGCGTTGTTCTCGGTGTCGATCGCGCCCGTCGTGGGTCCCAAGCGGTTCAACCGAGCCAAGCTGGACGCGTACGAGTGCGGCATCGAGCCCGCCCCCCAGCCGATCGGCGGGGGCCGGTTTCCGGTGAAGTTCTACCTGACCGCGATGCTCTTCATCATCTTCGACATCGAGACGATCTTCCTCTATCCGTGGGCCGTCCACTTCAGCGCGCTCGGCCTGTTCGGGTTCGTGGAGATGGTCCTCTTCATCGTCACCGTCTTCATCGCCTACGCGTACGTGTGGCGGCGCGGCGGCCTCAACTGGGACTGATAACCATGGGAATCGAAGAGAAGCTGCCGAGCGGCATCCTCCTCACCTCGGTGGAGAAGCTGTCCAACTGGGCCCGCAAGTCGTCGTTCTGGGGCGCCACCTTCGGCCTCGCCTGTTGCGCCATCGAGATGATGGCGGCCGGCGGCCCTCACTACGACCTGGGGCGCTGGGGGATGGAGGTGTTCCGGGCCTCACCCCGCCAGGCGGATCTGATGATCGTGGCGGGACGGGTCAGTCAGAAGATGGCCCCGGTCGTCCGGCAGATCTACGACCAGATGCCGGAACCCCGCTCGGTGATCTCGATGGGGGTCTGCGCCTCGTCCGGCGGCATGTTCAACAACTACGCGATCGTCCAGGGCGTCGACCACATCGTCCCGGTCGACGTCTATCTGCCGGGCTGTCCACCTCGACCCGAGATGCTCATCGACGCGATCCTCAAGATGCGCGAGAAGGTGATGGCGCAACCACTCGGGCCCAACGGCCGCAAGATGCTGGAGGCCAGGGTCGCCGCGGGTGATGTTCCCGTCGTCGCGCCCGGAGCCATGCCCTCGTCCTACCGCGTCGACAAGGTGCGTCGTGCGGAATGGACACAGGCCGTCAAGGAGGGCCGTGAGGAGCAATTGCGGATCGAGAACTGGATGAAGTTGCAGCCACATTTGCGGGAGGGGGGCAGATGAGCATTCAATCCGGCACCGAGAGTGGCGTTCCCGTCACCGCATCGGCGGGTGCGAATATCGGCGCGCCCGCACAGACACCACCCAGCCCCGAGAAGGGCATGTTCGGCGTCAAGGGCACCGGCGACGTCTCCGGTTTCGGTCGCCTCGTCCGCCCCCGACCTGCTGTTTTTGACAGCCCGCGGCCTTACGGCGGATATTTCGACGACGTCTATGACGCGTTGGAGGAAGCATATCCGGCCCTCTCCGAATCCATCGAGAAAGTGGTCGTGGATAGGGCGGAACTCACACTCCACCTCAGGCCCGAAACAATCACGGATGTCTGTCAGGTAATGCGCGACGACGAGTCGTTGCGGTTCGAGCTCTGCTCGTCGGTCGACGCGGTGGACTACCTGGGAACCGACGAGCGCAGATTCCACGTGTCCTATCAATTGACTTCGATGACGTACCGCCGGCGGGTGCGTCTCGAGGTGGCCGTCGCGGACGGCGTCGCGATCCCCAGCGTCACCGGCGTCTACCCCACGTCGGACTGGCAGGAGCGCGAGATCTACGACATGTTCGGCGTCGTCTTCGCCGGGCACCCCAATCTCACCCGGATCCTGATGCCGGACGACTGGGAGGGCCACCCCCAGCGCAAGGACTACCCACTCGGCGGCGTTCCCGTGGAATACAAGGGTGCCGAGATCCCGCCGCCCGACCAGCGGAGGGTCTACCAGTGACGACATCGGAATACGCCAGCACGCGCGAGACGACCGAGGGGCGGGTCTTCACCGTCACCGGCGGGGACTGGGACGACCTCACGGCGAGCGTCGACCCGCTGAGCAACGAGAAGATCGTCGTGAACATGGGGCCGCAGCACCCGTCCACCCACGGAGTGCTCCGGCTGGTCCTGGAACTCGAGGGCGAGACGGTCACCGAGGTCCGCCCGGTGATCGGTTACCTGCACACCGGCATCGAGAAGAACCTCGAATACCGCAACTGGACGCAGGGCGTCACCTTCGTGACCCGGATGGACTACCTCTCCAACATGTTCAACGAGGTGGGCTACTGCCTCGCGGTGGAGAAGCTGCTCGGCATCACCGACCAGATCACCGACCGGGCCACCACGATCCGGGTCATGTTCATGGAGCTGCAGCGGATCGCCTCGCACCTGGTCTGGCTGGCCACCACCGGCATGGAGCTCGGCGCGATCTCGATGATGCTGTACGGCTTCCGCGAGCGCGAGTACATCCTCGACATCTTCGAGGAGACCTCCGGCCTGCGGATGAACAACGGCTACATCCGTCCCGGCGGCCTCTCGCAGGACGTGCCGGAGTCCGCGATCCGCAAGATCCGGGACTTCCTCGCGTACATGCCGAAGAAGCTCAAGGAATACGAGGCGATGCTCTCCGGCCAGATCATCTGGCAGCAGCGCACCCAGGGCGTCGCCGTCCTGGACGTCACCGGTTGCCTGTCGCTGGGCATCACCGGCCCGGTGCTGCGCTCGGCCGGCCTGCCCTGGGACCTGCGCAAGACGATGCCGTACTGCGGTTACGAGAACTACGAGTTCGACGTGCCGACGGCGACCACCGCCGACGTGTGGGGGCGGTACCTGGTCCGGATCGCCGAGATCCGCGAGTCGCTCAAGATCGTTGAGCAGGCACTCGACCGTCTCCAGCCGGGACCGATCTGGATCGCCGACAAGAAGATCGCCTGGCCGTCGCAGCTCGCGCTCGGCTTGGACGGACTCGGCAACTCCCTCGAACACGTCGCCAAGATCATGGGGCAGTCGATGGAGTCGCTCATCCACCACTTCAAGCTCGTGACCGAGGGCTTCCGAGTTCCGCCTGGTCAAGTCTATGTCGGGATCGAGCATCCGCGTGGCGAACTCGGCGTACACGCGGTCTCGGACGGCGGCACCCACCCGTACCGGGTGCACTACCGCGACCCGAGCTTCGTCAACCTTCAGGCCATCCCCGCGATGGCCGAGGGGGCGCTGCTCGCCGACGTGATCGCCGGCGGCGCCTCCCTGGACCCCGTGATGGGTGGGTGTGACCGCTGATGACGACGGTGGAATTCTCTCCGGCGGCCGCGCCGCTCGCCGAGCGGCTGCTCGAGCCGGCGACCGAGATCCTGGCCCGCTACCCGGCCGGCCGGGAACGTTCGGCCCTGCTCCCGCTGCTGCACCTGGTGCAGACCGAGGAGGGCTACGTCACCCCGGCCGGTGTGGCATTCTGCGCCGACATCCTGGGCGTCAACAAGGCCCAGGTCGGCGCGGTGGCGACCTTCTACACCATGTACAAGCGCAAGCCGACCGGCGAATACCTGGTCAGCGTCTGCACCAACACCCTGTGCAACGTGATGGGCGGTCAGGAGGTCTACGACGGCCTGGCCGAGCACCTCGGCATCGGCAACAACGAGACCACGGCCGACGGCCGGATCACGCTGGAGCACGCCGAATGCCTGGCGGCCTGCGACTACGCCCCGGTGGTGACGGTCAACTACGACTTCACCGTCGACCAGGCCACGCCCGCCTCGGCGGTCGAACTGGTCGACAGCCTGACCCGAGGGGAACGTCCGGTGCCGGCCCGGGGCGCCCGGATCTGCTCGCTGCGCGACATGGCGTTCCAGCTGGCCGGCTTCGCCGATCCGCGGGAGGGCGCGGTCGGCGACGGGGTGGCCGGCGCTCCGACGCTGCGCGGCGTGACGCTGGCCCAGCAGCACGGCATCGCGGTGGCGGACTTCGACCCGGAGACCCCGATCACCAGGACCAAACCGGCCCGCGAGGGCGCGCCGGACGCGGTCGTCACGCCTGCGGAGAAGGCCGGTGTGGCCACCAACGAGCCGGCCGGCGACGGCAAACCGGCCGGTGACAGCACCCGCGGCGAACGGATCGTCAGCCAGCGCACCGCCGAGCACAAGCAGATCGTCCCCGGCAGCACCACTCCCGGTGGCAAGAAGAAGGAGGAGGAGAAATGACCCAGCCACGGCCGGAAGTCCTCCAGAAGCTCACCCCGGTCCTGACCAAGCGCTGGCTCTCGCCGGACGCCTGGCAGATCGGCGTCTACGAACGACTCGACGGTTACCAGGCGCTGCGCAAGGCACTGGACGTGCACCCGGACGACCTGATTCAACTGATCAAGGACTCCGGCCTGCGCGGCCGCGGTGGCGCGGGCTTCCCGACCGGCCTGAAGTGGGGCTTCATCCCGCAGGGCGACGGCAAGCCGCACTACCTGGTGATCAATGCGGACGAGGGCGAGCCGGGAACCTGCAAGGACCTGCCGCTGATGACGTACGACCCGCACTCGCTGGTGGAGGGCGCGATCATCGCCTCCTACGCGATCCGGGCGAGCCGGGCGTTCATCTACATCCGCGGTGAGGCGGTGCACGCCGCACGCCGGCTGCGCAACGCGGTCAAGGAGGCGTACGCGGCGGGCTACCTCGGCGAGAACATCCTCGGCACCGGGTTCGACCTGGAACTCGTCGTGCACAGCGGCGCCGGGGCGTACATCTGCGGTGAGGAGACCGCGCTGCTCGACTCGCTGGAGGGTTACCGCGGCCAGCCTCGGCTGCGCCCGCCCTTCCCGGCCATCGCCGGCCTGTACGCGAGCCCGACCGTGGTCAACAACGTCGGGACCATCGCCAGCGTGCCGTACATCGTGCTGGGTGGTGCGGACTGGTGGAAGAGCATGGGCACCGAGAAATCGGCCGGCCCGATGATCTACTCGCTCTCCGGCCGGGTCGTGAACCCGGGTCAATACGAATGCGGCCTCGGCATCACCCTGCGGGAACTGCTCGAACTGGCCGGTGGCATGCAACCGGGCCACCAGCTGAAGTTCTGGACACCGGGCGGCTCGTCGACGCCGATGCTGACCGCCGAGCACATCGACACCGCGATGGACTTCGAGGGCGTCGCGGCGGCCGGATCGATCCTCGGCACCACGGCCATGCAGATCTTCTCGGACCAGGACTGCCCGGTCTACAACACGTGGCGGTGGCTGGAGTTCTACCACCACGAGTCGTGCGGCAAGTGCACCCCGTGCCGGGAGGGCAACTACTGGATGGTCCGCACCTACCGGCGGATCCTCGCCGGCCAGGGCACCTACGCCGACCTGGACACCCTGCAGGACACCGCGGACAACATCTTCGGGCGCGCGTTCTGCGGTCTCGGCGACGGCGCGGCCACCCCGGTGGTCTCCACGCTCAAGTGGTTCCGGCAGGACTACCTCGGCTACATCGAGGGCAGGACCGCCCCGCGGCTGTCCGAGAAGAGCCTGGTGGGGGCCCACTGATGACAGATGTAGCCAAGAAGGCCGACACCGTCACGCTCACCATCGACGGCGTCGAGGTGCAGGCCGCGAAGGGTGAGCTGGTCATCCGGGTCGCCGAGCGGATGGGCATCGCCATCCCGCGGTTCTGCGACCACCCGCTGCTCGCCCCGGCCGGCGCCTGCCGCCAGTGCCTCGTCGAGGTGGAGGGCCAGCGCAAACCGATCGCCTCCTGCACCCAGACGGTGGCCGAGGGCATGGTGGTCAAGACCCAGCGCAGTTCGGCGGTGGCCGAGAAGGCCCAGGCCGGCATCATGGAACTGCTGCTGATCAACCACCCGCTGGACTGCCCGACCTGCGACAAGGGCGGCGAGTGCCCGTTGCAGAACCAGGCGATGAGCAGCGGACGCGCCGAGTCCCGCTTCCAGGAGAAGAAGCGGGAATACGAGAAGCCGATCCACATCTCCAGCCAGGTGCTGCTGGACCGCGAACGCTGCGTGCTCTGCCAGCGCTGCACCCGGTTCTCCGAGGAGATCGCCGGCGACAAGTTCATCGACCTGATGGACCGTTCCTCCGGCGAGCAGATCAACGTCTATCGGGACGACTTCTTCGGCGGCGACGGCACCGGCGACGGCCAGGTCGGCGAGGGCGAGGGGGACGTCCCGTTCAACTCGTACTTCTCCGGCAACACCATCCAGATCTGCCCGGTGGGCGCGCTCACCGGCGAGCAGTACCGGTTCCGGGCCCGCCCGTTCGACCTGGTCTCCACGCCGAGCGCCTGCGAGCACTGCGCGGCCGGCTGCTCGCAGCGCACCGACCACCGCCGCGGCAAGGTGCTGCGCCGGCTGGCCGGTGACGACCCGGCCGTCAACGAGGAGTGGAACTGCGACAAGGGCCGGTGGGGATTCCGGTACGCCACCGCCACCGACCGGATCATGACACCGCTGATCCGGGTGAAGGGCGAACTGCGCGAGGCGTCCTGGAGTGAGGCCCTGCTCGCGGCGGCCGAGGGCCTGCGGGCCGCACGGTCGCGCGGCGTGGGCGTGCTGCCCGGTGGGCGGCTCACCGTCGAGGACGCGTACGCGTACGCGAAGTTCACCCGGATCGTGCTCGGCTCCAACGACGTCGACTTCCGGTCCCGCCCGATCCGGGCCACCGGCTCGACGCTGACCAGCACCGAGGAGGCCGACTTCCTGGCCGCCATGGTCGCCGGGTCGACCGGCGTGACGTACGACGACGTGGAGAACGCGCCGTCCACGGTGATCGTCGGACTGGAACCGGAGGAGGAGTGCCCGATCCTCTTCCTGCGACTGCGTAAGGGGCACCGCCGCGGGTCGCTCCGGGTCACGGCGCTCACGGCGTACGCATCGAGGGGCTGGGAGAAACTCGGCGCGAGTGTCGTCGCGGCCGTGCCCGGCAGTGAGGCCCGGCTCCTGAACACCGATCCGGCGGTCGCCGGCGCGCTGAGCACGCCCGGCGCCCTGCTGATCGTCGGCGAACGCCTGGCCACCGTGCCGGGTGGTCTCTCCGCGGCGGCCGCGCTGGCCACCCGCACCGGCGCCCGGCTGGTGTGGGTGCCGCGCCGGGCCGGTGACCGCGGCGCACTCGAGACCGGTTGCCTGCCCAACCTGCTGCCCGGCGGCCGTCCGGTGACCGACACCGCGGCCCGCGCCGAGTTGTCGCTGGCCTGGCGGCTCGACCCGGGTGTGCTGAGCGGTACGCCCGGCCGGGACACCGACGCGATCCTGACGGCGGCGGCCGACGGCACGCTCGGCGGCCTGCTGGTCGGCGGCGTGGATCCGGCGGACCTGTCCGATCCTGCGCTGGCCGAGGCCGCGCTGGACGCGGCGCCGTTCGTGGTCAGCCTGGAGATGCGGCAGAGCGCGGTGACCCGGCGGGCCGACGTGGTCCTGCCGGTGGCGCCGTCCGTCGAGAAGGCCGGCGCCTACATGGACTGGGAGGGGCGGCTGCGCTCCTTCGGCGCGGTCCTGAAGAGCACGGCGATGACCGACGGCCGGGTGCTGGAGGCCATCGCGGCGCTGCTCGACGTCACCCTGAACACCGGTGACGTGCAGGCGATCCGGCGGGAGCTGGGCGGCGTGCCGTCCGGTGGCGCGGGACGCCCGGCGCACCCCGAGGTGCATCCGGTCGAGGCGCCGGAACCGGGTGACCGGGAGGCGGTCCTCGCCACCTGGCACCAGCTGATCGATCTGGGTTCGCTGCTCGACGGCGACGAGATCCTGGGCGGTACCGCCCGCCCGCCGGTCGCCCGGATCGGCAAGGAGCTGGCCGAGGAGCTGGGCCTGAGCGACGGCGACCTGGTCACGGTGAGCACCGACCGGGGTGGCGTCACGCTGCCGGCCGCGATCGGCGACCTGCCGCCGCGGGTGGTCTGGCTGCCGACGAACTCGCCGGGCTCGACGGTCCGGCGCAGTCTCGGCGTCACCGCCGGGAGCGTGGTCCGCCTGACGGCCGGGGTTCCGGGTCCGATCCTCGCCGAGGGGGTGCTCTGATGACCGATGGTGTGATTCTGGCGGCGCATGCGGTCGATCCGTCGCTGGAGACGTTCGAGAACGACCTCTGGTGGATCTCGCTGATCAAGCTGCTCGGCCTGTTCGTGCTGCTTCTGCTCCTGACGCTGTTCACGATCAACTACGAGCGCAAGGTCGTGGCCCGGATGGCGGTCCGGCCGGGCCCCAACCAGGTCGGCCCCAAGGGCTGGTTGCAGAGCCTCACCGACGGCCTCAAGCTGCCGTTCAAGGAGGAGATCATCCCGAAGACCGCCGACAAGGTGGTCTACTTCATCGCTCCGGTGATCTCGGCGACCGTGGCGTTCACCGCGTTCGCGGTGATCCCGTTCGGCGGCGTGGTGAACATGTTCGGTCACCAGACCGCGCTGCAGCTCACCGACGTGCCGGTCTCGGTGCTGGTGCTGCTCGCCTGCTCGTCGATGGCGGTGTACGGCGTGGTGCTTGCCGGCTGGGCCAGCGGCTCGACGTATCCGCTGCTCGGTGGTCTGCGGTCGAGTGCGCAGATGATCTCGTACGAGGTCGCGATGGGTCTGTCCATCGTGGCGGTGTTCATGACCGCGGGCACGATGAGCACCTCGCAGATCGTCAAGGCGCAGGCGCACGGCGAGCCGGTGGAGATGTTCGGGGTGACGGTGACGACCCCCGGCTGGTACGCCGTGCAGCTCCTGCCGAGTTTCCTGATCTACCTGATCGCGGCGGTCGGCGAGACCAACCGGGCGCCGTTCGACCTGCCGGAGGCGGAGTCGGAGCTGGTCGGCGGCTTCCACACGGAGTACTCGTCGTTCAAGTTCGCGCTCTTCTTCCTGGCCGAGTACATCAACATGATCACCGTCTCGGCGTTCTGCACGACGCTGTTCCTGGGCGGCTGGCGGGCCCCGTGGCCGATCACCGCGGTCTGGGAGGGTGCCAACTCCGGGTACTGGGCGCTGCTCTGGTTCTTCGGCAAGGTGCTGATCCTGCTCTTCGGCTTCATCTGGCTGCGGGCCACGCTGCCCCGGATGCGCTACGACCAGTTCATGCGCTTCGGCTGGAAGGTGCTGATCCCGATCAACCTGATCTGGATCCTCGCCCTGGCCTTCATCAAGGTGGTCCGTAGCGGTGCCCTCTCCGACGAGGCCCGGTGGATCACGACCGGGGTCATCTCGGTGACCGTCCTGGCGTTGGCCTGGGGCTGGCCGGCCAAGAAGAAACCACGGCAGCTGTCGATCGAGGAACAGCTGGCCCACCGTCCGCCGGGCAGTTTCCCGGTTCCCCCGATGGACCTCCAGGTCCCGCCGAGCCCACGTGCCCGCCGAGCCGTGGCCGAACGGGCCCCGGCGACCGTCGGCGGCGACTCCGAATCGAAGGAGGTGTGACGTGGGCACCGTGACCGGCTCCTTCAAGGGCTTCGGCGTGACCTTCGCGCACATGTTCCGCAAGGTGATCACGACCGACTATCCGTTCTCCCCACCCAAGCCGGCGCCGCGCTACCACGGGCGGCACATCCTGAACCGGCATCCGGACGGTCTGGAGAAGTGCATCGGCTGCGAGCTGTGCGCCTGGGCCTGCCCGGCCGACGCGATCTACGTCGAGGGTGGCGACAACACCGACGAGCAGCGGTTCTCGCCCGGTGAGCGGTACGCGAAGATCTACCAGATCAACTACGCCCGGTGCATCTTCTGCGGGCTCTGCATCGAGGCCTGTCCGACCCGCTCGCTCACCATGAGCAACGAGTACGAGCTGGCCCGGGACAACCGCCAGGATCTGATCTTCACGAAGAACGAGCTGCTGGCGCCGCTGCTGCCGGGCATGGAGCAGCCGCCCCACCCGATGCGCCTCGGTGAGACCGACAAGGACTACTACGTCGGTGCGCTCACCAACCCGGGCACCTCGATCGGCGCCGAACGGGCGCCCCTCGTCCAGGAGGGCCCGGAATGAGCGATGTGTCCACCGGTGAACAGGTCGCGTTCTGGATCCTCGGTTCGCTCGCGGTGATCGGGGCGCTCGGCATGGTGCTGGCCCGCAACGCGGTGCACTCCGCACTCTGGCTGGTCCTCACCATGCTCAATCTGGGCTTCCTCTATGTGATCAACGCGGCGCCGTTCCTCGGGTTCGTGCAGATCATCGTCTACACCGGCGCGATCATGATGCTTTTCCTGTTCGTGCTGATGCTCGTCGGCCGGGACGCCTCGGACTCGCTGATCGAGACGTTGCGCGGCCAGCGGCTCGCCGCGGTGGTGCTCGGCATCGCCTTCGCCGGGCTGGTCGCCACCGGTCTGGCCCGCTCGCTGGGCGGGGTACCGTCGGCCGGCCTGGACGCGGCGAACGCGAACGGCAACGTCCAGGGCCTGGCCTCGCTGCTGTTCACCCGGTACGTCTTCGCCTTCGAGGTGACCTCCGCGCTGCTCATCACGGCCGCCGTCGGCGCGATGATCCTGGCGCACGTGGAGCGGCCCCAGGAGGAGAAGCTCGATCAGGTCACGCTGATGCGCCGGCGGTTCCGCCCGGGCAACCACCCGGCGCCGAAGGCCGGCCCCGGCGTGTACGCCAACACCATGTCGGTGGCCGCGCCCGCCCGCCTACCGGACGGCAACGGCGCCGAGCGCAGCCTCTCGCCGATCCTGCCGGTACGCGAGCTGACGGCCTCCGAGGCGGCGCCGAAGGGAACCGAGAAGTGACTCCCTACTACTACCTGGTGCTGGCGGCCGTCCTGTTCACCATCGGCGCCGCCGGGGTGCTGGTCCGCCGCAACGCCATCGTGCTGTTCATGTGCATCGAGCTGATGCTCAACGCCGCGAACCTGTCGCTGGTCACCTTCAGCCGGATCAACGGCGGCCTGGACGGCCAGATCATCTCGTTCTTCGTGATGGTCGTCGCGGCCGCCGAGGTCGTGGTCGGCCTGGCCATCATCATGTCGATCTTCCGTACGCGGCGCTCGGCGAGCGTCGACGACGCCAACCTCCTCAAGTACTGAAGGGGCCTCCTGTGGAACAGACAGTGGAGTACGCCCCGGCGACGGGGGTGTTGAGCGGGATCTGGCTGCTGGTCGCGATTCCGCTGGCCAGCGCCGCGATCCTGCTGCTGCTCGGCAAGCGGGCCGACCGGTGGGGACACTGGCTCGGCGTGGTCGCGGTGGCGAGTTCGTTCGTCATCGGGCTGGTCTCCTTCTCGGCTCTGGCCGGCCTGGAGGACGGTGCGCGCTCGGCCGAGCTGAGTCTCTGGGACTTCATCGTGGTCGGCGGTTTGAACGTCGACTTCGGACTGCTCCTGGACCCGCTCTCCGGTGTTTTCGTCCTGCTGATCACGGGCGTCGGCTCGTTGATCCACCTGTACGCCGTCGGTTACATGGCGCACGACCCGGGGCGCCGGAAGTTCTTCGCCTACTTCAACCTCTTCGTCGCGGCGATGTTGCTGCTGGTGCTGGGCAACAACTACGTGATGCTGTACTTCGGCTGGGAGGGCGTCGGTCTGGCGTCGTACCTGCTGATCTCGTTCTGGTACACCAAGCCGTCGGCGGCCACCGCCGGTAAGAAGGCGTTCCTGATGAACCGGGTCGGCGACGCCGGCCTGGCCATCGGCATCTTCCTGATGTTCACCGAGTTGGGCAGCACGCAGTACGCCGACGTCTTCAACGGGGTCTCCTCGCTGGCCGCCGGCACGATCTTGGTCATGGGGCTGCTGCTTCTGCTCGGCGCATGCGGCAAGTCCGGCCAGTTCCCGCTGCAGGCGTGGCTGCCGGACGCGATGGAGGGCCCGACCCCGGTCTCCGCCCTGATCCACGCGGCGACCATGGTCACCGCCGGCGTCTACCTGGTGGCCCGGTCCAACCCGATCTTCTCGGCGAACACCACGCTGCAGCTGGTCGTGGTGAGTGTCGGCGCGCTGACCCTGCTGATCGGCTGTGTCATCGGCTCCGCCAAGGACGACATCAAGCGGATCCTCGCCTGGTCGACGGTGAGTCAGATCGGCTACATGTTCCTCGGTGTCGGGCTCGGTGGGGCGGCGTACGCGCTGGCTATCGTGCACCTGCTGGCGCACGGCTTCTTCAAGGCCAACATGTTCCTCGGCGCCGGCTCGGTCATGCACGGGATGCGCGACCAGGTCGACATCCGGCGGTTCGGTGCGCTGTCGAAGCACATGCGGATCACTTGGATCACGTTCGCCACCGGCTGGCTGGCGATCATCGGCATCCCGCCGCTGTCCGGCTTCTTCTCCAAGGAGCCGATCATCGCGGCCGCGTTCGAGCGCGAGGTGACCTGGGAGGCCTGGACGTTCGGGCTGGCCGCGCTGATCGGTGCCGGCCTGACCGCGTTCTACATGACCCGGCTCTTCGTGCTGACGTTCCACGGCCCGGCCCGCTGGACCGACGACATCGAGCATCCGCACGAGTCGCCGGCGATCATGACGATTCCGCTGATCCTGCTGGCGGCCGGCTCGATCGGTGCCGGCTGGCTGATGAGCACCTCGGTGCCGGACTGGCTCAACCCGGTCTTCGGCGAGACCGCCGAGGAGGCCGCGCACGGCGTGCTCTCGCACACCGTGATCACCATCCTGTCCCTGCTGGTGACGGTGCTCGGCGCGGGCCTGGCCTGGGCACTCTTCCGCAACGGCACGGCCACCGAGCCGCAGCCGGCCGGGGCGCTGGTCACCGCGGCACGGAAGAACCTGTACACCGACGCCTTCAACGAGGCGGTCTTCGAGAAGCCCGGCATCTACCTGACACGGGCACTGGTGTTCCTGGACAACCGTGGCATCGACGGAGTGGTCAACGGCCTGGCGGCCGCCGTCGGTGGTGGGTCCGGCAGGCTGCGCCGGCTCCAGACCGGTTTCGTCCGCTCGTACGCGACGTCGATGCTCACCGGGGCCGTCCTGGTGGTCGGCGCCTTCCTCGCGATCCAGTTGGGGTGGCTCGCATGAGCGACTTTCCGTTCCTGAGCGTTCTGACGCTGCTGCCCTTGGTCGGGGCGCTGGCGGTGGCCTTCATCCCGCGGGCCAGAGCCGAACTGGCCAAGCTGGTGGCCCTCGGCTGGTCGCTGGTCGTGCTGGTGCTCAGCGTCTTCATGTGGGTCGCGTTCAGCATCGACGGCGACCGCTTCCAGTTCCACGAGTCGTACCCGTGGATCCCGGCGTGGGGTGTCAGCTTCACCTTCGCCGCGGACGGCATCGCGCTCGTCATGCTGATGCTGATCGCGATCCTGTTCCCGGTCGTCATCCTGGCGTCCTGGCACGACGTCGACCAGAGCACCCGGTCGGCACCGGCCTACTTCGCGCTGCTGCTGTCCTTCGAGTTCACGATGATCGGGGTCTTCGCCGCGGCGGACGTCTTCCTGTTCTACGTGTTCTTCGAGATCATGCTGATCCCGATGTACTTCATCATCGGATCGTTCGGCTCCGGCCAGAAGCAGTACGCCGCGGTGAAGTTCTTCCTCTACAGCCTGGTCGGCGGCCTGTTCATGCTGGCGTCGGTGATCGGTCTGTGGGTGGTCGCCGGTCACACCTTCGACTTCGCCGAGCTGGCCGGGGCCGCCGCGACGCTGGACACCGAGACGGCCCGCTGGCTGTTCCTCGGCTTCTTCGTCGCGTTCGCCATCAAGGCGCCGTTCTTCCCGTTCCACACCTGGCTGCCGGACTCCGGTGGCGCCGCTCCGGCGGGGGCCGCCGCGCTGCTCGTCGGTGTGATGGACAAGGTCGGCACCTTCGGCATCCTGCGGTACTGCCTCTCGCTCTTCCCGGAGGCGTCCCGCTGGTTCGCGCCGGCCGCGCTGGTGCTGGCGGTCATCGGCATCATCTACGCGGCCCTGCTCGCGATCGGCCAGAACGACCTGAAGCGCCTGGTGTCGTACACGTCGATCGCGCACTTCGGTTTCATCGGTATCGGTATCTTCGCCTTCACCACGCAGGCCGGTACCGGTGCGGTGCTCTACATGGTCAACCACGGGCTGGCCACCGGGCTGCTCTTCATCGTGGTCGGCATGCTCGTCGCGCGCCGGGGATCGTCGCTGGTCAGCGACTTCGGTGGGGCGGGCAGGCTGGTGCCGGTGCTGGCCGGGGTGCTGTTCTTCGCCGGCCTGGCCTCCCTCGCGCTGCCCGGGACCGCGCCGTTCGTCAGCGAGTTCCTGGTGCTGATCGGCACGTTCAGCACCCACAAGGGGTACGCCGTGGTGGCCACCCTGGGCATCGTCCTGGCCGCCGCGTACGTGCTGTGGATGATCCAGCGGACCACGCAGGGCACCCTCAACCCGGCGCTGACCGAGGTCCCGGCGATGAGCAAGGACCTCACGCTGCGCGAGAAGGCTGTGGTGGCCCCGCTGATCGCCCTGCTCCTGGTGCTCGGCTTCTATCCGAAACCGGTCACCGACGTGATCAACCCGGCGGTCCAGGCGACTCTGCAGGACGTCGGCACGACCGACCCGGTCCCGACCGTGGCAGATGGAAAGGCGGGTCGCTGACCATGGGAGAAGTACAACTGCCCCCGATCGACTACGGCGCACTCTCGCCCATGTTGATCCTCTTTGCGGCGGCGTGTCTCGGGATCCTGACCGAGGTGGTCGTCCCACGCCGGCTGCGCAACGGCGTCCAGCTCGGCCTGGCCATGATCGCCGTGGTGGCCGCGCTGGTGATGGTGGTGATCGAGCGGAACACCCGGACGATCACCATCGGCGGTGCGGTCGCGGTGGACGGGCCGACCCTGTTCCTGCAGGGCGCGATCCTGGTGCTCGGCGCGGTGTCACTGATGCTGATCGGTGAACGCTCGATCGAGAAGGGCGGCGCGTTCGTGGCCCAGGCCGCGGTCACCGTCGGTTCCCAGCAGGACCAGCAGCAGGCCGCCGGCCGTCCGGGCGCCACCGAGGTGTACCCGCTGAGCGTCTTCGCGCTCGGCGGGATGCTCCTCTTCGTCGCCGCGAACGACCTGCTCACCATGTTCGTCGCGCTCGAGGTCTTCTCGCTGCCGCTCTACCTGCTCTGTGCGCTGGCCCGGCGCCGCCGGCTGCTCAGCCAGGAGGCCGCCCTCAAGTACTTCCTGCTCGGCTCGTACGCCTCGGCGTTCTTCCTGTTCGGGGTGGCCTTCGTCTACGGCTTCGCGGGCGGGATCCAGCTGGACGTGGTGCACGAGGCGGTCGCCGACCCGCAGCGCCCGCAGATCCTGCTCTACGCCGGCCTGGCCCTGGTCGCGATCGGCCTGCTGTTCAAGGCGGCGCTGGCGCCCTTCCACGTGTGGACGCCGGACGTCTACCAGGGCGCCCCGACGCCGATCACCGCGTTCATGGCGGCCTGCACCAAGGTCGCCGCGTTCGGGGCGCTGCTGCGCATCCTGTACGTCGCCTTCGACGGGGTGCGCTGGGACTTCCAGCCGGTCCTCGGGGTGATCGCGGTGCTCACCATGTTCGTCGGCGCGGTGCTGGCGGTCACCCAGACCGACCTGAAGCGGCTGCTGGCGTACTCGTCGATCGCGAACGCCGGGTATCTGATGGTCGGTGTGCTGGCGCTCAACGAGGAGGGCCTGAGCGGGACGATGTTCTACCTCGTCGCGTACGGGTTCTCGGTGCTCGCCGCGTTCGCGATCATCAGCCTGGTGCGGGACGCCGACGGTGAGGCCACCCACCTGTCCCGGTGGGCCGGGATCGGCCGGAAGAGTCCACTGCTCGCCGGCGTCTTCACCTTCATCCTGCTGACCTTCGCCGGTATCCCGATGACCAGCGGGTTCACCAGCAAGTTCGCGGTGTTCGGCGCGGCGGTCGAGGGCGGGCAGACCTGGCTGGTCATCTTCGGCGTGATCTCCAGCATGTTGCTGGCGTTCCCGTACCTGCGGGTGGTCGTGCTGATGTGGCTGTCCGAGCCGGGCGAGTCCACGCCGGCCGTCTCGATCCCGGGTTTCCTCACCTCGGCGGTGCTGGGTCTGGGCGTGCTCGTGACGGTGGCGCTGGGTGTGGTCCCGTCGCCGCTGATCGACCTCACGCGAGAAGCGTCACAGTTCGTGCGCTGACCGTAACGGATCATCGACGGGCCCCGGTGTCACACCGGGGCCCGTCGCTGTCATGGAACGTCGATCGCCCGTCCATCGTCCGTCGATCGGCCTGCACTCTGATGACGTGCATGTCCGATCTGATCCTTCGCCTGTCCGTCGGTGAGGTCCTCGACTCCTACCGCACCTGTGAGTTCGCCACCCTGACGAGGAGCGGCGCGCCGGTCGCCTGGCCGACCACCGGCATCGTGGCCGAGGACGGCACCTTCCTGCTGACCACCTCGATCGGCCTGCCGCAGAAGGCGTTCAACGTGCGCCGCGATCCCCGGGTGGCGCTGCTCTTCTCCGACCCGCTGGGCAGCGGCCTGGCGAACCCCGAGCAGATCCTGGTCCGCGGCGAGGCGAGCTGCCCGGACGAGATCCGGGCCGCGCCGTCCGGCGACCTGGCCCGGCTCTGGGCCCGGCTGATGGAACGCCAGCCCAGTTCGCAGGCGTACCTGGACTGGCCGGCGACGAAGTTCACCGACTTCTACTTCATGCGCCTGGTGATCACGGTGACGCCGACCGAGATAGTCAACCGGCCGTTGCCCGAGTTTGATCACTCGGCCCCGCGGCCGCACCTGCTGGGCGCCGACGTGCTGGCGGGCTATCCGAGCGTGGTGCTGACCGCTGTGGACGAATCCGGGGCGCCGGTGCTGCACCGGACCACGGTGACCGCTGAGGACGGTGGATTCCGGGTCGTCGTGCCGGCGAACCTGCCGGTGGCCGCGGGCCCGGCCGGTCTGCTGGTGCACACCCACGACGAGAAACTCGCCAAGCTGCACAGCGCGAGCGTGCGGGGCACGTTGACCGCCGACGAGCGGGGCTGGCTGCTGGTCCCGGAGCGCCTGGTCGAGCCGGGTGGGCGGCGGGGCGCCGGTGCCCTGGAGACCGTCCGGACGCTCCGGGGCTTCCGCGCCGCCACCCGGCGCTACCTCGACAAGCGCGGCTGGGACCGGCCGGAGATTCCGTGGCGGGACTACCGCGCGATCCGGGCCACGGTCCGCAAAAGCTGACCTTGTCCCCCGCCACCCTGGGACTGAAACGGTGAGAGCGGTATGGCATCGTGAGAAGCGTGGTGAGCACCGGTGATCTGACGCTGTCGTCGCTGGGCCTCGACGTCGATCCCGTGATGGACGCGTCGGTGTCGGCGACGCTGGTCGCCGTCGAGGAGGCGCTGAGGGGCTACGTGTCCAGCGCCGACCCGTTGGTGGCCGAGGCCGCACGCCATCTCGCGGACGCCGGGGGCAAACGTTTCCGCCCGCTGCTGGTCGCACTCGGTGCGCAGTTCGGTGACCCCGGGTCGCCGAACATCGTGGCCGCGGCCAACGTGGTGGAGCTGACCCACCTGGCGACGCTCTACCACGACGACGTCATGGACGAGGCGGCCGTGCGGCGGGGCGCGCCCAGCGCCAACTCCCGCTGGGGCAACTCGGTGGCGATCCTGGTCGGTGACTACCTCTTCGCGCAGGCCGCGAGCCTGGCGGCCACCCTGGGCACCGAGGCGGTGCACCTGCAGGCGCAGACCTTCGCGCGCCTGGTGCACGGCCAGATCGCCGAGACGGTCGGCCCGCGTGACGCCGATCCGATCGAGCACCACCTGCACGTCATCGCGGAGAAGACCGCGTCGCTGATCGCGACCGCGGCCCGGTTCGGCGGCCTGTTCTCCGGTGCGAGCCGGGAGCACGTCGAGGCCCTGGCGGGTTACGGCGAGACGATCGGCATCGCGTTCCAGCTCTCCGACGATCTGCTGGACATCGCCTCCGAGTCGGTCCAGTCGGGCAAGACACCCGGCACCGACCTGCGTGAGGGCGTGCCCACCCTGCCGGTGCTCTACGCGCTGGCCGGCGACGACACCGACGCCTCCGCGGTCCGGCTGCGCGAGCTGCTGTCGGCCGGCCCGATCACCGACGACGCCCTGCACGCCGAGGCGCTGACGCTGCTGCGCGAGTCGGCGGCGATGAAGAAGGCGCGGGAGACCGTCCGGGGTTACGCCGAGGAGGCCCGGGCGCGGCTCGAGCCGCTCCCCGAGGGCGAGCCGAAACGTGCGATGCGGGCGCTCTGCGACTTCATCGCCGACCGGACCAGCTGATCAATTCGGGACGTGCCGGCTGAGTAATCTGCTGCCGGCCAGCATCAGCGCGGCTGCGGTCACCATCGCGCCCGCAGCGGTCACCCACATCGCGGGATAACCGGCGGTCTCGGCGACCGCGCCCAGGCTGAGCGGACCGATGCAGCCTCCGGCGTACACCCCGGTCTGGGTTATCGAGGTGGCGGCGGCCGGCGCCCGGGGATGCAGCCGGACCACCGCGAAGTTCATCAGGCCCGGCCAGGACCAGCCGAAACCGAAGCCGAGGGCGACGCCGAGCAGCAGGCTTGTCTCGCCGGGTACGGCGAGCAGGAGCAGTCCGGCGGCTCCGGTCGCGAGCAGTCCGGCGATCACTCCGACCTGCCGTCCGGGCCGAAGGTCGGCCTGCCAGCCGCCGGCGATGCGGGCCAGCCCGCAGATCGCGCCGCCCAGGGTGAGTGCCAGGCCGGCCGGCCCGGGTGCGATGCCACGCTCCACTGCGGACGAGACGACGAACGTGCCCAGGGCGTTGGCGGAGGCGGCTGCGAGGGTGGCGGCGATGCCGAGGACCACCAGGGCACCGGTGGCCTGACCCGCCTCCCGGGCCTTGCGGGGCAACCGTGGTTCGCGGGGGACCAGCGGCACGGCTGCGGCGGCCAGCACACCGGCCAGGACGAAGGCCCAGCGCCATCCGACGGTCAGGCCCAGCACGGGTACGGCCGCGCCGGCCAACAGCGTGCAGATCGGGATGGCGGCCTGTTTGATGCCGAAGGTCAGCCCCTGGCGGCGAACCGGGACGTGACGGGACAGGCTGGTGTTGCTGGCGAGTTGTCCCATCGCGTTGGCGCCGGCGCCCAGCGCCAGGATCGCCAGCAGGCTCCAGAACGACTGCGCCACCGCGGCGACCGTGATCAGCGCTCCGGCGGCGAGACCGACCCCCAGTCGAGAGACACGTGTCGATCCGTAACGTTCGACGAGGGCGCCGGCGGGCACCGAAGCCAGGGCGCTGACTCCGAAGTAGGCGGAAACGATGAGTCCGAGCCCGGCGGGGGAGAAATCGAGTTCGTCGCCGATCTGTACGGCGAGCCCGCCGACAAGGAAGACGGGTATCGAAACAGCGGTGGTGGTGGTAAGTGCGCCGATCGTGGCGCGAACCGCATTCGTGCTGGTGGAAGCGGTTCCGTTCGGCGATGTTCCGAGGTCTTGCATCCCACGCAGACTAAGTCATCGTTCCGGTGTCCGGCTGCGGACAGTTCCAATGATCACACCGCGTGTAGAAATCGATCGTGATCCACATGCTTTTGGCATTCCGTCGACGAACGTTTCTTCATATGGTGTAAGTCCCTGGCCACGGAGGTAGCTGTGCGTGACCCCCTAGCGGAGCCGTCAGATCTCATCCGGAGCGTGTCGCGTGCCCTGCGCGTGCTGGAATCGGTCGGCCGGGCTCCGCGTGGACTCACCGTGAAACAGATCGCCCGCCGGTGCGAGTTGACCGTCGCGACGACCTATCACCTCGTGCGAACACTCGCCTACGAGGGATACGTGATCCGTCGTGAGGACGGCACGTACATCGTCGGATTGGAGATCGCCGATCGATATCGGGAGCTGGTCTCGGCGTTCCGCGGGCCGCCCGCCGTCGGTGAGGCGCTGCGCCGGGCCGCGCTGGACAGCGGATACAGCCACTACCTGGGGCGATTCGTGGGTGGGCGGATCGCTGTCACGGCCTCGGCCGAGGGTGCCCGCTCGCCGTTCCTGGACGACGTGGCCCCCGGCTTCGACGAGGGCGGCCACGCCACCGCGCTCGGCAAGGCGCTGCTGGCCACCCTCACCCCCGACCAGCGCTCGCGCTACCTGCGCGACTATGGAATGCGGGCGTTCACCCCGGCGACCCTGACCACGCCCGAGGCGCTGGAGGCCGACCTGGCCGCCGGTGAACGCCGCGGGATGCAGATCGAGATGGGGCAGTTCCGGCAGGGACTCGCCTCCGCCTCGGTGGTCGTGGTGGCCGATCGCGACATGGAACGCCGCCTCGTGATGGCCTGTTCGATGCCGGCCGCCGAGATGCTGACCTCGGCCCGCGTGGTCCGCGCCAAGCTCACCGCCGCCGCACGGAACGTGGCCGAGGCGCTGTCCGGAGGGGAGTCCGCAACCGCCTGAACGGGTGGTAGCGCTCCGGATTGAGGCCGCCACGTTTCGACGTGGAGGTTTAAGAGTTCGTTGAACCTTCGTGTCTGTCGCCGCGTACCAGAGACCGGGAAGCGTGAGCCGGCGGGAGGCGGATCTGATGCGATGCGAGGACGGGCACGATGACGCCGCCTACGTCCTCGGCGCGCTGTCGCCGGCGGAGCGTGCCGCGTACGAACGTCACCTGGCCACCTGCTCGTTCTGCCGGGAGGCGGTCGCCGATCTGTCCCGGGTTCCGGACATGCTCGACCGGCTCGAGGCCGACGAGTTCGCCCGGTGGCTCGACCCCGATCATGCGGTCGAGCCGGAGCGGCCCCGTAAGCCGCAGGGCCGGGTCAAGACCTTCTCGGTCCGGCTGCTGAGCACCGCGGCCTCCATCGTGCTGATCCTCGTCCTCGGCGGCGGGGTGTTCGCGTGGTGGTGGATGGGGCAGCAGGCGCCGGCCGAGCCGGTGTTCGGCCCGGCCGTCGCGATGTCCTCGATCGAGTCGACGTCGCCGATCGCGGCCACCATCCAGCTCGCCGGCAGCGAGTCGGGCACCAAGGTGCGGATGCAGTGCGAGTACAGCGTCACCGCCGAGCCCTACAACTTCAAGCTGATCGCGTACGGGCCGGACGGCGAGAAGGAGCAGCTCGGCTCGTGGCTGGCCCGTCCGGGCGCCGAGTTCAGCATGGACGGTGGCACCCGGTTCACGCAGGGCGCGCTGGCCCGGTTCGAGCTGGTCCGGCTGGACAACACGAAGATGCTCGTCCTCGACGTGAAGTGATTTCTCCCGCGGGGTGAGGCCTCAGTTCAGCTGAGGCCTCAGCTCACTGGGAGCGAAGGGCGGCGGCGGCCGACCCGTCGGCGGTGGCGGCCGTCGCGGCGGCCGCCGCACGATCCCTCGCCCCGGACCGGGCACGTCGGATGCCGTCCACGGTGAAGACGATCAGAGCCACCCAGACCAGGCTGAAACCGGCGATGCGGGCCGGCGGCATCGGCTCGTGGTAGACCAGCACACCGACGGCGAGCTGGAGGATCGGCGCCACGTACTGCAGGATGCCGAGACCGGCCAGCGGCACCCGGTTGGCCGCCGAGGCGAACAGCAGCAACGGGATCGCGGTGAGCACGCCGCTGACCACCATCAGCGCGGTGTGCGTCGCGGACACGTGCCCGACGGAGGCGCCACCGGACAGGTTCAGCCAGGTCAGGTACGCCAGGGCCGGCACCGCCAGCACGGCGGACTCGACGAACAGCCCCTCGCTCGGCGGCAGCGACAGTCGCTTCTTGATCAGTCCGTAGCAGCCGAACGACGCGGCAAGCGTGAGGGCGATGTACGGCAGGCGCCCGTAGTCGACGGCCAGGACCGCCACCGCCAGAGCACCGGTGCCGACCGCGGTCCACTGCAGTGCGGTCAGGCGTTCCCGCATCACGAAGACGCCGAGCAGGACCACGAACAGCGGCGTGATGAAGTAGCCCAGGGCCGCCTCGACGACCCGTGACGAGTTGACGCCGTAGATGTAGGTGCCCCAGTTCACCGCGATCAACACCGCGGCCAGGGTGACCCCGCCCAGCAGGCGTGGGGTGCGCACGATGCGGCGCAGGAAACGCCAGTTGCGCATCGCGGTGAGCAGCACCGCCACGAAGAGCACCGACCAGAGGACCCGGTGCGCGAGGATCTCCAGCGCGGGCGACGGTCGGAGCAGCTTGAAGTAGATCGGGAAGAAGCCCCAGATCAGGTACGCGGTGAGGCCGTACAGATATCCACGACGCTCGTCACTCATGCCCCCACCGTAAGGGGCGGAGGGCGGTTCGGGGCTTGCTCTTATGGGTTACGTCACGAGGCCAATCGCCGTCAGGTGGCACCATCGGCGGCGCCACCTGACGGTCCGGTGCCGGATCAGTCGTCGCCGTCCGGGACCAGCGCGTTGAGGATCCAGCTCACGACACCGACGATCAGCGCGCCGAGGATCGCCTCGGGCCAGAACCCGTCGACGTGGAAGCCGAGGTCGAACTGGCCGGCGATCCAGCTGGTCAGCTGGAAGAGCAGGCCGTTGACGACGAGCGCGATCAGGCCGAGGGTGAGAACGTAGAGGCCGCAGCCGAGGGTCTTGATGATCGGTCGCAGAACCGCGTTGACCACCCCGAAGATCACGGCGACGCCGAGAAGCGTGCCGACCTTACCGGCGGTCGAGTCGCCGGTGAGCCGGATGCCGTCGATCAGCAGGGTGGTGATCCACAGTGAGACGGCGGTGATCACCAGCCGGATGAGGATGCCCATGGCGTGCGATGGTGTCACGGTAGTGCCACCTGCGGCGACAACACTCCGCGATCTTCATATGACTGTCGTGAAACAATCCGGAGGATCTGCACTAACGGTGCATATCGCAGGTATGCAGTTATCGGGCAGCCGGCCGGTCCACCGGACCGATCAGGACTTTCTCGACAGAGGTCGGGCTGAGGGCCACCCAGCGCACCGAACGCCGCCCGATCACCGCGACCATCCCGGACGTGATGCGGGTCAGGAGCGATGCCGTCCCACCCAGGCGGAGCCGGTCGCCGAGCAGGACCGCCTCGTTCTCCCGTAACGGCTGCAGAAGAAGGAGGTCGGACTCCGCCGCGGCGTGGAGATCCGCGGCGCCGACCGCCTCCCGGACGGTCAGGACGGTCTGCCAACCGGTGATCGGTGGCGCCGCCCGGCCGGTGTCCTGAACGATCAGAATCGGTCGCAGGGCGGAACCGGGGGTGATCGTGAACGCGCGCTCCGGCGGCGACAGGACGAGGGAGCCCGGAGTGGTCGCCGTGCCCAGGACGAACGGCTCCCACCGAGCCGGCCGGTCGGTCCGGACCAGGACCCGGGCACCGACCGCCAGCGCGCGGAACACCAGCAGCTGCGCGCAGGCGATCCCGCCCACCAGCAGCACCCGGGTCGGCACCGGCCGGAAGACCTCGGCGAGCGCGGGCCGCCCGTGCCGGTTGCGCCCCACCACCAGCCCGGCGTCCGGTCTGGACACTTCGGCGACGCCGATCCGCGAGCCGGCCCCGGCGACGACCCGGAACCGTGCTCCGGCGCCGTCCGCTCCGGGGCTGAACCCGAGCGGCAGGGTGGCGGCGAACCCCTGCCGGTGCGAGCCGTCCCAGCGCACCGTCTCGACCCGTTCGGCGAGCCGCTGAGCTGCGGATTCGAGCATCCCGACGGTCGGCGCCGCGATCCGGACGAGAGCCTCGGCGCCGGTGGTGAGCGAGACCGTCGTCGTGACCGACGGCAGACTCAGCGCCTGAGCTTGCACCTCGGCGTCGGCGGCCCGGCACCGGAACGTCGCGTGCACCGATTTGCCCAGATGGAGATGCGTCCAGGTCTCCCGCCCGGCCGCGGGGAAATCGTCGACCCGGGCCAGCTCGGCGAGTGTCCGGAGCAGCCCGGCCTCGTCCAGCGGCCGGGCGCCTGCGTGCCGGGACAGGCGGCGCAGCAGGCCGAGCAGGAAACGATGCGCCTCCTGCTCGGAACGATCGTTCGTCCGGACGACCCGGATCGCCAGCACCGCGCGGTGGTGGAACGGCACCCCGCCGCCGGTCAGCCGCCGATAGGAGTCACCGGCGGGACCACGTCCGGACAGCGGCGACGGGCCCGGCACGCCGGTCAGCACCAGTTGCGTCGTGACCAGCGGCCGCTCGCCGGGCGGTGCCAGCGCGTCGAGTCCGGGACAAGGGCCGTCCAACTCCACCAGCGCGGTCAGGCCCTCCGGTCCGGCCAGCAATGCGACCGTGCCGGCCGGCAGCTCCGCGGTGATCACGGTGGTGCCGGGCGCCACCAGCCGCAGCAGACCGGCCGGCTCCCGGATCATGGTCCGGCGCCGCCGGAGCAGGAACGACACCAGGCCGGTGAGGCGCGGACCGCCCGGAGCGAGGGCCAGGCCCGCCATGGACACCCCCACCATGAGGGCCAGAACCACGCGACCGGGTGGGAGGCCGACGAGCAGCAGCGCGACAACCGCCTCCAGGGTCACCAGCTGTTTTACGCGTACGCCGAAAAGCACTCCCGCCCCGGCCCGTGCCGCGCGGGTCCCCGCCATGGTCATCGCCACCGCCGTCCGGAAGTCGCCGTCGCCATTCACGGTGCGGCGCTCCACGGCTGTCCACAATGGCGGCAGAACGCGGGAAGTTATCCACAGAAGCGAAATCGGGCCGTCCGTCCGGCCGTCCGCGCCACTACCGTTGGTTCCGCAATAGTGATCGATCGCTTACGCAGAGTTCTCCGCGGGTGGAGATTTCTCGGCGTAATGGCCATCGTCGATACCGTTGATGGCCGCCGTGTGGAGGGGAAGGGCCGGGATGGCGCAGACACAGGCCGAGGCCGCGGTGATGGCGAGCACCGCGGCGAGATTCGATCAGGTCAACACCTCGCTGCAGGGCATGCTCACCACCCTGATGGCCGAGTTGTCGGTGCTGAACGGCGCCTGGCGAGGTCTCGGCGCGGCCGCGTTCGAGCAGGTCAAGACGGACTACGCGGCCGACCTGCGGAGTCTGGGCAACGCGCTGGCCGAGACCGCCGAGGCGATCCGCGCGTCCGGTGCGGGCTACGCGATGTCCGATTCCGAGGCGGCGGCCCGGCTGACGCGGTCCGGCGACGTCCGCCGGCTCCCGCTCTGAGCCCGGCCGGATCGACGGGAGGGTTCGTGATGAACGACGGGCTTCTGCGGGTCGACTTCGGTGCGCTGCACCAGGCCGGCGCCGACATCGAGAAGGCACTCACCGTCCTGCGGTCCCAGCTCGACCAGCTGGAGCGGGACGCTGCGCCGCTGGTGGCGACCTGGTCGGGGGAGGCGCGGGAGGCGTTCACGCGCCGCCAGGAGCGGTGGCGGGTGGCGTCCGCGGACTTGCAGACGATCCTCCGACGTATCAAGATCGCGGTGGACGAGTCGGCCGCGGATTACCTGCAAACCGAACGGACGGCTACGCAACGGTTCCAATGATGATGGCCTACGACTTGACGGACACATGGTTCGACCTGTTTTGTGGGGCCATGGGTCGCCCGATCGCGTAATGGCCCGGCCACTTTGTGCGGCTACTATCGGTTGTTGTTCGATCGCGCCGGGCAATCGCCGGGTGTCTGCGACGTCTGTTCCGAACCGGCCCGACAGGGTTGTTTGTCCGGCTCTGCTGTTAGCATGCCGCCGCCCATTGTGATTGCGGCCTGACCTTGTAGGTTATACGCGTTGACTTGGCTCGTTCGCACGCGTGGGGAGAGGTGACCGTGTCCGAGTGGGAACCGGCTACGGACGCCGAGGTCGCGATGCGCGATGCGTTGCGCACGGACGACCAGGAGTCCTACTTCCGCATTCTCGCCGGTGTCGATCTCCTGCTACCGGTGTCGGAGGACGCGCTCGCGGGTCTGGCGCCACTGGGCTGGGGGACGTGGAGCACCGGCGGTCGCACGCACGTGCTGGCGTTCACGTCACAGGCGGCACTGCGTTCCTGCCTCTCCGACTACAGCGGCACCGCTCGTCGTGTGCCCTACTCGGAGCTCGCCACCACCTGGCCCAACCTCGAGTGGTGGCTGGCGGTGAACCCCGGTCTGCCCGTCGAGGGCTACCTTCCGGCGTGGTTCGTCGCCCAGCTGGCCCGCGGTGACCTGCGTATGCCGACCCGTGGCCCGGGACGTGAGGCCCAGGGCGGCTCCAAGATCCAAGAGCTGGGCGCGGCCGCTCTCGCCGCGAGCCGGCATCCCGACCAGGCCGTGGCCGGTGGCCCGACCTACGACCCGGCGATCACCGGCACCGGCATCCAGGTTCCGGCCGGGGTGGCACCGCAGTCTGCTTCGATGGGCGCGTCGGCCGCTCCCACAGCGCCACCGGTTTCCGCGGCGCCACCGGTTCCCGCAGCGTCGTCAGGTCCCGCAGTGCCGGCCGGTTTCCCGGCGCCGTCCGGTTTCGCCGGCGCCGCCGCCAACGGCTACCCGGGCGGTGCCGCTCCGCAGGGCTTCCCGCCGAACGGTCCCGGCAGCCCGGCTCCGAACGGTCGTGCGCAGAGCCCGGCGCCCAGCCCGGCTCCGAACGGCTTCTCGTCCAGCGCTCCGGCCAGCCCGGTTCCAGGCGGTTTCCCGCAAAGTGTCCCCGCCGGCCCGGTTCCAGGCGGGTTCCCGCAGAGTGCCCCCGCCGGCCCGGTTCCAGGTGGTTTCCCACAGGGTTCGCCCGGCAGCCCGGCTCCGGGTGGGTTCTCGCAGAGCGCGCCCAGCAGCCCGGTCCCGGGTGGTCCGTCGGCGCTGGCCGCGAACGCTCCGGCACCGGTGGCTCCGGCCTACGGCTCCGGTTATGCCCCTGGTCAGCAGCTCCCCACCGGGCCCGGCGGCCTGCCGATGCGGACACCCTCGGGCACGTCGCAGAGTGACGCGCCGGCCCGTTCCCACCCGGGTGACGTGACCACGGCGCTTCCGATCCGTCCCCCGGCGGGCGACGCGGCCGCTTCGCCGACGCTTCCCCGCGACTTCCCGGCCGGTCCGGCTGCCGCTCCCGGTTTCCCGGGTTCCGGTCCGGCCGCTCCGGGCTTCCCCGGATCCGCTCCGGGCTTCCCCGGGGCTGCTCCTACGACTCCCGGGTTCCCGGGTTCCGACCCGGCTTCGGCTGCTCCGGCTTCGAGTGTTCCGGCGTCTGCGGCGCCCGCCTCCGGCACGCCGGGTGCGCCCCGGCCCGGAGCCGGCATGGCCACCCCCGGGTGGGAGAAGCCGGGCATGCCGTTCAGCCCCGAGCAGGATCCGCGCGGTCCACTGCAGGATCTGAACGCGCCGCTGCCGGTCCGCACCCCGATGGCGAACACCCCGCCGCGCCCGGAACACGTCGCGCCCTACGACCCGACCGAGGCCCAGGTCGACCCGCGCTGGGCCGCGCACACCGGTGGTGCTCCCGCCTCTGCTCCCGGCGTCGGCGCAGGTCAGGGCCTCGCGGCTCCCTCTGCTCCGCCACTGGCCGCTCAGCAGTCCGCGCAGCCTCTGGCCGCTCAGCAGACTCCGGCGGGTGCGCCGTCCGGTTTCGGCGGTTCCGGTTTCCAGGCTCAGCCGCCCGGTCACGGGGCTCAGCCTCCGGCGTTCGGTTCTCCGGCGCCCGGGTTCGATCGTCAGGCCGCGACTCCCTCGCCCGGATTCGATCGTCAGGCCGCGCCTGCCGCTTCTTCCGGCGCTGCTCCGGCCGGACAGTCCTCCGGTGGTGGTCTCGGCGCCGCGCTGCCGCGTCGCCAGCCGGGTCAGAACGCCTCGTCCGGACAGTTCTCCAGCATGGCCGGCTTCGTCGTGCCGGGCAGTGCCGGCAACGCCGCCCCTCCCGCACCCGCGTTCCCGCAGGGCCCGGCCTCACCGCAGGCCCTGGCAGCGCAGAGTTCGCCGGCTCCCGGCGGCGGTTCCCCGGGCTTCGGTGGCGATGCCGGCAACGGTCTTCCGCGCCGGCAGGTGACGTCGCCGTCCGAGCAGCCCGGTTCGATGGCCGCGGCCGCCCAGGCGTTGAACAGCCGTCCGCCCGCGATCGACTCCGGCCTGCCCCAGCGCGAGTCCGGTCAGGGGTTCGGCCCGTCGGGCCCGGCGCCCTCGCTCCAGGCCCACGCCGGCGAGCAGGCTCTGGCCACCCGGCCCGGTCTGGTCCCGCCGGTCATCCCCGGCTCACCGTCGGCCGGTGACTTCGGGACTCCGGGGATGTCGAACACCCCCGGATACGCCCCGGTCACCTCGGCGCCCGGCTACGGTCCGGCCAGCTCGTACGGTTCGCCCGCCCCCGCGGCGCCGGCGGCCTTCGCGCCTCCGGCCCCGATCGCGCCGCCGGTTCCGCCGGTGGCCGTGCCGGGACCCGCGGTCGGCATGCCACCCCAGGGCAGTCCGGCTGCTGCGTACGCGGCTCCGGCGGCCAACGCCTTCGCCACGCAGGTGCTGCCGATCGCGTCCAGCGGCTACGGCGCTCCGTCCGCCGCGTCCAACCTCGGCATCGCCGGGTCGGCGACCGGCGGGCCGCAGCAGCAGGGCGGCCCGGTGGAGGAGTTCGCCCCGGCCAATGACGTCGAGCGGGACCTGCAGGATGCCGCGGACACCGGCAACACCGACCTGTTCCTCTCCACGCTGCTGCTGGCGAACGTTCTCGTCCCGGTCGCGAGCCACTCCCGCCCGGGCAGCGCGCCGGGCGAGTCGGGCTTCGCGTTCCAGCCCGAGGAGGTCGGCGGCGAGCGGTACCTCATCGTCTTCACCAGCAAGGACCGGCTCTCCGAGCACTACAACGAGCCGACCCGCACGGTGGGTGTCCGGTTCTACGAGCTGATCCGCAACTGGCCGGATCCGGCCTGGTCGTTCGCGGTGAACCCGGGCACCCGGGTCGGTGCGAAGTACCCCGGGGCCCAGATAATCGCTCTGGCGAACTGGGCCACCGAGGCCGGTCTGGGTGCGGAGCCGTCCGACGCTCCGATCGCCGACGACCTGACCGCGCCGGTTCCGGTGCCGCAGCCGGCCAGCGACGAGGCCCAGCAGGCCACCGTGATGCAGAAGACCATCGCCGCCGAGCAGGTCGATTACTACCTCGAGCGGGGGTACGACCGGGTGGCCGGTTTCGTGCACCGCGCCTCCGAGGTGGAGCACCTGCGGACCCCGGCGGAGTTGTTCGCGGCGCTCGGCCTGCACTACGAGACGTCGCCGTTCCAGGCGGACGCCAAGGAGGCGTTCGTGCTGCGCTGGCCGGCGTACCGGCCGAGCCTGTACCGCATTCCCTACGGTGGCCAGAACGAGCAGGCGCTGCGGGCGATGGACGGCTGGGTCATCGAGCGCGCCCCGTTCCGGGGCAACGGCTTCGCGTCCGGTGACGGCCGGGACGTGATCGCCGAGTTCAAGGTGGACAGTGTCCGCCTGCCGCACGGCGCCCAGCTGTGGCGTATCGACGCGGCCGGCGACGAGCGCATGCTGGCGATCTTCGACGCCGACGGTCCGAAGTGGCGCCGGGTCGGTGAGCAGTGATGCGTGCCGGCCGTGCGGTGTCCGGCCCGATCCGTGGTCAGCGGCGGCGGCAGGTGTGGGCGGCGATGCGTGACGGCGGTTCGTGGTCCGAGGCGGCAGTGGTGCGTGACGGTGGTTTCCTGGCCGGTCCGCGGTCTGACGAGTGGTGCCGGGTGGGTGGGCAGTGATGCGTGACGGTTATGTGGTGACCTGGCAGGGCCGTGACTACGACGCCGCGCCCGACGGCGACAAGGTCCGGATCTTCTCGGCCACGGCCGAGGAGGGCTTCCAGGAGGTCAAGCCGGGGCGTTACGTCCGGGTGCTGTCTCCTGAGGAGTATGACGAGGTCGCCTACATCCGGACTCTGTGCACCTGGCGGGGGGAGCCGTTCGTGGTGCTCGCCGAGGCGGACAGCTGGCTGCGTCTGGAGTACACCGGTGGCCGTGCCCCGGTCGCCCAGCGTCTCGGTCTGGAGGAGTTCGACTACGGCGTCTACCAGGGATGGGCCCCGGCGCACGAGGTCCGCGACCTGTACGAGCACCGCGTCTGACGTACGGCTGAAGGCCATGCGGCCGGAGAGGCTCGGCCGCATGAGGCGAGGTGTCCGGCAGACGCCTGAAGTAAGACGTGCAGCGAGAACACGTAGTAAGACGTGCAGTGTGTGAAGGGCTCCCCGCCACCGGCGGGGAGCCCTTCGACCGTTCTGCGATGTTTCCGGCGACCGAGGAGGAGAGAGAAAGGGGTTTGGTCGCCGGGCGTGCGCGGGACGGCCGACGAGCGCCGTCCTCCCGGTGAGGTAGGGGTCACGCCGGGTGGGACGACGGTCGTTCCGGTGTCGCGGCCGGCGCAGGTGGGGACGCGTCGCCGGCCGGTGACCGGTGCCCGGCGGTTCGGACGCGGGCGTCCGGCCGGGCGGGGGAGTGGTCGGGTCATCTCTTCCGAAGTGATTACGGTAAGTGATGAATGGGAGCGTTACCATCGCACCCGTCGGGAAGAATAGGCCGGTGGTCGCCGGTTGGCTAGATCAATTAAAGATCACTTAAGGTAGTCGAGACCTAAGTGGGGGTCTTGAGCCACCGCAGGATCTCGCCGGTCACCACATCGGGCGCCTCCTGATGCAGGAAGTGACCGGTGTCCGGGATCAGCCGCCACTCGTACGGCGCGGTGACGTAACGCCCGGAGCCCTGCGCGGTCCGCGGCAGCACCGCGGTGTCCAACGCGCCGTGCAACTGCAGCGTCGGTGTGCTCAGTGGTTTCTGCATCAGCTTGACGAACCGGTATCCCTGCAGGCGGAGCGCGCTGCGGGCCACCCACCGGTACGCCTCCAGGGCGCAGAACGACGCCTGCGGGATCTGCATCGCCTGCCGGCAGCGCATCGAGTAGTCCGCGAACTCCTCGGTCGCCGCCCAGCGCGGGCTGCTCCAGTGTGTCATCAGCTCGCCGACCATGGCGGCGTCGTCGCGGGTCAGCACGTGCTCGAAGCGCGGCACCTGGAAGCGGAGGATGGCCGACGAGGCGGCGAACTGGCCGCGCGGGTCGGCGAACAGGGCGGCGCGCAGGCGCAGCGGGTGGGCGGCGCCGAGCACCACGAGCCGGTTGACCAGCTTGGGGTGGAACGAGGCGGCCGCCCAACCGATCATGCCGCCGGCCCCGGCACCGACCACGGTCGCCGATCGTTCGCCGAGAGCGCGGATCAGTCCGGTGACATCAGCGGCCATCGTGTATCCGTCGTACCCCCGAGGAGGTTTGTCGCTCGCGCCGTAACCGCGCAGATCGATGGCCGCCGCCCGGAAGCCCGCGTCCGCAACGCGGACCATGATGTCGTGCCAGGCCCACCAGAATTCCGGGAAGCCGTGCAGGAAGAGCACCAGCGGCCCGGTGCCGACCTCCGCGACGTGGAACCGGCTGCCGTTGGCGCCGACGAAGCGGTGACTCCACGGCCCTTCCGTGAGTACGACCGATTCGTCCATGCGATCAGCCTAGGCGCAGCAGTCTCGGGTGAGGACGCGCAGTGGCGAAGAGGAACCTGGTCGTGATCATTGGATCGTCGCGGAGTCCGTCATCGCCATCAGGATGCCCGGACCGCAGTAGATCCGGATCATCGTGGTCGCGAGCTGAACGCGGACCCGGTCGCCCTTGACCAGTTCGGTGCCGTCGGTGGCGTAGAGCGCGTACCGGGTGCCGTCGTCGGCGATCAGGCCGTAGCACGGACCTTTACCCCCCTGGGTGACCATGCCGGCCACCCAGCCGGTCGTGGGGAGGTTGTCGGTGGGTTCCCGGGGCGGCTTCGCGGTCCCGGCGCCGGAGGGCTGGATCGTCGACGGGGACGGCTCCGAAGGCAGGACCGTCGAAGGGGACGGAGGGGACGCCGGGGAGAGGCCGGACGATGACGGGGCGACGGCGGACGGCGCTGGAGAGGCCGACGAGCCGGGACCGGTCGTGGCACATCCCGCGACGATCGCTCCGGCCGCCATGGCGACACCGATCCGAACCGTGACTTGCTCGCGCATCAGCCAATCCTTCCCTCGAAATCCCTTGAGAGTGGGACGAATCGCGACGTTCATCGGTTCCCGTCATGAGGAAACAGAGGCGGAGACAGCACGACGCCCGGGGAGTAGGGCCCCGGGCGTCGCACCATCAACAATGGATCAGAGACGGCGACGGTGGATCAGGAGACCGCCACCGTCATCGCCGTGCCGAGCTGGCTCAGCACCGCGATCTTGACGCCGACCGCCGGCAGCTTGACGCCGTGGTTCGGCAGCTCGTCGTAGAAGTACTTGTCCTTGTCGTTGAAGACCGGGTCACCGAGCTGCGGCTTGATGACCGACTTCGCCCCGTTCAGGTGCAGCGTCATCCCGTCGGTCGGGTAGAGGCTGAACGGCGCGTCGTAGACCTGGACACGAGAACGCCACGGAACGCCGGTCGGGTTGATCAGCGGCTTCGGGTGCGCGTCGATGTAGAGGTTGCGTCCCGAACCCGGGTGCTCGTTCGTGTTGTTGTCGACCTGCGAGGTGTCCCAGTACGAGATCAGCAGCCCCGTCTGGTAGTTGTAGTGCTCCACCCAGTCCGGCTTGGTGGCGACCCACCCGAAGTTGTACGGGCCGGTCTGCAGGTACTTGTCGTACGAGGTGTAGCTCCGGTAACCCGCGATGTAGTAGTGCGGGTAGGTGTCGGTCGCGGTCGCGCCGACGATCGAGAACCCGTCGGCGGTCCAGGTCGAGGTGCCCTCGGCACCGTCGGTCGTGGCGACACCGTCGGCGGTAACGGTCAGCTCGTCACCGAAGAAGCCGCCCTCGGAGACACCACCGTCGGTCACGTAGTGCAGGCGGAAGTCGATGTCCTGACCCGCGTACGCGTCCAGCGGCACCTCGATGTCGACCCAGGCACCGTCGCTGGAGCCGCTGATCGCCGGGCTGCCGCTGCCGTCCTTGATGAACGGCTGACCGGCGGCCGTGCCGTCCAGTCGGGTCCAGCTCGTGCCACCGTCGGTGGACGCCTCGAAGTACAGGTAGTCGTAGTCGATCTCGATGCCGTACCGGCCCTTGAGCGTGACGCCCGCGGTGGACTTGCCGGTCAGGTCGATCGACGTGGACAGCGAGACGTTCAGGTCGTCGGCGTTGCCGGAGTAGAACTGCTTGCTGCCGGCGTACGGCGCACCCAGGTCGCGGGTGACCTGCTTGTCCGGCAGGTTCACCACCAGGGCCTGCTGCTTCTTGGTGTTGTACTCCTCCGGACCGAGGTTGACGACCTTCTTGGCGCCCGCCTTGACGGATTCGTAGTTCAGCCAGCCGAGCTGCAGCTTGTTCCAGGCGCCCAGGTCGCCCGGCCGGGTGCCGATGCCCTGGTCCTTCGCCGCGCTGAGCCGGCTCTGCGCCATCAGCGTCCAGTGTTCGCTGTTGTTGTCGCCGAGGCCGCTGGTGTCGTAGTCGTCGGGCAGGCCGAGGTCGTGGCCGTACTCGTGGACGAAGACGCTCAGGCCGCCGTTCTCCGGCTGGATGGTGTAGTCACCGATCCAGATGCCGGTGCCGCCGATCTGGGTGCCGCCGAGCAGGTTGCCCGTCGGGCCGGTGCGGCCGTTGTCGGTGGCGTACGCGTACCACCGGTGGCTCCAGATCGCGTCCTCACCCTGGTTCGGGTCGCCGTCGGCCTGGTCGCCACCGGCGTGCACGATCTGGAAGTGGTCGATGTAGCCGTCCGGCTCGTTGAAGTCGCCGTCACCGTCGAAGTCGTACCGGTCGTACTGGTCGAACGACTTCATGTCGGCCGCGATCTCGGCGTCGGTCAGGCCGCGCGCCTTCTGGTCGGCGACCCACTGGTTGGCGGCGTCGCGGACCAGCGCCCAGGTGTTCTGGCAGGTGCTGCTCGCGCAGACGGCCGGGTCGTCGCCGTTGGCGTCGGTCGCGACGTCGTTGGAGCGCCCGTAGCGGGCCTCGTTGTACTGGACCTTGACCCAGTCGGTGACCTCGCCGTCGACGCTGTAACGCCCGGAGGACTGCGTCTCGTAGTAGGTCTTGACCGACTCGGTGTCCTTGCCGGTGCCGAAGTACAGCTTCCGGAAGTAGTCCGCGTTGTAGTCCTTCTGCCAGATGGTCGAGTTGTCGACCTTCCGGTCCGGCTCCGGGATCGCGTTGACCGCGGGGCCCTCGAACGTGGACGGTCCCGCAATGGTCGGGTTGGTGTCCTTGTCCGGGAAGTCCGGGTGCCGTTCGTTGCCGAACTCGGTCAGGATCACGAAGATCCGGTCGGTGCTCTGCCGTTCGAGCTCGACGTACTGGTTCTTTCCGGGGTGGCCGAAACCGCCCTTGCCGTAGGTCTTGCCGAGGTTGACGACCTTGCTGCCGTTCCTCGTCTCGACCTTGGACTTGCCGCTGACAACCTCGGCAACGGCCTGCTCGCGCAGGGCGCGGCGCTTGTCCTCGAGGGGGTTCGGCAGGTCATCGACCGGTGCTTGTTCCGCGGCCTGCCCGGCCGGAGAAGGGTCCACCGGCGGCGCGGCCTGGGCCACTGCCGGAACCATGGCTCCGACACTGGTCACGACCGCGGCGCCGAGTAGTCCCACGACCACCTTGCGCACTACGTTTACCTCCGTTTTTTCGGCCGGGCGCTGGGTGGCAGCGGTCCGGCGTCAAACGGCCCCGTGGTTCGGGACTGAAGGTGAACGTATGCAAACGCCTTGATGTGCGCGAGGGTGGATCAAGATTGATGAACAACAGTTACCTGATATGGACGAAGCATAATGCAAGAACTGGCATTTAGGACTAAAGCCCGGCGACACATGGGCGTCGCCAGGCTTTATATACCGACGTCAGTCTTCGGACTTGGTGGATTTCATACCGGTGGAGATCAGGTCCATCACGGCCGAGTCCTGTAGCGTCGTCACGTCGCCGAGTGAACGGTTCTCCGCGACGTCCCGCAGCAACCGGCGCATGATCTTGCCGGACCGGGTCTTCGGCAGCTCCGGCACCAGCATGATCTGCCGCGGCTTCGCGATCGGTCCGAGCGTCTTCGCCACGTGGTTGCGCAGATCCTTGATCAGCGCCTCGCCCGCGTCGCCCGCGGTGTCCACGTTGCCGCGCGGGATGGTGAACGCGACGATCGCCTGACCGGTCGTCGGGTCGGTCGCGCCGACCACCGCCGCCTCGGCCACCGACGGGTGGGACACCAGCGCCGACTCCACCTCGGTGGTGGAGATGTTGTGCCCGGAGATCAGCATGACGTCGTCGACCCGGCCGAGCAGCCAGAGCGCGCCGTCCTCGTCCTTCTTCGCGCCGTCCCCGGCAAAGTAGATCCACTCGTCTCCCTGGCCGGCCCCGGCGCCGAACCGCGACCAGTAGGTGTCCAGGAAGCGCTGGTCGTCACCCCAGATGGTGCGCAGCATCGACGGCCACGGGTCGCGCAGCACCAGGAAGCCGCCACCGCCGTCCGGCACCGACTGCGCCTGGTCGTCGACCACGTCGGCGCTGATGCCGGGCAGCGGGGTCATCGCCGAGCCGGGCTTGGTGGCGGTCACCCCGGGCAGCGGCGAGATCATGATCGAACCGGTCTCGGTCTGCCACCAGGTGTCCACGATCGGCGCGCGTTCCCGGCCGATGTTCTCCCGGTACCACATCCAGGCCTCGGGGTTGATCGGCTCGCCGACGCTGCCCAGGATCCGCAGTGAGGACAGGTCGTACCCGGCCGGGATGTCGTCGCCCCACTTCATCATGGTGCGGATCAGCGTCGGGGCGGTGTACAGGATGGACACCTTGTACTTGTCGACCAGCTGCCAGAACCGCCCGCGATCCGGGGTGTCCGGCGTTCCCTCGTACATCACCTGGGTGGCGCCGTTGGAGAGCGGCCCGTAGACGATGTAGGAATGGCCGGTCACCCAGCCGATGTCGGCGGTGCACCAGTAGACGTCGGTCGCAGGCTTCAGGTCGAAGACCGCGTGGTGCGTGTAGGAGGTCTGCGTCAGGTATCCGCCGGTGGTGTGCAGGATGCCCTTGGGCTTACCGGTGGTGCCCGAGGTGTAGAGGATGAACAGCGGGTGCTCGGCGTCGAACGGCTGCGCCTTGTGCTCCGGGCTCGCCTGCTCGACGGTCTCGTGCCACCACTTGTCCTTCCCGGTCCACGCGACCTCCTGGCCGGTGCGGCGGACCACCAGCACGTGCTCGATGCTGGCGCAGCGGGCCACCGCCTCGTCCACGGTCGGCTTGAGCGCCGACGGCTTGCCGCGCCGGTAACCACCGTCCGCGGTGATCACCACCTTGGCGTCGGCGTCCTGGATCCGGGTGGACAGTGCCTCCACCGAGAAACCGCCGAACACCACGCTGTGCGTGGCGCCGATCCGGGCGCAGGCGAGCATCGCCACCGCCGCCTCCGGGATCATCGGCAGGTAGATCGCGACCCGGTCGCCCGCGACGACACCGAGGTCGGTCAGGGTGTTGGCGGCCTGCGAGACCAGCTTCAACAATTCGGTGTACGTGACCGCGCGGGTGTCCCCGGGCTCGCCCTCCCAGTGGATCGCCACCTTGTCGCCGTGTCCCGCCTCGACGTGCCGGTCGACGCAGTTGTACGCGACGTTGAGCTCGCCGCCGACGAACCACTTGGCGAACGGGGGGTGGGACCAGTCGAGGACCTGGTCCCAGGGCTTCGACCAGCTGAGGCGCTCGGCCTGGCGCGCCCAGTAGCCGAGCCGGTCGGATGTGGCCTCGTCGTATGCCTCGGCCGTGACGTTGGCGTCCGCCGCGATGTTCGCGGGCGGCGGGAACTGCCGCGTCTCCGAGGACAGATTCGCCAGGGTCTCGCTCATGAGGGCGGCTCCTTGCCGTGAACCGGGAATGCCTGTGACCGGGGTCTCTCTTGATTGCACACTAGTTGCGCCGGGCGATTCGGCGAAGGGTTGCGCACCAGGCCGCGCCCGATGGCCCCGTTCGCGCGCCAACCGGCGGCAAACTGCTCACTACTGCGCGAATCTTGCCAGTTGCGATCTCATTTGTGCACCCCGTGTTTCCTGCGCTTTACCGGATACGGTGTGCACGTGGATCCCCTAGCTCCCCTGCTCGCCCTGGCCGACGTCGCGCCCGCCCTCACCGGCGCCCGGGAATCGGTGGACGCGGCGATGCGGCACCGCGCGCTGCGCCGCAACGGCGGCCAGGTCGCGGCCGAAGCGAGCCTGCGCGCCGCGGTCGCCAGCGCCGCCCTGGAGGGCAGCCGTTACGACCTCGACGAGGTGCGCTCCGGCACGGTCACCGACCCGGTCGTGCAGGGCTCGCTGCGCGTCGCCGAGGCGCTCGGCGGGCTGGTCGACCTCTGGCCCCGCGCGCCCCGGCAGGTCCTCGCGAAACTGCACGTCCTCGCCGCCCGCGGGGTGGTGCACGACCACGACCTGGGCCGGCTGATCTCCGGCGCGGACCGGGTGGACGCCCTGACCCGCATCGTCGCCGGCAACGACACCACCCCGCCGCTGCTGCTCGCCGCCGTCGTGCACGCCGAACTGCTGACGCTGCGGCCGTTCGCGGGGCCGTCCGGCGTGGTGGCCCGGGCCGCGGCCCGGCTCACCCTGATCAACCGGGGACTCGATCCGCGCGGTCTGATCGCGGCCGAGGTGGGCCACCTCGAGCGCGAGCCGGAGTACGTGGGAGCGTCCGGCGCGTACGCCACCGGGACACCCGACGGGGTCCGTTCGTGGCTGCGGCACTACGCCTCGGCGGTGACCGCGGCCGCCGGTGACGCAGTGGTCATCAGCGATGGAGTATTGGCCGCGACCTGAGACGGAGCATACTTTCCGGGTGGGTGGAGACTGGATTCGTCCGTACGCGCCCGGCACCGGGCGGTGGATCGTCATCATCTGGGAGGCGGCCGCGCTCGGCCTGCTGACCTGGGCCACCATCCGGCAGTTCGACCTGGCCGGCCATGCGGTCCGGGCGGTCGCCGGGATGCTCGCCGCGGTCTGGGTGGTCGGCGCCTGGCGGATCGTCGAGCACGGGGTCTACCTCAGCTCGCACGGCGTCCTCATCCGCGGGCTGGTGCGCTCCCGGACCATGCGATGGCCCGAGGTGGCCGGCGTCCACCTGCACGAGGCCACCCACCGGGTCGGCCCGTGGACGATCCAGAGTGGCCTGACGGTGCTGCTCGAACGGGTCGGCGGCGGGACGGTGAACACCGAGCTGTGGGCGCAGGGGATCGATTTCCACTCCCGGCCCACGGTGTTCCGGGCGGTGTACCACGAGATCCGCAACCGTCATCTGGCCGCGCGGCACCGGTAGCACCGAGAGAGTTAAGAGCCGGCGTCCCCGCAGGGGCGCCGGCTGTGCGCGTCCGGACCGGGTTATCAGGCGTGCACCTGAGTCGTCGTCGACAGTCCCGTGCCTCTCGGCAGAGGTCCCGCCGCGACGTGCCTGCCGTGGCTGATCGCGCGTGGGTTCCCGGTGGCCGTGCACGGAGCCCGATTCGCGTCGAGCTTCCGTGTCTCCTTTCTACGCCCGTTCGCCCGTGATCGCCAGGTCCCAGCGGGGCAAATCTGGCGTACCCCTATTACTCAGACCAATGCCATTCGTCCTGGTCGAAGCCTTACAGCAGGGCGGCCGGACGAGGGCGGGACCGCCGGTGCCGCCCGTACAGCGCGAAGCCGATCGCGACACCCACACCCACGCCGAGCGCCGCGGCGACCGGAACCGCGGGCCGATCCCGCAGACGCCGGCCGAGCGGCACCGGATGCCGGAACTCGAGAACCGGCCAGGACCGCTCCTGCGCGACCCGGCGCAGCGTCCGGTCCGGGTTCACCGCGCTGGGATGGCCGACCGCCTCCAGCAACGGCAGGTCACTGCTGGAATCCGAGTAGGCGAAGCATGTACTGAGGTCGTAGTCGCGGGACTCGGCCAGCTCACGCACCCCGACCACCTTCGCCGGACCGGCCGCGTAGAACTCGACCGCGCCGCTGTAACGGCCGTCGACGATCGACATCCGGGTGGCGATCACGTCGGTGATGCCGAGCAGCGCGCCGATCGGACGGACCATCTCGTCCCCCGACGCCGAGACGAGCACGACATCGCGGCCGGCCGCCTGGTGCTCGGCGATCAGTGCGGCGGCTTCCGCGTACACATAAGGGTTGATCAGGTCGTTGAGGGTCTCGGCGACGATCTGCTGCACCTGCTCGACACGCCAGCCCTTGCAGAGGGCCGCGAGATAGTCGCGCGTGCGTGCCATCGCCTGCTCGTCGGTGCCACCGCCCAGCCGGAACATCAATTGGGCATAAGCGGACTTGACCACGTCCCGGCGGCTGATCAGGCCATCACGGTAGAACGGCCGTCCGAAGGCCAGAGCACTGGACTTGGCGATGACGGTCTTGTCTAGGTCGAAAAAGGCGGCGCTGAGGCCCACGGGCCGAAAGTGTAGCCGCAAGTGGCGCAGAACGGTCGTCCCGGCTGTCCGGCGTGGCCGATGATGACGCGCTGTGAAAGCGGTCAGACGGGCGAAGAACGACGTCGCAGGCTACATTCGGTACTCGACGACGAGGCGGGCTCTGAGGCAAACTTGTGTTTGCGGCGGGAATGTCGCCGCCTCTCGTGACCCGATCCACCGTTTCATCGGTGATGAGCGCTCGGTGATCGCGCCCCCCGCGATGACCGGGTTGATTCGGCTCGACCCCCCCGGAGCCGAATCCCAGGACGGCCCCCGTCTCCCCCGACGGGGGTCGTTCCCTCTCAGGAACCGGTGGCCTGCTGCGACGGCTCCGCCTCGCGCGCCGGTGCATCGGCGTCGATCAGGCCGAAGAAATCGGACAGGCCGGTCACGGCAAGCACCCGCCGGAACGTTTCGCTCGGATTGAGCACCACGAACGGGATTCCCTTGTCGGTCGCCGCGCGATAGCCCTCGAGCAGGGCACCGAGACCCGTCGAATCGATGAAGGACGCATCGCGCAGGTCGACCTGGACGCGCGACGGCGACCATTCGTCGACCGCGTCCTGAATGCCCAGCGCCACCTCGTCGGTGTTCGAGTAATCGATCTCCCCGAGCACGGTGACGGTGACCGCGCCGTTGTCGGCAAGCGAGGTCTGGATCGAGTAATCCATGCCAACTCCATCGGTCCGTGTCCGGACCAACATACCCAACGCGACATGTCTCATACGCGTCGGCCGGAGACCGGCCGTTAACAGATTCCCGCGATGTCCGGCGGTTTTCCACAGGTGACGGCGTTGTCCACAGGCAGAGGCGACGACGATTGCCGGCCGGTGCCGGGTCCGGCGAGGGTGACTGGCGAAACCGCCCGTCCTCGCTGGAGGCCAGTGATGCCCACCCCGCGCCGCGCCCTCGTCCTGACCGCCGACCCCGACCTGCTCGACGACCTGCTCCGGCTCGCCGCGGCGGGCGGCACCGAGGTCGACGTCGCCCCGGATCCGCTGGCGGCGCTCGGCCACTACGCGAAGGCGACCCTGGTGGTGATCGGCGCCGACCAGGCCGCGGCCTGCCTGCGCACCCGGCTGCCACGCCGCGAGGGAGTGATCATGATCGGTCACGAGCACATGATGAACGAGTCCTCGTGGGAGCTCGCCGCGCTGATCGGCGCGGAACGCGTGGCGGTGCTGCCGACCGCCGAGCCGTGGGTGGTCGACCAGTTCGCGAAACGGCCCGACACCGCCACCGTCTCCCGAACCTGCGCGGTCGTCGGCGGCCGTGGCGGAGCCGGCGCCAGCATCCTCGCCGCCGGCCTGGCCACCACCGCGGTACGCGCCGGCCACCGGACCCTCCTGGTCGACGGCGACCCGCTCGGCGGCGGCCTCGACCTGCTCCTCGGCTGGGAGAAGACCGCCGGGCTGCGCTGGCCGGCCCTGGTCGGCTCGGACGGCCGGATCGACCCGCCCGACCTGCTCGGCGCCCTGCCCCGGCAGGGCGACCTGGTGCTCCTCTCGTTCGACCGGGGCGAACTGCCGGGGGTGCCGGTCGAGGCGATGGCGGCCAGCCTCGACGCCGCCCGCCGCGGACGCGACGTGATCGTCGCCGACCTGCCCCGGCGGCTCGACGACGCGGCGGTGCTCGCCCTGCAGACGGCCGACCGCGCGCTGCTGGTCGTCCCGGCGGAGCTGCGGGCCGCGGCGGCCGCGGCCCGGACCGCGTCGGCCCTCGCACTGCACTGCGCGAACGTGGCCGTCGTGGTCCGTGGCCCGGCCCCGGGCAAGCTGCGGCCGCGCGAGATCGCCCAGTCACTCGGGCTGCCCCTGGCCGGGACGTTGCGCCCCGACCCGGCGCTCTGCGTGGGGATCGAGAGCGGCGCCCCACCGGCGGCCGGAGGACGCGGACCGCTCGCCGAACTGTGCCGTCATCTGATCGACGATCTGATGCGGACCGGCGCGGAGGTGCCCGCGTGAGCACCCCGCCGATCGTGCACCGGGTGCGCCGGCAGTTCGCGGAGGACGGCTCGGCGGCCACCCCGGCCGCGGTGGTCAGCGCGGTCCGGCGGCAAACCGGGGTGCTCGGCGACACGGCCGTGCTGCGGCTCGCCGACCAGGTCCGCGACGAACTCATCGGCGCCGGTCCGCTGGCGCCGCTGCTGTGCGATCCGTCCGTCACCGACGTACTGGTCAACGGGGTGCAGGTCTGGGTGGACCGGGGTGCGGGACTGCAACGGGCGGCGGTACGCCTGGGCGGCCCCGACGACGTACGCCGCCTCGCCCAGCGCCTCGTCGCCGCGTGCGGCCGGCGTCTCGACGACGGCCAACCCTTCGCCGACGCGCGCCTGCCGGACGGCACCCGCCTGCACGCGGTGCTCCCACCGGTGGCGACCCACGGGCCCTACCTGTCGCTGCGGACGTTCCGGCAGCGCCCGTTCAGCCTCGGTGACCTGGTCGAGAACGGCGCGGTGCCGCCGACCGCCGGCCCGGTGCTGGCCGCGGTGGTGGCGGCGCGTCTGGCGTACCTGGTGGTGGGCGGGACCGGCAGCGGCAAGACGACACTGCTGTCGACACTGCTCGGCCTGGTCCCGTCGACCGAGCGGATCGTGCTGGTGGAGGACGCGGCCGAGCTGCGGCCGGTGCACCCGCACGTGGTGACGTTGCAGGCACGGACGGCCAATGTGGAGGGTGCGGGCGCGATCGGGCTGACCGGCCTGGTCCGGCAGGCGCTGCGGATGCGACCGGACCGGCTGGTGATCGGGGAGTGCCGCGGCGGGGAGATCTCCGACCTGCTGGGCGCCCTGAACACCGGTCACGAGGGCGGTGCGGGCACCCTGCACGCCAACACGCCCGAGGACGTCCCGGCCCGGCTGGAGGCGCTCGGGCTGCTCGGCGGGCTGCCCCGGGCCGCGTTGCACGCCCAGGTGCTGGCCGCGCTGCAGGTGGTGCTGCACGTCCGCCGGACCGGGCACGGCCGGGTGCTGGAGTCGATCGGCGTGTTCCGGCCGTCGGGCGAGGAACGGCTGATGGCGGTCGTGCCGGCCTGGCAGCGGGAGTACGGGGCCGGCCCGGCGGCGTCCGCGCTGGCCCGGTTGCTGCTGTCCCGCGGTGTCGCGGTGCCGGCCGTCCTGAAACCGCCGCCGGGTGCCGGGCGGCCGGCATGACCTGGCTGGTGGTGGCGGCGTTGCTGCTCGTCGTGGTGGTGCTGGCCGTCCCGTCGCGCCGGGCGCGGGAACGCCTGGCCGGCCGGCGACCGGCGATCCGGTTCGACGTGCCGCGGATACGAGCCGGCTGGATCGTCGCCGGACCGCCCTGGCGTGCGGCGCTGGGGACGGCCGGTGTCGCGGCGGGACCGGCACTGCTGGCGGGCGGGCCGGTCGGCGCGCTGGTCGCGGCCACCTATGCGGCGCTGGCCGGCCGGGCGTGGGCGCGCCGGGCCGAGCACCGTCGCCGGGCGGCGCAGCGGGCCGGATCGCTCGACGCGTTGTGTGCCCTGGTGGCCGATCTGCGAGCCGGCATACCCCCGTCCGTGGTCGCGGACGGGGGCGGGATCCACCGGGACGCCCGGCTGAACCGGCTGACCACGGCGGTGTGGAGGCTCGCCGATCAGACCGGCGCGCCCGCCGCGGATCTGCTGGAACGGATCGAGGCGGATGCCCGGGCCGAGGACCGGGCGGCGGCGAGCGCCGCTGCTCAGGCGGCCGGGACGCAGGCGACCGCGGCGATGCTCGCGGTGCTGCCGGTGGGCGGGATCGGACTGGGATATCTGATCGGGGCGGATCCGGTGCACGTTCTGCTGCGGACGCCGCTCGGGGCGGGCTGCACGGTGCTGGCCGTGCTGCTGCAGTGCTGCGGCCTCGGCTGGTCGGAGTGGATCGCGCAGGGGGCGGGCCGGTGAGCGCCGGTTGCGACGCGGCCGCCCTGTTGCGGGAGGGCGGCCCGGTGCGGGTTCCGATGCGGGAGTGCTGCGTGGCGGCGCTGCTCGGCGTGACGGCTGTGGTGGGCGGCTGCCCGGCGATGCGATCCGAGGCGGCGCTGCCGGGATCCGAACGGCCGCCGGCGTCCGGGGAGCGGCGCGAGCTCGAGGTGCCCACGTGAGCGCGGCGCTGCTGGTGGTGGCCGCGTTCGTGCTGGCCGTGCCGTGGGCGGGACATCGGGTGGGCGGCGGCGCGGTCCGGCGGCTCCGGCTGATCCGCCCGGAGCCGGCGTCGACGGCCGGGACCGGGCGCCGGACCCGGGTGCTGCTGTCGGTGCTGATCGGGCTCTCGATCGCGGGTGTGGTGGGGAGCCTGTGGGGCGTACCCCTGGGAGTCCTGGCTGGTGTCGGGGCGGAACGTCTGCTCCGGGGCCGGGAGACCGCCCCGGGCCGGCAGGAACGCCGGCAGGCGCTCGCCGATCTCCCGCTCGGCGCCGATCTGCTGGCCGCGGCCCTGCGCTCCGGCACCCCGGTGGACCGGGCGACGGACGCGGTGGCCGAGGCGCTGGACGGGCCGCTCGGTGATCGCCTGCACCGGACCGCGCGGTCGCTGCGGCTCGGCGCCGAACCGGACGAGGCCTGGGCGCACCTGACCGGTGTGCCGGGTACGGACCGGCTGATCACGGCGGCGGTCCGGTCCAGCAGCAGCGGCGGTGCACTGGCCGGTGCGCTGGAACGTCTGGCCGGTGACCTGCGCGCCGACCGGGTCGCCGCGACGGAGGCCGCGGCGCAGCGGGCCGGTGTGCTGATCGTGTTGCCGCTCGGACTGTGTTTCCTGCCGGCCTTCATGCTCGCCGGCCTGGTCCCGGTCCTGATCTCGGTGCTCGCCGGCGTCTTCTGACGCCGGGACCCGCTCGAACTCCGGTGCGGCATCCACGCGCGCACCGACCATGGAGGAGGTTCATGTGTACACACTCATCGCCAACTACCGGCGGCTGCGGACCGAGGCGTCCGACACGGGGATGAGCACCGTCGAGTACGCGCTCGGCACCGTGGCCGCTGGCGCCCTGGCCACCGTCCTGTTCCGGGTGGTGACCGGTGGCGACGTGACGGCGGCCATCACCGCGATCGTCCTGCGGGCGCTGAAGTGATCGGGCGCCGGCGGCCCGGCCGGGACCGGGGTGCGTTCACCGTCGAGCTCGCGGCCGGGCTGCCGGCGCTCCTGCTGCTGATGCTGGCCGGCATGACGGCGATGTCCGCGATGAGCACCCGGATGCAGTGTCTCGACGCGGCCCGGGAGGTGGCGCTGGCCGTCGCCCGGGGTGAGCCGTCGTCGACCGCGGCCCGGTTCGCGCCGCCGGGTGCGGACGTCCGGACCGACGTCGGCCGGGACACGGTGACGGTCGAGGTGACCGCCCGGGTCCGGCTGGTGGGCGCCGAACTCCCCACCGTCACGGTACGCGGCAGCGCGGTCGCCGCCCGGGAACCGGACGAGGTGGCGGCGTGAGCGGGACTGTGACCGCCGACCGCGGGGCCGCGTCGGTCCTGGTGCTGGCCGTCGGGCTCACCGTGCTGCTGCTCGGGGTGGCGGGCGCGACCGTCGGATCCGCGCGGACCGCCCGGCACCAGGCCCGTAACGCCGCCGATCTGGGTGCCCTGGCCGGTGCCGTGCACGCCGTCGAGGGCGAGGCCGTGGCCTGCGCGGTCGCCGGCCGTTACGTCCGGGCGAACGGCGCGCGGATGACCTCGTGCACGGTCGGCGGACTGGAGATCGTGGTGCGGGCCGAGGTGCCGGTGGCCGGCCGCTGGCTCGCCACCGCGGCGGCCCGTGCCGGGCCGGTCAGCGCTCCGATCCGGACGTGACGGCGGCGGCTACTTCTGGGACGGGATCGCGGGCTGGTCCGCGAGGGCGGCGAGCACCACGTCGAGCACCCGGACCGCGCCCGCCTTGTCCAGCGGGTTGTTCCCGTTGCCGCACTTCGGCGACTGCACGCACGACGGGCATCCCGTCTCGCACCCGCACGACGAGATCGCCTCCCGGGTGGCCCGCAGCCATTCCGCGGCCACCCCGTAGGCGCGCTCGGCGAACCCGGCACCACCCGGATGCCCGTCGTAGACGAACACGGTCGGCGCCTCGGTGTCCGGGTGGTTCGCCGTGGACAGCCCGCCGATGTCCCACCGGTCGCAGGTCGCCATCAGCGGCAGCAGACCGATCCCGGCGTGCTCGGCGGCGTGCAGGGCGCCCGGGAGGTCGGCCGGTTCGACACCCGCCGCGACCAGGGCGTCCGGTGACACGGTGAACCACACCGCGACCGTGCGCAGCTCGCGGACCGGCAGATCCAGCGGACGGGTGTCGATGATCTCGCCGGAGCCGATCCGGCGGCGCTGATAGGACACGACCTGGCCGGTCACGTCGACCTCGCCGAGGAACAGGCCGACCGGGCCGGCGTCCACGTACGAGCGGACGTCCACCACCGACACGTTGGTGACGTCGCGGGCGTGCGTGGTCCAGTCCGGCTCCTCCGGGTGGACCAGCGCGATGCCGTCCTCCAGGTCGAGGTCGTCCACCACGTACGAGACGCCCTGGTGCAGGTAGACCGCCCCGGAGTGCAACATCATGTGCGACGAGCCGGGGTCGACCGTGCCGAGCAGGCGACCGGTCGCCTGCTCCACCACGGCCACCGGGCTGCCGCCGGTGCCGCGCAGGTCCACGTCGGGACGGCCGCGGTGCGTCCAGTAGAACCCGGACGGCCGGCGTCGCAGCACCCCCTGCTCGACCAGTCCGAGTGCCGCGGCGACGGCCGTCTCGCCGCCGAAGAGTTCCAGATCGGCCGGGGTCAGGGGTGCCTCCGACGCGGCGCAGCACAGTTGCGGGCCGAGCACGTACGGGTTCTGCGGATCCAGCACGGTCGCCTCGACCGGGTGGCCGAAGACCGCCTCCGGATGGTGCACGAGGTACGTGTCCAGCGGGTCGTCCCGGGCGATCAGGACCGCAAGCGCCTCGCCGCCGGCCCGCCCGGCCCGGCCCGCCTGCTGCCACAGTGACGCCCGGGTCCCCGGGTAGCCGCAGATCAGTACCGCGTCCAGGCCGACCAGGTCGACGCCGAGTTCGAGGGCGTTCGTCGACGCCAGCCCGAGCAGTTCCCCGGAGAGCAGGGACCGTTCGATCTTGCGCCGGTCCTCCCGCAGGTAGCCGGCCCGGTAGGCCGCCACCCGGTCGCCGAGTCCGGGCACCGCCTCGTCCAGGGCGCGGCGGGTCAGCGTGGCGACCACCTCGGCGCCGCGCCGGGACCGGATGAACGCCAGGGTGCGGGTGCCGGCCACCACCGCGTCGGCGAGCAGGTCGGACGTCTCGCGTAGCGCGGAGCGCCGGATCGGCGGGAGTTCGACCTCGAAGTCGGTGTCCGGGTCGGTGGACGACGCGGGTGGCAGCAGCGGCGGCTCCCACAGGGCGAACGTCACCGGCCCGCGCGGCGATGTGTCCTCTGTCACTGCCCGGACGGGCAGGCCGGTCAGCCGGGCGGCGGTGCCGGCCGGGTCGCCCGAGGTGGCCGAGGCCAGCACGAAGGTGGGCGAACTGCCGTACCGGCTGGCGACCCGGCGCAACCGGCGCAGGACGTGCGCCACGTGCGAGCCGAACACGCCCCGGTAGGTGTGGCACTCGTCGATCACCACGTAGCTGAGCCGCCGCAGGAAGACACCCCAGCGCGCGTGGCCCGGCAGCAGCGCGTGGTGCAGCATGTCCGGGTTGGTGAGCAGGAACCGCGAATGCTGGCGGATCCAGTCGCGTTCCTCCCGCGGGGTGTCCCCGTCGTAGGTGGCGGGCCGCACGTCGTCGAGCCCGAGGCGGGCGATGCCGCGCAACTGGTCGGCTGCCAGAGCTTTGGTAGGTGACAGATACAGCACCGTCGCCTTAGGGTCCCTGGCGAGCGCGCTGAGAGCGGGCAACTGGTATCCGAGGGATTTGCCCGACGCGGTGCCGGTGGCCAGCACGACGTGTGTGCCCTCCCAGGCGAGGGAGGCGGCGGCCGCCTGATGCTGCCATGGTTCGGCGATGCCCTGTGTGACGAATGCGTCGCGGACGGTGGGTTCGGTCCATGTCGGCCACGACGCCGTCCGCCCGGCCCGGGCGGGGATCCGTTCGACATGCGTGATGGGCGACACCGCCGCAGCGGTTCCGCGGGCCTGCAGCCGATGCAGCAGCTCAGCAGGACCGAAGGCGGTGGAGGTCACGCCTTGCACTGTGACACCGGTATGCCCTGAACCTCAAACGGGTAGGACGGTGGGTGCCATGCGTCGCGCGGTCGCGGTCGGTGGTTAGATTTCGCGGGGGAGATCAGGGAGGAGGACCGATGGAGCTGTCGCTGGCGACGCGGACCGTCGCGGAGCACACTGTGCTCGAGGTCGGTGGCGAGGTGGATGTTTACACCGCTCCCCGGTTGCGTGAGCGGTTGATCGAGCTGGTCGATGCCGGTGCCCGCGATGTGGTCGTCGATCTGGAGCGGGTCGAGTTCCTCGACTCGACCGGGCTCGGCGTGCTGGTCGGCGCCCTGAAGCGGCTGCGGACCGCGCACGGCACCTTCGGTCTGGTGTGCGCCAAGGAGCCGTTGTTGAAGATCTTCCGGATCACCGCGCTGGACCAGGTCTTCCCGATCTTCCCGACGGTCGAGGCTGCCACCGAACGCGACGGCAGCGGTCCCGCTTCGTGATGGCCACGGTTCGGCTCTCCTTCTCGCCGGCACCGGTGCATGTGCGCACCGCCCGGCTGGTCGGCGTCGCCGTGGCCCGCCGGGCCGGGGTCGCCGAGGAGCTGCTCGACGAGGTCCGGCTCGCGATCGGCGAGGCGTGCACGCGTGCGGTCACCCTGCACCGGCAGTACCACCTGTCCGAGCTGGTCACGGTGGAGATGTCCGACTCGGACTCGTACACCGTCCGGGTCATCGACCACGCCCCGATCGAGGCGAGCGTGGGTCTGACCAAGCTGCCGCCGGACGAACTGGCCGACGAGTCGCTGACCGACGACGCGCTCACCACCGGCGTGGGTTTCGCCCTGCTCGCCGGGTTCGTCGACGACCTGCAGGTGCGCCCGGTGGAGGACGGCCCGGGCACCGAGGTCCGGATGGTCTGGCCGGTCGGCCGCCGCTGATCTCCCGATCCCCGATGCGGTGATCCGCCGGGGATTCACCCTGTCACCACCACGCCCGACGAACAGGATGGACTCGTCGGGCGATCAACTGTGGGCTATGCCCGTCTGCCGTCGGTCTCTAACACAACGGCAAACATCACCGCGACACGGCTGGTGGCACGTGTGACGATCACCACGTGGGGCCGCTACAGTACGCGAGTCATCAGCTACTGCTGGTTCCCCGCTCCTCGGGGAACGCGCCCGGGGTCTCGTCCACCGTCCGGGCGCCATCGGTGTACAGGAGGCATGGATGCCCGGAAACGCGACAACCCTGGCCGCTGAAGGCGGTGGAGCGTCCCTGAGCGGGGACAACATCTCATTCGTGATCATCGCGATCGTCTTCGCCCTGGTCGCTCTCGGCTTCGCCGCGATGTTCGTCCAATCCGTGCTGCGCACCGAGCGCGGCACGCAGAAGATGCAGGAGATCGCGGGCGCCGTGCAGGAGGGCGCCTCGGCCTACCTGTTCCGGCAGTTCAAAACGTTGGCCGTCTTCGTGGTCATCGCGGTGGTGCTGCTGTTCCTGCTTCCCGTGCACGCGACCGAGAACGAGGTCTGGGTACGGATCGGGCGCTCGCTGTTCTTCATCGTCGGTGCGATCTTCAGTTCGTTCATCGGCGGCGCGGGCATGGCGCTGGCCACCCGGGCCAACGTGCGGGTCGCCGCGGCGGCCGGCACGGACGGCGGCCGCGAGAAGGCGATGGGCATCGCGTTCCGCACCGGCGGCGTCGTCGGTTTCCTCACCGTCGGCCTCGGCCTGTTCGGTGGCGCGCTGGTCGTGCTGATCTTCAGCAGCGACGCGCCGACCGTCCTGGAGGGCTTCGGCTTCGGCGCCGCCCTGCTGGCCATGTTCATGCGGGTCGGCGGCGGCATCTTCACCAAGGCCGCGGACGTCGGCGCCGACCTGGTCGGCAAGGTCGAGCAGGGCATCCCGGAGGACGACCCGCGCAACGCCGCGACCATCGCCGACAACGTGGGCGACAACGTCGGCGACTGTGCCGGCATGGCCGCCGACCTGTTCGAGTCGTACGCGGTCACCCTGGTCGCCGCCCTGATCCTGGGGCACGCCGCGTTCGGCCAGGACGGCCTGGTCTTCCCGCTGATCATCTCGACGGTCGGTGTGCTGATCGCGATCGTCGGCGTCTTCATCACCCGGCTGCGGTCCACCGACCGCAACGGCCTGACCGCGATCAACCGGGCGTTCTACATCTCGGCCGCGCTCTCCGCGATCATCGTGGCGGTGGTCAGCTTCCTGTACCTGCCGTCCACGTTCAACGGATTCAACGACGACCGGATCGAGCAGCAGGTCATCGACAGCGGCCAGGACCCGCGCTGGGTCGCGGTCGGCGCCGTGGTGATCGGCATCGTGCTGGCCGCCGCGATCCAGGCGCTGACCGGCTACTTCACCGAGACCGAGAAGCGTCCGGTGCAGGACATCGGCAAGTCGTCGCAGACCGGCGCGGCCACCGTGGTGCTGGCCGGCATCAGCGTCGGCCTCGAGTCCGCGGTCTACTCGGCGCTGCTGATCGGCGCCGGCGTCTACGGCGCGTTCCTGCTCGGCGGCACGTCACTGACCCTGTCGCTGTTCGCGGTGGCGCTGGCCGGCACCGGCCTGCTCACCACGGTCGGCGTGATCGTGGCGATGGACACGTTCGGACCGATCTCGGACAACGCGCAGGGCATCGCGGAGATGTCCGGCGACGTGGACGAGCGCGGCGCGCAGATCCTGACCGAATTGGATGCGGTCGGCAACACCACCAAGGCGATCACCAAGGGCATCGCGATCGCGACGGCCGTGCTGGCGGCGACGGCGCTGTTCGGGTCGTACACCAACAGCCTGGCCAGCGCGCTCGCCGACGCCGACGTCCCGGACGTGGGCGGCGAGATCCTCGCCCAGCTCAACATCTCCAACCCGCGCAGCCTGGTCGGCCTGCTGATCGGCGCGGCGGTGGTGTTCCTCTTCTCCGGTCTGGCGATCAACGCGGTGTCCCGTTCGGCGGGCGCGGTGGTGATGGAGGTCCGGCGTCAGTTCCGCGAGTTCCCGGGGATCATGGACGGCACCCAGCGTCCGGAGTACGGCCGCGTGGTCGACATCTGCACCCGGGACGCGCAGCGTGAGCTGCTCACCCCCGGTCTGCTGGCGATCACCGCCCCGATCGCTGTCGGTTTCGGTCTCGGCCCGGGGGCGCTCGCGGCCTACCTGGCCGGTGCGATCGGTGCCGGCACGCTGATGGCGGTGTTCCTGGCCAACTCCGGTGGCGCCTGGGACAACGCCAAGAAGCTGGTGGAGGACGGGGCGTACGGCGGCAAGGGTTCCGAGGCGCACGCCGCCACGGTGATCGGCGACACGGTCGGCGACCCGTTCAAGGACACCGCCGGCCCGGCCATCAACCCGCTGCTCAAGGTGATGAACCTGGTCTCGCTGCTGATCGCCCCGGCGGTGGTCGCCTGGAGTTACGGCCCGGACGCGAACACCGGCCTGCGGATCGGCGTCGCCGTCCTGGCGGTGGCGATCGTCTCCGCCGCGGTGATCTGGAGCAAGCGCAAGCCGGTCGCCCTGGGCGAGGACCCGTCGGCGGCCACCGCGGCCGGTGCCGCGGACACCGCCAAGGCGGCGCAGGACGCCCGTGAGACGAAGGCCTCCCGGGTGAAGGACAACGTCGGTTAAAACGCCCGGCGTGACGAAGGGCACCCGGCGAAATACCGGGTGCCCTTCCGGTATGACTCGATCGAGGCGTGTGGAGTTCACGACCATCGTCGTACGCTGCTCCCATGCGCGCGGTCCGACCGATCTCCCTGGCACTCGCCCTCGTGCTCGTGATGCCGCTGGCGGCTTGTTCCGGCCAGCACGGACCCCAGGCGTGGGCCGCGTTGGTCTGCACCGCGCTGAGTCCGTGGCGGAGCGAGATCGACAGCCTGTCAAGCCGAACCCAGCAGCAGATGACCGCGGAGACCTCGCCCAGTCAGGCGAAGGAGAACCTGTCCCGGCTCTTCGGGGGCGCCGCGACCGCGAGCGAGAAGGCACGGTCCGACGTGCAGCGTGCCGGTGTCCCGGATGTGGACGACGGACCGGCCATCGCGGAGGGTTTCCTCGGCTCGCTGGCCGGCATCCGGGACGCCTACGACCACGCCAGGACCGGCATCGAGTCGCTCGCGACGCGCCCGACCGCGACCTTCTACGACCAGGTCGGCAAGGTCGTCGACCAGCTCACCGCGGACTACGAGAAGAGCAGCCTGGACATCGCCGGCCTGGAGTCGGTGGAGCTCCGGGAGGCCTTCGACGAGCTGCCCGAGTGTCAGTGATCGTTGCACTGTCATGAGCGAGACCGGCTGGCCGCTGATACCGCGGGAGGTGCTGCCACCCGCGGTGGAGCCGCCGTCGGCCGAGCCGGCGCGGCGCAGCGCTCCCCGGGAGCCGGGCGGGCACCAACTGCCGATGTTCGGTGCGGACAGTTCCGAGCCGTCGCCCGCTGATCTGGCCGGTCTGCTGGCCGGTCCCGGCCGTCTGGACCGGATGGGCGGGACCGCGCGGGTCACGGTCCGCGTCGATGCCGCCTGGCGGGTGCACGCGGTGGTCGCCGAACTGGTCATGCGCGGCCTCACCGCCACCTGGGCTCCGGTTTCCGGGGTACGCGACGACGGGCCCCCCGTCGGGGCAGAGGTGATCGGCGAGTCGATCAACCAGGAGGGCGAGGGGGAACCCGGTGGCACGGGCGCCGGAACGGTTCCCGAGGAGCCGCCGCGCCCGCTGTTCGACGTGCGTACGGCGTACTCCAGGAGGTTGAACGGTCTTGCCCGGGCCTGGCCCGCGGCGGCCGCCCAGCTCTTCCTCAGTGGCCCGCGTCTGCGGCTCTGGGCGGCGGCCGCGGGTGGTCCCCGGGCCGGCGGCTGGTCCCTGGGCCTGGACCCGGAACAGGATCCGCGGCCGGTGGACGCCGCGCTGGTCCGGGCCGGTCTCGCCGGGCGGGTGTCGGACGACGGCCGCTGGTATCTGATCAACGGCCGGCGACGGGTGCGACGGCTCGCTGAGCTGGTCGGAGACCGGCCCTCGACGGCGCCCGAGGAGTTCTGGCCGGGCAGCGCACCTGCGTGATCTTCCGGGATTGTGTCCGACACGACACTGTCTTCCCGGTGTACGGTGGCGCGGTTGGACGCAAGCGGTGGCCGGGCCGTTACCATCCGACTGCGGGGTTACCCGGGAATGTGGGCTCGTCCGGCGCGTTACGTTGAACGTCCGTGCTCAGCCGGGCGAGTCGGAGAAGCGCCTGTGGATCTCGAAAAAAGTGGGAGTGCCGTGCCGAGTGACACCAGGACGACGCGTCTGGTCATCGTCGAATCTCCGTCGAAGGCCAAGACGATCGCCGGTTACCTGGGCCCCGACTATCTGGTCGAGGCCTCCATCGGCCATGTCCGTGACCTGCCGAGAAACGCCGACGAGGTCCCCGAGAAATACAAGGGTGAGCCGTGGGCGCGTCTCGGTGTGGACGTCGACAACGGCTTCCACGCCCTCTACGTGGTCTCCGAGCAGCGCAAGCAGCAGGTCGCCCGGCTGAAGAAACTGGCCCGCGAGGTCGACGAGATCCTGCTCGCCACCGATGAGGACCGTGAGGGCGAGGCCATCGCCTGGCACCTCGTCGAGACGATCCGGCCCAAGGTCCCGGTCAAGCGGATGGTCTTCCACGAGATCACCAAGCCGGCGATCCAGGCCGCGGTGGCGAACCCGCGTGAGATCGACCGTTCCCTGGTGGACGCCCAGGAGGCCCGCCGCATCCTCGACCGGCTGTACGGCTACGAGGTCAGCCCGGTCCTGTGGAAGAAGGTGATGCCCCGGCTCTCCGCGGGCCGGGTCCAGTCCGTCGCCACCCGGATCGTGGTCGAGCGTGAGCGTCAGCGGATGGCGTTCCGCACCGCTGAGTACTGGGACATCCTGGCCCACCTGTCCGTGCAGGGACAGTCCGAGGGCGCCCGCGCCTTCGCGGCGACCCTGATCGCGTTGAACGGTGACCGGATCGCCACCGGTAAGGACTTCGAGCCGACGACCGGGCAGCTCAAGCCGGGTTCCGGCGCGGTGCAGCTGGACGGCGACGGTGCCCGGGGCCTGGCCGCCCGGCTGGAGAACCAGTCGTTCACGGTCACCCGGGTCGAGGAGAAGCCCTACCGCCGCCGGCCGTACCCGCCGTTCATCACCTCGACGCTGCAGCAGGAAGCAGCGCGCAAGATGCGGTTCTCCTCGAAGCAGACGATGAGCGTGGCCCAGAGTCTGTACGAGAAGGGCTTCATCACCTACATGCGTACGGACTCGGTGAACCTCTCCGAGACCGCGCTGGCCGCCGCCCGCCGTCAGATCGCCGAGCTGTACGGCCCGGGCAGCGTTCCGCCGCAGCCGCGCCGTTACACCACCAAGGCGAAGAACGCGCAGGAGGCCCACGAGGCGATCCGGCCTGCCGGTGACAACTTCCGGACCCCGGGTGAGGTCGCCAACGAGCTGCGCGGCGACGAGTTCAAGCTCTACGAGCTGATCTGGCGCCGGACCGTGGCGTCGCAGATGACCGACGCGGTCGGCAACTCGATCAGTGTCCGGATCCGGGCCGTCTCCACCGCGGGCGAGGAGGCCGACTTCGGCGCCTCCGGCAAGACCATCACCGACCCCGGCTTCCTGCGCGCCTACGTGGAGTCCTCGGACGACGAGAACGCCGAGGCCGAGGACGCCGAGCGCCGGCTGCCCAACCTGGTCAAGGACCAGCCGCTGACCGCGGACGACCTGGCCGCCAACGAGCACCACACCTCGCCGCCGGCCCGCTACACCGAGGCCTCACTGGTCAAGGCGCTGGAGGAGCTGGGCATCGGCCGGCCCTCCACCTACTCCTCGATCATGCAGACCATCCAGGACCGGGGCTATGTGGAGAAGCGCGGTCAGGCGCTGATCCCCTCGTTCCTGGCGTTCGCGGTGATCGGCCTGCTGGAGGGGCACTACCCCCGGCTCGTCGACTACAACTTCACCGCGTCGATGGAGGGCCAGCTCGACGACATCGCCGCCGGCGACCACACCCAGCTGGACTTCCTGACCTCCTTCTACTTCGGCAGCCGGACGCCGGGCGCGGACGACGCCATCACCCGGGCCGGCGGCCTGAAGAAGATGGTCACCGAGAACCTCAGCGAGATCGACGCCCGCTCGGTCAACTCGATCCCGCTCTTCGCCGACGAGCAGGGCCGCCGGATCGTGGTCCGGGTCGGCAAGTACGGGCCGTACCTGCAGCGTGAGGTGCCGGACGCCGACGAGGACACGCCCGGCGACCGTGCCTCCATCCCGGAGGGTGTCGCGCCGGACGAGCTGACCCCGGAGAAGGTCGACGAGCTGTTCCTCGGCGGTGGCGGCGAGCGCAGCCTGGGCGACGACCCGGCGACCGGCGAGCCGGTGCAGCTCAAGTCCGGCCGTTTCGGGCCGTATGTGCAGAGTGGTGAGCGCAAGGCGTCGCTGCTCAAGAATCAGAAGCCGGACGACGTGACCCTGGAGGAGGCGCTGCGCCTGCTCCTGCTGCCGCGGACGATCGGCAAGGACGCCGACGGCAACGAGATCGTGGCGAACAACGGTCGCTTCGGGCCGTACGTGAAGCGGGGTTCCGACTTCCGGTCGCTGGCCGGTGAGGAGCAGCTCTTCACGGTGACGCTCGAGGAGGCGCTGGCGCTGCTGGCCGCGCCGAAGACCCGGCAGGCGCGCGCTGCCAAGCCGCCGCTGCGGGAGCTCGGCAACGACCCGGTCACCGAGAGGCCGCTGGTCATCAAGGACGGCCGGTTCGGGTCGTATGTGACCGACGGGGAGTACAACGCGACCCTGCGCAGCGGGATGACCCCGGAGGACCTGACGCTCGAGCAGGCCTCCGAGATGATCGCCGACAAGCGGGCCAAGGGCCCGGCGCCGAAGAAGCGGGTGGCCAAGAAGGCGGCGCCCAAGGCCGCGGCGGACGGTGCGGCCCCGGCCAAGAAGACGGCCGCCAAGCGGACCACGGCGGCGAAGAAGACCACGGCGGCCAAGACGACGACCGCGGCGAAGAAGACGACGGCCGCCAAGAAGGCCGCCCCGGCCAAGCGGGCGGCCCCCCGCAAGGCCGCCGCGGCGACCGAGTGACGGGCTATTCGCCGAGCACGCGGTTCAGGTAGGCATTGGCGAAGATCCGGGACGGGTCGAACCTGTCCCGGATCGCCAGGAAATCGTCGAACCTCGGATACACCGGGCGCAGCGACGCGGCGTTGCGGTAGTGCAGCTTGCCCCAGTGCGGACGTCCGCCCTGCGCCGCGCACAGTTCCTCGACGGCCCGGAAGTACGGCTCGTACTCGGTGCCGAGGTACTGGTGCACGGCGATGTAGGCGGACTCGCGGTCGTACCCGTGCGACATCCACAGGTCGTCCGGGCCGGTGAACCGCACCTCGACCGGGAACTGCACCCGGAACGGCAGACGGTCGAACAGGGCCGGGAACGCGCCGAGCACCTCGGGCAGGGCGGCGCGCGGGATCTCGTACTCCATCTCGGTGAAACGCACCCGGCGGGACGTGCAGAAGACCCCGGCCGACGGCCCGGTGTACGCCCGCGCGCTCAGCGCCCGGGCCGCGATGCCGTTGAGCGCCGGAACCGTGCGGGGCATCCGCTGGCCCACCTTGCAGACGCCCTGCCAGACGGTGTTGGACAGGAACTCGTCGTCCAGCCAGCCGCGGAACCTCGAGAGCGGCCGGTCGTCGACGTCCACCCGGTTGTTGCGTTTGAGCTGCCCGCGGTCGGTGTACGGGTACCAGAAGAACTCGATGTGGTCGTTGCCCGGGATCCACTCGTCGAGCCCGGCCAGCATCTCGGTGAGCAGCATCGGCCGTTCGTCGGCGTGCAGGGTGAACGCCGGCACACACCGCAGGGTGACCTCGGTGATGATGCCGAGCGCCCCGAGGCCGACGCCGATCGCCTTCAGTTCGGGGGCGTCGGCCGTGAACCGTTCGATCTTGCCGAGGCCGGTGACCAGGGTGACGGCCTCGACGCAGGAGGCGATCGTGCCGTGGCCGAGGCCGGTGCCGTGGGTGCCGGTGGCGATCGCCCCGGCGACGGTCTGCGCGTCGATGTCGCCCAGGTTCGGCATCGCCAGGCCGTGTCCGTGCAGCACGGTGTTGAGTGTTCGCAGCGTCATCCCGGCCTGGACGGTCACCAGTGGGCCGTCGATCGACACGAACCGGTTCATCCGGTGCAGCACCATGCGCTGGTCGTCGGCGACCGCGATGTCGGTGAAGGAGTGCCCGCTGCCGACCACCTTGACCCGCCGGCCGGCCGCCGCGGTCTCGGTGACCGTGGCGGCGATCTCGTCGGCGGAGGCGGGAGTGAGTACGTCGGCGACCGATTCCTGGTTGGTTCCCCAGTTGGTCCAGTGGCGGGCGTAGACAGGGTTAGTCATTCTGGCCTTTGTCCTCCGTCCGAGCGGACAGACGCCCACGGCGTCCCGTCGATGCGCCTCGCTCGTTGATCCGAGTAACGTTCGATTTATCACTGCTGAGAGGGAGTGGCGACGCGTGTCGACACCAACCGTCAGCACCGGACCGCTGAGGCGGGTGCCGGTGCAGGGCAGAAGCGTTGCCCGGGTTCAACGCATGCTCGACGCCTGCGCCGAGCTGGTGGACGAGGTCGGTTATGAGGGCCTGACCACTACTTTGCTGGCTGAGCGGGCCGAGGTCGCCATCGGCTCGGTCTATCAGTTCTTCCCCGACAAGAGGGCCATCGTGCAGGCCCTCGCGCTGCGCAACATGGATGCGTACCTGCAGAGCCTCTCCGACCGGTTCGCGAACGAGACGTTCGCCCATTGGTGGGACGCGGTGGACGCGGCGATCGACGGTTACATCCACATGCACCGCAGCGTGCCGGGTTTCCGGACGCTGCACTTCGGTGACGTGGTGGACCTGCACCTGCTCGACTCCGACCGGGACAACAACGCGGTCATCGCCGAGCGTCTGGCGGAGCTGCTGATCGAGCAGTTCCAGTTGATGGACCGGACCCGGCTGCGGTTCGCGCTGCAGATCTCGGTCGAGGCGGCGGACGCGCTGATCAAGCTGGCGTTCCGGCGTGACTCCAGTGGCGACGAGGCGGTGCTGACCGAGGCCAAGGCGCTCATAAGGGAATACCTGCACCGGCATGTGAACGCCTGAGCGGTCACCCCAGGAACGCACGGCCTTCTCCTCGGTACGTGGGGGCCGGCGTCGCTGTCTCGCCGTCGACGAGTTGGACCTCGTTGACGTGCTCGCACAGCTCGCCGGCCTTGGCGTGGCGGAACCACACCCGGTCGCCGGGGACGAGCTGGTCGGCGACCGCGCCGACCAGGGGGGTCTGCACCTCGCCGGGGCCTTCGTCGGGTTTGTAGCGGAGCCCGTCCGGAAGGTAGGGCACCGGGTGCCGGTCCGGGGCGGCGGGTCCGGAGGCGATCCAGCCGCCGCCCAGTACCGTGGCGATCCGCGGGCCGGGCCGGCGGACCACGGACAGGGCGAAGAAGGCCGCCGGGGTGGGACGCCAGCTCCGGTACGCGTCGAAGATCGCCGGCCCGTACAGGCCGGATCCGGCGGTGACCTCGGTGACGGACGGGTCGGCGCTGGTCGCCGCGATGCTGCCGGTGCCGCCGCCGTTCACGTACTCCAGGTCGGCGTGTTCCCGGACGGCGCGGACCGCCGCGGCACGCCGCTGGAGCAGTTCGGGCATCGCGCGGCTCTGCATCACGCGGATGGCGCGGGCCCGCAGGGCACGTCCGGGCGGATCGTCGCCCACTCCGGCGATGTGGGCCTCGTAGGACATCAGGCCGACCAGGGCGAATCCGTCGCGGCCGGCCAGTTCGCGGGCCAGCGTGCCGGCCTGCGCTGCCGAGTGGACGGGCGAGCGCCGGACGCCGATGTGCAGCCCGGCGGGTCGCCAGGAGGCGTCGAGGTCCATGCAGAGGCGGATGGTGGCACGGTCGTGCGGTGGCACGATCCGGTCCACCAGGTCGAGGTGCCCGGGGTGGTCCACCATGATCGAGATGGCGGCGGCCAGGTCCGGGTCGCCGGCCAGTTCGCGCAGGGCGGCCCGGTCGGCTGTCGGGTAGGCGACCAGCACGTCGTCGGTGACGCCGGTGCGGACCAGCCAGATCGCCTCCGGCAGCGTGTACGCCATCACGCCGTGCCAGCCGGGGCGGGCCAGGACGCGTTCCAGCAGGGCGCGGCAGCGGACGGATTTGCTGGCCACCCGGATCGGTTTGCCGGCGGCGCGTTCCGCCAGCCGGTCGGCGTTGTCGTCGAAGGCGGCCAGGTCGACCACGGCGACGGGGGTCTCGAGGTGGTCGGTGGCCGTACCGAGTCGCCGGCGCAGAGCGGTGCGGTCAGTGAGCACACGCGCACCGTAACGTTTCTCCGGATTATGCGAAAGACATTCATCTCTGTGCCACTCGAACGTGGTCGGGCCGTGCCGGACGGTGCGGCCGGTTACAGTGCTCCGAGCAGTGACCACGGGAGGTAAGGGCCATCAACACGGAAACGCGCCAGGAACCCGGGCCCGTCGACCTCTCCGGTGCGGCGGCGCTGCGCTCCGTGCTGCGCCGACGCGGCTTCCGCCGACTCTGGCTGGTGCTCGCCGCCGCGTCCTTCGGCGACTGGATCGGCATCCTCGCCACCGGCCTGTTCGCCTCGGCCCAGTTCGACAACCCGGCCGCCCAGGGCGCCGCGTTCGGCGGCACGATCGTCGTGCGCCTGCTGCCCGCGCTGCTGCTCGGGCCGATCGCCGGCGTCTTCGCCGACCGGTTCGACCGCCGCTACACGATGGTCATCGTCGACCTGCTGCGGTTCGTCATCTACGGCTCTATCCCGCTGGTCCCGCTCCTCGGCGGCAGCCCCGGCCTGACCGTGGCCTGGGCGACCATCGCCACCTTCATCGGCGAGGCGATCACGCTGATCTGGATCCCGGCCAAGGAGGCCGCGGTCCCCAACCTCATCCCGAAATCGCAGATCGAGGTCTCCAACCAGCTCACCCTGGTCACCACGTACGGAATCACGCCGATCCTGGCCGCCCTGCTGCTCTCCGCCCTGACCGCCGGCATCCAGCAGTCCGGTGCGTCCCTGCCGGACTGGGCACAGCCGGTGCAGATCGCCCTCTACATCAACGCGCTCTCCCGGCTGGCCACCGCCATCGTGGTGTTCTTCGGCATCAAGGAGATCAGCGGCCGCAGCGCCGACCGGGAGAAGGCCGCCGAACAGTCGATGTCCTCCCAGTTCATGGAGGGCTGGAAGTACATCGGCAGCACCCCGCTGGTCCGCGGCCTGGTGCTGGGCATCTTCGGCGCGTTCGCGGCCGGCGGCGTGGTGATCGGCGCGGCCCGCACCTACGCGGTCTCGCTCGGCGCCGGTGAAGCCGCCTTCTACCTGCTCTTCGGCACCATCTTCATGGGCCTGGCCCTCGGCATCGGCCTCGGCCCGATGATCGTCAAGGAACTCTCCCGGCGACGCTGGTTCGGCATGAGCATCGTGCTGGCCAGCGGCGCGGTGATGTTCATGGGACTCGCCTTCCACCTGTCGATGGCCCTGGTCGGCGCGCTGCTGGTCGGCGCGGGCGCGGGCATGGCGTTCCTCGGCGGCACCACCCTGCTCTACGGCGAGATCGACGACGCGCTGCGCGGCCGCACCTTCGCCGTGGTGCAGATCGGCGTCCGGATGGTCCTGATGCTGGCCATCACCCTGGCCGGCTTCCTGGTCGGCCTGGGCAGCTCACGCCGGGTGCAGCTCGGGCCGGTCGGCTTCGACGTCTCCTCCACCCGCGTCCTGCTGCTGGTCGCCGGCGCGATCGGCATCTGGGTCGGGATCAGCTCCTTCCGCCAGATGGACGACAAGCGGGGCGTCCCCGTGCTGGCCGACCTGTGGGGATCGCTGCGCGGCCGCCCGCTCGCACCGGCCGAGTCGTTCGTCCGCTCCGGGGTCTTCGTGGTCTTCGAGGGCGGCGAGGGGGCCGGCAAATCGACCCAGGTGACCCGGCTCGCCGCGACGCTTCGCGAATCCGGGCACAACGTGGTGGTCACCCGCGAGCCCGGGGCCACCGATCTGGGGGTACGCATCCGCGAGCTGGTCCTGGACAAGGCGGAGTCGCCGTCCCCGCGGGCCGAGGCGTTGCTGTACGCCGCCGACCGCGCCCACCACGTCGCCACCGTCGTGCGCCCGGCCCTGTCCGACGGCGCGGTCGTGATCAGCGACCGGTATGTGGACTCGTCGTTGGCGTACCAGGGGGCCGGCCGGACCCTGCCGGTTCAGGAGATCTCCTGGCTCTCCTCGTGGGCCACCGGCGGCCTCAAACCCGACCTGGTCGTGCTGCTCGACGTCGACCCGGGGGTGGGACTGGGCCGGGTCGACGCCCGCGGTGAGGAGGCCGACCGGCTGGAGAGCGAGGCCCGCACCTTCCACGAGCGGGTGCGATACGCGTTCCTCGACCTGGCCGCCGCCGACCCGAAGCGGTACCTCGTGCTGGACGCCGCCCGCCCGGTCGAGGAGATCTCCACCGCCGTCACCGAGCGGCTGTCCGAGTTGCTGGCACCGGTGCCGGCCTCGTGAAACGTGTCTAGCGAAACAGTCGTAGCGGGACGGCGGCTGCCATCGCCGCCATCCCGGCGTCGTTCGGGTGCAGGTGGTCGCCGCTGTCGTACGCCGCCCGCAACCGGAGCGGATCGGACGGGTCACGGACCGCCGCGTCGAAGTCGATCACCCCGTCGTAGGTTCCGGAGCTGCGGATCCACCGGTTGAGCGTGGACCGTTTCCGCTCATTCTCCGGGGAGTGGAAGCCGAGTGTGTCGTCCTTGAACGGCAGGACGGTCGCGCCGTACGCCCGGATCCCGGCCTGGTGCGCCCGCTCGACGAGCTGCTGGTGCCCACCGATCAGATCGTCGGCGGAGACCACCTCGTCCGGCGGGGCCGACGTCCCCGGATGACCGAGATCGTTCACTCCGAGCAGCACCACGAGATGCTCCGCCCCGGGCTGGGCCAGCACGTCCCGGTCGAAGCGGCGCAGCGCGCTCTGCCCGAAGTAGGCGGCGTACGCCTCGGCGCCGCTCCCGGCCGGCGGGTTCGGGTCGTGCAGCAGCCGGTTGCCGGACACCCCGACGTTGGCGATGCCGAACCGGCCCACGAGCCGGGCGCTGAGCAGGTCCGGCCAGCGATGATCGGCGTTGACCTCGGTGTCCGCCCCGTTGGTGATCGAGTCGCCGAGGGTCACGATCGCGCTCCCGGCGGCGTGCACGCTGACGCCGGACAGGAAGAGGTACTGGCCGATCGTGCTCACCGGGGTGATCCGGCGGTCCGCGGTGACGTTGCCGGCCGCGATCATGTTGTCCCGGAAGGCGAACGCGGCCAAGGTGGTGACCGGTGTCCGTTCCGGCAGGTAGACGCTGATCACCAGGTCGGCGTGCGCCTCGGTCGGGAGCGGGACCGGATCGCTGACCAGGGGCGCCCCGGCCGGGATGGTGACGGAGGACCGGCCGCCGAACGTGACCCGGTGATCGGTTCCGGGCACCGTGTCGGTGCTCGCTCCGCCTCCGGACCGCAGTGCCACGTGCACCTCGCCGACGCGCAGCGGCATGACACCGAACTCGTTGGTCAGCCGGATCCGCAGCCGGTCGCCGCCGATGCTGGTGTGCGTCACCTGCCGGACGGTGCGGTCGGTCAGCACCAGCGGCTCGCCGGGTGGGACGGTGGTCGGCACGGCGGCCCAGGTGGCCACCCATCCGGCGGGTTTCGCCCCGGTCGTCGGGAAGGCGGCCGCGGCGGTCGCGCCCGCGGTCAGGGCCAGGATGTCACGACGGGTCGGCACGGTCGCAACATAGATCGCCGTCCATCAATGCGTCAAGGCGGGTCAGCCCTTCCAGAGCGACAGCATCATCGCCTCGACGGCGATCCGCGGCTTCACGTTCTGCTCGATCGCCTGCCGGCAGGCGACGATCGCCTCGAGGCGGCGCAGGGTGCTCTCCGGCGTCCACTTGCGGGCCGCGGCCGCCGACTGGTCGGCCACGTCCTGATGCACCACCGCCACCGGCGCACCCATCGTGGTGACCAGCGTGTCGCGATAGAAACCGGCCAGGTCGACGAGCGCCCGGTCGAGGGCGTCCCGCTGGGCACGGGTGGTCCGCGACTTCTGCCGTTTCTCCAGCTCCTTGATCTGCCCGGCGGCACCGCGCATCGCACCCGCGGCGCCCCGGCCGGTGCCGCCCGCACCGAGCGCCTGCTCCAGGGCGGCCCGCTCGGAGGCGTCGTTCTCGGCGAAGGTGGTCGCCGCCTCCGCCTCGGCCGCCTCGATCAGCGCGGCGGCGGCGTCGAAGCAGGCACCCACCCCGGTCAGCCGGCGCGGCACCGACAGCACCGCCTCCCGCCGGGTCCGGGCCGTCGGGTCGGCGGCCAGCAGGCGGGCCTGCGCCACGTTGCCCTGCGACGCCGCGGCCGCCCACGAGGCGGTCTCCGGCTCGATCCCGTCCCGGCCGGTCAGCGCGCGGGCGACCGCCTCGGCCGGCGCCTGGCGCAGCGCCACGACCCGGCACCGGGAGCGGATGGTGACCGAGATGTCATCCGGATGGGTGGACGGCGTGCAGAGCAGGAACACCGTCCGCGGCGGCGGCTCCTCGATCGCCTTCAGCAGGGCGTTGCCGGCCGCCTCGGTGAGCCGGTCGGCGTCCTCGATCACCACCACCTGCCAGCGCCCGCCGGACGGCGCGGTCGCCGCCCGCAGCACCAGCGCCCGCATCTCGTGCACGCTGATCGACAGGCCCTCGGGTGCGACGAACCGGACGTCCGCGTGGGTCTTGCCCATGGTCGTGTGGCATCCGTGGCACTCGCCGCACCCGGTGCCGTCCCGCTCGCACTCCAGTGCGGCCGCGAACGCCCGCGCCGTCTCGGAACGCCCGGAGCCCGGCGGCCCGGTGAAGATCCAGGCATGCGTCATCCCGCCGGCGCCCGGATCGCCGCCCACCACCCGGGCCGCCGCGGCGGCGGCCCGCCGCAGGATCCCGACCGGCTCGTCCTGACCCACCAGCTCTGCGAAGACGCCTTGCCCAGCCACGTCACGATGGTATTGCCCCGGGCCGCGTGATGCCTCGCCCCGGTTGGCCCGTTACGCAAAGTGACTTATGGTAGTTGCTCATTTGACAGTGAGTGATTACTGCCGAAGTTATCCACAAGGGATTTCTGGCTGTAGCGAGACCGTCACCCGAACCGGTACGGTCTGAACCCCGGAATGCGATGACGGCATGACGCCTGGTGATGTGGTGACGTGGTGAGGAGCCATGGATGGGCCGCGAGATCGACGAGGCCTGGATCGACGAGGCGATCGACCGCTATCGGCGCATCGAGGGTCTGCGCGCCGAGTTCGACCACGCCGTCGCCGCCCACTCCGTGTCGGTGCACTCGCCGGACCGTTCGATCGAGGTCGTCGTCACCGCTGCGGGAGACATTGTGGACGTGAGACTGCACGGTGAGCTGCGCGACCGCGACCCGGCGCGATTCGCGGGCGAGATCCGTGCCGCGGTCGCCGCCGCCTCCGAGGCGGCCCGCTGGGCACGCGAGAAATTGCACGGTGAGGTTTTCGGATCGTTCCGTTCCCTGGAGGGGCACTGAGGTGGATCGACTCGCCGATCAGATCGATCATGCCGCGAACACACTGGCCATCATGGACCGCAAGGTGCCCAACCTCGGCCCCGGTGCCGCCGCCTTCGCCGCCGACGACGCCGGCCGTCCCGGACGGATCGGCCGCGCCCTCTACGCCGGCTGGACCGCCGTGCTCGCCGCCCGCGCCCGGGAGGCCGCCGACGCCTCCGAACGGCTGAGCGAGATGGCCCGATCCGTCCGCTCCGGCGCCCGGCACTACGCGGACACCGACGAGACGGTACGCCGACGGTTCCAGCGAGGGCTGTGATGGACCGGCTGGACCACCTGCTGGACGCGGCCGGCCCGCTCCTCGGCCGGGTCGACGGGGTGCTGTCCACGATCGGCGCCCCGGAGGGCCACGACGTGTGGGCCCAGCTGCGCCGGGTCCGCCTGCTGCCGGGGGACGCGGTCCGCGCGGTGGGCGCGCTGAGCCCCGACCCGATCCTGGACTCGGTGGCCGAACTCCGCGCGGACGCCCGGGCCTACGCGGACCTCGCCGACACGCTGCCGCAGGCGGGCGCGTGGACGGGTGAGGCCGCGGAGGCCTACGAGAAAGCCCGCCGGGCCACGGCCGGGCACCTCAACGGCGGCCCGGACAGTCTCGGCCGGCGCATGGAGGCGACGGCCGACCTCGCCGACGCACTGATCGCCTGGATGGTGCGGGCCCGTGCCGCGGTGGCCGCTGCCCTGGCCGGAGCGCTGGTCTCCACCGAGGCGCTGACCCTCACCGCGACGGGTGAATCCGTGCCGGCGGACGAGGCGCGGGCGGCGGCGGCGATCGGCGCGGTGTTGCTGCGGACGGTCGCCGACAGTTACGACCGGGCGGAGGGCCTCCTGGACGACACGGTGCCGCTGCAGACGCCGAACCTGGTGTGAGGGCCCGCTCCGGGTGCTGGGTTCATCTGTCGTTCCGGACACCGGATCTGGTGTGAGGCGTCAGCTCCGGGGTGAGGTGCCCGACCCACGACTCACCGCGGGCGGCGGGCTGGTCGCACTGCGGCACGTCACAGGTCACTGTCCTCTCCCGAGAGTCCGGAGCCGGTAATACCCCTTGATCCGGTCGGCGGTCACGGCCGTCCCGGGCAGGTGGCGAAGCTGGGCGGGGTGCTGCGCGTCGCCGATCTCGATCACCTCGTAGTACGGCGGGCCGTCGAAGTCCGCGACGACATCGCCCAGCTCGTTGACGACGTAGTCGAGCCGCAGACCGGCGGCCGGTCCGTCGACGCACACCGCGCCGGACGGGCTGAGGTCGAGCCGGGGCGTGTGGACGAGTCGATCCAGGCTGAACTCGGCCGTGATCTCGTCGTCGGTGGCGCTGTCCGGCACGGTCGCCGTCACGCCGTCGGGAAGGAGCAACAACCGGCGGCCCGAGCTGCCGGGCTGCCCCACCACACCACGGCGTTCCGTCATCGGAACAGCCTTTCAACTCCGGCCGCGTCTGTCATCACCGTTCGACCCGTCCCGACCGCATCGGATCGGCGGGGAGACGGCGGTCGGCCGGGACCGAGCGAAATGCCGGGTGGGGTGGCCCCCGCCACCCCACCCGGCTGCCTCACGGGCCGGAGGCGCCTGTTCGCCGGAGTCGGCTTCCGGTCCTGGTGGAGGACGGGGTCAGGGCTCGGTGCGGCGGCGACGGGTGCCGGCCAGCAGGGCCACGACACCGCCCACGATCAGGCCCGCCCCGGTCAGGAACAGGGGAGCGGTGCCGGGGCCGGTGACCGGGAGTCCGGCGGCCGGCGCGCCGGTTCCGGTTCCGGATCCGGAACCGGCGCCTGCGTCGGAGCCGGTGGCGGGGGCGCCGGTCAGGCCGGGTGCGGCGTTCGTCTCGGGGGCCACCGCGGCTGCTTCGAGGACCCCGATGCCCAGGTCGGCCACCACAGTGGACGACTGTCCGGTGCCGCGTGCCACCGAGAGGTGGATCGCGGTGGCCTTGGCCGCTGCCGCCTTGCCCTTGGTCGCCTGGCGGACGTCACCCAGCGCGATGCGCAGAACGGCTCCCTCCACACCGGACCCATCGGGAGTGCTGGATCGGTTGGGGGTGCTCTCCGGGCCGGCCAGGCGGGGGAGACTCTCCAGGGTCGGCACCGGCAGCGGGGCAGCCGGCGACACCTCGCCCTCGTCGCCGGAGGGCGCGGCCGACTCGGTGAGGGGCGAAAGATCATTACTCAGGGGTACGTCTACGTGATCACCGGCAGTGGTGAGACGCGCCGGACGACCCTCCCGGGTGGTCACCTCCAGCGTGGCAGGCTGGTAGGCGACCCGTGTCCCCGCGGTGGTGGACATCGTCACGCGCAGGACGGGCGGTTTCAGGAGGCGGAGGCGTACCGCACCGTCGACCAGGGTGATCCGGCCGCCGGTGACCGTCGCGGTGGCCTCCGAGGACAGGTCACCGCCGGAGGCGCGCAGGGCGGTCCCGCTGATCGCGGCCAGTTTCTCCGGGGCGCGGACCAGGGAGGCGCTGCCGCCGCCGGCCAGGGTCACCCGGCTCAGCGCGGCCTGCGCGCTGGACACCTCGCCGGTGCTCGTGCCGCAGGCCAGGCCGTCGCGCCAGCGGGCGTGGGCGCCGATCGTGCCGGCGCCGACGCGGAGGGGGCCGAAGCGGCGTTCACCGGTACGGCGTTCGGTCGCCTTCCGGTGGCTGGGCGGGGCCTGTTGCGTGACGGTCTCGCCGTTCGCCGAACGCCCGTCGGCCTTGCCGTTGAGGACCCGGGCGGCGCCGGCCGAGGCGACTGGATTGTCGGCGATCATGACGCTCCGGACGTCGCCCAGCCCGATGTCCCCGAGCGGCTCGGCTGATCCGGCGGATCCGCCGGCTGGCGTCCGCTCGCCGGCTGGCGTCCGCTCGCCGGCGGGGGAACGCTTGTCGGATGGCGAACGGTCGGCGGGGCCGCCGGCTTCGGGGGAGGGGCTCGACCGGCTGGCCGAGGGCTCGACGCTGTCGTCCGGGCCCGCGCTCTCCGCCACCGGATCGGGCCGCTCCGCGCCATCATCCGAGAGCACGTCGGGACCTTCCGACGGAACCAGGGTCATGGGTGGCTCGTACGATGAATCAGTTTTCGGATCTTTCAAGATCTCGCCGCTCTCTTCCGGGCCGGGAGACGCCCGGGTCCCGGCCGGAGACGCTGTGGCGCGACCGGCGTCGAGTTTGTTGATGCGGAGCACCTCGGCGCCCGACTGTGCGGCGTAATGCAGGGCCCGCCCGCACGGCAGGGGCGCGGCGGCGGCGGGCAGCGGCGTGGTGAGCGTGCTCGCGAAGCCCAGCGCGACGAGACTGGCGGCCACCGACCTGGCGGGTGTCATGGCGGTTCCCTTCGACAGGAGTGCCGCTTGCGACGGCGACATGTATCGCCGCCGACGGCGACATGAGTGCCGCCGATGGCGACGGGACGTGCCGCAGAGGGCGACGGGATCGCCGGTTGCGACGGCGACGGAAGTGCGTCTTCGGACCTGCCAACGAGGGTCGATAGGGCCGGTTGCGCGACATCAATGCGACAACCCGCGCGGGTAGTTCAAAACCGGCATTTGGTGCGGCTTGTCGGCCGTCGTAGGGTTGATCGCATGGGCATGCTGTGCGCGGTCAGCTTCAACCGGTACGGCCGCCTCTACTACCTCGATCCGAACGGGTTCACGCCGGCGGTGGGCGACCGCGTGCTGGTGCCGACCGACGACGGTCCGGAGGTGGCGGAGTGCGTCTGGGCGCCGCAATGGGTCGACGAGGAGACCTCCGGGTTTCCCAAGGTCGCCGGTCTGGCGGACGACAAGGATGTGCGCCGCGACGAGGTGCTGCGCAAACGTAAAGCCGAGGCGAAGGTCGCCGCCAAGAAACTGATCAAGGCCCACGAGCTGCCGATGAAGGTCGTCGCCGTCGACCACGTGCTGGACCAGACCGGCGGCGGTGGTTCACGGACGACGATCTACTTCACCGCGCCGCACCGGGTCGACTTCCGGTCCCTGGTGCGTGACCTGGGGGCGACCCTGCACTGCCGGGTCGAGCTGCGCCAGCTCTCGGCCCGGGACTCGGCCCGGGTGCAGGGCGGCATCGGCTCCTGCGGGCGCGACCTGTGCTGCGCCACGTTCCTCACCGACTTCGAGCCGGTCACCATCCGGATGGCCAAGGACCAGGATCTGCCGCTCAACCCGCTGCGGATCTCCGGCGCGTGCGGGCGGTTGATGTGCTGCCTCAAGTACGAGCACCCGCTGTACCAGTCGTTCCAGGCGTCGGCGCCGGCCGTCGGCAGCCGGGTCACGACGCCCGAGGGTGACGGCCGCGTCGTCGCGCACAGCGTGCCGAAGGACTCGGTCGTGGTCCGCCTGGACGCGGACGGCTCCCGCTGCTCGTGCAGCCGTGCCTCGGTCTGCGGTCCGCGGCAGGCCCACGACGCCCGCTACCCCGACCCGGCCCAGGAGCAGGCCTAGGAAACCGTGATCGGATCCTCGATCCGGTGAACGGTCAGTGGTGTCTCCGGGCGCAGCCACGGCGTGTGCGGCTCGCCGTCCGGGTCGGCCGACCACTTCTTGCACACCCGTTCGACGCCGACCGGGTGGATGGTGAGCGTGCCGTCGGCGGTGATGTGCATCCGCAGGAAGCTCTTGCCGTCCTCGATGCCCTGACCGGCGAACAGCTCGTTGTGGTTGACGTCGAACCGGCTCGCCACCAGCAGGTAGAGCGCCAGCAGCTGGGTCGACAGCACCGCGATCACCGGGCCGTAGACGACGGCCGCCACGACCAGCGGGCCGGGCCACTCCCAGTCCTTGAACGGCAGCTGCAGCCACACCCAGGCGCCGGCACCCGCCAGGGCGAGCTGCAGCAGGCCGTGGGCGATTCCCAGCAGCCAGTGCCGGGCGTGTTTCGCCGACGCGGCCCCCGGCGGCTTCGCGAACAGCACCGTGCCGGCCATCACCACCCCGACCATGATCAGCAGCGGGATGCTGAAGAGCCGCTGGATGTTGATCGACGGGCTGTCGGCCTGCGCGCCGAGCGTCTGCACCTGCTCCATGACGACGGTTGCGCCGGCCATCGCCAGCATCGTCAGCGTCTGGATGATGCCGAGCATGGTGGCGAACCCGGCGTTGCGCCGCGGCAGCCGGTGGAACACGCCCCAGCTCCAGCGCCGTGACGTGCGGGCGTCCGGGAACCGTGCCTGCAACTGGTAGTCGCGGCTGCGGCTCCGGCTGCGGGTGAGCGTCTCCTTCGGCGGCACGGTCAGCTTCCCCGGCAGGGTCTCGGTGCCCAGCAGGTAGGCCCCGCCGCCACCGCAGGTGATCAACTCCCGGTCGGGTCCGGAGTAGCGCGCGTAGTGGTGCAGGTCGCCGGAGACCAGCACCCGCACCTCGGCCCGGGTCGGCGCCAGAATGGTCCGGATGAAGTAGTCGACCGCGTCGTACGCCTCCGGCTTGTCGACCGCCTTCACCCAGGTCGGCGACGGTGTCATCAGCATGATCCGGTCGTCCGGGCCGACCTCCCGCGCCGCCCTCTCGAAATACAGCAGCTGCGGGTCGTCGATGTACGCGCCGAACTGCTCGTCGACCGCGAACAGCCACCAGTTCCCCGGCAGCTTCACCGCGAAGTACGAGCGCCGCTGTTCGGTCCGCCATCCACCGATGTGACCGTCCTTGCGACGGGCGAACAGGCGCAGGAACGCGGTCAGACCGTCGTACCAGTCGTGGTTTCCGGGCAGGGCGAACAGCGTAGGCCGCGGCACCCCGGCCGGCGCCTCGGGCAGGGCCGCCCGGTACGGCCCCTTCATCCGGTTCTCGTAGCCGTCACCGTTCGCCAGCGGATAGACCTGATCGCCACCCATCAGCAGCAGCCGGCCACGCGGCAGCCGCTCGCCGTCGACGTCCAGCTCGGGCTGGGCCAGCAGGTAGGCGATCGAATAGGTGGCGTCGAACCCGTCACCCAGGTCCGCCACGTAGTCCAGCCAGAGATCGCCGTCCGCCGTGGTGGAGTGATCGAAGAAGTCGCCGTCCAAAGCGTGCTGAAGTTCCCGTTTATCCAGGTACGCCCCGAAGAAGATCGCCAGAAGCGCGCGGAGGCCGGTGCTGAGCAGCAGCAGCGGCGCCAGCCAGCCGACCCGCTCCTTCGGCGTGAACCCCAGCTCCTGGGGATCCATGCTCCGCGGCCGATCCGGAACGGTCTGCTCCGCCGGCCGTGACTGCCGGGGAACGATCGGCTTCGTTTGATCCTGGTTCACCTGAGCCACAGTAGCCACGAGGTATGACTGCTGCCGTACCCGCGTGAGAGCTTCGGGGTCTATGCCGTAGGATGAGTCCTCGTTGCCGCCTTAGCTCAGTCGGCTAGAGCGACGCACTCGTAATGCGTAGGTCGACGGTTCGATTCCGTCAGGCGGCTCAGCGAGAAACCCCAGGTCACATGGCCTGGGGTTTTTTCATGGGGAGGTCGGCATGGGTGTGCTGTACGACTATTTCCGGGCGCCCGCCCTCGACGAGGTGCGCCGCCTCCTGGACGACACCGAGGGCGAGTCGCCGCTGGGGACCTTCGACGGTCTCGATCTGAAGTCCCTCGAGCCCAGCGTGGTCGTCGGGCAGTTGATCGCCGCCGTGCTCGACCAGGAGTGGACCATGAGCCTGGTCGCCGACCGGCTGATCTGGCCGATGAGCGCCGAGACCGACCCGGAGTATGACGGCCCCTGGGTGACCGTTCTCGGCGACCACGCCCGCGACGTCCTGGCCGGCATCCCCGCCGACCGGGTGCCGGCCCTGGCCACCCAGTGGGCCACTGCCGAGGAGTTCCACGGCCATGGGGACCCGTCGTTCCTGGCGACGGTGATCCCCGAGCTGTCCGCGCTGGCTTCGCGGGCCCGCGAAGCCGGCGAATCCCTCTACTGCTGGTCCTCCCTCTGACTCCTCAGCGGGCGACCAGCACCGCCCCGGGCAGGACACCATCGCTGCCGGGCAGGTCCATCCGGGCCTCCACGGTGAAACCGGCCTCCACCAGCCAACCGGCCACCCGCTCCGGTGGTCGGTGGAAGACGTGCAGGTTCATCGGGTGGCCGCCGTAGCCCTCCGACTTGAAGCGCACCTGGTCGCCGACGAAGAAGCCGACCATCAGCGGCGCGCCGGCCCGCAGCACCCGCCGGAACTCGCCGAGCGCCACCCGGGCCGCGTCGTCGGGCACGTGGATCAGGGACCACCAGGCCAGCAGGCCGCCCACCGCGTCGTCCGGCAGATCCAGATCGGTCATCGACCCGACTGAGAACCGCAGCCCGGGATGGTCGCGCCGGGCTGCGGCGAGCATGCCGGGGGAGAGGTCGATGCCGAAGACGTCCAGGCCCAGCCCGGCCAGGAATCCGGTGATCCGCCCGGTGCCGCAGCCGACGTCCGCCACCGGGCCGTCGCCGGAGCGCCGGACGAGGTCGGCGAAGAGGTTCAGCAGGGCCTGGTCGTACGGCGAGTCCTCGAGGTGGCCCCGCAGCATGTCGGCGTAGCTGTCCGCCACCGTGTCGTAAGAGGTCCGTGTGTCCTGCAGCCAACCGTCCACAGTCATGACTCGGAACACTAGACATGTTTCGTGGTCAGGGTGCGAAGCCCGTCCGCGTGGTGATTTCGGGCGCGCTGGACGCCCCAATTCACCACACCCGTGGTGGTGTGGTGATTACGGGCGCGCTGGACGCCCCAAGTCACCACACCCCTGGTGGTGTGGTGATTATGGGCGCGCTGGACGCCCGAAGTCACCACACCCGTGGTGGTGTGGTGATTACGGGCGCGCTGGACGCCCGAAGTCACCACGCTGTTGTGGGTGTGGTGAATTCGGGCGTGCTGAGCACCCGAAATCACCACGGAGGCAGACCCTGACTGCGAAAGGTGACTAGCGAGGCTCGCGGATCACCGTGCTGATCGACGTGGACAGGATCAGCAGGACGGCCACGGCGAGGAGGCCTTTCAGCACGGTCACGTGGTCGCCGAGCAGGCCGATCAGGGGCGGCCCGCCGAGGAACGCCAGATATCCGATAGAGGCCACCACGCTCACCCGGGCCGGGGCGCGGGACGGCTCGTCCGCCGCGGCGCTCATCCCGACCGGGAAGCCGAGGGAGGCACCCAGACCCCAGAGCAGCACCCCGGCGTACGCCACCGCGACGTGCGTGCCGAACACGAAGAGCAGCAGCCCGGCGAGACCGCTCACCGCGAGTGCCCGCAGCACCGGCACCCGGCCGTAGCGGTCCAGCAGCGCCGGACCCCACCAGCGGCCGACGGTCATCGCCGCCAGGAACGTCGCGAACGCGAGGGTGCCCACCGCGGCCGGCGCATCGTAGTCGTCGATCAGCGCCACGCTGATCCAGTCGATGCCCGCGCCCTCGGTGAACGCGAACGCCAGCACGAACACCCCGATGAGCAGGGTGCGGGGTTCCGTCCAGGCGGCCATCGGTGACGATCCGGCCGACGACGATGACGGGGAGTCGTCCGGCAGGTAGTCACGGACCGCGACCAGCACGGCGATCACCGCGACCGCCACGCAGACGCTCACGTGCACCCCGATGGAGATCCCGGCGGCGACGGCGCCCGCCCCGATCAGCGCACCGGCCACGGTGCCGATGCTGTACCCGGCGTGGAACCTCGGCATGATCGCCCGGCCGATGCGCCTCTCCACGATGGTGCCCTGGACGTTCATCGCGACGTCCCAGGCACCGGTCGCGAACCCGTACACATAGAGGGAGACGACCACCGGGACGACGCCGGACCGGTAGCCGAGCGCGACGCCGCCCAGACCGAGGCCGAGCACCACGGCGGTCACCATGACCGTGCGGCGGGATCCGAACCGGCCCACGATCGGCCCGGCCAGCGGCAGCGAGGTGACCGAGCCGGCGGCGCTGGCCAGCAGTACCAGCCCCAGCTGGGAGGGGGTGAGGCCGAGGGCGTCACGGATCTGCGGGATGCGCGCGGCGAAGCTCGCCATCGCGACGCCGAGGAAGATGAAGGTCAGATAGACCGCTCGGGTGGGTACCCGCAGAGCGGTCGCCGTCGCGCTGTTCAATGCGTCAGCCCCGTGGAGATGGATACGATTCGCGTTCAACCTAACTAAACTTCAGACATGCGGCACGCGCCGGAATGGGATGTGGCGGTGGTCGGTGCCGGGCCCGCCGGCCTGTCGGCGGCGCACGCTGCGGCGTCGGCGGGCGCCCGGGTGATCGTGCTGGAGCGCGCCGAGCATCCGCGTTACAAGACCTGCGGCGGCGGGCTGCTCGGCGTCTCGCTGCGGATGAGTGCCGCGACTCTCGCCGTGCCGGCCCGGGACGTGATCACCGCGGTCACCTTCACCCACGACGGGCGCCGGGCGTTCACCCGCCGCTCACCGGGCGATCCGGTGGTGACCATGGTCCGGCGGGACGACTTCGATCACGCCTGGATGCGGTCGGTGGTCGAGGTGGGTGCGACCGTCCGGCAGAACGCGGTGGTCCGGGCCGTTTCGCAGGATGGGGGTACGCCTACCGTCAGCCTGGCCACCGGTGAGGCGGTGACGGCCTCCGTGGTGATCGGCGCGGACGGTTCGGCCGGGGTGACCGCCCGGCACGTCGGTGTCGCCTTCGAGCAGCAGGATCTCGGGCTGGAGGTGGAGCTTGCGGCGTCCCCGGGTGACCGGTCCCGCTGGCGTGGCCGCCTGTTGCTGGACTGGGGGCCGGTTCCCGGCTCGTACGGCTGGGTGTTCCCCAAGGACGACCAGCTCACCGTCGGCGTGATCATGGAGCGTGGCCGTGGTGACCAGACCAAGCGTTACCTGCGGGAGTTCCTCGCCCGGCTGGGTCTCGACGACCGTCCGGTGCTGCGGGACTCGGGGCACCTGACCCGTTGCCGCCGACCGGATTCGCCGGTGCGCCGGGGCCGGGTTCTGGTGGCCGGCGACGCGGCCGGTCTGCTCGAGCCGTGGACCAGGGAGGGCATCAGTTTCGCCCTGCGCTCCGGGACGTGGGCCGGAACGGTCGCGGCCGGCGGTGGTGACCTCAGCGAGTACGACCGTCTGGTCGCGGACGGCCTGGCTCCGGAGATGGCGGCCGGCCGTCGCCTGCTGGGGCTCTTCCACCGGTATCCGGGGCTGGTGCACGCGGCGTTCGCGAGCCCGCCGGGCTGGCGGGCGTTCACCGGGTTCTGCCGTGGTGACCTGACCATGGCCCGGGTGACGGGTCACCGGGTCGCCGGCCGGGTGGTGGGCCTGCTCGGCGGCCGGACGCAGGCGGGGTTGCGGCCGGCCGCCGGCTGAGGGGCCCGATCACGACGGGGTGGCCGGCGGTGCTGACGTGCCGGCCGGTGGTGGAGTTCAGGAGCGGACCTGCCAGGGCGCCCACTGCATCGGGGAGGCGAACCCGCCGCGGCGGGCATCGCGGGCGTCGGCGGCGGGAAGGAGGCCTTCCCGGCTCGACTTCACCCCGGCGCCGATCAGTTTCGTCTCGAACCAGGAGCCGCCGACGCCGCGGCGGACGCGTTCCCAGAGACCACCCTCGACCACCGCGGCGCTGTGCGCGTGCAGCCTCTCCACCAGCCGGGCGGGCTGCTCGTCACAGTCGTCGCAGGCGCAGGCAGGAAGGGGTTCCTCCCACCACCGCCCGAGTCGCAGGACCAGGCCGGGGTCGGTGAAGTGGATCGCCACCGGCGCTGCCGTGGGTGTACGAGGAATGAGCCGGACCGTTCGCACGAGCGCGTCATCGAGCCCGAGCGCCTCTTTCGTCTCCCGCCGTTCCACCAGGTAACGGGAGGTCAGGTCGTCCAGCAGGGTTTCGGCTGCCTCGTGCAGTGAGCCGAAGCAACCGGTGTCGGTGGCGTGTGTGTACCCGTCCACCTCTGCAGTATGCCGCGCTCGGCCCGCGACACCCACACGCTCTGGGATAAGCGGTGTCATTCGAAACCGAAATCCCCGGCCTTGACCCCCGCGACGAACGCCTCCCACTCGGCCCGGCTGAACGCCAGTGGTGCGCCGCCGACGTTCTTGGAATCCCGGATCAGGAATTGATCCCCGATTCGTGCAACTTCCACGCATGTGCCATTGGCACAGTGTCTGCTCCGGCGCCAGCGGACTCTCTCCGTCGATCCGATCATGTGTGAATGCACCTCCGTGACGGTTCGAATCCACGGTAAATGACCGGACTGATCGTGGGCATGAATGAAAAAGAAAGGACGCCGCTTATAACCTCATATGTGAGGTATGCGACGTCTGTTCGGTGGTAAATGTATTTAATTGTGAGTGTTGTGTACCAACCCGCTCCGCGCATACGGCCGAAAGCGCGGAGCGGGTGGTCGACGACTCAGAAGCGGAACTCGCCCGCCGTCACGCCCTCGACGAACGCCTCCCACTCATCCCGGGTGAAGGAGAGTGCCGCGACCTCGGGGTTCTTGCTGTCGCGGACCAGGTAACGGTCGTCGACCCGGGCGACCTCTACACAGGTCGACGTACCGCAGCGGCTGCTCTTGCGCCACGCGGGCACGTTCATCTCTTCCATGGTGGACCTTCCACGGTTCTTGCCGTGTCGCCCGTGACAGGGCTCGCGGCCTTGGGTTATGTGTTTTCTCGAGGGGATCCCTCGAGTATTGCTATCTGTCGCCGGATGAATTCGATCGTGTCTTTTTCATCCGAGACCTCGTGCCAGACCTTGTCGTAGCGAGCGCGGTGTTTCGCGGTCGTCTCGCGGTCTTCGATCATTTCGTCACCCAGCCCGGTTTCCCGGTAAAGCACCTCGCCCTCGCTCATGACGAGCAGGTCGAAGCTGGCATTGTTGGTCACCGGAGCGTCGATCGAGAACGGCACCATCCGGACCTTGATGAGTCCGTCCTCGACATTCTTCTTCAGGTCGTGCAGCTGCTCGGCGAAGATCTCCGGGCCGCCGATCGTGCGGCGGAGCACCGATTCGTCGAGCAGCAGCATGATCTGCGCCCGATCGGTCCGGGTCAGCAGCGCCTCGCGCCGGCGTGCGCGGGCCTCGACTCGTCGCTGCCGGGTCTCGACGCTGAGCTCGTCCTCGTAGCGCTGCATCAGTGCGGTGGCGTAGCCGGGCGTCTGCAGCGGCCCGGGAACGTAGTAGATCGAGTAGGACCGGATCTCGCGGGCCTCGTGCTCGTACTCGATCAGTTTGCGGAGCGGGTCGGAGAGGGTCTCCCGTGATTCGGGCGTCTGGTACCACGCCTGACGCTGGCGGGTGCGGGCGATCCGGGCGTCCGCGATCAGGGCGGTCACCACCGCCCGGTCCTTGATCCCGAGGTACGTCAGCAGCGGCTTGAGATCGTTCGGCGAGATGCTGACGTCGCCGTTCTCGATCCTGATCACCTTGCTGAGCGACCACTCCATCTCCTCGGCGACCTGGTTCTGAGTCAGCGATGCCTGCTCCCGCGCTTCACGCAGCGCGAGGCGCACGCGTCGGCGCGCGATCGTAGGCGAGTCACCCTCAGCCATGAGTCCTTCATCGTCGAAGTGGGTGGCGACGTTCCGTACCGTCCAGCTCTCCCGCTGCCACCTCGCTGCATGCCACTTGGCAGTCAGCGAGGTCGCGGAAAATGCTAGTACTGTCCTATCAGAACGAAGCGTGCCGTGCGGGGTTTTGATCGAATTCGGATGTCACCCGAGAGAGTCGGCAAAGTCGCAGGTCAAGCTGCTGCGAGTCCATAGCCCCACGGAGAGCGTCCGGTGTCCTCCATCGCGCGGCGCAGAGCCCGGCTCACCTGATTGAAGACCCGCGCGTCGGCGGAGGAATACAGCACCACCGCCGTGTTGCGGTACTGCGCGTGGAGCTCCCAGTGGCGTGGCTCGCGCCAGACGGCGACCACCACCGGCGCGGTCACGGCGAGGAAGCCGGCCACGTACATCGTGGGGTCGGGGATCAGGGTCCAGCCGGCGATGGCGGCGAAGACGGTGAGGACGACGAGAGCCGGCGCGAACGGGCGGACCCGCGGTGGCGCCTGGACCAGACCGACATGACGGAGATCGGGAACGAGGAAAGTGATCGACGTCGAACTCGTGCGCCAGATGAATTGATCATCGACGACGGTGGCATCGGGCCCGCGATAGTAGGTTCGTGTGCGCATGGCGAACTCCTCTTCGCTGTGCCTTGCGAGGAGGAGAGAAGCGGGCCATCATTGGCGCGGGAGACGCATCTCCGCCTCGCTGTGCAACAAGATTGCAGAGCTGTCGAGATGACAATGGCCGCAGAGATGACAACGGCACCCGTTTGCCGCCGGGTGCCGTTGTTTGACTCTCCCTCCAACTCCGCCCTTTTGTTGCTCTACTGGTAGTAGAGCACGCCATCCCGCAGTCCGCCACCACTCAGAATGCCATGTTGCAGATTGCGTACAAGCTGCTCAGGGGCTCTGTGGTTGGCCATCGGACGGGGCCGCGGAGTTTCAGTGTCTCCGGGGCCGGGTAGGCCACAACCGTCGATGTCGGAGGGAACCTGCATAGCAGCAGGTGGGAAGGGCGGCAGCTGGATGGAGAGCCGATTGAACATCGCGGGTCAGGCGGTGCAACCGATTCTGGTGATGTTCCCCTTGGGCCTCTTCGCGATGGCCGCAATGTTCGATATAGCCGACTTGATGGGGGGTCCTAGCATCCTTGGCGCACTGGCCTACTGGAATGTGATCGCGGGCCTCTTCATCGGGGTGATGGCGATACTCGCCGGAGCCGTCGACGTGATGTTCATGCGAATGCCCGAACAGCGCCGGCTCGGCGTTCTTCGTGGATTGCTGAGCATGGGCGTATTGGTGATCTTCGCGGTGATCGCGATGCTGCGGGTGCACACGCCCGAGCGGGTGGTCGGCGGGGGCCTGCTCATGGTCGAACTGCTCGCGCTGACCATGGCCGGTTTCGGTGCCTGGTTCATCGGGCGGCTGGCAGTCGGTCGCGCCCCGGCGTTTGCGCGGGCCGCCACCGGGAACCGGACGTACTGACGGCGCAAGCCGCGGCGATCCGGAGGGGGCACGGGCGATGACCGTATCGATCAAGGGGAAGCGTGTGGCTTTCCTGGCGACCGACGGGGTGGAAGAGGTCGAGTACATCGAGCCGCGTAAGGCCGTGGAGAAGGCGGGCGGCACCGCGGAACTCGTCTCGATCAAGGACGGCGAGATCCAGGCGATGAACCACATGGACCCCGGGAACGCGTACCGGGTGGAACGGTCGGTGCGGGAGGCGGATCCGGCGGACTACGACGCGCTGGTGCTGCCGGGCGGCGTCGCGAACCCGGACTTCCTGCGGATGGACGCGGACGCGGTCCGGTTCGTACGGGCCTTCGTCAGCGCCGGCAAGCCGGTGGCCGCGATCTGTCACGCGCCCTGGACGCTCGTCGAGGCGGGCGTGGTCGACGGCCGGACGCTCACCAGCTGGCCGAGTCTGCGGACCGACCTGGTGAACGCGGGAGCGACCTGGGTCGACGAGGAGGTCTTCGTCGACGGCACGTTGATCACGAGTCGGAAACCTGACGATGTGCCGGCGTTCTGCGCGGCGCTGATCGATTCCGTCGCAGGTCAGCAAACGGCCTGAGTGAGCCAGCGGCGATTCGGTCCATTTCGGTTGACCGATCGGCCATGCTCTTCGTCCGCGGGGCTGATACTCTGCCCCGGGACTGGCGAGCGACGAGTGATCGCGTGAAGACTTTCCGAAGCGGCTCGACGCCGCGCCAGACGTACTGAGCTTGAAAAGACACGACCGCCCGGGTTGCCGATCGACCCGGGCGGTCGTCTTTTTCGCTTCTGTGAAGGTCAGGATCGCTGGGCGGCGTCGGCGGCCCACTTCTCGTCGGCGGCCTTCTTCAAGGCCATGCCGTCCTTGCCGTCGTATCGGACCAGACTGGGCAGCGCCGCAGCCAGCGCCACCGCACCGGCCACGCAGAGCACGCCGCCCACCCAGATCGAGCCGCCGATGCCCAGGCTCGTCCGGGCCATCGCGCCGGACCGCAACTGCCCCAGCAGCGGCCCCGTCGTGTACGAGAGCATCTCGATGCCGGCCAGCCGCCCGCGCAGATGATCGGGAATGGTCTGATTCCAGATGATCATGCGGAAGATGCCGGAGATCATGTCGGCGGCGCCCGCGAACGCCAGGCAGAGCAGGGTCAGCCAGAGAGTGCCGGAGAGGCCGACACCGATGATCCCGACACCCCAGAACGCCGACGCGATCAGCACCATCAGGCCGTGCCGGTGCACCCGGGACGTCCAGCCGGAACCGAACGTGGCCAGCAGCGAACCGACCGCGGGCGCGGCGTACAACAGGCCGAGCACCTGCGGACCGCCGAGCTTGGTGGCCAGGAACGGGTAGAGCGCGGACGGCATGCCGAAGAACATCGCGTTGATGTCGACCAGGTAGGTGCCGAGCAACTCGGGACGGGACCGCGCGTACCTCAGGCCGGTGACCACACTGCTCAACGACGGGCGGTCGGCGGCCGGCGGCGGCGGGACCGCCTTCACCAGGGTCAGGCAGATCAGCGAGACGGCGTACGTGCACAGGTCGAACGCGTACACCCAGGCCAGGTCGAAGCTGGCCACCAGGACACCGGCCAGCGGCATGCCCAGGAGCTGGGCGAACTGCATGCCCAACGACTGAAGGGCCATGGTGGCCGGCAACTCCTCCGGCTTCACCAGCCGCGGGACCATCGCCTCCAGCGCCGGCCGTTGCAGACCGGCGACCGCGGCGGTCAGGAACGCGGCGACGTAGAGCAGCCACAGATGGGGGGTGTCCGACAGCGAGTTGAACAACAGCAGCCCGGCGATGGCGGCGAGAGCGGCCTCCGAACCGCGGACCAGCAGCCGGCGGTCGATGTAGTCGGCCAGCGCCCCACCGACGAACGCCATGATCAGCAGCGGCGCCAGTTCGCAGACCCCGATCAGGCCCACCATCAGCGGGTCGTCGGTCAGCTGCGCCACCTGGAAGGGGATGGTGACGTAACTGATGAACGAGCCGAACGCCGTCACCACGCCGCCGGTGAAGACGAGCCGGAAGTCCCGGGAGGTGCGGAGCGGAGTCAGATCCAGGCCGAGACGGCGCTTGCCAGATGTCACGTGGTGACATCCTGCCTGAGCTTCTTACTTCAGGATCAACTGCCCGTGCTCCCGGAACGCCGCCAGGTCGGCCAGTGCCTCCTCGATGATCAGCGAGTGTCCCGAGGGCAGGGCGTCAGGCGCGAAGAAGCCGGCGTCGACACTCTCGTCGGTCACCCGGACCAGCTCACCCTCCCAGCTGTGCACCACGAAGGTCATCAGGATCTGCTGGTACGTGTGGCCGTACTCGTTGGTGTAGGTGTGCGCGGTGTGGAACACGTACGGCGTCAGGGACGTGGCCCGCAGACCGGTCTCCTCCCAGAGCTCGCGGACCGCGCACTGCTCGAGACTCTCCCCGAGCTCCATCGCCCCGGCCGGGATCGCCCAGCGGTGATTGTCCGACCGCTGGATCAGCAGCAGGCGACCCTGCTCGTCGAGGACCACCGTCCGGGCCCCGACGAAGAAGATCGTGTCGGTGTCGCCGACGCTCGCCCGCACCCGCCCGAGGTAAGACTCCGCCCACGTCAGTGCCACCCTGCCACCCGCTTCCAAGAAACGATTCCGTACGGGGCGAGCCTAGTCACGCCGACTTCTTGGCGGCCTTCGCGGCGGGTGTGGTCTTCTTGGCAGTCGTCTTCTTGGCGGCTGTCTTCTTGGCGGTCGTCGTCGTCTTCTTCGCCGCGGCCGTGGTGCTCTTGGCGGCGGTCGTGGTGCTCGTCGTGGCCTCGGCGGCGGGAGCGGCCTTCTTCCGTGCCGCCGAAGGCGCGGCCGCGGATGCCTTTTTCGCGGGTGGGGGCGCGTCACGCGTACCCGATGAGGGGTCTTCGCCACGCGCCTGGCGTGCGCGTTCGACGGAGGCCTTGAGCGCCGCCATGAGGTCGATCGCCGCGGGCGCGGCCTCCTCGGTCTCCTCCGGTTGGACCACCTCGCGGCCCTCGACCTTGGCGTCGATGACCTCCTGGAGCGCGGCCCGGTAGTCGTCGGTGAAGTCCTCGGGCTTGAAGGTGCCGGCCATCGAGTCGATCAGTGAGCTGGCCATCGCGAGTTCGGCCGGGCGGGTCTCGATGTCGTCGTCGAGGAAGCCGAACTCCGGGGCGCGCACCTCGTCGGGCCACATCATCGTGTTGAGGACCAGTACGTCGTCGCGGACCCGCAGGCTGGCGAGCTGCTCTCGCTGCCGGATCGCGATCTTGACGATGGCCACCCGGTCGGCGTCGCGCAGCGCGTCGCGGAGCAGGACGTAGGGCTTCGCGGCCTGGCCCTCGGGCTCGAGGTAGTAGGACTTGGCGAACAGGATCGGGTCGATCTGTTCGGCCGGAACGAATTCCAGAACGTCGATGGCGCGGGAGGTGCTCAACGGCAGGTCGGCGAAGTCGTCGTCCGTTAAAATCACCATTTCTCCACCGCCGATGTCATATCCCTTGGCGATATCGTCATAACTGACCACGGCCCCGTCCACCGAGCAGGTCCGCTGGTATTTGATCCGGCCGCCGTCGGTGCGATGCACCTGGTGGAAGCGGATGTCCTTTTCCTCCGTCGCTGAATACAACTTGACGGCGATCGATACGAGACCGAAGGATACGGCACCCTTCCAGATTGCGCGCATGATCGACTCCTCACGGTGTCCGGACCCCTGATCAGGATGGCATCACTGAGACAGCTGCGTAAGGTGAATGGATCTGCTTATGGTGATCGGGTGACGGGACCACCCCTCTCCCCGATGCTCGCCACCGCGGGCCCGCTGCCGGGCGGGTCCGACTGGAGCTACGAGTTCAAGTGGGACGGGGTCCGAGTCCTCGCGCTGTTCGGCGGCGGACCGCCCGACCTGTTCGCCCGCTCCGGCGCCACGGTCACCGCCGCCTACCCGGAGATCATCGGCCTGCACCTGCCGGAGGGCACCCTGCTCGACGGCGAGATGGTGGTCTTCGATGAGAACGGGCGCCCCTCGTTCCCCCTGCTGGCCGAGCGGATGCACGTCCGGGACCGCACCCGGGCGAGCCGGCTGGCAGCCACCGTGCCGGCCACCTACCTGGCCTTCGACCTGCTGTATCTCGACGGCATCGACTACACCGGCCTGCCCTACCTGGCCCGGCGCGAGCGCCTCGAGGAACTCGGCATGGCCGGCCCGAACTGGATGGTGCCGCCGTCGTTCGGCGACGGCGTGGCCACCGCGACCGCCGCCCGGGAGAACCAGCTCGAAGGCGTGATGGCCAAGCGGTCCGACTCGGTCTACCTGCCCGGACGCCGGTCCGCCGACTGGATCAAGGTGAAGTTCGAGCACACCGGCGACTACGTGATCGGCGGCTGGCGACCCGGCGCGCGCAAACTCGGCGGCCTGCTGGTCGGCGTGCCCACCCCGGCCGGCCTGGCCTTCCGGGGACGGGTCGGCGGCGGCATCGGCGCGGCCGCGGAACGCGACCTGCTGGCCCGGCTGGCACCGCTCGCCGCGGGCGAGTCGCCGTTCGTGCCGGGCGCGGTGCCCCGCGACGACTCCCGCGGGGTGCACTGGGTCCGCCCGGAACTGGTCGCCGAGATCCGCTACGGCAACGAGACCCCCGACCACCGCCTGCGGTTCCCCCGCTTCCTGCGGCTCCGCGACGACAAACCGGCCCGGGAGTGTGGCGATGGCCCCCCATGACCGCATGCTGGTGACGATCGAGGACCACGACGTCGAGCTCTCCAACCTCGACAAGATCATGTTCCCGGCGACCGGATTCACCAAGGGCGAGGTGATCGACTACTACACGCGGGTCGCCCCGGTCATGCTGCCGCACCTGCGCGGCCGGCCCGCCACCCGGATCCGCTTCCCGCACGGTGTCGAGGGCGCACACTTCTTCGAGAAGAACAGGCCGGGGGGTACGCCTGGATGGGTGCACCTGGCGACCCTGCCGGTGCCCGGCTCCACCCGGCGACGCGAGACGATCGACTTCGTGGTCGTCGACGACCTGCCCACCCTGGTCTGGCTGGCCAACCTGGCGGCGATCGAACTGCACACTCCGCAGTGGCGTCTCGGCGCCGACCCGGACCTGATGGTCGTCGACCTCGACCCGGGTGAACCGGCCGGCCTGCGGGAATGCTGCGCGGTGGCGGTCCTGATGCGCGACCGCCTGGACGTGGACGGGATAGCCGCCTTCCCGAAGACCTCCGGCCGCAAGGGCATGCAACTGTGCTGCCCGATCTCCGGCACCCAGGACTCGGTGGTGGTGTCCGGATACGCCCGCCGGGTCGCCGAGGAACTGTCCCGGATGGTCCCCGGCTCGATCACCGCGAACATGGCCCGCCGGCTGCGCCCCGGAAAGATCTTCATCGACTGGAGTCAGAACGCGGCGGCGAAGACGACGGTCACGCCGTACTCGCTGCGCGCGGGCGCGACACCCACCGCGTCGACCCCGATGACCTGGGACGAGGTGGCCGCGATGGCCACCGGCGACGCCGAGGCCCGCCAGTTCGGCGCGGGCGAGGTCCTGGAGCGGGTCGGGGGACACGGCGATCTGCTCTCCGAGTTGTTCCGCCCCGGGCCGGCCGTCCCGCATTGACATCGGCCGTCGACAGCGTCGATCCGGTGTCGTATCGTTCCCCGGCAGCCACATTCACGGGGAGCCACATTGGACATTCTGCGTACCGTTGCCACCGCGACCCTCGCCACCGCATTGCTCTTCGGTGCCGGCTCGCCCGCCTTCGCCGCTGACGAGGACACGTCCGGGCCGTACGTCTCGATCGAGCTGGAACCGCTGATCCCCGGCGGGGCCTACGACTTCTCCGCATGGGTGACCGACGAGTCCGCCGTCGACCGGGTCGAGTGGTGGATCGACGGCAAGCTGCGGTCGACGGCCGCATCCTTCCGGTACACCTTCACCGGGGCCAGCCGGACCGTCGACGTGCTCTTCAACGCCTGGGACAGCGTCGGCAACCTGACCACGTACACCGGCGAGATGGAGCTGGACACTCAGGCGCCCGAGGTCGAATGGGTCACGCCGCGCAACGGCGCGATCATCCCCGGCGGCAACCTGACCAGCACGATCATCGCCGTGGACGACGTCAGCGGCGAGGTCGGCGCCGGCATGAAGGGCGGCAGCCGGGTCGAGCCGGGCACCGAGTTCACGTCCCGCACCGCGGCCGGCCCGGAAGGCAAGCGGCAGGTGGTCTGGACGGTCTGGGACGAGGTCGGCAACACCACCGTCGCCCGGCGCACGGTGACCGTGGACCGGACCGCCCCCAAGGTGGCGTTCAGCAAGGCGCCGAAGAACAAGGCGAAGGTCAAGGGCAAGGTGGCGATCACCGCCTCGGCGAGCGACAAGAACGGCGTTGCGAAGGTGCAGCTGCTGGTCAACGGCAAGGCGGTCGCGACCGACACCAAGGCGGCGTACAAGTTCACTCTGAACACCGCCAAGTACGGCAAGACGATCAAGGTGCAGCTGCGGGCGTACGACAAGGCCGGCAACCTGCGGAAGACGACCACCCGGACCTGGACGAAGAAGAAGTAGCCCATGATGGCCGCCCGGACCTCCGGGCGGCCATCGGTGACCGGCGATCGACAGCGTCGATCCGGTGGCGTATCGTTTGCGGGGCCCGCAGGGGCCATTCACGGGGAGTACCTCTTGCGCATGCTTCGCAGCGCCGTGGTCACGGCGCTCTCCACCTCTCTGATCCTCACCGCGGGCACACCCGCCCTCGCCGACGACACCTCGGCTCCGGTCGTCACCTCCACCGGCTTGACCGAGGGCCAGTGGGTCGGGCAGGCCCGCAGGATCTACCCGATCTATCACGACGATGTGGCCGTCGAGAAGGTCAACGTCCTGCTCGACGGGACGCTGTGGCGCTCATACACCGGAAATGCCGGCCGGGCCGGCATCAGCTTCACCCCGCCGGACTCCTACAACGACCATGCGGTGGAGGTGACCGTCCAAGCCGTCGACGCCGCGGGGAATAAGGGGCAGGCCACCACCCTGGTGAACGTCGACACCGAGAGGCCGGCGGCGACACTCCCGGCCCAGGACAGCGTCCTGCACGGCCCCGTCGAGCTCACCCCGGTCGACGTCTCCAGCGACACCGCCGAGCTTCAGCTCAGCGTCGACGGGCAGGTGGTCGCCACAGCGGTCGCCGCACCCTGGACCCTCGCCTGGGACACCAGCGTCATCACCCGGCCGGGCGCCACGGTGAACCTGCGCGTCAAGGACCGGGCCGGTAACCTCACCGCCACGAGCCGGTTCTACACGTTCGACAACGTCGGCCCGCGGATCACCACGAGCATCCCCTCCGTCGTCACCGCCGAGGGGATCGAGCTCACCGCCGCCCTGCAGGACACCGACGGGTCGGGGCGCATCGAATGGTGGGTGGACGGGGTGCTGCGCTCGACCGCGTACACCTACTACCACCCGGGCTGGGGCAGGAAGAACCGGACCGCCACCGTGGAGATCCGGGCCTGGGACCGCCTCGGCAACCGGTCGACGCTCACCGCGAAGGTCCGCGTCGACGTCAGCGGTCCCGTCGTCACCTGGGTGTCGCCGGCGAACAACGCTCTGATCCGCGGCCGCAAGGTCACCAGCACGGTCCGGGTGTCCGACCCGACTGCGATGACCACCGCCACCCTGGTGCCGGGTAACACCCGCCTCGTCTGCACGACGTGCACCCTGACGACGGACACGCTGCAGGAGGGCCGCAACGAGCTGACCTGGTACACCTGGGACGGCCTGATCAACTCGACCATGGTCACCCGGACCGTGATCGTGGACAACACGAAGGCGAAGCTGGCGTTCGCCAAGGCCCCCAAGAACAAGGCGAAAATCAAGGGCAAGGTCGCGATCACCGCGTCGGCCAGTGACAAGAACGGCATCGCCAAGGTCCAGCTGCTGGTCAACGGCAAGGTCGTCGCGACCGACACCAAGGCGGCGTACAAGTTCACGCTGAACACCGCCAAATACGGCAAGACGATCAAGGTCCAACTGCGGGCGTACGACAAAGCAGGCAACGTGACCACGACGACCACCCGGACCTGGAGGCGCTGACCATGCCCGCACTCCTGATCGACTTCCGGCACGCACCGGGCGCCTGGGCGTTCAAGATGACCGCGCCGCGCCTGCTCGTCGACGGCGTGGAACACCCGGTGAGCGGCTGGGGACCGCGCAACGTCAACCTGGGCCCGGGAACGCACCGCGTCGAGGTCTTCGTGCCGTACGTGCTGCCGCGTAAGGCGGGCCGGGTCACCCGTGACGTGGTGCTCCCCGACGAGGGCCTGCAACTGGAGTACATGGCGCCGACGATCACCTTCGCGAAGGGGAAACTCGGCCCGCGCGGCGAGCAGGTCTCGACCGGCTACCGTCCCCTCCAGATCTTCAACGTCATCTTCCTGGTCTTCGCCGTGATCTACCTGGCCGCAAGGTACGCGAGCTGACCGTGCCGATCATCGTCGTCGAGCGGGTCAGGCCCGGGCGGCCAGGAAAGTATCGATGGCGGCCTGCTCGTCCGGGGTGAAAGCGGCCCGGGGGAGCAGGTTGCGGACGGGACCGTGCCGCAGCACCCACACGCTGCGGCGCGCGGTGATCGAGGTGAGGGCGGTCCAGCCGAGGTGGGTGTCGCTGCCGGCCGCGGTGATACGGATGCCCAGGTCGGTCAGTGTGAAACTGACCGGGCCGGTGTTGAGCGAGCGCTGGCCCTGCCAGCCGAGCAGGGCGTAGATCTCCGGTATGGCGAGGATCGCGGCGCAGGCCAGCAGCACTTTGACGATTCGCGAGTCGAAGTCGGATGCCAGGCCGAGCAGGACGACCAGCGGCACCAGGATGCCGACGGCGATCCGGCCCGCGATGACCCGGCGGCCGAGCGCCTGCACCGCCATCCGCCGGAACGAACGGTAGTCGAATCGATACTCCCCCATGATGTTCACGCCCGGGAGTATGGCACCGGCCGCACTGCAGTTGATCATCTACAGTGCAGCCGATGGCAGAGGTCTCAGTCGATCTGGGGGAGGGGCGGACCGAGGACGTCGTCGGCGTCGACGATCGTGTAGGCGTAGCCCTGCTCGGCCAGGAAACGCTGACGGTGCGCGGCGTACTCGGTGTCGATCGTGTCGCGGGAGACCACCGAGTAGAAGTGCGCCTGCCGCCCGTCGCCCTTGGGGCGCAGCACCCGGCCGAGACGCTGGGCCTCCTCCTGCCGGGAACCGAACGTGCCGGACACCTGGATCGCCACCGCCGCCTCCGGCAGGTCGATGGAGAAGTTGCCGACCTTCGACAGGACCAGGGTGCGCAGCGAACCGTCCCGGAACGCGTCGAACAGGCGCTCGCGTTCCTTGTTCGTGGTGGAACCCTGCACGATCGGGGCGTCCAGGAACTCGCCCAGTTCGTGCAGCTGGTCGAGGAAACCGCCGATGACCAGCACCTGCTCGTTCGGGTGCTTGTCGACGAGGGCCTTGACCACCGGGAGTTTGGTGCGGGCGGTGGCCGCGGCCCGGTAGCGTTCCTCGGCTTCGGTCACCGCGTACGCCATCCGCTCCGCCTCGGTGAGGGTGACCCGCACCTCGACGCACTCGGCCGGGGCGATCCAGCCCTGGGACTCGATGTCCTTCCACGGGGCGTCGTAGCGTTTCGGGCCGATCAGCGAGAACACGTCGCCTTCGCGGCCGTCCTCGCGGACCAGGGTGGCGGTGAGGCCGAGCCGGCGGCGGGCCTGCAGGTCGGCGGTGAACCGGAAGATCGGGGCCGGCAGCAGGTGCACCTCGTCGTAGACGACCAGGCCCCAGTCGCGGGCACCGAACAGGTCCAGGTGGGTGAAGGCGCCGCCGCGGCGGGACGTGAGCACCTGGTACGTCGCGATGGTGACCGGCCGGATCTCCTTGCGCTCACCGCTGTACTCGCCGATCTCCTCCTCGGTGAGGGTGGTGCGGGCCAGCAGTTCGCGTTTCCACTGCCGGCCGGCGACCGTGTTGGTCACCAGGATCAGGGTGGTCGCCGAGGCCTGGGCCATCGCGGCCGCGCCGACGAGCGTCTTGCCCGCGCCGCACGGCAGCACCACGACACCGGAACCGCCCGCCCAGAAACCGTCGACCGCCTCCTGCTGGTAGGACCGCAGGGTCCAGCCGTCCTCCTTCAACGCGATGGCGTGCGCTTCGCCGTCGACGTACCCCGCGAGGTCCTCGGCCGGCCAGCCGAGCTTGAGCAGGGCCTGCTTGAGGCGCCCGCGTTCGGAGGCGTGCACCGCGATGGTCTCGTCGTCGAGGCGGGCGCCGAGCATGCCGGCCATCTTCTTCGACTTGGCCACCTCGATCAGCACGATCTTGTCGAGCCCGCGCAGGACCAGGCCGTGCACCGGGTCGTTCAGCAGCTGCAGCCGGCCGTAGCGGTCCATCGTCTCGGCCACGTCGACCAGCAGCGCGTGCGGGACCGGATAACGCGAGAACTTGATCAGCGCGTCGACCACGCTCTCGGCGTCGTGGCCGGCCGCCCGGCTGTTCCAGAGCCCCAGCGGGGTCAGCCGATAGGTGTGCACGTGCTCGGGGGACCGCTCCAGCTCCGCGAACGGGGCGATCGCCATCCGGCACGCCTGCGCGTCCGGGTGGTCGACCTCGAGGAGAAGGGTCTTGTCCGACTGCACGATCAGTGGTCCGCCGCTCACCCGTGAAACCTTCCGCAGAGCCGAAAACCGACCCTCCAGTCTGACACGAAAATCAGGGTGCAACATTCCGGTGGACTCACACGTGTAACTCATGCGGGGGCGGTGCCGGGTCGTGGCTCAGCGGGGGTGCACGACCCGGCACCCCGCGTTCACTTTCCTAGCTCGGCGAGCAGGTCGTGCGTCAGGAGCGACGTCGACAGGGCGACCGTCGGAGGCTCCCCGAGACCCTCCTCGGCGCGGCCGGCCATGACGGGGATCATCGCCTCCGGCCCGGAAGCCGCCAATTCCCTCATCTCGTCGAGCGCGTGATCGGTGACGGAGGCACTGACCGGGTCGTCGAGCAGACGGCGGAATCCGTCCACCAGCAGGGCCGTCTCGATGGCGATGAGGATCCGGTACAGGTCGTGGGCGTCCTTGTCGTTGAGACGATGCGGCGTTCCGAGGCGTTCGGTGATCTTGTGGATCTTGGAGACCAGAAGTGCGGCCGGTCCCGCGACTCTGGCCTCGTAGACGCGGGGATCCGTGCGATCGAGTGCACTGATGCATTCGGTCGTGTTGTCGACGACAGCCGCTTCGAGGCCGCGAGCGCGCCGCATGGCCCGGCGATCGTGCGGAGGGAGACGGGCACCTCGGGCCGACGGGCCTCCGGGGCCGGCGAGCGCGTCGGGAACCATCAGATCCACGGGGATGCCTGCGGCGTTGACCCAGGAACCGGGTTGTCCGTGCCGGGGATCGGGCAGGAAGCCACCCGCTCGCATGGCCGCATCCACGCGGGGATCCTCGCTCAGGAGGCGGGGATCTATCGCCAGGTCGCTGTCCTTGGTCGCTTCGGCGAGTGCGACCCGCGCGCTGCCGGTCCTGAGGTACACGGCCTGGGCCCCGATGACGATGACAGCGCTGCGGTGCTCGTTCAGAGCCTCCAACGCATCCAGCATCGCGCCGCGTGCCTGGACGAGCAGATCCTGCGGCTGGTGTCGCTCAGATACGCCAGGATCGTTCATTGGCTGTCATCCAATCCAGGAGTTGTTCTGCCTCTTGGGGGTTGCGTCCCGGACCTGTCATGAGATCGGCGGTCACCTGTGCGGGCGCAGCGATGCGGAGCCGGCTGGTGCTGGTGAGGCTGCGCAGGAACGGGACGTCCGTGTCGGGTTCGGCGAGCATCACGTTGGCGCCGGCGTCCGCCGGCCGGAGCCCCCATCGGGCGGCGGCCGTTCCGGCGTCAGCGGTGTGGATCATGGCGGCCCGGGCGGGGGCGTAGGACGCCCACTCGGCGGCCGCGATCGTCCCGCTCATCGCGTAGGTCTCCACGCTGTTCTCGGCGACACGTGCCAGCAGGTCGTCCAGACCGCGGGGCGCTATCCAGCGTGTGACCCGTCCGGAGCGGGTGAAGCCGTAGTCCTCACTCCATCGGCGCAGGACCGCGTCCCATCGCGGAATGACGACCTTCCCCTGGCCGGTGCGCTCGGCCAGTCCCTCCCTCTCCAGGAAGTCGACGACCCGGTAGACCGAGCCGGTGGAGACCTGAGCCGTCTGGATCAGATCGCGGATGGACCAGTCCCTCGCGAAGTCGGTGATGGCGCGGACCACTCGTGCGGCAGGCGCGCCTTTGAGGGTGCCGCGGGGCCGGCCGGGTCCCCGCCACGGGTCCCCGTCGGCCCCGCGATCGGCGATGAACAGGCCGGGTGAGGCGGTTTCGAGGCGGAGGTTCCCGGTGGTGTCGACGAAGGAGATGCCGTTCTCGATGAGGCGTCTGCGGACCTGCGGGGACAGGTATCGGGCGGCCAGCACACCATGCGCCCTGCTCATCGAGCCGGCATGTGCGTCGAGCTGCGCAGCGACATGGGTGACGTCCCGGCCCTCGACGGTGGTCCTGGCTTCGATGACCAGGGTGACGGCGTTGCCGTCCGGTGCGGTGACCGTGAGAAGCAGGTCCGGCCCCGAACCGGATGTCGTCGTCTGCAGGGACCACGTCGCGGGGAGTCGCTCGGTGAGGATGGCTGAGGCTCGGCGGAGGACTTCGGTCTCGTTGCGGGGTGGTTCGGTGGCTGGGTCCATGCCGGGCCGTCCTGGAGATGAGACAGGCTTGCAAAACGCGCGGTGTCTCGATTATTCCTCTGTTCCGCTGACGACGGAAACCCTTATTAACCCGAACGGGGTACCCGTCGTCAGCGGCAGAGCTACTCCTCGGTGACGGCTGCGGTGATGCGGTGCAGGGCGAAAGTGTGCAGGCTCTCGCCGCGTTCGTCCTCGGCCCGCAGGTAGCCCGCGCTCAGCGAGACCGGCCGGACCAGCCGGGACAGGGTGGCGCCGTGCGAATCCACGTACCCCACCCAGACCCGGACCTTGTCACGCACCGCCTGCTGGAGCACCGCCATAGCCTGCGAATGCTGCTGCACCGCGGTGAGACCGGGTACCGCCTGGCCCTGGGCGGCGCGCACGGTGACCGGGGCCCGCCGCGCGGCGCGGGTGGCGACGTCGCCGCGGCGCAACTGTTCGACCACCCCGGCCAGGCGGGGTCCGGCCAGCGTCGGGGGGCCTCCGGGGTCGGCGATTCTGGGTGTACGCGCCGGAGCACGTCGCGCCTTGGGCCGGGTCAGGACGGTCGCCCCGCCGGCGTCCTCGGCGACCGGGGCGTAACCGGCCTCCCGGAGCGCGCCCAGCAGGCGGGCCACCGGCCGGGGGCTGACCAGCACGGTCGGCGCGATCCGGTGCAGGTCGACGGTGAGCAGGCGTTTGTCGCCGAGCACCTCGGCGAGCAGCGCCTCGTCGTCGCTGCGCAGGTAGGAGCCGGCCGATCCGCTGCGCAGGCCACCGTGTTTGCGGGCGGTGTCGTCGATCAGGTAGGTCAGGGTCTGCGGCACCGGGGTGCGGGACCGCCGCCGGAACAGGGTGTGCAGGTCGTCGGCGCGGTAGCCGACGTCCAGGGCCCGGCGCAGGCTGGCCGGGGTGACCCGGAAGACGCTGGCGCCGCCGGCCGACTCGGGTTCGGCGATCACGTCCAGTTCGGCCCCGAGTTCCGGTTCCGGCGGACCGGGCACGACCACGCTCAGGTCGGCCTGGACCAGGACGTGGTCGACTGGTTCGGGCAGCAGGGCGTCCAGGGCACGGACCGCGTCGGCGGGCGCGTCCTGCGGGTGCACCCCCAACGGGTCACCCTCGTCCGGTTCCGGATCGGCCAGGAGCAGCCGGGCGTACGACGTGAGCGCCCCCAACCCGGTGATCCCGAGCAGGGCCGCGCCGGTCAGCGCGTCCCGGTGGGCGCCTTCGCGTCCGCGGGCCCGGCGCGGCGCCTGCCAGTTGAGCAGGGCGAGCAGGTCCTCGGCGGTCGGGGCGGCGCCCGGTGCCAGGTCGGCGAGGGCGGTCAGCGCCTCCCGCCGGGCCTGGGGTGCCCCGGCCCGTTCGGCGTCCGGGGCGAGCGCGTTGATCGGCCGGTCCCGTTCGTCGCGCCGCCCGATCAGGCCGGTCTGCCGGGTCATCATCAGCCACGTCCGGGCCAGGCTGGTCCAGCGGTGCGCCGCGCCGGCCGCCCGCCACATGTCGTACGCGCTGGTGGGCAGGAACACCTCCTGCGCGGTGCCGGTCCGTCCGTTGGAGGGCACCTCGGATTCGCCGAGCATGCCGGTCGCGTACGCCACCTCGACCAGCAGGGCGGTGCCGGACTCGTCCAGGCCGGTGGCCCGGGTCAGCCGTTTCAGGTCGCGGACACCGAGGCCGCCGGTTCGCAGCACCGGGCCGGGTTCGGCGGCCAGGGCCTCCAGCAGGGCTTCGGTGGCGCGTACCGCCTCCATGGTCTGTCCGGCGCCGGCCGAGTCGGCGGCCTTGGTGTCGCGCATCGGGGCGTCCGGCATCGGCGCGTACGGGCGCAGCACGCCGATCGGCCCGGTGTCGCGGCGCAGCAGCATCCCGATCTCGCGGGGCAGTTCGACCAGTTCGCCGTCCGGCCGGGGTGCCCGGCCGGCCTCGGTGACCGGGACCAGGATGTGCTGGTCGACGAGCCAGCGGACCGGTTCGGCCATCGCCTCCCGGTTGAGTGCCCCGATCGGGGGACCGGCGGCGAGCCGGTCCAGGACGGCCCGGGCGCCGGGCGGGGCGGACAGCACCGTGCGGCGCAGTTTGGCCCGGTCGGCGCAGAGGGCCGCGGTCCGGGCGTCCAGGAAGTCCGCGGGACGCCCGAGGCCGGCCGGGTACGGCGAGGTGACCTCGTCGACCGTGCCGACCACGTGCAGGCCCTCGGGTGCGCCGTAGAGCAGGAACCGGCTGCGCAGCCGGTCGATCGCCGCGCGGACGTCGTCGCCGGCCACGCCGGTGGCCAGTTCGAGGATCGCGTCGACGGAGGTGAGCGCGGTGTCGGCGGCCCGGCTGAGGCGGGCCGCGTCCAGGATCAGGAGGGTGAACTCGTCCAGCGCGTCCAGGCAGCGGGAGACCGAGTTGCGGGACTGTGCGCGTACCGCGAGCGCCGAGATGTCAGCGGGTACCGGAACGACCAGGTCCGGGCGCAACTGGATGAGCGCGCCCAGCGCCTCGTCGGGGAGCGACCGTAGTTGATCGGCGAATGTGGTGGCCATCGTCTTCAACGCTAACGTTCATGGGACGATGGTGGTGGGTCCGGGCGTGGCCGGACCTCGATCAGAGGAGGACCGAACGTGGCGTCGAAGGCCCAGAAGACTCAGCCGGCCAAGGGCGGGCAGCCCGCAGCCCCGGCTCACACGGTTTCCGAGCTGGTGTCCGACCGTGCCGCCGCCCCGTCGCCCTTCGGTGACGACCAGACCTTCCCCCTGCCGGTGGACTCGCTGCGGTACCGGGCGACGATGGCTCAGGGCGACTGAATCGCCGCGATGCCGGGTGCGGTCGGTTTCGACCTGGACATGACCCTCATCGACTCCCGGCCGGGGATCCGTGAGGCGTATCGCGCGTTGACCGCGCGGACCGGTGTGCACGTCGACGCCGACCTCGCCGTGTCCCGGCTCGGTCCGCCGTTGCGGACCGAGCTGGGGTACTGGTTCCCCGCCGAGGAGATCGAACAGACGGTCGTCACCTATCGCGCGCTCTACGAGGTGCACGCGATCACCCCGTCCGTGCCGACCGCCGGCGCCGTGGAGGCGCTCGCGGCGGTGCGTGCAGCCGGTCTGCGGACCGTGGTGGTGACCTCGAAACTGGGCCGTCTGGCCCGCCTGCACCTCGACCACCTGGGCATGCCCGTGGATGAGCTGGCCGGTGACCTGTTCGCTGAGGGCAAGGCGTCCGCGCTGGTGGAGCACGGTGTGCGCTGGTACGTGGGTGATCACGTGGCGGACATGGTGGCGGCCCGGACGGCCGGGATCCCGGGCATCGGGGTGGCTACCGGACCGTGTTCCGAGGCGGATCTCCGCGCTGCCGGTGCCGCTCACGTGCTCGAAGATCTCAGCGTGTTCCCAGCACTACTGGCTGAGATAACAGTTGGGTCCTGACGCCTCTCTGGATAGCCTTGCCGTGAGCAGTTGTGTCCATTGAGTGAAGTTGAGGTCAGCGGTGCCCACGGGTCGAGTGAAGTGGTACGACGCTACGAAGGGGTTCGGATTCGTCACCAGTGATGAGGGTGGCGATGTCTTCCTGCCCAAGGGTGCGCTGCCCGCGGGGGTCACTGAGCTGAAAACGGGACAGCGGATCGAGTTCGGCGTCGTGGACAGTCGCAAGGGCGCGCAGGCGCTCGGCGTCAAGCTTCTGGACGCCCCGCCGTCACTGGCCGAGCTGCGCCGGCGTCCGGCCGACGAGCTCGCCAGCATGATCGAAGACATGATCAAGGTGTTGGAGAGTCAGGTGCAGCCCTCGTTGCAGCGGGGCCGGCACCCGGACAAGAAGACCGCACAGAAGATCGCTCAGCTGGTGCACGCCGTCGCCCGGGAGTTCGAGGTCTAGAGGAACGGCTTCACCGCTGGTGTCAGGCCCGCCGCTGCCGCACGCCCGAGCAGGGCGTCGGCGGCGGCGAGTCCGTCTCTGCCCAGGTCGAGGGTGAACTCGTTGACGTAGAGCTCGATGTGCTGCTTCACCACGGTGGGCTCCATCTCCTGCGCGTTGGCGAGGATGAAGTCCTGGCTGGCGGCCGGGTCGAGCCAGCCCTGGCGCAGCGACTCGCGGATCCACTCGGTGGCCTGCGCCGGGTCGACGACGCCCTTGCGGGCGAGGATCGCACCGAGCGGGATCGGCAGGCCGGTGTCGTGCTCCCACCACTCGCCCAGGTCGGCCAGGGCGTGCAGGCCATGACGCTGGTACGTGAAACGGGCCTCGTGGATGACCAGGCCGGCGTCGAACGTCCCGTCGGCGACACCCGGCATGATCTGGTGGAACGGAACCACCTCGATGCGGGCCGGCGGCTGGTCCGAGGCCCAGAGACGGAACAGCAGGTAGGCGGTCGTGCGGTCGCCGGGCACGGCCACCGTCGCGCCGGTCAGGTCGCGTTGTTCCCGGGCAAGCACCAGCGGGCCACAGCCGCGGCCCAGTGCGCCGCCGCAGGGCAGCAGGTCGTAGTCGCCGAGTAGCCAGGGCAGTGCCGCGTAACTCACCTTGACCAGGTCGAACGCGCCACTCTCGGCGGCCGTGTTGGTGACGTCGACGTCGGCGAACGTGAGGTCGACCGGCGGCGCGCCGGGCACCAGCCCGTGGATCAGGGCGTGGAAAACGAAGGTGTCGTTGGGGCACGGCGAGACCGCCAGGGAGAGCGTCACACCCGTCACGCTAGTCCCGCGAACGCGGGAACGCTCGCGGCAGCGGATGTCTGGCTCCCCACATTGGCATCATTCCAGTTCAAAAATATTTACGGATCCCTCTGGCTTGCGCGGGTCCGATGTTCCTACACTCCGTTTTGTTGGATCATGTGATCGACCAAGGGGGTGTTGCCGTGGCACGTTCGCTGGTCGCGGGCGTCCTGGTGCTCGGCCTCGTCGGAGGGCTACCCACGCCCGCCGAGGCCGCGGTGACCTGGACGCCGGCCTACGCACTGGAGGGTTCCTGCGTCACGCTGCAGACCTCCACCGGGTACGTCGTGAAGGACAGCGTCGGATACGGGTTCTCGAGCAGCGCGACGAGCGCCGAGAAGTTCCGGTTCGAGGCCACCCAGCTCGGCCGATACCAGATCCGGGACTCGACCGGAGCGCCGATCTATCAGAGCGTGCTCGGCTGGATCTGGGCCGGTGCGGACTACGGCGACCGCGCCGACTGGACGGTCAGCACCGCCGACGGCGGTTACAAGCTGGTATCCACCGCGACCGGCCAGCAGATGGGCACCTACCTGGGCGGGCTCGGCGCCGGCAGCTCCACCTTCACGCTGGGCGCGACGACCGGCTGCGCCGCGATCCCGGACATCACCACCGGCGTCAGCGGCACCCCCGCCGCCGGGGTGGACGCCGACGGCGAACTGGTCGGATGGATCGACGCCCACGCGCACGTCACCGCCGCGGAGGCGTTCGGCGGATCACTGCACTGCGGTGACGCGTACGCGCCCGGCGGCGCACCGGTCGCGCTCAAGGGCTGCGCCTCGCACGGCACCCTCGGCTGGGGTGCCCTGCTCGAGGCGATCATCGCCGGCACCGACCCGATCGCCTCGGCCGAGGACGGCTGGCCCACCTTCGGCGACTGGCCGCAGAACGACACGCTGCTGCACGAGGCGTCCTACTTCCGCAGCCTGGAGCGGGCCTGGCAGTCCGGCCAGCGGGTGCTCAACGTGCTGCTGGTGGCGAACCGGGTGATCTGCGAGCTCACCCCGGAGCACACCTCCTGCGACGAGATGGACCAGATCCGGGCGCAGGCCACCTACCTGGCGAAGATGCAGGACTACGTCGACGCCCGCAGTGGCGGACCGGGCAAGGGCTGGTTCCGGCTGGCCACCACGCCCGAGCAGGTCCGGCAGATCGCCGCGCAGGGCAAACTTGCGGTCACCATCGGGGTGGAGAACTCCGAGATCTTCGGCTGCCGCGAGATCAACGACGTGCCGCAGTGCACCACCGCGGACATCGACGCCGGACTCGACGAGCTGGAGAGCCTCGGCGTCAGCGGGTTGTACCCGGTGCACAAGTTCGACAACGCGCTCGGCGGCACCCGCTTCGACGAGGGCGTCACCGGCGCCGCGATCAACGTCGGGCAGCTGCTGTCCAGCGGCCACTGGTGGCAGGCGACCAGCTGCACCGGACCGTCCGACAACGAACAGCCACTGGTCAGCGACGACCTCGCGCGTCTGCTGGAGCTGGGCGTCGCGCTGCCGGCCGGCACCATCCTGCCGGTCTACCCGAGCGGCCCGATCTGCAACGTCCGCGGGCTGACGGCGCTCGGTACGTACCTCATCGAAGAAATGATCGAGCGCGGCATGATCATCCACATCGACCACATGGGGGTGAAGACCGCGACCGCGGTCCTCGACCTCGCCGAGCGGGCCGGATATCCCGGCGTCACCTCGGTGCACAGCTGGTCCGATCCGACGATCGTGAACCGCGTCCTCGGCCTCGGTGGTTTCGTCGCGAGCTACGCGTTCGCGGCGACCGACGACGGCCAGGAGACGCCGACCTTCCTGGACGAGTGGCGGGCGCACCAGGCGCTCACCAACGCCTCGAAGATCACCGGGTACGGGGTCGGCACCGACGTGAACGGGCTGGGCCCCCAGGCCGCCCCCCGCCTGAATGCCGGGTCCAGCCCGCTCACCTATCCGTTCACCGCCACCAACGGCACCACCGTCGCCAAGCAGGTCTACGGCACCCGCACCTTCGACCTGAACACCGACGGGGTCGCCCAGTACGGCCTCTACGCCGACTGGATCACCGACCTGATCGGCCAGTCCGGCTCCGACGCCACCGTGCTCCGCAAACAGCTGCTCAGCGGCGCTGAGGCCTACACGGTGATGTGGGAGCGGGCCAGGGCATGACCGCCCGCACCGAGCGGCGACCGGCATGACCACGGTCGCCGCCACGCCGGTCCGCCGCCGTTGGATGACCGCCTACGGCCTGGCCATGGTCGGGGTGGCGGCGGGCTGGTTCGGGCCGATCCAGATCCTGCTCCCGGAACAGGCGGCCCGGCTGGCCGGCGACGGCGGCAAGGAGGCGCTGCTCGCCCTGGTCACGGCGTGGGGCGCGGCGGCCTCGATGGTCGCGAACCCGCTGTGGGGCGTGCTCTCCGACCGGATCCGGTCCCGCCGGCTGCCGATCTTCGTGGCCGGAACCGTGGTCGGGGTGTCCGGCCTGCTGGTCCTGGCGTCCGCCGGGTCCACCGCGACGATGGTGACCGGCTGGATCCTGGTGCAGGCCGGGCTGAACGGTCCGATGGCCGCGCTCGCCGCGATGATCGGCGACGTGGTGCCGGAGCGGCAGCGCGGCACGGTGGGCTCGCTGTTCGGGGTCGCCCAGATCGTCGGTGTGGTGCTCGGCACCGCGGTGGCCGTGGCGGTCGGCCAGGGCACGATCGGCTACATCGCGGTGGCGATCGCGGTCCCGGCACTGGGCGCGGCCTTGCTGGTCATCCACCGAGACGTACCGATGAAAGCGGACAGAGTCTCATGGAAATGGACGCGGCCGAGCGCGCCGTTCGCCTGGGCCTGGCTGATCCGGTTCCTGCTCAACCTGGTCAACGCGCTGGTCCTGGTCTACCTCTTCTACTACCTGTCGGACCGGGTCGGCGTGACCGACGCCGCGCTCTGGGTGCTGATCCTGACCGTCGTCAACGTGCTCTTCGCCGGGATCGTCGGCGCGATCGGCGGCGTCCTCTCGGACCGCTGGGAACGCCGGCGGATCTTCGTGGCGGTGGCCGCCGTGACCCTGGCCGCCGGGACCGCGATGCTGGCCCTGGTCCCGGTCGTCTGGGTGGCGATCGGCGCATCGGCGCTGGTCGGTGCGGGGTGGGGCGCGTACATCGCGGTCGACATGGCGGTGATCACCCAGGTGCTGCCGGACGCCGAGACCCGGGCCACCATGCTCGGCGTCGCCAACATCGCCGGCACCCTGCCGCAGCTGCTCGCCCCGGTGCTGGCCGCGCCGATCGTCACCGGTCCCGGCGACTACCGCACCCTCTACCTCGTCACCGCGGCCATCGCCCTGCTGGCCCTGGCCGTGCTTCCCCGACTGAGAGCTCTGCGCTGAAAGGAACCACCGTGTATCCCCAGTTCCCCCCGGGTTTCCGGTTCGGCATGTCGACCTCGGCGTTCCAGATCGAGGGTGCGGCCGACGTCAACGGGAAGGGCCCGAGCATCTGGGACACCTTCACCGCGCGGCCCGGCGTGGTGCGGCACGGCCAGGACGCCCGGGTCGCCACCGACCACTATCACCGGTACGCCGACGACGTCGCCCTGATCGCCGCCGCCGGTGTGCACGACTACCGGTTCTCGTTCTCCTGGACCCGGGTGCTCGCCGACCCGGGCTTCTACGACCGGCTCGTCGACGCGATCCTCGGTGCCGGACTACGGCCGGTGCCCACGATCTACCACTGGGACCTGCCGCAGGAACTGGAGGACGCGGGCGGCTGGATGAACCGGGACACCGCGTACCGGCTGGCCGACTACGCCGGCACGCTCGTGCTGCGCCTCGGCGACCGGGTCCGCGACTGGATCACCATGAACGAGATGAACGTGCACACCCTCTACGGGTACGCGCTCACCGACCACGCCCCGGCCCGCGGCCTCGGGCTGGGCGCGCTGCCGTCCGCCCACCACCAGCTGCTCGCCCACGGGCTGGCGGTGCAGGTGCTGCGGACGCACGGCGCGGGGACGGTCGGAGTGGCGAGCCAGCACTTCCCGGTGTCGGCGGCGACCGAGGACCCGGCCGACGTCGCGGCGGCCGCGATCTTCTCGGACCTGACCAACTGGACGTTCTCCGATCCGATCCTGCTCGGCGCGTACCCCAACGAGATGATCGAAGCGGGCGTGGGGACGTCCGGGGCGCAACTCGACCGGGACCTGGACCTGATCAAGGCGCGGCTGGACTTCTACGGGGTCAACTTCTACGAGCCGACGATGATCGAGGCGCCCCGGGCCGGCAAGGACTACAGCGGCGTGCTCGAGGTGGACATCCCGGACGGGCTGCCGTTCTCACCGGTGCCGGTGGAGAGCGCGGAGCGTACCGACTTCGGCTGGGCGATCGTACCGACGGCGCTGACCGAGATCCTGATGACGCTCAAGGACCGTTATCCCGCACTGCCGCCCGTGATCGTCACCGAGAACGGCGCCTCGTTCCGCGACGACCAGCGCCGCATCTCCTATCTGGACTCCCATCTGCGGGCGGTGGCCGACGCCGTCGAGCAGGGCGTCCGGGTGGACGGCTACTACGTCTGGTCGGCGCTCGACAACTTCGAGTGGGCCGCCGGTTACGACGAGCGGTTCGGGCTGATCCACGTCGACTACGCGACGCTGGAGCGCACCCCGAAGGAGTCCTACCACTGGTACCGCGACTTGATCGCGGCTCAGCGGCGCAGCTGATCGACGAACTGGCCGGCGAGGCGGGACAGCCGCTCGGCGCGTCCCTCCTCCGCCCAGCCGTCCACCAGGCTGAGCAGGGAACTGCCCTCGACCAGGATGATGAAGTCGTCGATCACCGCGTCGTCGTCCACCCCGGCCCGCAGTTCACCGAGCTCCCGCGCCTCGTGCAGGCAGGTGATCAGGTGGACTCTTATCGCCCGGTGCGAGTCCCGGCGTGACTCGGCCAGCCGCGGATGCGACAGGGCCGCCCCGGCGAACGCGACGTTGACGTGGGCGTCGGCGGCCCGCTCGGCGTCGAGCGGCAGCACCGAATCGAGGGCGGCGCGCAACGCCTCCAACCCGAACAGGTCACCGCCCAGCTGGAAGGCCCGCTCGACGATCCGGTCGTAGACCGCCTTCTGCGCGGCGACCAGTATGTCGTCCTTGCCGCCCAGGAAATGCGCCAGCACACTCAGCGAACAGCCGGCCTCGTCGGCGATGGCGCGGGTGGTGGTGCCCTCCACGCCCCGGGCCCGGACCACCCGCCAGGCGGCTGCGAGAAGCTCCGCCCGTCGCAGCTCGTGGTCCACCAGTCTGGGCACTCCGTCAGCTTAGACAGCACGACCGGACACTCTCGGCGACGCCGGTCGTACCGGTCGTGGATCACACCGCGGGGCGTACCCCGGCGGGGGTCACCGACAGATCCCGCAGGCGACGGGCCAGCGGCAGGGTCAGCACCACCGCGACCACCGGGATCAGGAACGCGATCTGCAGCCCGACCGGCTCGGACAGCGCCCCCAGCAGGACCGCGCCCATCAGTGCGCCGCCGTAGTTGAAGAGGTTCACCTTGGCGATCACCTCGTCGCTGCTCTGCGCCGCGGCCTCGCCGGCCACGCTGAACGCCAGCGGCACCAGCACACCCACGCCGATGCCGGCGATGGCGAAACCGGTGATGGCCGCGCCGACCGACGGCAGCGCGGTCACCACGGCACAGCCGACCCCGGAGACGATCAGCGAGCCGACGGCCACCGCCACCCGTCCGGTCCGCGGCATCACGTGGTCGGCGACCAGGCGGCTGGCCAGCACGGTCGCCTGGTAGGCGGCGTAACCGAGCGGCGCCACCGAGGCCGCCGCGGCGAGCGAGTCGTGCAGATACACCGAACTCCAGGCGCTCACCGCGGAATCCACCAGGAACGCCGTGAAGATCAGCATGCCGCAGACCAGCACCACCGGCCGGACCGCGCGACCGCCGCCGGCGTGCACCACACTCGAACGTTCGGTGCGTCCCGGCTCGAAGAAACGGCCCCCGGCCAGACCCACCAGCAGCGCGAACACCGCCGCCGTGCCGACCGCGACGCTCGCCCCGGCGCCGCTGGCCAGCACACCGGACATCAGCAGCGCGGCGGCGATGGCGGCGGCGGTGTAGGCGGCGAACAGGCGGCTCATCACGCTGCGCCCGAGGTGGGCCTGGACCAGCACACCCTGCATGCTCAGCGAGGCGTCGACCGCGCCCAGGCCGACACCGTAGACCAGCATGATCGTGATGAAGACGGCGTTCGGGGAGCCGACCGTGGTGCCGGCCAGACTGACCGCGACCAGGATCAGGCCGGTGACCAGCGCATACCTGCTGCCGTGCCGGGCGGCGATCCGGTCGGCGAGCACCGAGCCGCCCGCCGCGGCGACACAGACCAGCAGCAGGATCGCCGAGACGATCGCGTCGGTCAGGCCCTGACGGTCCTTGAACGCGGGCAGGGCGGTGACGACGGCCGCGTAGCCGAGGCCCTGTGCCGCGTATCCGGCGCCGATCAGGCGGGCCCGTGCGGCGGCCGTCATGGCGGTCCCGCTCACGTCTGGCATCGGGCCTCGCTTCGGTGTCGGTGGCGTTGACACTGGCCGATGTACGACCTGTCAGCGCAGCATGCCGCCCTCGATCGACAACAGCAATGCCCTCCCTGTTACCGAATGGAATTTCTGAGGTCCCGCAGGGCGGGGACGGTCGCCCGCAGGGCCGCGAAGGCGTCGGCGAGGCGCCAGGCGGCACGGTCGCGCGGGCCGATCGGGTTGGAGATCGTGCGCAGCTCGGCGAACGGGACACCGAACGCGGCGGCGGCGGTGGCCACCCCGTAACCCTCCATCGCCTCGGCCACCGCGTCCGGGAAACGCGACTCCAGGGCGGTGGTCGTCGCGGCGGTGCCGGTGACCGTGCTCAGGGTCAGGATCTCGCCGGCGCGGGCGGCGGGCAGGGCCTCCCGCAGCGACTCGACCAGGAGCGGGTCGCACTCCAGGACGCTGCTGCCGAAGCCCAGATCCTCGACCGGCAGGAAACCGTCGGGTGTCTCCGCGCCCAGGTCGGCGGCGATGCTGCGGGTGGCGAGCACGGTCGCGCCGACCGGTGCGCGGCCGGTGAAGCCACCGGCGATGCCCGCGCTGATCACCGCGGCGTAGCGGCCCTGCGCCAGCAACCGGGCGGTGCCGGCGGCCGCGGCGGCCGGTCCGACGCCGACGGCCTCGACGACCAGGTGCGGGTCACCGCGCAGGGCGTCGGCCTCGGCGGTCACCGCGGTCACGACCAAGATCTCGTACGCGTTCACGGGTCCTCGTTCTTCGCAGGATCGCCGTTTCGCGCCCCGGAACTCGCGGAGGACGGCCGATAGACGTGGTATCCGGGCGGTGCGACCGGCGGCTCGGGCTGTTTCGGCTGCTCGTCGGCGATGAGGGTCTCCGCGGGCTCCGGCCGTTTTGTCGGAAGTTCTGTGGATGGCCGGTCCTTGCGGCGCCCCTGCCACCACTTCGACTTCGGCGCCTCGACCGCCCGCTCCGGGGAAGGCGCCTCGACCTTTCGCTCGGGGGAAGGCGCCTCGATCTTTCGCTCCGGGGAAGGAGCCCGTCGCTGCGACGGGGGAGCGGGAGCGTCCGGCCGCGGATCGCCCGGCACGCCTGCGCCGGCCGTCGCGCCCGTGCCGGACCCCTCCGGGCCCGAGGTGAGAGCAGGCGGATCGCCTCTTTCGGCCGGCGGCTTTTCGGCAGCGCGTACCTCGGAAAGGTCTTCGAAGATCGCCCGGCCGGCCAGACGCTCGTTGCGCAACCGGGTCGCCGACCACCCGGCGCGCGCCGCGGCAAGCACCGCGAGCAGCGCGCCGAGCGCGAGCCCCCAGCGTCCGGCGAGCGGGATCAGACCGAGGCCGCCGCCGGCCACCCAGGCCAGCATGAGAGCCGTCTCGGAGTGGGCGAAAGCGGTCGCACGCTGCGTCTCGGGCACCCGCTCCTGGATGCTCGCGTCGACTGCCAGCTTGGCGATGCCGCTGAAGATCGCGGTGAACAGCGCCAGCACCGTGACGGTCACCAGGTTCAGGAAGACGGTGGTGAGCACGGCCAGCCCAGCGGTGATCACCAGGCCGCTGAACTGCAGTGCCAGCGGTCGCCGGATGCGCAGGCCGGTGCCGGCGGCGGTGGACAGGAAGGTGCCGATCGCCAGGGCCGCACCGACCACCCCGACCGCGACGCTGGGGCTGACCTCGGCGCCCAGGATTGTCGTGTCGAGTTGCCCGCCCATGATCGAAAAAGTCAGGAAGAGCAGCAGGAATCCGTAGAGCAGACGCAGGCTGCTGCTGCCGATCAGGGTGGCCATCACCAGTGGCCGGGCGAGAGGCCGCTCGGCGGCCTGACCGGTTCGGAACACCGCGCGCCAGAGCCGTGGCATCTCCTCCGGTGGATCGGAGTCGGCCCGCGGCGGCAGGCGCAGCGACACCACCACCCCGACCATGAAGATCACCGTGGCGACGCGCAGCGGCCACTGTGGCCCGAACTTGAACGCGAGCAGCCCGATCGGTGCCACCAGGATGCCGGCGAACGTGCCGTAGACGCTGGCCCGGGCGCCCACCTGGGACAGTCCGACGCCCTCGGGCAACAGCCGGGGCACCGCCGCCGAACGGGCCACCCCGTAGGCCCGGGAGAGCGCCAGCACGCCGAACGCCGCCGGATATAGCCCCCATCCGAGCAGGTTGTCGGCCATCACGTAGGCCAGGAAGGCCCGGCCCAGCATGGTGGTGGCCAGCGCGTAGCGGCGGCCGTGCCGGAAGTGGTCGAGCAGCGGGCCGACCACCGGCGCCAGGAGCGCGAACGGCACCATCGTGATGAGCAGGTAGAGCGCCACCTTGCTGCGCGCCTCACCCAGCGGGACGCTGAAGATCGTCCCGGCCAGACCGATGGCGATCAGTGCGTCACCGGCGCACGAGACGGCGTGCAGATCGAAGAGCCGGATCATCCCGACCTCGTTGGCGGCACCCCGGGCCCGGGCCGAGCCGACCTGGCGGGTGGCCCACGCGCTGCCGCGCACCGAACCACGCACCAGCAGGCGAACGGCCTTCACGCCGGTGCCGACGGTGCGTCCGAGTGTGGGGAGCAGCGGCATGGGAACCATCCTGACTGATGCGGGCACCCCGCGTCGCGTTCCGCGCCCGTCCATGTGTGCCTCGATCGCCCGCTCGATGCGGTATATGGGGAGTCGTTGCGGCTCACCCGGCCCGGTAGGCAACAATGGGCGGGTGACCTCCAGGACCACTACCCGCGCCGTCCGACTCGACCAGGTCTGTGCCGATGCCGTCGGAGTGGCCCGGGGTGCCATCACCGAAGTGGACCCGGCTGACGTCGGTGACCACCTGGAAGCGGTTCCCGAGGGGGATCGCACCGTTACGCATTTCTTCGAGAGCTTCCTCGCCGGATACCAGGGCTGGCGCTGGGCGGTGACGGTGACGCGGGTGCCCCGCAGCCGGCACGTCACCGTCTGCGAGACCGTCCTGCTGCCCGGACCGGACGCACTGCTCGCCCCCGGCTGGGTGCCGTGGAACGAGCGGGTGCAGCCCGGTGACCTGGGCGTCGGCGACCTCATGCCGACCGCGCCCGACGACGACCGTCTGACGCCGGGCTACGTGCTCAGCGACGACGCCGCCGTCGAGGAGGTCTCCTGGGAGCTCGGCCTCGGCCGGTCCCGGGTGATGTCCCAGGAGGGCCGGATGGAGACCGCCCAGCGGTGGTATGACGGCGAGGCCGGCCCGGAGGCGGCGATCTCCACCGCCGCGCCGCGCAACGCCCGCTGCGGCACCTGTGGCTTCTACCTTCCGCTGGCCGGGGCGATGCGCCCGATGTTCGGTGTCTGCGGCAACCTCTACGCGCCCGACGACGGCCGCGCGGTCAGCGCCGACCACGGTTGCGGAGCGCACTCCGAGGCGCTGCTGAGCACACCGGAACCGCAGCCCGTCGACGAGCTCCCCACGGTGTACGACGACAGCGAGGTCGAGTCGGTGGCGGTCAGCCGCGGACACGGCTCGGTGGAGTCGGGCGAGCCGGCCGAGGATTACGGCCACAGCTAAGGGTTGTCGACGCGGAACTCCGGGTGCGAGAGCGCCCGGCGCTGCTTGCGGTTCCGGTCGTGCAGCACCATGCTCAGCGTGCCCGGGATGCCCCACACCAGGCCCGCGAACGCGACCTCCACCCACTGCTGCGGCGCACCGGTCAGCAGCAGGACGGCGAGCGCGACGGCGAACGCGGCGTCGCCGGCCAGCGCGAACGGGACCATCGGCGGGTCCAGTGGTTCGGGGCGTGGTTTCGTCCCGGTCACCACGGCAAGCGCCGGCAACGGGGCACCGGTTTTCGTGGCGGGAGACAGGTCACTCACTCCGCCAGAGTACGGCCCTCACGGAAGGTATAGCCGGAGCAGGTGAGAGTTGTAACATCGCAGCGCTTTGCTGTGGTCAAGTGCGTCTGAAAACATGCGCGCGTGTCAACTTCCACCACTTCGGCGAAGAACGGCTTCGACCGATATTTCGAGATAACCGCACGAGGGTCCACCCTCAGCCGTGAGATTCGCGGCGGATTCGTCACCTTCTTCACGATGGCCTACATCGTGGTTCTCAACCCGCTGATCCTGTCCGGTGGCGCGGACGAGACCGGCGCCCACCTGCCGATCGCCGCCCTGGCCGCCGGAACGGCGCTGGTCGCCGGCGTGATGACCATCCTGATGGGCGTGGTCGCCCGCTTCCCCCTCGCCCTGGCCGCGGGCCTGGGTGTGAACGCGCTGGTGGCGTACGAGATCGCCCCGCAGATGACCTGGGCCGACGCGATGGGCCTGGTCGTCATCGAGGGTGTGCTGATCGCCATCCTGGTGCTCACCGGTCTGCGGACCGCGGTCTTCAAGGCCGTCCCGACCCAGCTGAAGACCGCGATCGGCGTCGGCATCGGCCTGTTCCTGATGATCATCGGGCTGGTGGACGCCGGGTTCGTGCACCGGATCCCGGACGCCGCGAACACCACCGTGCCGGTCGAGCTGGGCCTCGGCGGCAAGCTGGTGAGCTGGCCGGCCCTGGTCTTCGTGATCGGCCTGATCCTCACGCTGGTGCTCTTCGTCCGCAAGGTCAGGGGCGCCATCCTGATCGGCATCCTCGGCACGACCGTGCTGGCCATCGTGGTGGAGGCGATCGCCGGCGCCGGTTCGGTGGTGACCAACCCGCACGGCTGGTCGCTGAACGTGCCGACGCTGCCCGAGCAGATCATCGACACCCCGGACCTGTCCCTGCTCGGTCAGTTCAATGTGCTCGACTCGTGGTCGCGGGCCGGCTGGCTGGTCGTCCTGATGTTCGTCTTCACCCTGCTGGTGGCGGACTTCTTCGACACCATGGGCACGATGGTCGCGGTCGGGCAGGAGGGCGAACTGCTCGACGAGGAGGGCATGCCGCCGAAGACCAAGGAGATCCTCCTGGTCGACTCGATCGCGGCGGCCGCCGGCGGTGCGGCGAGCGTGTCGAGCAACACGGCGTACGTGGAGAGCGCGTCGGGTGTGGGCGAGGGTGCGCGTACCGGCGTGGCCAACCTGGTGACCGGTGCCCTGTTCCTGCTGGCGATGTTCTTCGCCCCGCTGGTCAAGGTGGTGCCGTTCGAGGCGGCGTCGACCGCACTGGTGGTCGTCGGCTTCCTGATGATGACCGCGGTCCGGCAGATCGACTGGTCGGACTACACCATCGCGGTGCCGGCCTTCCTGACCGTGACGCTGATGCCGTTCACGTACTCGATCTCCAACGGGATCGGGGCGGGGATCATCTCGTACGTGATCCTCAAGGCCGCCACCGGCAAGGCCCGTGAGGTGCACCCCATCCTGTACGGGGTCGCCGTCCTGTTCGTCCTCTACTTCGCCAGGGGTCCGCTGGAGACCTGGATTCTCTGAGGTCGTGGCTGATGGTCACCGTCGCCGGCACGGACTACCGTGCCCGGTGACGGTGGTCATACGTCGAAAACGAGTCGTTAGCCATGCTCATTAGCTAGGCTAACGAGAGTGATGGAGCGGGTGATGACGACGGAGCGGGAGACAGCGGAACAACCGCTGGCCAAGTCGCTGCGGGATGCGATCACCCGGCTCAACCGGCGAGTCCGCCAAGCCCGCCCGGTCGGCGACCTGACGTTCAGTCAACTCTCCGCGCTCACCAGCCTCCAGCTGGCGGGCGCGCTGACTCCGCGTGAGCTCGCCGACGTGGAACGGGTCCAGCCGCCGACGATGACCAAAATCGTCGGCAAACTGGAGGAACGCGGGCTGGTGGCGCGTACGCCGCACCCCACCGACGGCCGCCAGGTGATCCTGGCCGCCACCGATGAGGGCCGCGCGGTCTACGCCCAATATGAGCAGGCGCGCAATCACTGGCTGTCGCAACAGCTGGAGCGCCTGACCCCCGAAGAACGGGAGACCCTGGCGCACGCCGCGGAGATTCTGCAGCGCGTCGCCCGCGGCTGAGAGTTCGCAGCCCGGTCGCACCGCTTCGTCACACGACGATGACGCGTACGACCACAAGGGGGCGCAAACCGCGTGCGGGCAGTCCTGAACAGCACACTGATCTCACTCCGCGTACCGAACTACCGGCTCTTCACCGTCGGCCAGCTGGTCAAGCTGGTCGGTGTCTGGATGATGTTCACCGCCCAGGACTGGCTGGTGCTGGAACTCTCCGGCGACTCCCCGGCCGCCCTCGGCGCGGTGACCGCGTTCCAGTTCGTCCCGGTCATGGCCCTCACCCTGTGGAGCGGGCGCCTCGCCGACCGGTACGACAAGCGCAAACTGCTGATCGGGGCCAACGCCGTCTTCGCGGTCACCGCGGTCGTCTTCGCCCTCCTGGTGGCGTCCGGCGTGGTCGTACTCTGGCACGTCTTCCTGTTCGCGTTGCTGTTCGGCATCGCGAACGCGGTGGAGACGCCGGTCCGCCAGTCGTTCGTCTCCGAACTGGTGGAGATGCGCCTGCTGCCCAACGCGCTCGCCCTCTCCGCGGCCACCTTCAACATGGCCCGGATCGGCGGGCCCGCCCTGGCCGGCGTGCTGCTGTCGCTGATCTCGACACCGGGCGTCTTCCTGCTCTCCACGGCACTGGCGATCGCCCCGGTGTTCACCTACATCCGGATGCGCCCCGCCGACCTCTACCGCACCGAACGCAAGAACCGCGGCGACGCCCGGGTGATCGACGGCCTGCGCTACGTCGGCAAACGCCAGGACCTGCTCCTGCCGATCGGCCTGATGGCCGTGGTCGGCATGATCGGCTTCAACTTCCCGGTCACCCTGGCCGCCCTTGCGAAGATCAACTTCAACGCCGGACCGTCCTCGTTCGGCCTGCTCACCACCGCCCTCGCCATCGGCGCCCTCGGCGGAGCCCTGGCCGGCAGCGGGCGTCGCGCACGGCCCAGCGCGTACCCGGTGATCGGCGCGGCTCTGCTCTTCGGCCTCTTCGAGGTGGCCGTCGGCTTCGCCCCGAACTTCATCGTCGCCGCGATACTGCTGGTCCCCACCGGCTTCTTCTCGATCTACCTGGCCCAAGGCGCCAACCACCGGGTGCAGATGGGGGTCTCCGCGGAGTTCCGCGGACGGGTGATGGCCCTCTACGTCCTGGTCTTCCTCGGCACCACCCCGATCGGCGCATCCCTCGCCGGCTGGTGGGGCGAACGGTTCGGCGTGCCGTCGAGCATCTGGGCGGCCGGCCTGGTCAGTTTCGCCGCCGCGGTGGGTGCCCTGATCTGGCAGCTCAAGGCCAGCGGCGACCGGTTGGAGATCCGGGTGCGTCCGCGCCCGGCAGTGCGTCTGATTCAGGTGTACGCGGAAAGCACCCCGCCCGCGGCCCCCCAGGATTCCGCGGCTCCCACTGGCTCGCCCCTGTCCGCTGTGGCCGCCCCGGCTGCTTCGGTCGTTCCGGCCGATTCCGGCGCTGTCCCGTCCCTCGCCCCCGCGGCCGGCCCCATTCCGGCGCCGTCCCCCGGCCCGGATCGTGGGGTGCGCCGGGGACACGCGGAGGCACTCGCGCGCCCTGAGAGCGCCGCCAGAGTCTGATCTCCGACGTTGGCAGGTTTCGTCAACCAAACGGGTATTCCGGCCTGCCCGCTGAGGGCCTAGCGTCAGAACGTGGCGATCGCGCACATTGCTGTGCTCTCGGCGGCGCTCTCAGCGCTGCTCGTATTGCCGTGCGCCGCAGCGGTCCTCAGCGGCGACTCCCGCGACCTACGCAGGTTCCTGAGTCGCCGCGCCGCTGCCCGCGCCGCCGCGGCCCGTGACTCGGCTGCTCGTCCGCTCCATCCCGGCTCTTCCGCTTCCCGTGCTCTCCCGCAGGCGTCAAGGCCGCCGTCGGCATCACCGCCGCCGGTTCCTGATGTGGTGTCCCCGTCGCGCGACCCCGGCTCGGCGTCTCCACAATCCGGTCCCGGCTCGGCGTCTCCCCAGTCCGGTCCCGGCTCGGCGTGTCCACAGCCAGGCTCTTGTCCGGCGTGTCATCAGGCCGGCTCCGGCCCGGCGTCTTCGCCGTCCGGCCGCTCGGCCGGTTCGATGTCCGGTCGTCTGCGCCCGCTGCGGTCCGCCGGCCATTCCCGTGCCTCGGAGCACACGGCCCACCCTCATCACAGCAGCGGCGAACCGCATCACAGCGGCGGGAGTCCTCACGGCGGCAGTAGCACCAGCGGCGGCAGCGGTGGCCGCAACAACGACGACGAGGGCAGCGGCGATAATGGAACGGGAAGCGCGGGTGGTGTCGATGGTGTCGGCGCTCCCATTCCCCGGGGCCCCGTGGGCAGCCGGCCCGGCGACCATCACAGCCGCCGGGAGTGCCGCGACCTGCGCCGCCTGGACCGCGCCTTCCGCGGCCCGGAGATGACCCAGCGTCTGAACGCGTTGGGTGCCCCTTCGATCGAACAGTTGGCCTTCGACCTGCGCCGCCTGGACCGCGAGCGACGAAAGGGCCCGGCCCGCTACTCGGAGGTGTGGCTGGCGGCGGTTCTGAGCGCCTACGACATCCGCCTGCAACTGGCATGCCGCCGTCTGGGAGTCCCCGAGAAGCTGCAGCCCCTCCAGGGCGCCGACCGCGAACAGGAACGCGACCGCATAGAGATCTGCCTGGCAGAGGCCGGCCTGATCCTGCGCTCCCCGCGAACCCCCTGACCCCGGCCGTCGTTCACGGCTGTTCGGGAAGCGAAATTCAGCCGCTGGCGACGGCTCGGGTCATCCGGCCGTCGCTCGCGGTTGTTTTCGGCTCGCAGACGAACCACAGCCGACGGCCGGGGCGGCCGGAGTGCCACCGAACCCGTTCCGATCTCGGCGGCGGCCCCGGGAGGCCGCGAGTGACTCGACGGCGCCGACGCACGAGATGACTCGGCTGCTGCGGCGACGGGGACTCGCGTGACGTGGTGCGGCGGTGACTCGCGCTAAGCGGTGACCGGGCCGTATCCGGCTATCGGGACGTGAACGCCGGCCTCGCTGTGGAGCAGGGTGAAGGACGTTACCGGCCACGACGGGCCCGTGTAGCCCTGCAAGCTGCGCAACAGCGGGCGGCTGAAACGGTACGAAACCGTCAGGTGTGGGGTGAACGGGCGTTCGTCCAGGGGGAAGCCCGCCTCGCTCAGGGCCGTGTGAATCCCGGTTCGGAAGGTTGCCAGGGCTGGGACGTCGCCGGCCACGCCCGCCCACACGGCGTCGCGGAAGTTGCCGCCTTCGGCCAGGTGCAGGGTCAGGTCGGCCGGTGGGGGCACCTCGTCCAGGGCCCGCGTCACCTCGCCGAACCGGTCGGCCGGGACGTCACCGAGGAAGGCCAGGGTGATGTGCCACTTCTCCGGCGCGGTGTACCGGACGCCGGAGGGCAGCCGTTTGCGCAGGTGGGAGCGGGCTTCCTCACAGGGGAGGACGGCCACGAAGAGGCTGCTCAGCGGGGTTCCACGAAGTGATGAGGCCGGTGGAACCAGGTCAGGACGACTCGCGGGCGGCCGGGCCGCCCCCGAAGAGCACGTCGTCCCAGCTGGGGAGGCGCTTGCGCGGCTTGCCCTCGTCGCCGCCCTCGGTGGTTGCCGTGGCCGCGTTGGACTGGCCGACCGTGCGCCGGGGGCGCAGCACCGCGAGCGACGGCACGGCCGGGACCTCTTTGGGGAGGTCGGCGTCGTCGTCGAACGCGGAGCCGGAGCCGCCGCCGAGTAGGGCCGCGGCGCCGCCGGCGACCGGGCGGCGGGTGGCCGGCTCGAGGCCGCGGCCGCCGCCGTTGTTCTCGAGGGGGCGGTCCAGGGAGGCGAGCAGGGCGTCGCGGCCGGCGCGGATCGGGTCGCGGCCGAGGCCCGGGCGGGACGGGGCCGCCGGGTCGGCGGTGGGCAGGCCGTGGCCGCCGCGGCTGGGTTCGGCGCTGCGGGCCGGACCGGGCAGGCCGTGGCCGCCGCGTTCCGGGGCCGGGTCCTGGCCGAGGATCTGGGTGGGGCGTTCGGCGCACAGGTATTGCGCCATGTCGTCGTGCGGTGACACGGCCTGGCGGCTCTTGTCGAGGTCCCAGATGGCCTGGGCGGTGGCTTTGCCGGACGGCCAGGTGGCGACGATGCGCCAGGTGCCGTCCTCGCGCCGGAACGCGTCCCAGGAGATCTTCTCGGTGTCGATGCCGTGCTGGGCGAGGCGGCTGTCGACCACCTCGGCGAGCGGCTGACCGGAGTCGGAACTCTTCAGCCGGGTGCGGCGGGCGTGCTGGGCCAGCATGGCGCGTTCCTGCAGCACCGGGCCGGCGTAGCGGAGCACCCGGTCGACCGGCACACCCGCGACGCGGGCGACGTCCTCGGCGGACTCGCCGGAGCGGATGCGGGCCTGGATGTCGCGCGGGGAGAGGGCAGGCGCATGATCGGGGGCGATGACGGCGAGTGCCGTGCCGGCCGGGGCGGGACCCTCGTGGAGGGCTCCGGAGATCCGGTCGTCGATGGGGAGCGCCAGTAGTCGGCCGACCTCGTCGGCGAGCACCAGAGCCTGACCGTCCTCGGAGAGGGCGACGAAGCGTACCGGCCGCATGCGTTGCCTCCGTCCCGTCGCGTTGGCCTGTGCTCCCGAGAGTCAGTCACCCGGGCGCGTTTCGGAACACGGTACGCGCCTTGGTCACCCGATGGGGGTAAGCCACGCCGCCGAACTCCCTGACCAGCGACGATGATCTTCAGGTTCTAGTTCCGTGACCGCAGACCATTTAAACCCAACAACCCTGTTCAGGGGTACGGGTAAACGTCGGCGTTCCGCAATGACCCGGGTCACTCGACCGTTGCGCTGGGTGGGCGAACCGACCGTAAGGGCAGGTGGGGACGGGCGTCACCGCGTACACCGGAGAAAGCCGGAAGAGGGCCGCGAAGAGCGGCCCCCACCGGTTCTCAGAGACGCTCGGCGACGTGATCGATGCAGGCGGTGAGCGCCGCGACGTCGGACGGCTCGATCGTGGGGTAGAGCGCGATCCGCAACTGGTTGCGGCCGAGTTTGCGGTAGGGCTCGGTGTCGACGATGTCGTTGGCCCGCAGGATCCGGGCGATCCGGGCCGCGTCCAGGCGGTCGTCGAAGTCGATGGTGGCGACCGCCGACGAGCGCAGCGCCGGGTCGGTGACGAACGGTGTGGCGAACGTGGACCGGTCGGCCCAGCCGTAGATCGCGGCGGCGCTCTCCGAGCTGCGCTTGACGGCCCAGGCGAGACCACCCTGCGAGTTCATCCAGTCCACCTGCTCGGCGGCGAGGAAGACCGTGGCCAGGGCGGGCGTGTTGTACGTCTGGTCGAGCCGGGACTGTTCGATCGCGGTCACCAGATCGAGGAACTGCGGGATGTACCGCCCGGTGGCCTTGACCGCGAAGGCCCGCTCGATCGCGGCCGGCGACATCACGGCCAGCCAGAGACCGCCGTCGGAGCCGAGCGCCTTCTGCGGGGCCAGGTAGTAGACGTCGGTCTGGGAGACGTCCACGTCGAGGCTGCCGCCGCCGGAGGTGGCGTCGGTGAGCAGCAGCGCACCCTCGTCGGCGCCCTTGACCCGGCGGACCGGGACGGCCACGCCGGTGGACGTCTCGCTCTGCACGGTGGCGTAGACGTCCACGCCGGCCTCGGCCCGCAGGTAGGACGCCTGGCCGCCGGGGGCCTGGTGCACGGTGGGCCGGTCGAGGAACGGCGCGTCGGTGACCGCCTTGACGAACTTGGCGCCGAACTCGCCGAACTCGGCGAACTGCGCCTTGTTGCGGATCAGGCCGAAGGTGGCGACCTCCCAGAACGCGCTGGTGCCGCCGTTGGCCAGGACGACCTCGTAGCCGTCCGGGACGGCGAAGAACTCGGCGAGGCCGCGCCGCAGACGGGCGACCTGCTCCTTCACCGTGGCCTGGCGGTGTGAGGTGCCCATGAACGTGCGGGACACCGCGGAGAGCGCTTCGACGCCTTCCGGCCGGACCTTGCTCGGGCCGGAGCCGAACCGGCCGTCCACTGGTTTGATCGCGTCGGGGATCCGGATGTCGTCCACGGTCACACATTATGCGTGAGCTGAACCCAGCCTTCGACCTCCTGCGGCTTGCGCGGTTCCGGTCCCACATAGTGGAGTCCGGGGCGCAGGATCCGGCCGAGGCGTTTCTGTTCGAGGACGTGCGCGCTCCAGCCGGCCACCCGGGCACAGCTGAACATCGAGGTGAACATGTGCGACGGCACCTCGGCGAAGTCGAGCACCACCGCGGACCAGAACTCCACGTTCGTGAACAGGTCCTGGTCGGGCCGGCGTTCCCGCAGCTCGGCGAGTGCGGCTGCCTCCAGTGCCTCGGCCACCTCGAACCGCGGCGCGCCCAGGTCCTTGGCGATCCGGCGCAGCACGCGGGCCCGCGGGTCCTCGGCCCGGTAGACCCGGTGACCGAAACCCATCAGCCGCTCGCCGCGGTCCAGCACGTCACGGACGTAACCGGTGGCGTCGCCGCTGCGCTCCACCGCCTCGATCATCTGCAGCACCCGGGTGGGGGCGCCGCCGTGCAGCGGGCCGGAGAGCGCGCCGATGCCGGCCGCGATGCAGGCAGCCGCGTCGGCGCCGGTGGAGGCGACCAGCCGGGTGGTGAAGGTGGAGGCGTTCAGGCCGTGTTCGGCGGCCGCGATGAAGTAGGCGTCGACCGCCTTGACGTGCCGCGGGTCCGGTTCGCCACGCCAGCGGCGCATGAACCGTTCCACGATGGTCTCGGCCTTGTCGATGTCCTTCTGCGGCACGGCCGGCAGGCCCAGCCCGCGGGCCGCCTGCGCGACGAAGGAGAGCGCGGTGACCGACACCCGGGCCAGGTCGGAGCGGGCCTGCTCGTCGTTGATGTCGAGCAGCTGGGACAGCCCCCAGTAGGGCGCCAGCATGGTGACCGCGGACTGCACGTCGACCCGGATGTCACCGGAGTGCACCGGCACCGGGAACGGCTCGGCCGGCGGCAGACCGGGGCCGAACCGGCCGTCGACCAGCAGGCCCCAGACGTTGCCGAAGGAGACCTGTCCGATCAGGTCCTCGATGTCGACGCCGCGGTAGCGCAGCGAGGTGCCGGACTCGTCGAGCTCGGCGATCTCGGTCTCGAACGCGACGACGCCGTCCAGGCCGGGCTTGAAGTCGGACACGGCGCTCCCTGGGATACCGAACTGCGGTGAGTGATTCATCTTGCCCGGCGGGTGACGGCATGGTCGACCCGTGGCGATTGTGCTCTCGGTGACACCCATCCTGGTTCACCGACGAGATCCTGTCGGGCGACTTACCGTCGTCGCAGCCGAAAGATTGGGAGTCCCGTGGAACCTCCGTCACCCGCCGGCATGCGGCGCGACTATGCCGAGTGGCCGCCGCTGCTGGAATCCGGGCTGGCCGCGGACTGGACCAGCCAGTTCGCCGCGTGGTTCGCCGACGCGTCGGCCTTCGGCCTGCCGGAGCCCAACGCGATGATCGTGGCGACCGCGGACGCGGGGGCGCGTCCCTCCGCGCGGACGGTCCTCCTCAAGGGGTACGACGTACGCGGTTTCGTCTTTTTCACGAACTACGAGTCCCGCAAGGGCGGCGAGCTGGCCGCGAACCCGTACGCGAGCCTGGTCTTCCCGTGGTTTCCGATGCAGCGCCAGGTGATCGTGGCCGGCCGGGTCGAGCGGGTCGCCCGCACCGAGACCGAGGAGTACTTCGCGTCCCGTCCGCACGGCTCGCAGCTCGGCGCCTGGGCCAGTCCGCAGTCGCGGGTGCTGCCCGGACCGGAGGCGCTGGAGGGCGGGCTGACGGCGGCCGCCGAGCGGTTCGCCGCCGGCCCGGTCCCGGCGCCGCCGCACTGGGGTGGGTTCCGGGTGGTCCCGGAGACGGTGGAGTTCTGGCAGGGCCGCAGTAGCCGCCTGCACGACCGGCTGAGGTTCCGCCGTCTTCACCCGGACGCCGAGCGATGGCTCGTGGAGAGGCTCGCTCCGTGAGCTTCCGCTCTCCCGGCTGGATGATCGACGTCCGGCCGCTGCGGGTGCCGACGTTCCGGCGTACCTGGGTCGGCAACGCGGCGTCCTACTTCGGTTTCCAATTCACCGCGGTCGCCGTGCCGGTGCAGATGTACGCCGTCACCGGTTCCACCACCTGGGTCGGCCTGCTGGGCGTGGCGGGCCTGGTCCCGCTGCTCGTCTTCGGGCTGTGGGGCGGTGCGATCGCCGACGTGGTGGACCGCCGCAGGCTGCTGCTCGCCGGTTCGCTGCTGACCTGGGTGATCACCGTCGGACTGCTGGTCCAGGCGCTGCTCGGGGTCCGCAGCGGGCACCTGCTGTTGGCGCTGACCGCCGTGCAGGCGGCCGGTTTCGCGATCAGTTCCCCGGCCCGGCAGGCGATCGTCCCGCGGATCGTGCCGGCCGAGCAGGTCCCGGCGGCCAACACGCTGAACTTCACCGCGAGTACGGCCGGCGGTGTGCTCGGACCGCTCGCGGCCGGCGTGATCATGGGGATCTGGAGCACGGACACCGGCGTGGACGTGGCGTACGCCGTCGACGCGCTGCTGTTCACGGTCACCTTCTGGGCGACGTGGCGGCTGCCGGCCCTTCCACCGGCCGAGCACGCCGAGGGCGAGGAACGTCCGACGGCCGGGCTGCGCGGCATCGCCGAGGGTCTGCGGTTCCTGGTCACCCAGCCGGTGCTGCTGCTCTCCTTCGCGATCGACCTGATCGCGATGATCTTCGCGATGCCGCGGGCCCTGTTCCCGGCGGTGGCCGAGCAGCAGTTCGGTGACGGCGCGGCGGTCGGCTGGCTGTACAGCGCCATCGCGATCGGCTCGATGCTCGGCGGCCTGACCTCGGGCTGGATCGGCCGGGTCCGGCGGCAGGGCGTGGCGCTGATCGTGGCGGTGGTCGGCTGGGGCGTGGCGATCGGGCTTGCCGGCCTGGCCACCCACCTGTGGCTGATGGTGCTGCTGCTCGCGGTGGCCGGCGCCGCCGACCTGGTCAGCTCGGTCTACCGGCAGTCGATCATGCAGACGTTCGCGCCGGACCGGCTCCGCGGCCGGCTGCAGGGTGTGTTCACCGTGGTGGTGGCCGGTGGGCCACGGCTGGGTGACCTGCGGGCCGGCGCCACCGCCGACCTGACCGGGGTGACCGGGTCCTGGGCGGGCGGCGGGTTCGTCGCGGCGGGTCTCGCGGTGGTGCTGGCCGCGAGTTCGCCGGCGCTGATCCGATACCGGCCCGTCCAGGAGGCCGCCGCGGACCGATAGTGTCGCGGTATGAGCGCAGAGGAAGTCGCGAAGTCCGGGGCCCAGTGGACCATCGAGGCGGACGGGCACCGTGCCGTCCTCGCCGAGGTCGGCGGCACGCTTCGCGCCTATTCGGTGAACGGGGTCGACCTGGTCGACGGCTTCTCCACGGACGAGATCTCGCCGGGATCGGCCGGCCAGATCCTCGCGCCCTGGCCGAACCGCATCCGGGACGGGCAGTACACGTTCGAGGAGAAGGCGTACCAGCTCGCCCTGACCGAGCCGGCCCGGCACAACGCCATCCACGGCCTGGTCAACTGGGCACGGTGGCACGCGGTGGAGCAGAGCGCCGACGCCGTCACCCTGGAGTTCCAGCTGCCCGCGCAGATCGGCTACCCGTGGTCGCTGACCCTGCGGACCCGCTGGTCGGTGTCGGCCGACGGCCTGCGCAGCGAGCAGGAGGTCGTCAACACCTCGGAGACGAACGCGCCGTGGGGTTTCTCGGTGCACCCGTACCTCCAGCTGCCCGGCGTCTCGGTGGACGACACCGTGCTGCACGTGCCGGCGAAGACCCGGATCCAGGCCGACAGTCGGCTGCTGCCGATCGGGGCCGTCAAGGTGACCGGCACCGAGTTCGACTTCTCCGAGGCGCGCCGGATCGGTGACCTGGTCCTGGACACCACGTTCGGCGACATCGACTTCGACGCGGACGGGATCACCTCGGTGACCCTGGCCGATCCGTCGTCGGACACCAGGCTGGTGCTCTGGGCCGACGACAAGTTCAAGTACTGGCAGGTCTTCTCCGGTGACACCCTGCACGGCGACCGGTTCCGCCGGTCCGTCGCGGTCGAGCCGATGACCTGCCCGCCGGACGCGTACCGCACCGGCCGCGACCTGATCGTGCTGGAGCCCGGCCGGCCCTGGACGACCGCGTGGGGGATCCGCTCCTGATGGAGTTCGACGAGGTGATCCGCCGGCGGCGGATGGTCCGTGGGTACGACCCGGACCGTCCGGTGCCGGCGGAGCTGGTCGACAAGATCGTCCGGCACGGTCTGCGGGCCCCGTCCGCGGGTTTCTCGCAGGGCTGGAGTTTCCTGGTGCTCACCGAGCCCGCCGACCGGGACCTGTTCTGGTCCGTCACGGCGGCCGAGGACGGTGCTGCGGGCGGCTGGCTCCGGCGGATGCGGACCGCGCCGCTGATCATCGTGGCCTTCTCGAACAAATCGGTCTATCTGGACCGTTACGCCGAGTCTGATAAAGGCTGGACGGATCGGGACGAGTCACGCTGGCCCGTGCCGTACTGGGACATCGACGCCGGTTTCGCCTCGTTGCTCATGCACCTGACCGCGGTCAACGAGGGCCTCGGATCCTGCTTCTTCGGGCTGCCGGCCGACCGTCTCGACGCCGTCGAGCAGGCATTCGGCGTCCCGGCGGAGTTCACGCCGATCGGTGTTCTGACGGTCGGCTACCGCGGTGACGACAAGAGGTCACCATCACTCAAGCGTGGCCACCGGCCGGTCGAGGATGTGGTGCATCATGGCCGATGGACTTCGGTCGGCGAGGTCTGAGCGGTGCGCGGCTACGCTGGCATGCGACACCTGACTAGGGAGAGGGGCAGCCGCCGTGATCTTCAAAGCGGTCCGGGACGGAGCCCCGTACCCCGCCCACAACACGACGCTGAAATCCTGGGCGGAGATTCCACCCCGGCCGATCAGGCTCGCTGACCTGATCACCACCAAGCGTGAGCTGGCGCTGGACAAGCTGCTCGCCGAGGACTCGACGTTCTACGGCGACCTGTTCCCGCACGTCGTGGAGTACCGCGGGGCGCTCTACCTGGAGGACGGTCTGCACCGCGCGCTCCGTGCCGCGTTGCAGCAGCGGAACCAGATTCACGCTCGTGTACTCATCGTGGATGACTGATTACCCATTAGCCTGCATGGATGGGTGTCCGACCGCTTGACCTGCTGGATCTTGACGGACTGTTGAGTGACGAGGAGCGCGAGGTTCGCGCTCTGGCCCGCCGGGTGGCCGACGAGCACGTCCGCCCGGGCGTCGCCGAATGGTACGAGAACGGCTCCGCCCCGATCCGCGACCTGGCCGCCGCGTTCGGCAAGGCCGGACTGTTCGGCATGCATCTGACCGGCCACGGCCTCGCCGGATCCTCGTCGGTCGCACTGGGGCTGGCCTGCATGGAACTGGAGGCGGCGGACTCCGGCGTCCGCTCGCTGGTCTCCGTCCAGGGTTCCCTGGTGATGTACGCGATCTGGCGCTACGGCTCCGAGGAGCAGAAGGACCGCTGGCTCCCCGAACTGGCGGCCGGCCGGGAGATCGGCTGCTTCGGCCTGGCCGAGCCGGATCACGGCTCCGACCCGACGGGCATGTCCACCCGGGCCCGCCAGGAGGGCGGCGACTGGATCCTGGACGGCGTCAAGACCTGGATCCTCAACGCGGCGATCGCCGACGTGTCGATCGTCTGGGCCAAGGCGGAGAAGGGCGTGACCGGTTTTGTGGTCCCGGCCGGCACTCCCGGCCTGCGGACCCGGGACATGGGATCCAAGATGTCGCTGCGGGCCTCCAGCACCGGCGAGATCCTTCTCGACGGGGTACGCCTGCCGGAGAGTGCCCGGCTGCCCGGCGCCCGCAGCCTGATGGCGCCGCTGTCGTGTCTCACCGAGGCCCGGCTGAGCATCATCTGGGGTGTGCTCGGCGCGGCCCGGGACTGCCTGGACGCCACGCTCGACTATGCGGCGTCGCGCGAGCAGTTCGGCCGGCCGATCTCCGGTTTCCAGCTCACCCAGGCCAAACTCGCCGACATGGCGGTCGAGCTGCAGAAGGGCTTCCTGCTGGCGCTGCACCTGGGCCGGTTGCGGGACGGTCAGGACCGGCCGCTGCGCCCGGAGCAGATCAGCGTCGGCAAGCTGAACAACGTGCGGGAGGCGCTGAGGATCGCCCGCCAGTGCCGGACGATCCTCGGCGGCAACGGCATCCTGCGCGACTATCCGGTGATGCGGCACGCCGGCAATCTGGAGAGCGTGCTGACGTACGAGGGGACGTCCGAGATCCACCAGTTGTCGATCGGGCAGAAATTGACCGGACTGAACGCATTCGCGCGGTAGCGGATGCGGACTGTCGTACCCACTCCTTACCGTATGGGCATGGCCAACTCACCGGACGGCGAGGACGAACCGACGCGGGCGTTCCCGCCGGCGCCTCCTGAGGACACTGTCGTTCCCGTGGAGGAACGACCCGAGCACAAGCCGAGCGGCTTCGCCCGGGTGCTCATCTTCATCGGCTTCGTCTTCGCACTGATCGTGCTCTCCTGCTTCGGCCTGCGGGCGATCAACGTGCTGCCCACCTTCGACAACCCGTTCGAGGACCAGACCACCGACCGCAGCCAGCCGGTGCTCCTGCAGTCCATGCGGGACCTGCACCGGTACGTCGCGGCCGACGGCACGTTCCAGGTCATCGTCGACCTCCAGGAGAACAAGGAGAACATCCCCGACTTCCTGGTCAATCGGCGCACGCTGTTCGTCGGATCGGGCACGGTGGAGACGTATGTCGACTTCAGCTCGCTCGCGGACGAGGCGATGGTGATCGACGAGGAGAAGAAGACGATCACGCTGACCCTGCCGGCGCCGGAGCAGTCCGCCGCCGCGCTGGACATGGAACGCAGCTATGTGGTCGCTGAGGAACGCGGTCTGTTCAACCGGATCGGCGACGCGTTCCGCAACGACGCGGGCAAGCAGCAGCAGGTCTATCAGCAGGCCCAGCAGCGGATCACCGAGGCGGCCCGGGCCAGTGGGCTGGACGAGCGGGCCAGGGAGAACACCCAGCGGATGCTGGAGAGCCTCTTCGCCCGTCTCGGCTACACCACGGTCACGGTGTCGTTCGCCAGTCCCTGACCGGCCCCGACGTCCACGCGCCTGAACTCATCTCCGAGTTCAGGCGCGTGCCGTCTCCGCTCCACCCAGAGCAGTGCCGCTCGCGGTTGGGGGTGTGGTGTTTTCGGGCGCTGTGGGCGTCCGAAGTCTCCACGCGGTTGGGGGTGTGGTGATTTCGGGCGCTGTGGGCGCCCAAAGTCTCCACGCGGTTGGGGGTGTGGTGTTTTCGGGCGCTGTGGGCGCCCAAAGTCTCCACGCGGTTGGGGGTGTGGGGATTTCGGGCGCTGTGGGCGCCCGAAGTCTCCACGCTGCTGGGGGTGTGGTGATTTCGGGCGGCTGGTGCGCCTGAAATCACCACGGGAGGGGCGGGTCACTCGTTGGGCATCAGGGCCCAGAGGACCAGGTAGGCGATGAACTGCGGGCCCGGCAGCAGGCAGGACAGGACGAAGAGGATCCGGACGACTCCGGCCGAGAGTCCGAAGCGCCGCGCCAGGCCGGCGCAGACGCCGGCGATCATGCGGTTGTCGCGGGGGCGGGTGAGGGTGCTGCTCGTGATGGTGCGGGACACGATCATCCACTCCTTCAGCTGTGGCTGCGGCTCTCTGCCGCGGCCACTTCGACGGTATGTCCCGGGTACCTGTCCCGCCCTCGGTCCCCAGGTGGATACCGGCGGTCAAGCTCCCGTAAGGGTGACCCGTACCCGCTTGACGCCCGCTGTTAACCTGGACCCGATTTCGGGCCGGTGAGCAGTCCCCGGGTGGGTGACGAGGAGAAAATCCGTGACGTTGGCCCTCCTCTACGCCCCCGGCGGCGCCGCCTCGGGTGGCACCCTCGGTCTCGCCGACGACCTGACCGCCGCGCTGCGGTCGGCCGGCGCCGTGGAGATCGACCGGGTGGCCGCCGGCGGCGACCTGACCGGACACCTGCGTGAGCTCGCGCGGCGGGCCCGGGACACCGGCCGGCCGCTGCTGATCTGCCCGGACAATCTGGTGGCGCACGCCAGCCTGCTGTGGACGCTCGCCACCGATCCGGCCGGGCGCAGCAGCGTCCTGGTCGCGCCGGACACCACCGGCGACCTCAAGGAGGACCGTGGCCGGGTGGTGGCCGCGGAGCCGGGCACCGGCACGGTCCGGTTCCTCGGCGCCATGTGCATCGCCCCCGCCGACCTGCCGCTGCTGGAGAAGGTCGCGGACCGGCCCGACCTGTTGCCCGCCCTGATCGACGCCGGCCTGGTCCCGGTGGCCACCCGGATTCGGCTGCTGCACGCCGAGCAGGTCGGCACCGAGGCCGAGCTGGCCGCCGCCCGTGCTGCGGTGGACGCGGTCGACGAGGACAAGGCCCTGCTGCGGCTGGCCGTCAAGGAACAGGACGACTTCTTCACGACGTACGCGGTGAGCAGCTGGTCGCCGATCGTCACCAAGGCGGCCGCCCGGTTGCGTCTGAGCCCGACCGGGGTGACCGCGCTGTCGGTGCTGTTCGCCGTCGCCGCGGCGCTGTCGTTCTGGCAGGCGTCGCGGGTCGCGATGATCGCCGGCGGGATCCTGCTCTACCTGGGTTTCGTGCTCGACTGTGTGGACGGGCAGCTGGCCCGGTACACCCGGCGGTTCGACGCGTTCGGCGGCTGGCTGGACACGATGGCCGACCGTGCGAAGGAGTACGCGGTCTACGCGGGCCTGGCGGCCGGTGCCGAGCGGATCGGCCTGCCCTACGCGTGGCCGCTGGCGATCGCCGCGATCACTCTGCAGACCGCCCGGCATATGACCGACACGTGGTACGGCGCGCTGCACGACGAGGCCGCCGCCCGCCCGTCGGCGCAGCCGGCCGGTGGCGGGGTGGGCGCCCGTCTCACCGCCGCCTCGGTGAAGGCGCAGAGCCAGCGCGGCTCGCTGATCTACTGGGCGAAGCGGATCGTGGTCTTCCCGATCGGTGAGCGCTGGGCGCTGATCTCGGTGCTTGCGGCGGTCTCCAACGGCCGGGTGGTGCTCGGCGCGGTCGTCGGGATCGGGCTGTTCGCGGCGGCGTACACGCTGGGTCTGCGCTCGTTGCGGGCGCTCTCCATGCGGGTCGGCGTGCTGAACACGGTCGACACCATGCGGCACCGTGACGACGGCCCGCTGGCCCGGTCGGTGCTGAGCCGGATCGGTCTGCGCGCCCCGGTGGTGTGGGCAGCCCTGTTCGCGGTCTTCGCGGTGGCGACCGTGGCCCTGATGCTGGTCGGCGACGCAGCGGCTCAGTGGCCGGTGCTCGCGCTGACCGTGGTTCCGGTGGTGCTGGCCGCCGCGGCGGCCCGTCAGCGGCACGACGGCCCGCTGGACTGGCTGGTGCCGTCCGCGCTGCGGGCCGCCGAATACCTGACGGTGGTCGCGGTGGGCGTCTACGGTTCGGTGCCGACGGCCGTCACCTTCCTGCTGCTGTTCACGCTGACCCTGCGGCACTACGACCTGACGGCCCGGATGGAGAAGGGCGCTCCGGTCGGGGCCGGCGGTGCCGTGATGGGCTGGGAGGGGCGCGTTCTGGTCCTTCTGGTGGCGGCCCTCTGTGGGTACGCGACGGTGGGCGTGCTGGGAATCGTGGCGCTGGTCGGTGGCGTTTTCGCGTATGAGACGGTCGCCGATTGGCGGGCTTCCCGGGCGCGGTGACCGGCGGCTGTTCCGGTCTGCGGCACATGCCGCGAATTGGCGCGTCCCGTGTCGGGAAAATGACAATCGTGCCTTCCGTGTGGTGGGCGGTCGCGAGCTTGGCAGCGGTACCTCGGCCGGAAACGCGCGAAGGCGACACAATCGATTTGTCAGCCTCGACGGGCACGTCCACTTTTATCGTGTCAGAACCCCTCGGGTGCTGGGTCGATCCGGGACGAGCGAACGTGAAAGCGGACGAAACGGCACGGGGTCTTTACGCGTACCCCTGATGGGAATGGCTCTTTTGTGCCTGCACCGGGAAAACCGTCATGACAGCATCCGAGCCCATAAAGGGTTTATTTCGGAAAAGTGCCTTCCGGCTGTGAACGTGCACACCCGACCACCCGAAACCATCCGTCAGTGATTGATTGATCACAATGCGCGATTGGACCTTTCGGGTGATGGCTAAAGCATCGACGGCTCTCGCAGAGTTATGACCCGATCGCGGCCCGTCGCGGGAGTGGTCGGATTCCGAGCACACCAGGAGAACGCCCAGGATTCGCCGCGGGAGGTTGACGGTGTCCACCGTCGCGCTCAAGGACGTCACGAAGATCTGGCCGGACGGGACCTACGCCGTCGACCACCTCACGCTCGACGTGCAGGACGGCGAGTTCATGGTGCTCCTCGGCCCGTCCGGCTGCGGCAAGTCGACGGTGCTGCGCATGATCGCCGGGCTGGAGGACCCGACCGAGGGCGATATCCTGCTCAACGGCGATCCGGTCCTCGACCTGGCGCCCCGCGACCGCAGCATCGCCATGGTGTTTCAGGACTTCGCGCTCTATCCGCACATGACCGTGGCGGAGAACATCGGCTTCCCGCTCAAGCTCACCGGCGTCGACCCCGGCCCCCGCCAGGACCGGGTCGGCTCGGTCGCCGGCGCCCTCGGCATCGGCGAGGTGCTGGGCCGCAAACCCGCCCAACTCTCCGGCGGGCAGCGCCAGCGGGTCGCCATGGGCCGCGCGATAGTGCGCCGGCCGGGTATCTTCCTGATGGACGAGCCGCTCTCCAACCTGGACAGCGGTCTGCGCGCCGAGCTGCGGGCCGAGATCACCGGCATGACCCGTGAGCTGGGCGTCACCACCATGTATGTCACCCACGACCAGGCCGAGGCGCTCACCATGGCGGACCGAGTGGCGATCATGCGCAGAGGCGTGCTGCAGGACGTCGGCACGCCCACCGAGGTCTACCGCGCGCCGGCCACGCTCTACGTCGCGGCGTTCCTCGGCTCGCCCCGGATGAACCTGCTCGAGGCGTCCGTCTACGTCCACCTGGATCAGTACATCGCGCTGGCCTTCGGCGAGCAGGCGCTCTATCTGCCGTGGAACGATCCGCGGGCCCGGGCGGTGGCGCGCTACCACGGTGAGCGGATCGTCGTCGGCATCCGGGCCGAGGCGCTGGTCCCGGTGACCCCGGAGACGCCCGGACACGTCCTCCGCGGCCACATCAGGTACCTCGAGCACCACGGGCACGAATCGCTGGCGTACCTGGACGTCGGCGCCACCGCGATCGTGGTGGACGAGATGAGCGCACCGGCGCCGGCCACGGCCGCCGGCGGGGCGCTCAGGCGGCTCGGCGGGCGGCTGCAACGGCTGACCCGCCCGGGGCCGGACGAACAACCGGGCACGGAGGCCCGCGCGACCCGCGCGAGCATCCTCAACGACCTGGGACGGCACCATCGCAGACCGGCGGAGTTGGCGGTGCGGCTCGCGCCGTACCCGGCCGTCTCCCCGGGGCATCCGCTCGCCGTCGCGGTGCGGATGGACGCGATCCACTTCTTCGACGAGACGGGTGATCGAATCGATGTCGGCCGGCGATGAGAACAGTGCGGCGCGCCACTTCCGGGCGGGATCACCGATGGCTTCTGCCACCGGCCGGCCACAGCGCGTAGGCTGCACGACGGTGGAGGAGAGGATCAGCCCGCGGGTGCGTTCGGCTGCCGATGGGCAGTCGCGGTCCGACGGTGCCTCCCTCCGGGTGGGATCGGTGCTTCTGGACCGGCCGTTCGGGCAGACCGACATCACGGTGCTCCGGCACGCGGTGACCCGGGCGCTCACCCACGTGGCACTCGACAGCGACCGGGTGCACGGCTACGTCCTGTCGATCAACGAGATCATCACGAACGTGGTGCTGCACGCCGGCGGCACCGGCCGTCTGGTGCTGCGGGTCGAGGACGACTCGGTGTGGTGTGTGGTGACCGACTCCGGCGCGGGCATCCCCGGCGACCGTCTCGAGGAGCCGCAGGCCCCCGATGGACTGGACATCGGTGGTCGCGGACTGTGGTTGACGCACCAACTGTGCGACGAGGTGACGACCGCGACAGGGCCCATCGGTACCTCGATCGGATTGCGGATGGCTCTTGAAGCCGTGCCTGATTCCTCGAGAAACAGCAGGTCGGCCGACCGGTAAACAGTCGGGAAAATGTGAACCCGCCCTTCCGCACTCACCGGTCTTGGGGTCCGGCTACATTGGGCGCGTGCTCGGACTTCCATCTCAGGTGACCGCGTGTCTCTTCGATCTCGACGGCGTGCTGACGCAGACCGCGCTGGTGCACGGTGCCGCGTGGAAACAAACGTTCGACTCGTTCCTGGAATCGTGGTCGGAACGTCATGACCAGCCGTTCGTCCCCTTCGATGCGGGCGTCGACTATCACCGATACGTCGACGGCCGGCAGCGGGCCGACGGTGTCCGCAGCTTCCTCGCCTCACGGGACATCACCCTGCCCGAGGGCGATCCGGACGACGGCCCCGACCAGGAGACCGTCAACGGCGTGGGCAACCGTAAGAACCTGCTCGTGCTGCAGAAGATCAAAGAAGGCGCCGTCGAGGTCTACCCCGGATCGGTGGAGTACCTGAAGGCCGCCAAGGCCGCCGGTCTCCGCCGCGCGGTGGTCTCCGCGAGCGCCAACTGCAAGGACGTCCTGGAGGCCGCCGGCATCGCCGACCTCCTGGAGGTCCGCGTGGACGGTGTCGTCGCCCGCGAGCTCGGCCTCCCCGGCAAGCCCGCCCCCGACACCTTCCTGCTCGCCGCGAAGCAACTCGGCATTCCTCCGGAGAACTGCGCGGTGTATGAGGATGCCCAGGCCGGAGTCGCCGCCGGGAAGGCGGGCGGGTTCGGCATCGTGATCGGGGTGGACCGGGTGGGCCAGGCCGAGGCGCTGCGTGAGCACGGCGCCGACGTGGTCGTCACCGACCTCTCCGAGCTTTCGTAATCTTTCTCAAGACCTCCTCTTTCAGTAACGAGAGGCACGATCGTGATCCGTGAACGGGCCTACCCCGTCGACCCATGGCACATCCGGGAAACCCGGCTCGACCTGGACCTGTTGGCCCAGTCGGAGTCGGTGTTCGCTCTCTCGAACGGCCATATCGGGATACGCGGGAACCTGGACGAGGGCGAGCCGCACGGCCTCCCCGGCAGCTACCTGAACTCGTTCTACGAGCTTCGCCCGCTGCCGCACGCCGAAGCCGGGTACGGCTTCCCGGAGTCCGGCCAGACGATGGTGAACGTCACCAACGCCAAGCTGATGCGGCTGCTCGTCAACGACGAGCCGTTCGACGTCCGCTACGGCGAGCTGCGCTCCCACGAGCGCTGCCTGGACATGCGGGCCGGCACCCTGGAACGGGTCGTCGAGTGGGTGTCCCCGTCGGGTCAGGGCGTGCGGGTGCGTACCGTGCGCCTGGTCTCGTTCACCCAGCGCGCGGTCGTCGCCTTCCTCTACGAGGTCGAGCCGCTGGACACCTCCGCCCGGCTGATCCTGCAGTCCGAGCTGGTGGCGAACGAGCAGCTGCCGCCGATGAGCAAGGATCCGCGGGTGGCCGCGGTGCTGGACCGCCCGCTGCAGGCCGAGGAGATGCTCGAGCAGCCGACCGGTGGCATCCTGCTGCACCGGACCAAGGCCAGCGACCTGCGGATGGCCGCGGCCATGGAGCACTCGGTGGAGACGCCGGGCCGGCACGCCATCACCACCGAGGGGCACCCGGACTGGCTGCGCACCACGGTGGCCTGCCGCCTGGAGCCCGGCCAGAAACTGCGCGTCGTCAAGATCGCGGCGTACGGCTGGTCCAGCATGCGCTCCCTGCCCGCCCTGCGTGACCAGGTGGGTGCGGCCCTGGCCAGCGCCCGGCTGGACGGCTGGGACGGTCTGGTGCAGCAGCAGCGCGAATACCTGGACGCGTTCTGGGACCACTCGGACGTCAAGGTCGAGGGTGACCCCGAGGTGCAGCAGGCGGTCCGCTTCGGCCTGTTCCACACGCTGCAGGCCGGTGCCCGGGCGGAGAAGCGCCCGATCGGCTCCAAGGGACTGACCGGCCCCGGGTACGACGGCCACACCTTCTGGGACGCCGAGACGTTCGTCCTGCCGGCCCTGACCTACACCCAGCCCGCCGCGGCGGCGGACGTGCTGCGCTGGCGGCACTCGACGCTGGACCTGGCCCGGGAGCGGGCGCAGACCCTGGGTCTGCAGGGCGCCGCCTTCCCGTGGCGGACCATCCGCGGCCAGGAGTGCTCCGGGTACTGGCCGGCCGGCACCGCCGGTTTCCACATCGGCGCCGACATCGCCGACGCGGTCCGCCGGTACGTGCAGGCCACCGGCGACTACGACTTCGAGCGTGAGGTCGGCCTGGAACTGCTGGTGGAGACCGCCCGGCTGTGGCGCTCGCTGGGTCACCACGACCGGCACGGGCGGTTCCACATCGACGGTGTCACCGGGCCGGACGAGTACACGGCCGTGGTGAACGACAACATCTACACCAACCTGATGGCGCAGCAGAACCTGATGACCGCGGTCGAGGCCTGCAAGCGGCACCCGGACCTGGCGCGCAAGCTGGGTGTGGACGACGAGGAGACGGCGTCGTGGCGGGACGCGGCGGCGGCCGTGCACATCCCGTACGACAAGGAACTCGGCGTCCACCAGCAGTGCGAGGGCTTCACCCGGCTCTCGGAGTGGGACTTCGACGGCACCCCGCCGGAGGCGTACCCGCTGCTGCTGAACTTCCCGTACTTCGACCTGTACCGCAAGCAGGTGATCAAGCAGGCCGACCTGGTCATGGCGATGTACATCCGCGGTGACGCGTTCACGCCGGAGGAGAAGGCGCGCAACTTCGCCTACTACGACGCGCGGACCGTCCGGGACTCGTCGCTGTCGGCCTGCGTGCAGGCGGTGCTGGCGGCCGAGACCGGGCACCTGGAGCTGGCGCACGACTATCTGGGCGAGGCCGCCCTGATGGACCTGCACGACCTGCACCAGAACGCCCGGGACGGCGTGCACGTGGCGTCGCTGGCCGGGTCGTGGATCGCGCTGGTCGCCGGTCTCGGCGGCATGCGTGACTTCAACGGTCAGCTGTCGTTCGCGCCGCGCCTGCCCAGCCGGATCAACAACCTGGAGTTCTCGCTGCTCTGGCACGGTCTGCGGCTGCGGGTGAACGTCACCGCGGAGGAGGTCACCTACTCCCTGCGCAACGGCGGCGGCTCGGCTCGGCTGACGCTGCACCACCACGGCAAGGAGATCGAGGTCACCCAGGTCCGCCCGGTGACGATGGCGATCCCGCCGGCCCTGCCGGTCGGCCCCGCGCCGGTTCAGCCGGCCGGACGGGCCCCGGTGCGCCGCGCGGTGCACTGACCCCGTACCACGAGAAAGCCCCCGTTCCTCGCCGGCAGCGAGGGACGGGGGCTTTTCGGTGGGTCTGTCAGAGCATCGAGACGTGCACGTGGTCGGTGTGGTCGCTGACCCCGTGGTACTGCTTCCAGCCGCTGGCCGGGAACCAGATCTGCTTGTACCAGATCACGTAGTAGATGCCGAGTGCGTCGGCGTTGCGGACCAGGAAGGCCGTCAGGTCGTTGCCGTACTTCATCATCTTGTCGTTGTGCGCCGACGAGAATCCGCTCTTCTGCAGCGACCAGTCGCAGGCCCGGCCCTTCGGGTGCTCGAACGGGCCACCGGTGCGGTGACATCCGACGAACAGGTCGAAGCCGGCCTTCTTGGTCTCCTTGTACATGTTGAGCGTGCGTTTCGTGATGCAGCCGCTCGTGGTCGGGTCGTCCTGGTTGCAGCTCTCCGCGGAGAAGCCGCCCTGGGCGTTGCGGGGTGCCGCCTTGGCCGTCGCCGATTTCGCGGCGACGAAGCCGTCGGTGATGGTGCTGTTGATCCCGGTGCCACCGCCGAGGAGCGTCAGCTGCTTCTCGGCCGCTTCCTTCTGCTTCTTCTGAACGGCGAGCTGTTCCTGCTCGTTCTTGAGCTCGGCGTCCAGCGCGGTCTTCTTCGCGGTGATCTCTTCGAGGGCGTCGTTGAGCTCACTCAGCTTGCTGTCGTGCAGCCGGTTGATCTCCTCCAGGGAGACCGCCTTGCTCAGGAAATCGTTCGACGTGTCCGCGCTGAGCAGGAAGCCCAGGGCGCTCACGTCGCCGGTCATGTACTGCTGTTTCGCGATCGAGTTGACCTCGGGAATGAGGACGTCCCGGCGTGCCTCGGCGGCTTTGATGCCGGAGGCGAGTTCCTTCTGGTTCTTGACGGACTTGGCCACGGCTGCCTTGGCGGAGACGTAACGCCGGTTCGTCGACTCCAGCACGGTCGACAGGTTGGCGTCCTCGTCCTCCTCTTCGGCCGTGGTGCTGCCGCCGGGTGCCGCGGAAGCCGGGGCCACGGGGCCCACGAACATCGCGGTCGCCATCAGCGGCGCCAGGGCGAGTGTCAGCCACCGGCGGGGACGTGCGGTCATCAACATTCCTTCCTTGTCACCGCCGACCGGGTTAGCTGACGGGTTCGGGACGGAAGCGATCCCTACCGCCGTTGTCAGGCGGATTCACCCCAGTGACCTGGGTCCCCGGCTCGCCTGGGAGGCGATTGGGCGGCGGCCTGCCGGCAACTCGGGGGCGGTGCCGTCCTGGCAGGACCGGCGCCGAGTTTACCTGAGATATCGCCGTGGATCAGGCTCTGAGAACGGCGAAATGCGTTACCTCACAATGACTTTCGGTAATCGAATCACCTCATGTCGTCACCCCATTGCGGTGCGTACGAGATCTGTCGATCCTTGGCCCGAGTGGGTATGGTCGGACGCGGTTCCCGTATGGGAGCCGCCGCCTAATCGCCACCCCCCGGCGAACCGGGGAACCATTTTCCTCGGGGTGAATCCGCGCCAGCGGTAGGGATTTCCTTCGTCCCGAACCCGTCAGCTAACCCGGTCGGCGGCCGACGGAAGGAATTACCTGTGCAGCAACCGACTGCGCGGCGATTCGCCCCGATCACGGCGTTACTGGTCGCCGTGTGCGGGCTGGTGTTCGCCGCGTCCCCGGCCTCTGCGGCCCCGGGCGACTCCGGCGACGACGGCGAGGGCGGATCCAAGTCGCTGATCGAGCAACTGGAGGACGCCTCCAGCGGCTACGTCAAGGCCAAGGCCGACCTGAAGAAGTCCAAGGAACAGCAGGTCAAGCTGACCGCCGAGGTCAAGCGCCTGGACACCGAACTCGGTCCGAAGCAGGCGGTGCTCGACGAGATCGCCCGGCAGGCCTACACGAACGGCCGGCTCGGACCGCTGACCGCCCTGATCGGTGCCAGCTCGACCGGCGGATTCGTCGACCGGGCGGAATCGCTCGCCACCGTGGCCTCGAAGCAGAACCAGGCGATCGAGGACCTCAAGACGACCCGCGACACCCAGGCCAAGGCCAAGACCGCGATCGACGCCGCCGTGCGTGACCAGGCGAAGCAGGTCAACGTCATGGCCAAGAAGAAGGTCCAGGCGGAGACCGCGCTGAAGAAGGCCAACCAGGGCGCCGACGCCTCGTCGAGCAGCGACGGCGGCAGCGGTGACAGTGCCACGGCGGATCCGGCGCCCAGCGGATCCGGCAGTGGGTGCACCGAGGACGACCCGACCACCGGTGGTTGCCTCACCCCGCGCACCCTGCACGCTCTGAAGCAGGCGAAGAGCGACGGTTTCACCAGGTACACCAAGTGCTTCCGCGAGCAGAACAGCGGTGAGCACCCCAAGGGCCGGGCCTGTGACTTCTCCGCCGAGAAGGGCACCTTCGGCGGCGACGCCACCGGTGCCGACAAGACCTACGGCAACAACCTGGCGAACTACTTCATCAAGAACGCCGAGGCCCTCGACGTGCTCTACGTCATCTGGTACCGGCGGATCTGGCTGCCGAGCAGCGGCTGGAAGTCGTACAGCGGGGCCGGTGGCGATCCCTCGAGCGACCACACGAACCACGTGCATCTCTCGGTGAACTGACCGACCGGCCCCACGGCGAGGCCTTCGTGCGCTACTTGCGCATGAAGGCCTCGTACTCTTTCATCACGTCGTCGGTGGCGCCGTCCGCCCGGATCTGGCCGGACTCGAGCCAGATGCACCGGTCGCAGGTGTCCCGGATCGACTGCTCGCTGTGGCTGACCAGGAAGACCGTGCCGGCCTCGGCGCGCAGCTCACGGACCCGCTGCTCGCTGCGGCGGCGGAACTTCGCGTCACCGGTGGCCAGCGCCTCGTCGATGAGCAGCACGTCGTGCTGCTTCGCCGCGGCGATCGAGAACCGCAGCCGGGCGCCCATGCCGGAGGAGTACGTCCGCATCGGCAGCGAGGCGAAGTCGCCGCGCTCGTTGATGCCGGAGAACTCGATGATGCCGTCCTTCTTGGCCTTCACCTCGGCGGGTGACATGCCCATGGCCAGGCAACCCAGTTCGACGTTGCGCTCGCCGGGCAGCTCGTTCATCAGGGCGGCGTTCACACCGAGCAGCGACGGCTGGCCGGAGGCGTAGATCGAGCCGCGGGCCACCGGCAGCAGGCCGGCCACCGCGCGCAGCAGGGTCGACTTGCCCGAGCCGTTGCTGCCGATCAGGCCGATCGCCTCACCCCGGTACGCCACGAAGGTCACCCCCTTGACGGCGTGCACCTCCCGGACGTTGGCGGGGGAGGAGCCGGTCACCAGTCGCTTGAAGCTGGCCAGCGGGCTGCCGCTGCCCGCGGCGGCGGAGCTGTTGACCTTGTAGATGACGTGTGCGTCGTCAGCGACGACGGTGGGGATCCGATTGTCAGCCACGGCCGTAGCCCTTCTCTCCGCGCCAGAAGTACACGTAACCGCCGAGCCCGACGACGACGCTCCAGATGGTCGCGCCGATCCAGAGGCTGGTGGGGGTGCCGGCCAGCGGCACGTCCTCCATCAGCGAGTGACGCATCAGCTCGATGAAGATCAGCATCGGGTTCGACTCGATCAGGGTGAGCATCCAGCCGTCGATCTTGTCGTTCTCGGTGAACATGGTCACCGGGTAGAGCACGGCCGAGCCGTACATCCAGAAGCGCATGATGAACGGGATCAGCTGCTTGACGTCGCGAAGCTTCGAGCCGAAGCGCGCGCCGGCCAGGGCCAGGCCGGTGTTGAACACCGACTGCAGGAGCAGCAGCGGCACCACCAGCAGCCACTGCCACGTGATCGGCTCACCGGTCAGCAGCACGATGGCCATCAGCACGCCCAGTGCCACGATGAAGTTGCGGATCTCGACCAGGGCCACCGACAGCGGCAGGCTGGCCCGGGGGAAGTGCAGCGCCCGGATCATGCCCAGGTTGCCGGTGATCGCGTTGATCCCGGACTGCACGATCGACTGGGTGAACTGGAAGACGAAGACCCCGATGCACAGGTACGCGGGGAAGTTGTCGACATTCTTGCTGGTGCCGATGATCACGCCGAAGATCACGTAGTAGACCGCGGCGTTGAAGATCGGTGTGAGGACCTGCCACACGGCGCCGAGCTTGGTGCTGCCCAGTGATGAGGTCATCTTGGCGCTGGCGTGCGCCCCGATGAAGTGCCGGTAGGACCACAGCTGGCGCGTGTACTCCGGGAGGCTGGGGAGCCGTCCCGACGCGGTGAGGCCGTTGCGCCGGGCGAGCTCCTTGAGGGAGATCCCAGCGCCGGCCTCGGCGACCGCCGTCTCTGGCATGGAGTGGTGCTCCGATCTCGTCGGCTCCGTTGACTTGCGCGAGAACACAGCAAGCAGCATGGCAGGATCCCGCAGGCGTCGATGGAACGGGTTCGTATCGACGTGCAGTGACGTTAGCCGACCGAACGGCGGAACGCAACCGTTACGTCGTAGCGGTATAGTCGACGGGTGGCGACAGTCAAACGCGCACCAGCCGGAGCCGCGGTGCTCCGAGGCGACATCACCGTCGCGATCCGCAACGCGGTCATGAACGAGCTCGCGGAGGTCGGCTACGGTCGATTGTCCATCGAGGCCGTGGCTCGCCGCGCGGGGGTCGGCAAAACCGCTATCTACCGGCGCTGGAGCAACAAGCTCGAGATGGTCATGGAGATCATCTCGGACGTTGCCGAGCGCAAGGTGCCGCTACCGGACACCGGGAGCTTCGCGGGTGATCTGGAGTTGCTCATGATGATCGTGAGCAAGGCGCTCCAGCACCGGATCGCGTCGCAGATCATCCCGGACCTGATGGCCGAGGCGGCACGCAATCCGCAGATCTCCGAAACCCTGCAGCGGGCCTTGCGCACCCACCAGCAGGCGGTCGGGGAGAAGCTGGTCGGCCAGGCGATCCACCGGGGTGAGCTGCCCGAGGGGACCGACGCCGACCTCGCCGTGGACCTGATCCTCGGCCCGCTGTACTGGCGTCTCGCGGTGGCCCGGGAGCCGTTGAGTGACGACCATCTCGAAAAGCTCACCGCGGCCGTCACGGCGGCTCTGAGGGCGTCGTAGCGGCACCCGGATCGCACCGGGGGAAACCGTGGCGGCCGGCGTCCGCCCGCCGAAGGAGAAGTCCGACACCGTCCCACCACGGAGCCGGAGCAGATGACTTCTCCTTGTGACCACCGCGTCGACGCCACCGTCCTGGACGCCTCCTCGATCCTGGCCATCGTCCTGGGCCGCTCGGCCGGCGCCATGGCGGTGCCGCTGGACGGGCGTCCCCGGGTGTCGGCCGGGGCGCCCCTGGTCGGTGCCTGGCGCAGCCCGGACGGCACGGTCCGCCTGGAACTGCGCACCGACGGCACGTACGCCGGCGGGGTGGCCGGACGCCGTCAGCCGGCCCGGGGGACCTACCAGCTGGACGGCGGCTCGGTGGTGCTCCGCGACGGCGCCTCCGGGCTGCAGACCGCGGTGATCGTGCACGACGGCGAACTGGAGATGGCCGGCCACCGGTTGCTGCCGGTCTGAGAAACCGGCTTCCACCACCGGCCCGCGGCCGGGATGCTGTTCATCGTGATCGATTGGTTGAACAGCCCGGCCGTGGTGGCGTTCGGAGTGCCGACCTCCTGGGCCGAGGTGCTCGGCTTCGCCACCGGCCTGCTCACCGTCGGCCTGCTGGTGCGGCAGCACATCCTCAACTGGCCGCTCGGCGTCCTCAACGTCCTGCTGCTGATGGTCGTCTTCTGGACCGCCGGCCTCTACGCCGACGCCGGCCTGCAGATCGTCTACATCGTCCTCGGCCTGTACGGCTGGTGGGCCTGGCTGTTCGGCGGGCAGGACCGCACCCGCCTGGTGGTCCGCGTCACCAGCCGGGCCGAGTGGCTCGGCCTGGCGGTGGCCGGAGCGGTGCTGACCGGCGGCCTCTGCCTCTTCCTCGACCGGCTGACCGGCTCCACGGTCCCGTTCGCCGACGCGCTCACCACCGCGTTGTCACTGCTCGCCACCTACGGACAGACCCGCAAGCTGCTGGAGAACTGGTGGATCTGGATCACCGCGGATCTGATCTACATCCCGCTCTACGGTTACAAGGGCCTGTGGCTGACCGCGATCCTCTACGTCGCGTTCCTGGTCCTGTGCATGCTGGGCCTGCGGTCCTGGCGGAGGGCGCTGCGATGAGATTCGGTCACGGACTGGTCATCGGCAAGTTCTACCCGCCGCACGCCGGGCACCACGCGCTGATCGAGGCCGCGGCGGCCGCCTGCGAGCGGGTCACCGTGGTGGTCGCCCCGGCCTCCACCGAGAGCATCCCGCTCGGCCTGCGGCTGAGCTGGCTGCGCGAGGCGCACGGGCCGTCGGTCCGGTTCGTCGGCGTGCACGACGACCACCCGATCGACTACGCCGACCCGGCCGTCTGGGATCTGCACGTGGCGGTGTTCCGGCGGGCGGCCGGCACCGACCGCTTCGACGCGGTGTTCTCCTCCGAGGAGTACGGCGCCGAACTGGCCCGCCGTTTCCACGCCGAGCCGGTCCTGGTCGACCAGGACCGGCTGCGGATGCCGGTCTCCGGAACGGCGGTCCGGGCCGACCCGGTCGCGCACTGGCACCTGCTCGGTCCCGGCCCGCGCGCCTGGTTCACCCGCCGGGTGATCGTGGTGGGCGCCGAGTCGACCGGCACCACCACCATGGCCCGGGCGCTGGCCCGGCACTACCGGCTGCGCGGCGGGATCTGGGCGGGCACCCGCTGGGTGCCCGAGTTCGGCCGTGAGCTGACCGAACGCAAACTGGCCGCGCTGCGCCGGGACCGGCCGGCGGCCACCGCCTTCGACGTGACCTGGGACCGGGACGACTTCGTGACGGTCGCGACGCGGCAGTGCGCGGCCGAGGACGCCGCGGCCCGGGACGGCTCACCGGTGCTGTTCGGCGACACCGACGCGTTCGCCACCACGGTCTGGGAGGAGCGCTACCTGGGCGACACGTCGCCGGCGGTCGCGGCGCTGGCCCGCCCGGCCGACCTGCGCCTGCTCACCGACGTCGCCGGGGTGCCCTTCGTCGACGACGGCCTGCGCGACGGTGAGCACCTGCGGGAGTGGATGACCGGACGCTTCCGCGACCTGCTGACGGCCGGTTCCGGGCCGTTCGTCGAGCTCACCGGTGGGTACGCGGACCGCCTGCGTACCGCGATCGCGGCGGTGGACCGGATGCTCGCCGCGGGCTGGGACCTGACGCCGCCGAAGCTCCCTAAGGAACGGCCGGCCCCGGCCGATCGGTAGGACGTATCGAGGGGGTGACCATGCGGCTCACGACGGCCGGCACGGCTCTGGCGGTGATCTCGCTCACCCTCGGCGGCTGTGGTGCGCTGGGGCTCGACACGCACGACCCCGGTACGGCCACCGGCACACCACGACCCGGCGGTCAGTGGATCGACGTGCGGAACGGGACCGCGCCGCTGGCGAGCGCGACTCCGATGACCGGGCCCAGCTGGCGGGAGTCGCCGTATCCCACGCTCAGCCTCCCGGCGCCGTCACCGGGCTGTACCAAGACGTTCACGCGTACCGAGGAGGTGCTCATCCCGATCGAGGTGACGCCGGGTGCGGGTTCGCTGAAGGTCGAGTGGCCGCGGCAGTACGACTCGGCGTACCGGGTGGTCGCGGTGCCGCAGCAGCTGGTCTCCGGTGCGCAACCGGTGCCGCCCTGGCAGAGCGTCCCGGCCACGACGGCGTGCACGGTCAGCACCACCATCACCGGGCTGGTGCCGGGCGCGCCGTACATCGTCTGGCTGGACGCCCCGGGCACCGGGTACGAAGTGGACGGAACCCGCCACCTCTACACCGGACGCTCCGGGATCGTCACGCCCAGCTGACTCCGGCCTTCTCCACGGTCAGCACCTCGAGTCCGTCCGGCCCGATCCGGTACTTGGTCATGCTGGTCAGGGCCGGTCCGTAGACGTGCACGCTGACCGCCGGCCGGATCGAGTTGTTGATGATCCGGTGGATGTGGTGCCCGCCGAACCGTCGTCCGGCGCCCTCGCCGAGTTCCCGCGAGACGATCCGGGGCGTGCCGCCGGCGGTGGAGACGGTGTCCTCGGTCAGCGTGCCGCCGAAGATGTGGAACGCGCCGGCGGAGCCGCCGTGGTCGTGGATCTCGGTGCCCTGGCCGGGCAGCCAGGTGAGCAGCCAGACCTCGTGGTCGTCGGCGGCGGCGAGGCGGTGGTACCAGCGGTCCACCGGATTGAACCGGGGTGCCACCGGCCACTCGTGGGCGGCGTCCGCGTACTCCCGGGCGATGGCGAGGTGGTCGAGTCGGACTCCGGTGGCGGACATGCGAACCTCCAGCTGTGCATATAAAACCTATAGACCCGATAGGTTTTACCACACGAACGGCCGCCGTGGGCCGCGAATCGCGGAGACGGGATGGTCGTCACCGACTACCCTGAAAGAGGCTTGTCGAGCTTTGCCTCTTTCGGGAACTGGTGCGAAAAACTGCGATCCGCAACCGCTATGCCACGCTCTGTGGTCGAAAGCGGCCGATGTGTCACCGGATCGGCCGACCCCTTCCGCCCATACGGCGAAAATTGCAGCTCAGACGGTCCCTGCCTAATCCAGGACGCTATATGGTGAGCGTCGCCGCCGGATACGGCAGCGCGACGGCCGTGGAACTCCCGGCCGGTGCTTCCGAACCGGTCGGCGCCACCGACAGTCGATCAACGAGGACGGACACGTGTCGAAATCGCATCGCGGTCTGCTCGCCGCCGGCCTCGCCGCCGTCATGATCGGCGCGATCGGTGTGGCGTCCTCGACCCTCAACGCGGTCGCCGACCAGATCCCCGGTCTCACCGGCGAGACGACCGCCACCCCGGTCGCCGCGGCACCGGTGCTCAAGCCGCCGACCAACCTGCCGTGGGGCGAGCGCCCCGCACGTCTGCGCACCGGGCAGGACGGCGCCAGCAGCAAGTCGCTCAAGGCCGCCGGGTTCAGCGCCGCCGCCCCGGACGACGTCGACGTCCCCGCCGACGGTGACGAGGCGCCCAAGGGCCGGACCTCCCGGACGACGTACCTCAAGTCGGAGGAGACCGACGTCGTGCCGCCGGAGCCGGCGCCGACCGGCACGTCCAGCGGCACGAGCAGCCGTCCGACGGTGAACTTCCTGTACAACGTCGGGTCTCAGGCCGCCGAGGCCGACGGCGTCTACGCGAACCTGACGATCAGCAAGCCCGACCTGGCCCGCACCGACTACCACACCCTCGCCGAGGTGGCCGTGCAGTCCGCCGACGGTGCCCAGATCGTCGAGGTCGGCTGGAACGTGGACCGGGTCGTCAACGGCGACGCCGACCCGCACCTGTTCGTCTACCACTGGATCGACCGGCAGACCACCTGCTACAACGGCTGCGGCTTCGTGCAGTACAGCAAGAACGTCACGCCCGGCGACACCCTCGTGCAGGACACCACCAAGCGCTTCGGCATCCAGTACTTCGGCGGTGCCTGGTGGATCGCGTACGACACCGAGTGGGTGGGGTACTTCCCGGGCAAGCTGTGGAACAACACCTTCACCAAGAGCGGCCTGGTCCAGGTCTTCGGAGAGGTCGCCGCGTCCACGCCCCGCCCGTGCACCGAGATGGGCAACGGCAAGGCGGCCGACGACACCACCTCCGCCAAGGTCGGCAGTGTGGCCTATCTGAACGGCCCGCCCGTGGAGCTCAGCGTCCGCACCACCAGCGACTGGTACGAGGTCTCGAAACTGAGCAGCCGCACGTTCCGCTACGGCGGGCCCGGAGCCTGCTGAAACAAGCGTTCCCCGGACGCCCGGTCACCCTTCGGTGGTGCCGGGCGTCCGTCTTTCCGTGAATCTCCGGGACACCGGTGAACCGATCCTCATGCCAGGATGTACATCCGGGTGGCCGGGCGGAACCCGAGAGGAGCCGGCGCCGATGAAGCGACGGGTCAATCCCGACGAGCAACTGATGACCGCGCTCTACACAGAGCACTACGCCGTTCTGATCAACTTCGTCTCGCGGTACGTCTCCGACCGGCACAAGGCGGAGGACCTCGTCCAGGAGACGTTGTTGCGCGCCTGGAAGCACATCGACCATCTGGATCCCGAGCCGGGCCGGACCAGGTCGTACCTGCTCACCATCGCCCGCAACGTGACGACCAACGCCTGGCGGGCGGAACAACGCCGTCCACGCCTGGTCGCCGATGAGAACGCGGTCAATTCAGCGCCGTCGGCAGACAATGTGGATCAGATGGTGGAAGGCTGGCTGGTGGCGGAGGCGATGGAGCGCCTCTCCCCGGAACACAAGGCCGTCATCCAGGCGATGTACTACGAGGGGCAGAGCGTGGCCGACGCGGCGCGGAAACTGTCGGTGCCCGAGGGCACGGTGAAGTCCCGTGCCTACTACGCGGTTCGTGCCCTGCGCACCGTCTTCGAGGAGATGGGGATGCTGCGATGAGCGACCTCGACGAGCACGGCGCGCTGCATCGCCTGCTCGGTGGCTATCTGCTCGGCGGCCTGGACGAGAGCGACACCGACCGGCTCGACGAGCACCTGCGGGACTGCGCCGACTGCCGGGCCGAACTCGACCGGCTCGCGCCCGTACCCGAAATGCTGCAGAGCCTGCCGGACGCGCGGCACCTGGCCGGCGGCGCACCGCTCGCGGTCGCGCCGACCGCCCGCCCCAGCCCGCAGAACATCGAGACCCTGCTGAGCCGGATGCGGGCGGAGAAGACCAGGGAGACCCGGGTGAGCCGGGTCCGGTGGCTGGCCGCCGCCGCGGTCGTCCTGATCGCGGCCGCCGCGGTCGGCTTCGGGATCTTCACCAACCGGGGCACACCGACCGAACCGGTGGCCGGGCCCAGCGGCAACCCGATCTCGGCGACCTTCGAGGCCGGACCGGGCAGCCAGCTCACCGGCGACGCGGTCCTCACCGCGAAGGGCTGGGGCGTCGCGGTCGCCCTGGAGGTCGACCACATGAGCGGCGACGGACCGTTCCTCTGCCTGGTCAAGGGCAAGGACGGCAAGACCGAGCAGGCGGCCGTCTGGGGTGACACCCCGAACGGCAGCGCCGAGGTCACCGGCGCCAGCTCGCTGCAGGCCGGCGACGTGGCCGAGATCGTGATAACCGACAGTGGCGGCGCGGTGCTCGGCACCGCCCGCGTCACCTGACGGTCGATTCCACTTGCGGGGGTGGGTTGAATGAGGGGCATGCGTCCTGATCTCAGCCTGCCCCCGAAGCTTCGTTCCGGCGACCGCGTCGCGGTCCTCTCACCCGCTTTCGCCGCGCCGGTGCTCTTTCCCGAGGTGTACGAACTGGGCCTGCGCCGGATCCGCGACGAACTCGGCCTGATCCCGGTGGAGTACCCCACCACCCGCAAGCACTCCTCCCCACAGGACCGGGCCGCCGACCTGACCGCGGCCTACGCCGACCCGGACATCCGGGCGGTGTTCGCCACCATCGGTGGCGCCGACCAGATCACCGTGTTGCCGCACCTCGACCCCGAGCCGTTCCAGGCCGACCCCAAGCCGTTCTTCGGGTACTCCGACAACACCAACCTGCTCAACTGGCTCTGGAACCACGGCGTTGCGGGCTACCACGGCGGTTCGACCATGGTGCACCTCGGCCGGGGCGCCGGGATCACCCCGGAACATCTGACCTCGCTGCGGGCCGCGCTCTTCGACGGCGGTGACCTGGAGATCACCCCGGTGGCCGAGTTCGGCGACGAGGAGCTGAGCTGGGAGGACCCCCGGTCGCTGACCGAGTCCGCGCCGATGCACCCGAGCCCCGGCTGGGAGTGGCACGGGCCGCAACGGGTGGTCACCGCGCCGACCTGGGGCGGCAGCCTGGAGATCACCCACTGGAACCTGGCGGCGAACCGGTGGATCCGGCCGTCCGCCGACTACGCCGGTTGTGTGCTGCTGCTGGAGACGTCGGAGGAGATGCCGTCCGCGTCCCAGGTGCACCGGATGCTGGTGGCCTTCGGCGAGCGCGGTCTGCTGGAGCAGTTCCCGGTGGTGCTTGTCGGTGCCGCCAAGGGCAGCCACTTCGCCGACTCGAAGTCGCAGGAGGAGCGGGCGAAGTACCGCTCGGACCAGCGGGACGCGGTGCTGCGGGCGCTGGCCGTCTACAACCCGGAGGCGACGGTGGTCTTCGGGGTGGACTTCGGGCACACCGACCCGCAGTGGGTGCTGCCGTACGGCGGCCGGGTCACCGTCGACGCCGTTGCGAAACGGATCGTGGCGCACTTCTGAGCTCCTGGGCGTGCACGTACGTGCACGCCATTCGTAGTGGGAACGTACGTGCACATTCGACGTGATGTGCACGTACGTGCGCATGCGCGACGATGTGCACGAACGTGCACAAGGAGGTGGCGATGCGGATCTCGAACGCCCACGACCTCGGTCTCCACATCCGGGAGCGTCGCCGGCTCGCCGGCCTCAGCCAGGAGCGGCTGGCGACCCGGGCCGGAGTGAGCCGGCGCTGGCTCGCCGCCTTCGAGGCCGGCAAACCCACCGCCGAGGCCGGCCTGATGTTCCGCGTCACCGCCGCCCTGGACCTGTACGTCGACGTCCAGCCCGAGCCGCCCCGCGACCTCGACCTCGACGAATACCTGAAGCGATTCGACGGTCCTCGATGACCACCGAGCTGACGGTGCTGATCACCGGGAGGGTCGCCGGCGTGCTCACCCGGGGGCGGCAGGGCCGGTTGTCATTCACGTACGACGAGGGATATCGCACCTCACCGGCCGCGTTGCCGCTCTCCCTGTCGATGCCACTCGCGGTGGCCGGTCACGAGGGCGCGGTCGTCCGTGCCTTTCGGCGACCTGGCCCGGCGGCTGCCGGACGCGTTCCGGACCGTCGCGCGGGATCCCACGGTCGCCGTGCTCGGGTCGCCGTTGCCGGAGCGACTCGCCGACCGGGTGGCGGTGCACGCCGCGCGCTGTCGTGAGGTTCTGGAGGAGACATGATCAGAGCGGCTCGGGCCGACGACCTCGTGGTGCTGCAGGAGATCGAGGTGGCGGCGGGACGGGCGTTCGCCGCGATCGGGATGGACGCGGTGGCCCGTGACGAGCCGCTCTCCCTCGACGAACTGTCGGAGTACCAGCGGGACGGGCGGGCCTGGGTGGCCGTGGACGCGGCGGATCGGCCGGTGGCGTACGCGATCGCGAAGTGGGTCGACGGCCTGGTGCATGTCGAGCAGGTCTCCACCCACCCGGATCATGCCGGTCACCGGATCGGCGCCGCCCTGATCGATCGGATCGCCGGCTGGGCACGGGAGCACGGTTCGGCGGCGCTGACGCTGACCACGTTCGCCGATGTCGCCTGGAACGCGCCCTACTACGAGCGGCTGGGTTTCCGGCGGCTGGCCGACGACGAGTCGACCCCTGGTCTGCGGGCGATCAGGGCCGAGGAGAACGCGCACGGGCTGGACCGATGGCCCCGTCTGGTGATGCGACGTGAGATCTAGACCGGTGGCTGTTCGCCTAAGGTGAGAGGCATGCGCGCTGCCGTTTTCAACGAGCCGGGTCCCGCTTCCACCGTCTTCCAGATCGTCGATCGTGACCTGCCGTTGACCGGCGCCGGGGAGGTGCGGGTCCGCATCGTGCTCTCCGCGGTGAACCCGACCGACACCGGGACGAGGGCCGGGCGGGGCGTGCCAGACGGGGTGGCGCCACCGCGCGTGCCGAACCAGGACGGTGTCGGCGTGGTGGACGCGATCGGTGAGGGCGTGACGGATCTGGAGCCGGGCGACCGGGTCTGGGTGTGGGACGCCGGGTTCGGCCGGGCGGACGGCACCGCCCAGGAATACGTCGTGCTGCCCCGCCGCCAGGTGGTGTGGATGCCGGACGACGTCGACCTGACCGTCGGCGCCGGGCTGGGGATCCCCGCGTTGACCGCGCACCGCTGCCTGACCGTGGCCGCCGACGGTCCGCAGCGGCTCGGGCCGGGCGCGCTCGACGGCCGGACGGTGCTGGTCGCCGGCGGTGCGGGTGCGGTCGGCAACGCCGCGATCCAGCTGGCCAAGTGGTCCGGGGCGACGGTGCTCGCCACGGTCTCGTCGAAGGAGAAGGCCGATCTGGCGCTGTCGGCCGGCGCCGACGCGGTGATCAATTATCGGGACGAGGACGTGGCCGCCCGGATCCGCGAGCTCAGCGAGACCGGGCCGCACCTGGTCGTCGAGGTGGACACCGCCAATCTGGATCTCGACCTGGACGTGATCGCGCCGGGCGGGCACATCGCGATCTACGTGGCCGGCCGGTTCAGCGTGCCCAGTTTCAAGGCGATGATGAAGAACGCCACCCTGAATTTCGTGCTGACCTACACCACCACACGGCAGGAGAAGGCCAACGCGGTGGCGGCGGTCGCCGAGGCGGTCAACGCGGGTGCTTTCCGGGTGGGGGAGGAGGCCGGCCTGCCGATCATCCGGTTCCCGCTGGACCGGATCGCCGAGGCGCACGAGGCGGTGGAGAACCACGCGGTCGGCAAGGTCGTCGTCGAGGTGACCGCGGCCTGAGTCCTGCTCCGGGCCGGAGCGGGTCAGCGTGCCGGCGGGGTCATTCCGGGTCGGAGCGGTTCAGCAGGTGGATACCGGTGGCGTACCGGAGCAGGTCGGCGTCGGTGATCGGGAACGCCGCGTCGACGGTCACCTCGAGCGTGGCCTGCCAGTCGGTGACGTCGATCGCGAGGGTCACGCCGGCGGCGTCGCGGGTGAGGGCGGCGTCGTACCCGTTGACCTTCTGGTCGACGCCGGTGAGGGTCTGCCGTTTCCGCAGGATCGTGCGCAGGACCGTGGTCCCGGACGCTGTCCGGAACGTCATCCGGGAGGCGGTGACGGTGTCGGTCTGGAGTCCGGCGGGGGTGAGGTCGAGCCGGAACGGCGGTTGCACCGCGATCGACGCCGCGGTCATCGCGTCGGCGAGCGCCACCACGTCCTTCGGTTTGTACGTGTCGTCGGTCTCCAGCAGGATCCAGGTGCCCGCCGACTCCTGCCAGGTGAGCGTGAGCCGTTTCGCCGGTTTGGTGTTGACAGTCCGCAACGTCCCTTTGTGCCCGCGAACGGTCATGTCCCGTGTGGTCGCCTCCCCGGTGAACACCGGCGCCGAGTCCGCGACGGTGATCGTCACGTCCGCCTCGTCGTAGTCGGTGGTCTCGAAGAACCCGATCAGGTCGCCGTCGACCATGGTGGCGACCGGGGTCTTGCGATCGGCGGTCTGCGGCAGCGTGAAGGGGAAGACCGGCGCCGTCCAGCCCGCGACGAGGGTGTCGGCGGCCGGGACCGGGGCCGGGGTGTCGGTGTTCGTCACCGCGAACGGAACGCCGATGGCCAGCGCCGCCACGGCGGCGGCCGCCCACCCGGTGACCACCCGGCGCCGGTGGTAGCGGTGCGACCGGTCGTGTACCGATCCGAGCAGGCCGGATTCGGAGGGCGCCCGGTCGGCGGCGGTGTGCATCGACTCTGCGAGCAACCGGTCCAGGTCATCCATCGCGGCGCACCCCTCCCTCACTCATCATGGTCCGCATCTTGGCGAGCGCCCGCGCCGCCTGGGAGCGGACCGTGGATTCGCCGCAGCCCAGCAGTGTCGCGATCTGGTCGTCCGGCAGGTCGCAGTAGAACCGCAGGACGAGTACGGCCCGCTGGGACCGGGGCAGGCCGGTCAGGAGCTGCCACATCTGGTCGCGGGCCAGTACGCGCTGCTGCGGCTCGTCGTATCCGGGCGGCTCGGGCACCTCGGCGAGGATCGCCTCGCGGGAGGCCCGCCGCCGGCGCCAGGACAGGAACTGACGGACGATCGCGGTGCGGACGTACGCCTCCGGACTGTCCATCTTGGTGATCTTGTCCCAGCGCCGGTGCATCCGGGCGAGGACCTCCTGAACGAGGTCCTCGGCGAGGTACGCGTCGCCGGACAGCACGTACGCGAACCGCAGCAACGCCCGCCCGCGGCCGTGCACGAAGTCGTCAAAATCGGTCATGAAGGGGGGAGCGAAACCTCAGCAGGTCTGGAAGACGTACGAACCGGAGCCCTTGGTGCTGACGTCGACGTCGCGCAGGACGATCGAGAGCGTGCTGCCGTGTGCCTTGCACGCCTTGGTGAAGCCCTCCTGAGAGTACTCGATCACCAGCACCTTGTTACCGTACGTAGCGGTATAGGCGTCGCATTCGTCCCAGGCGCCGCACTCCTCGGCGACCGCGAAGTCGAAGCCGATCTTCTTGGCGTTCGCGGTGGTCAGTTCGGCCAGGTTCTTCTGCCCCGAGGCGAGACCCTTGGTGTGGGCACGATCGGACAGCAACGTGGCGAATTCGATGGCCTGCGCCTGGGTCAGCAGGTTCTGCGACCGGGTGTACGAGTCCAGGTTGTCGAACTCGACGGCCTGGAAACCGCTGGTCTTGCAGCCGTCGATCCACGGTCCGACGACCGTCATCAGTGCGGTGCGCTTCGCGGCGGTCGAGATGTCGAACATCAGCTCGTTCCAGTCCTCGTCGATCACGAGGGCGCCGTTCTTGTCGCGCAGCAGCAGGTCGGCGTGGTTGGTCTTCCACCACGACTCGTCGCCGGGCTGGGCCTGGAAGGCGTTGACGTAGCAGACGTTGTAGAGGCCGGCGGCCGGCGAGGCCTCGCGGTCGCGGCTGACCACGGTCACGCCGCTGGGCGGGGTGTAGGCGCCGCCGATCTGGTAGTCGAAGCCGGCGTTGCCGGTCGGAGCCGTCCAGGTGCCGGTGGCGCTGGTGGGTGTGGTCGCCGCCGGCGAAGCGGTGGTCTTCGTGGGCGTGGCGGACTTCGACGCCGACGGTGTGGCCGACGCGCTCTTGGTCGCGGTCGGCTTGGCCGTCGTGGGCTTGACCGTGGTGGGCTTGGCGGTGCTGGGCTTGACCGTCGCCGACTTGGACGGCTTCGGGGAGGCCGCCGGCCTGGTGTAGGCCGAAGCGGTGCCGATCCCGGCGGCGAGAGCGACGGCGGTGGCGGCCGCCACCGCCGCACCTATCAACATCTTCTTGCGCTTCGACGCCATGACTGCAGCTCCTCGGGGGTGCGGGACAACTCCACCCGATGAACGCGGTGAGCCGCTGCGTCTGCTGCCGCCGATCAGTGATTATTTTCGGTCACTGGCCGAGAGCAGAGCGTCAGCGACCCGTTCGACCCCACGGCCGTCGACCGCTGCCCATCCACGCCCGGCGAGATCGGTCCGAGCCGCCGGGTCGGTGAGGAGTTCCCGCAGCACGTCAGCCGCTCGGGGATCGAAGTCACCGAGACGGCCGATCCCCGCGGCGAAGCCGCGCGCGACCGTCCGTTCGTACCCCGGAATCTGGTTGTCGACCACCCAGAGCAACGCCGCCGCCCGGCCCAGGCACAGCAGTTCCCAGGTCGACGTGCCGCTCGCACTGATCACCAGATCGGCGTCGACGAGCAGTTCGGGCAGGTGGTCGGTGGGGTCGATGATCTCGAAGCGCTGACCCGGACCGGCCCGGACCGCGAGCAGTTCGGCGCGCAGGCTCTCGTCAGCGGCGATCACGGTCGCGTGGAACGGTGCCGCGACCTCGGTGAGCAGCCGCGCCACCTGCGGCGCGGCCCGGAAGGCGTCGGTTCCGCCGAAGAAAGCGACAATCCTGGGGGTACGCGTCGCGGCATGCACCGGCTGCCTCCGAGGCCGGAGGTGGCGCACCGATGAACGTAACAGTGCGTAGTCGAGACCGGCGAGTCGGACGTCACCGTGGTCGAGCACCGCGTCGAGGTTCTGATCGACGTAGATGTCCGCGCTCTGCCCCCGCGGGTCACCGTCCACGATGGCCAGCGTCGGCAGCCCGGCCGCCCGGACCGCCACGCTCTGCTCCGGCGACAGCGTGTACGAGTCGATCACCAGGGCGTCCAGTCCGAGACGCCGGGTCGCCGCTACCAGGCCGACCGCGTCGAAGGGCGCCGGATGCCAGGCCAGTCCCCGCTGCCGCAACTGTGCCTCGGCCCAGGCGAGCCCGCCCAGGTCGGCGAGGAAGTGCACGTCCGCACCGCGGGCGGTCAGCTCCTCGGCCAGTGCCACACAGCGGATCAGGTGCCCGACTCCGGTCCTCGTCCCGGCGTCACACCGGATCCCGATGACCGTCATGCCTGCTCGAGTTCCTTCTGCCGGACGTGCGAGTTGACCGAGACCAGCTCGGGCCGGCCGTCGAGCCATCCGGCCATCGTGGTGATCGCGACCGGCGCGTCCCCGAAGTGGCCGACGACTGCCTCGATCAGCTTCCAGTCGTCCTCGGTGTCCAGCGTGAGCCGCAGGTGGGACAGGTCCGGCTGCGCGGTCAGGCCGATCACGTCGAAGTCCGCCGGGTGCGAGTAGACGTACGACGTCACATGCGTGCGGTGGTGGTCGTACGCCAGCTTGTCGATCTCCTTGAGCACCGACGCCCGGACCACCTCGACGTCCAGCCCGCGCGGCAGGGTCCGGGTGATCGAGGTGGTCAGGTAGTCCACCCCGGCCGCCTCGAAGACCCGGGTGGCCCGTTCGACCAGTCGCGGGTCGAGCAGCGGGCAGTCCGCGGTGAACCGCAGCACGGTGTCCGCCTGGTGCGTCTCGAGCACCCCGAGGAACCGGGTCAGCACGTCGTCGACCGGTCCGCGGTGGCAGGTCACGCCGATCCGCGCGCACTCGGCGACCACGGCGTCGTCATCGGGTTCGGTGGTGGTCGCGACGACCAGGTCGTCGAGGACGCCACTGTCCCGGGCGGCGCGGACCACCCGGTCGAGAACGGTCCGTCCGGCGAGGTGGCGCAGCACCTTGCCGGGCAGCCGGGAGGAGCCCATCCGGGCCTGAACGATGCCGAGGGTGGTCATGGCGACTGTCCTTTGTCGGTGGAACCGGAGGTGGAGTTCCGGAGGCGGTTGCGGGCCTTGCGGGCGATGACCAGCCCGGCTTTGGCCGCGCGATAGCCGAGGGATCCGCTGAACGCGGCGATCTGGGTCTTGGCGCGGCCGAGTTCGGCATCGCGCTTCTCCAGTTCGGTCTCGAAGAAGAGGTTGCGGGCCTCCGCGTCGGCGAGACGCCGGCGCAGGGCGGCCAGTTGTTCCGCATGGTCGCGCCGGACGTCCGGGCCGGGTGCGGCCGGCGTCTCCGGCGGGGTCTCCGCCAGGCCGGCGGCACCGGCCAGGACGGCGATCATCCGGGACACGTCGGTGACACCGGGCCAGGGATGCGTGTATCCGCCGGTCAGCAGGGTGTGGGCGAACCGGGTCAGGGCGTCCGGCCGGTCCGGCGCGGACGGGTCCAGCGGGGCGAACGTGTCGCCGTCGACCACCACGTTCTCCGCGATGGCCTGCGGCAGGACGGTCATCCACCGGGCCAGCAGCCGGCGCAGGCCGGGCAGGTCGTGGTCGACCGCGGCGCCGAGCAGCAACTCCTCGAGCAGGCGGCCGGTGGGCAGCGGGCCGTTCAGGGACGCGTCGCCGCGGATCACCCGGCGCAGCCAGACACCGTCCGGACTGCCCGCGACCTCGGTGATCGTTTCCGGACCGGGCGCGGCGAGCACCGGCGGCAGGACGAGCGCCTGCGCCGGGCGCGGCGCGAGGTGGGCCACGGCCAGCCAGGCGGGGGCGAACTCGGCGCCGACCCCCCGGCGCACGGCCGCGGCGGTCAACCGGCGGGGGTCGCTCAGGACCTCTCTCGCGGTGTACGCCGTGGCGACCGCCGACGCTGCCGAGGCGGCCAGCGCGTCCAGCGGTCCGTAGCGCAGCGTCTCCGGGGTGACCAGCAGCGTCGGCTGTCCGGGCAGTGGCCAGACGGCGGCCAGGCCGGCGACCGGCAGGCCCTCCGCACCGAGGGCGGCGGCGAGACGGTCCGGCCGTCCGGGCGCGGTGGCGAACTCGCCGAGCGGGCGCCACTCGCCGTCCCGGGCCACGGTCGGGCTGCCGGGGTCGACGAGACGGTGCACGCCCAGTTCGTTCTCCACGGTCAGCAGCAGGGTGCCGCCGGGGCGCAGGGTGCGTTTGAGGGCGCGTACCGACTCGGGCCAGTCGAGTTGCGGGCCCTCCGGGGTGCAGAGCCGTCCGGTGCCGTCGAACGCGATCACGGTGTCGAACCGCTCGGTCTCGGTCAGCTTGGCGAGGCTGCCGCAGAGCACGCGAACACCGCGTGCGGCGAGCGCCTCGGCGTCCGGCTGCGAGCGCAGCAGGCAGGTGACCTCACGGTTCTCGGCGAGGGCGTCGACCAGTGCGTCGTCGTGCGGCCCGGCGACCAGGATCCGGGTGTGTGCCGGGAGCCGCCCGGCGAGGTGCCGGTGGACGGGTCCGCCGGCGGGCGGGCGCTGCTCGGTGAACTCCGGCATCTCCCCGCCGATCATCTGGATCATGCGGCGGCCCGCTCCTCGGTCGTGACGTTCTTCCAGCCCAGGACCGCGCGCAGTTCGGCGGGCGAGGCGAGACGCCCGGCGCCCAGTTCGTCCATGGCGGTGGCCCGGGCATGTTCCGGGTCGGGCGCGACGCCGTGCAGCTCCGGCCACTCCCGGCGGATCCGGGCCGCGGTCGGCTCGTTCTCGCCGTGCAGGTACATCGGGTCGCCGTACACGGCCGGTTTGCACCCGGCCGCCACCCCGTAGAAGACCGCGCTGCTCAGCCGGTTGGACGCCACCCGCTTGTGGCGGCGCAGCTCGGCCAGCTGCTTGTGCAGGAACCGCTCGTCGGTCCGCTCCCGCATGTACCCGCGGTAGCCGTGGCAGATCACCCGGCCGGCCCGCTCGTACGCGGCCCTGATCCTGGCGTTCTGGAACTCCTGCCAGTACAGGCAGAAGGTGATCGGCCCCGGCTCGGTCGCGGTGATCTCGTCGATCAGCCGCTGGTGATCGCCGGTGACGTGCTGCCCCTCCCAGCCGTGGAAGGGGTACCAGAGGGTGCCGTCGCGGACCTCGGTGAGACCGGCGGTGCCCGGGATGGACTCCACCAGGTACAGGAACGGTGCCCCGATCACGGTGGCTTCCGGGCGTCCCATCGACCAGGCCCGGCGGCGGGTCCGCTCGGACCAGACGAAGATCGGCAGGCCGGGCGCGTACGGGGTCCCCGCGCCCAGCCCGTCCACCACGTTCCAGCCGTGCTGCAGGTATCCGTCGATCCGCGGTGGGCGCGACGGGTCGAGCCCGCAGTACTCGGCGAGGACGTGGGCGTGGCCGTAGAAGTGGTTCCCGTGGTGCACTCTGGTTCAGCTCCCGAGAATGCCGCGCAGTGTCTCCACCACACGGTTCTGGTCGGTGTCGCTGAGGTCGGCGAAGAGCGGGAGGGACAGCTGCTCGGCGTAGAAGGACTCGGCCACCGGACACATGCCCCGCCGGTAACCCAGATCCTCGAAGACCGGGTGCCAGTACACCGGGATGTAGTTGATCTGCACCCCGATCCCGGCGGCCCGCAGCCGGTCGTACACCTCGCGGCGGCGACCGTCGAGGATGCGTACCGGATAGAGGTGCCGCATCGGGTCGGCCTCCGCCCGCTGCGCCGGCAGGCGCAGGCCGGGCACGCCGGCCAGCAGCTCGTCGTAACGCGCCGACAGGTACGCGCGGCGCGCCTTGAACCGGCCCAGCCGGCGCAGCTGCGCGCTGCCCAGGGCGGCGAGCACGTCCGGCAGCCGGTAGTTGAGACCGAACTCGTGCACCTCGTAGAACCAGCCGCCCTCGTCGGTGCGGCGCAGCTTCGCCGGGTCGCGGGTCACGCCCACGGTCCGGAACGTGCGCAGGCGCTCGACGAGTTCCGGCCGGGTCGACGCGACCGCGCCGCCCTCGCCGGTGGTGAGGTTCTTGGTCGGGAAGAACGAGAACGTGGTCAGGTCGGCGAGGGTGCCGACCGGGCGACCGCGCCAGGTCGAGCCGATCGAGTGTGCGGCGTCGCCGAGCAGCAGCGCGCCGGCGCTCTCGGAGATCTTGCGCAGCCGGTCGTAGTCGGCCGGGACACCGGCGTAGTCGACCGCGGCCACGACCCTGGTCCGGCTGGTCACGGCCGCCTCGGCGGCGGCCGGGTCCAGGTTGGCGGTGTCCTGCTCGACGTCGGCGAACACCACCTTCGCGCCCAGCATGGCGGCGCTGGAGGCGGTGGCCACGAACGTCATCGGGGTGGTGACGACCTCGTCGCCGGTGGTGACGCCGGCTGCGGCGTACGCCGCGTGCAGCGCCGTGGTGCCGTTGGTGACCGTCACGCACGGCGCGCCGGCCACCTGCTCCAGGTCCGCCTCGAAGTCGGCGACCCGCGGACCGGTGGTCAGCCAGTCGCTGCCCAGGGCGGCGACGACCGCCTCCACGTCCGAGCCGTCGATGGACTGACGTCCGTAGGGCAGCATCACTTCTCCGCGAGGAGGGCGCGCATGTCGTCGACCGAGAGCCACAGGTCGTTGTTGTCCGAGCGGTAGTTGAAGCCGTCGGCGACCGGTTCGCCACCCGCGGGCGACTCGTAACCCCAGCTCGCGGCGACCGGCTGGACCACGTAGCGGTCCGGGAAGCGCAGCGTGCGGCGGCTGTCGTCAGCGGCGATCATCTCTTCGTGCAGCTTCTCGCCCGGGCGCATGCCGATCTCGTGCGTGGCGGCGTCCGGTGCGACGGCCTCGACCAGGTCGGTGACCCGCATGCTGGGGATCCGCGGCACGTAGAGCTCGCCGCCGCGCATCGCGTCGAACGAGTCGACGACGAACTCGACCGCCTGGTCCAGCGTGATCCAGAAGCGGGTCATCCGCTTGTCGGTGATCGGAAGGCTCTTGCCCTCGGCGGCCAGCTTGCGGAAGAACGGGACGACCGAGCCGCGGCTGCCCATCACGTTGCCGTAGCGGACCACCGCGAGGCGGGTGGGGTGCGTGGCGGCGTAGTGGTTGCCGGCGATCACGATCTTGTCGGCGGCGAGCTTGGTGGCGCCGTACAGGTTGATCGGGCTGGACGCCTTGTCGGTGGAGAGGGCGACGACCTTCTTCACCTCGGCCGTGATGGCGGCGTCGATGACGTTCTGGGTGCCGTTGATGTTGGTGGCGACGAACTCCGAGGGGTTGTACTCGGCGGTGTCGACCTGCTTGAGGGCGGCGGCGTGGACGACGTGGTCGATGCCGTGCATGGCGCGGGCCAGGCGGTCGCGGTCGCGGATGTCGCCGATGAAGAACCGCAGGCGCGGGTCGTCGCCGAACATCTGCCGAACCTCGTACTGCTTCAGCTCGTCACGCGAGAACACGACGATGCGCTGCGGGTCCAGGTTGTCGAGGGCGTACCTCAGGAAGGCCTTGCCGAAGGAACCGGTGGAGCCGGTGACAAGGATCGAGGAGCCGGCGATTTCAGACACGTGTTTTCTCCGGGGGATCAGCGATAGGCCGGTACGAGCCGGAAGCATAACCACCGGAACAGCAATTTCCGGAAGAGCGGAGAAACGCCAATGTCAGTTCATTTTCAGTTCAGCCGCTCTTGGTCGTGACGACCGGGGAGCTGCGGGAAAGTAGACTCCTCTTGCTACCCCCCGACTGGAGTTACCCTGTGTCTGAGCTGCAGAAACTGCGTGACGCGTTCCGTTCCGCACTCGATCTTCCGGCGGACGCTCCCGTGGACGACCTGCGCTACCAGGACAACGAGAAGTGGGATTCCCTCGCTCACATGTCGTTGGTCGCGGCTATCGAAGATGAATTCTCGGTAATGATCGATACCGACGATGTCATCAATATGTCCAGTTTCACCGAGGCCGTGCGAATCCTCGGTAAATACGGGGTGGACGTCAAGTGAGTGTCGCGCTGGTGACCGGGGCGTCGCGCGGCATCGGCCTGGCCACCGCGCACCGCCTCGCCGAGCAGGGCCACGACCTGGTCCTGCACGGTCACGGCGAGACCGGCGTGGCCGAGGCCGCGTCGACCCTGGCCGGCAAGTTCGGTGTCAGCGTCCACCACGCGGCCGGGGACATCGCCGACCCGGCGACCAGCAAGGCACTGGTCCGGCTGGCGTTCGAGAACTTCAAACGGCTGGACGCCCTGGTGGTCAACGCCGGGACACACGCCGCCGGGATGCTCGGGATGACCGCCGACGCGACCGTCGACCGGTTGTTCGCGGTCAACGCGGCCGGCGCCGCGCACACCCTGCAGAACGCGGTCCGGCTGCTGGCCCGCGCCGAGAACCCGGCGGTCGTGCTGACCGCCTCGATCACCGGCACGCACGGCGTCGCCGGCCAGGCCGTCTACGCCGCGTCCAAGGCCGCGGTGATCGGGCTGACCAAGGCCGCGGCCAAGGAACTCGGCCCGCGCGGGATCCGGGTGAACGCCGTGGCACCCGGGTTCATCGCCACCGACATGCTGGACACCCTGGACGAGGCCGGCCGGCAGGAGCGGATCGCGGATACCGCGCTCGGCCGGCTCGGCACCGCCGGGGACGTCGCCGACGTGATCGCCTTCCTGCTTTCCGACCAGGCCCGTTTCGTCACCGGACAGGTGATCGGGGTCGACGGGGGACTCGTACTGTGAATCTGCTCCACCCGGATGCCCGCGTCGTGGACGCGGAGACCGGCGAGGAACTGACGCCCGCGTTGATCGACTCGGTGGTTCTGGGCGATCGACCGGTGGTCTTCCTGCCGATGCACACCACGGTGCGGTCGGTCGCCACCTACCTGGCGGCGCTGCGGGCCGGCAAGCCGGTCGTGCTGCTCGACCCGGACACCGGCCACACCGACCTGATCCACCGGTACACCACCGACGAGGTGCACCCCGACCTGGCGCTGCTGCTCACCACGAGCGGCTCCACCGGCAACCCCAAACTGGTCCGGCTGTCCCGTTCGGCGGTGCTGGCCAACGCCGAACAGGTCGCGGAGAGCCTCGGCGTCACCGCCGACGACGTGGCGATCACCACGCTGCCGCTCTTCTACTCGTACGGGCTGTCGGTGCTGCACTCGCACCTGCTGCGCGGCGCGACGGTGGTGCTGGAACGCACCGGGATCATGCAGCGGGACTTCTGGACCGCGGTGAACGAGCACGGCGTCACCTCGATGGCGTTCGTCCCGTACCAGTACGAGATGCTGCGCCGCCTGCGCTTCGACCCGGCGAAGTACCCGACGGTCCGCAACCTCACCCAGGCCGGCGGCCGGCTGCGCGCCGAGCGGGTCACCGAGTTCGCCGAGAAGATGGCGGCCGCCGGTGGCCGGTTCTTCGTGATGTACGGCCAGACCGAGGCCGCGCCCCGGATGGCCACCGTGCCGCCGGAGCGCCTCGCCGAGAAGTCCGGCTCGGTCGGCCTGCCGATGCCCGGTGCGACCTTCACCATCGAGGACGACGAGGTCGTCTATCGCGGGCCCAACGTCATGATGGGGTACGCGGAGACCGGCGCCGATCTGGCCCGCGGCGACGAGCAGGGCGGCGTCCTGCACACCGGTGACCTGGGACGGCTCGACGACGAGGGTTACCTGTTCATCACCGGCCGGCTCAAGCGGATGGGCAAGGTGTTCGGCGTCCGGATCAACCTGGACGACGTGGAGAAGCACTTCCCGGTCGCGGCCGTGGCCGGCGACGACAAGCTGCACGTCTTCGCCGAGGGCATCGACCCGGACGAGGCCCGCGCGCTCCGCACCAAGATCGCCGAGTGGCTGGGCAGCCACTACACCGGCGTGGACGTGCGCAGCATCGAGGCCCTGCCGCTGCTGCCCAACGGCAAGACGGACTATCGGGCGCTGGAGGCGTCGTTGTGAGTGTCTTCACCCTGTCCCAGGCCGCGAAGGAAGAGGTCCTGCTCAAGGAACTCGCCGGCCTGACCGCGCACCACCGGGCGAACTGCGAGCCGTACGACCGGATCCTGTCCGCGTCCGGTTTCACCGAGGCCGCCTCGATCGCGGATCTGCCGTGGCTGCCGGTCCGGCTGTTCAAGACCCTGGAACTCAAGAGCATCCCGGACGACGAGGTCTTCAAGACCCTGACGTCCAGCGGCACCACCGGGGACGTCAGCAGGATCTACCTGGACAAGGCGGCCGCGGCCGAGCAGCAGCGGCGGCTCGCCGCCACGGTGCAGACCGTGCTCGGCCCGAAGCGCCTGCCGATGATCCTGGTCGACACCAGGGCGATGCTGAAGGACCGCACGTCGTTCAGCGCCCGCGGTGCCGGCGTGCTCGGCATGTCCACCTTCGGCCGCGACCACGTGTGGGCGCTCGACATGGAGGGCGAGGTCGACCTGACCGCCCTGCGCGGCTTCCTGGAGAAGCACGGCGACCGGCCGTTCCTGATCTTCGGCTTCACCTTCCTGGTCTGGCTGCACCTCTACGAGGTGGCACTCCGGCACGGGCTGGACCTGAGCAACGGCATCCTGATCCACTCCGGCGGCTGGAAGAAGCTGATCGACCAGGCGGTGTCGCCGGACGAGTTCCGCGCCCGGCTGGCCAGTGTCGGCCTGACGAAGGTGCACAACTACTACGGCATGGTCGAGCAGATCGGCACGATCTTCCTGGAGGGACCGTCCGGCGGCTCGCTGTACTGCCCGGACTTCGCGGACGTGGTGGTTCGCGATCCGCAGACCTGGGCGGAGCTTCCGCCCGGCAAGCCGGGTCTCCTGGAGGTGATCAGCACGCTGCCCACGTCGTACCCGGGGCATGTGCTGCTCACCGAGGACCTGGGCGTGGTGCACGGGATCGACGACGGCGACTGGCCCGGCAAGCGGTTCTCGGTGCTCGGCCGGCTGCCCCGCGCCGAGGCCCGGGGCTGCTCCGACACGTACCGGGAGGCGGCGTGATCTTCCGATTCGGTGCCGACGGAGATCTGACGGCACCCTCCGATGACCGGCTGAGCGTCGGCGACCCGCGGGTGGTCGACTTCCTGGCCGCACTGGCCCGCAAGCTGCTCGCCCCGGCGGTCGCCCGGCGGCACCCGGAGCTGGGCTCGCTCGGGTACTTCCTGCGTCCCGCCGAACTGAACCGGGCCGTGGAGAAGATGCGGCGCGACGACGCGCTGGTCTTCCCCCGGGGCAACGTGTTCCACCTGCCACCGGCCAACGTGGACACCATCTTCGTCTACTCCTGGGCGATCTCCGCGCTGGCCGGCAACCACAACGTGGTCCGGATCTCGTCCCGGTCGGCCGGTGCCGCCGAGGTCATCCTGGACGCGATGAACGCGGTGAAGGCCGACCCGGTGATCGGGCGGACCCAGCGCATGGTCACGTACGGGCGGGACGACGCCGTCACCGCGAGTCTCAGCAAGTGGTGCGACCTGCGGGTCGTCTGGGGTGGCGACGCCGCCGTGGACGCGATCCGCAAGCACCCGCTGCGGCCCTCGGCCCGTGACCTGACCTTCCCGGACCGGACCTCCTGGGCGGTGCTCTCGGTGCCCGGCTGGCGGGCAGCCGACCCGGCCGCACGGCGCACCGCGGTGGTCGGGTTCGCGAACGACGCGTACTGGTTCGACCAGGCCGCCTGCTCCTCGCCGCGGACCGTGTTCCTGGTCGGCGGTCGGGCGGGCGACGCCGACGGGGTCCGCACCGAGTTCCTGGACCTGCTGCTCGACGTGGTCGACCAGCGGGGCTGGACGGTGGACGCGGCGATGGCGGTGGAGAAGCGGGTCAACGCGTACGGGCTGGCCGCCACGGGGGCGGCCCGCACGCTGGACTTCCCGGACAACCGGATCACCGCGGTCACCCTGGCCGGCCCGGGCACCGCACCGCGGCGCTGGATCGGCGCGGGCGCGTTCCCGTTCGCCGAGGTCCCGTCGCTGCGCGACCTGGTCCCGGCGATGAACCGGCAGGACCAGACGGTGAGCCACTTCGGCTTCACCCCGGCCGAACTGCGGGACTTCGCCACCGAGCTGGGCGGGCGTGGCGTCGACCGGATCGTGCCGTTCGGTTCCGCGCTGACCTTCGGCGCGCTCTGGGACGGGTACGACCTGCCCGCCGAGTTCACCCGGCTCACCACGCTGCAGATGTGATGACGGCCGCCGGCCCGGCGACGTACCGGCTCAACGAGTGGGCCTTCGCGCCGGGCGAGGCGTCCGGGGCGGCCCGGTGACCATCCACCGGATCCGATGATGGTCGGGTTAACCCTACTGCCGTTCGGGCGGCTCGCGGGATCACGGAAGGGGCCCCGATTGCCTAGCGTCGACGACATGACGACGACCTTCGCCGGTGGCACGGTGAGCACCCGCCCGATCGGCCGCTACCTGCGCCAACTGGGTATCGACACCCAGTACTCGCTGCTGGGCCTGCCCCTTGCCGTTCTCACGCTGCCGTTGTGCATCGCCGGCTTCGCCGTCGGCGTCAGCACCACGATCATCTGGATCGGCCTGCCGATCCTCGTCGGAACCCTCTTCATGGCCCGGGGCTTCGCGCTCCTGGAGCGTTACCGGATCGGCGCGGTGCTGCGGCGGCCGATCCCGCACCCCGCCTACCGGTCCACGGCCGGCAAGAGTTTCATGGGCAAGCTCGTGTCGCCGCTCGCCGACGGTCAGGCCTGGCTGGACCTGCTGCACGGCCTGATCCGGCTGGTGCCCAGCCTGTTCGCCTTCGTGGTCACGGTGGTCTGGTGGGCGGTCGCCCTCGCCGGACTGGCGACCCCGTTCTACGACTGGGCGCTGCCGCACCCGCCGGAGAACGTGGAGTTGGCCGAGCTGCTCGGTTTCGGGGACACCACGTTCGCCCGGATCACGCTCAACGTGCTGGTCGGCCTGATCTTCGCGGCGACGCTCTGCCCGGTGGTCCGGGGCGCCGCCCTGGTCGAGGCGTTGTTCGCCCGGGCACTGCTCAGCGGCGTCGGCGAACTCCGGCAGCAGGTCGCCGACGCGAACGCGGCCCGCACCGTCGCCCAGGAGCAGCGGACCGCCGCGGTCAGCGCCGAGGCGGTCGCCCTGCGCAAACTGGAACGCGACATCCACGACGGTCCGCAGCAGCGCCTGGTCCGGCTCGCCATGGACCTGGGCCGTGCCGAGCAGCAGTTCGGCACCGACCCGGACGCGGCCCGGGCGACCGTGGCCGAGGCGATCGCCCAGACCCGGGAGACCCTCGACGAACTGCGCGCCCTGTCCCGTGGCATCGCCCCGCCGATCCTGGTCGACCGCGGCCTGCAGGCGGCACTGACCGCACTGGCCGGGCGCTGCACGGTCCCGGTCGATCTGGACGCGCCGCTGGGCGAGCGGCTCGACCCGGCCGTCGAGTCGGCCGCCTACTTCGTGGTGGCCGAGGCGCTGACCAACGTGGCGAAGCACAGCCGGGCCAGTGAGGTCCAGGTCAGCGTGCAGCGGATCGAGACCGGCCTGGTGGTGACCGTCGCCGACGACGGTGTCGGCGGGGCGAGCCTGGCCAAGGGGCACGGGCTGGCCGGCCTGGACGACCGGGTCCGCGCCACCGGCGGTGTGCTCGCGGTCGACAGTCCGGAAGGTGACGGAACCCGTCTCACCGCGGCACTGCCCCTGTGACGGTGCAGCAGGTCTGACAGCATGACCGCATGCGTGTGGTGATTGCCGACGATGCGGTGTTGTTGCGAGAGGGCCTTGTCCGGCTCGTCGAGGAGAACGGCCACACCGTGGTGGCGGCCGTCGGCGACGGGCCGTCCCTCGTCGCGGCGATCAAGGAACACCGTCCGGACGTCTCGATCGTGGACGTCCGGATGCCGCCGTCCCACACCGACGAGGGCCTGCGCGCCTCGGTCGAGGCCCGGGCGGCGGTGCCGGGCACCCCGATCCTGGTCCTCTCCCAGTACGTCGAGGTCTCCTACGCCGCCGACCTGCTGGCAGACCGCCGGGGCGCGATCGGCTACCTGCTGAAGGACCGGGTCGCGATGGTCGCCGACTTCCTGGACGGCCTGCACCGGGTCGCCGAGGGCGGCACGGTTCTCGATCCCGAGGTGGTCGGCCAGTTGCTGGTCCGGCGGCGCCGCGACGACCCGCTGCGCGGCCTGACCCCGCGCGAGCGTGAGGTGCTCGAACTGATGGCCGAGGGCATGTCGAACGGCGCGATCGCCCGCAAGATGGTGGTCACCGACGGCGCCGTGGAGAAGCACGTCCGCAACATCTTCACCAAGCTCGGACTGCACCAGGACGAGGAGCAGCACCGCCGGGTGCTGGCCGTCCTGGCCTACCTCCAGTCCTGAGATCGCCGCGGCGGCGTACCCGCTAAGCGGCGAGAGCTTGCGACAGGGAGTGACCCAGGGCGGCGGCGCCCAGGCCGGCCAGCACGCTCAGGAGGACGTAGGCGGTCGCGGCCGCCGGCGCACCCCGACGGGCCAGGGTGAGGGTGTCCCAACCGAACGTGGAATACGTGGTGAGGGCGCCGCAGAAACCGGTGCCGAGCAGTGCGACCAGCGTAGGCGGCAGATGCAGGCCGAGGACCAGGCCGAGGATGAACGAGCCGGCCACGTTGACGGTGAGGGTGGCCCACGGGAAATCCGGGCCGAAGCGTTTCCGCATGGCCTGGTCGGTGAGGTAGCGGACCGGTGCGCCGATCGCCGCCCCGACGATCACCATGAGAGGGGTCATGGGGTGCCGATCCGGGCGACGGCGCTGCCGGCGGCGACCGCGAGGATCGCGCCCACCAGCGTCGCCGCCAGATAGAGCAGGGCGGTCCGCGGTGAAGCCTGGTAGACCTCGACGGTCGCGGTGGAGAACGTGGTGTAACCGCCCAGGACACCGGTGCCGAGCAGCGGGCGCAACAGGCGGTCCTGCGGGCGCAGACGCGGCAGCAGGGTGTAGAGCACGCCGATCAGGAAACAGCCGGAGACGTTGATCAGCCACGTCGTCCAGACCGAACCGGGCCCGGCGGACGCGATCGCGTAGCGGGCCAGGGCGCCGAGCGCGCCACCGGCGGCGACGGCCACCAGAACGGGCCGGTCCACGTCGAGTCTCATCACCGAAGACGGTAACCGGCGATCGGGGGGACGTGGCGGCGTCCCCCCGATCGGCTCGGGGGCACACTCCTCGCGGAGATGCTCACCGTCCACTGTAGGCGAAGATCTTGATCGGCCCTCAGGGGCCCCCGGGGCCGAGTTCACAGCACTTCCCGGGCCCTTCGGTGGCGGCTTCGATGCCCCGCAACGCCACGCCGGGAGCGCGTTCGACCAGGACCGGGGACCACGACTCCTGGGTCCCGGCGCCGATCAGACGGCAGTCCCGGATCACCGCGTTCCGGTAGGTGAGCACGCTGACCAGGCCGTCCACCTCGCTGCGACCCCACCCGGCGACACGGACCGCGTAGCGGGGGCCGGACCAGCGGACGCAGACGTCGCTGATCTCGATGTTCGCGCCGACCAGGCCGGCCGACGACGAGACGAACCGGTCGGTGTTGTCGCCGGGCAGCAGGCGGAAGCCCATCTCGACGTCGCGCAGGCAACCGCCGGAGACCCGGACGTCGTGCACCGAGCTGAGGTAGAACCCCTCGACCGCGTCGCGGACCCGCAGGCCGGAGATGGTCAGGTCGTGCGGGTGGTACGTCTGGCCGGTGATCGACGAGACGTCCGCCCCGGCCGCGCCCCAGTGCACCGCGACACCGGTGTAGCCGCCGGTCACCGATACGTCGTGCAGGGCCGTCCCGCGGACCGCGCCCATCACGCCGATCGCGTTGGCGGTCCGCAGCTCGCCGTGGTCGACGTGCACCCGGCGGATGTCCACGTCACTGATCCAGGTGACCGGGCCGGCGTAGAGGTACTCGCCGACGGTCAGGCCGGTGCCGCGGTCGCCGCCGTGCTCGCCCGGGTCGGACGGTGCCGGCCGCAGTCCGAGATCGCTGATCGAGACGCCGGAGCCGAGAACGTGCAGCACCGGATGACCGGTCCGCCCCCGGGCCACCAGCCAGGTCTCCCCGGCAGAGGCGCCCCGGACGGTCCAGCCGCCCGGCACTCGCAGACCGTCCGCGAGCTCGTGCCGGCCCGGCGCCAACTCCAGCTTGCCGGGTGGCACGGTGTCGAACAGGTCCTGCAGGATCCGGTGGTTCGCCACCGGGTCGGTCCCGAGTGCCGGGCGGTGATTCATGGATTCCCTTACGTCAGGCGCCAGGACAGGGTGGGCTGCGGCTCCGCCGAGCCGAGGAGCACCGGGCCGGCCGCCGGTTCGGCGAGCCGGACGGCGAGACCGTCCGCCTCCCGGTCGACCGTCACGGCCACCGGTTCACCGGTGACCAGGTCGGCGGCGAGCACGCCGACGACCTCACCGGCTCGCTGTGGCATGGCGCGAACCGCCACCCGGCGGGCCGCCCGGGTCATCTTGAAGACCGCCCGGGCCGGTTTCTGCCGGGTCAGCCGGTTGCGCGGGGTGATCGGCAGCGGGGGAGCGGCCGGCACGCCGACCGTGACCAGCCGGTGCGTGCCGGAGCTGCCCGGCTGGACGACGGTGAAGTCGCAGCCGGAGTAGCCGTCCGGTCCGGCCGCGGCGGCGGGTTCGGTCCGGTCCCGTACGGTGATGCCGTTGAACCGCAGGCCGATCGGCGCGCGGGCGGAGAGCCGGCCGCTCGCCCAGTCCGGGACCGGGGTCTCGGCGATCTCCACGATCAGCATGCCGTCGGCGTCCAGTTCGCCGGCCTCCAGGTCGAACGAGACCGTGGCGTTCGCGCTCGCCGCACCTCGCCAGCCCTGCCGGCGGGCGAGCACCGCACCACCGCGGATCCTGCCCTGGGCCCGGACGGCGACCGCCCGGGGCAGCTCGGGCGCGAACCGGGACGGCCGCAGCCGGTCCGCCCACCAGCGGGTGGCCAGCTCGTCCAGTCCGATCGCGACGGAGACCCGGGCCGGGGCGCCGGTGCCGTGCACCTTGACCGCGACCGCGCCGTAGTCGCCGGTGACCCGCCCGACGATCCCGTTGCCCCGGACCACCTGGTCGAGGATCGTGATCGCCGGGTTGGACCCGCTGGTCAGGTTCAGCGGGAGGGCGGCCGGTACGGACGGCTCGTCGAAGTCGGTCCGGAACCAGGAGCCGACGCTCATGAGAGGTCGGACCGGGTCAGCAGCGGCTCACGGCGGGTCCACATCCGCTCGACCGTGTCGAACAGCGGGTCGGCGTCGCTCTCGATGTGCCGGAACGTCGCCCGCATCGTCTTGAGCAGGGTGTTCACCGGCCACACCTCCCACTGCGGGATCTGCGGGGTGACCACGTCCGAGCCACTGCGGTACAGCCACAGCCAGAGCCGGGCGCGCTGCACCTGCTCCTCGGTGACCAGCGTGGCACCCTCACGGATCGCCTTGATGCTCTCGTCGAGGGTCTTGAAGTAGCCCTCGGTCGAGTCCACCACGGTCGACAGCCCGCACGAACTCCACTCCGACCAGCCGGCCTGGATCACCGGGATGCCGTACGCCGGGAGCTCGTTGCTGACGCTGCCGCGGACGGTGACGCCCAGGTCGGTCAGGCTCCACAGCGCGTTCTTGCTGATCGCGGCGCTCGGCTTGAACTGCACGTGCTTGAGGCCGCGGTGCTGCTTGGCCAGGCCGTCGAAGAAGCCGGTCGAGTCGTACAGCGACTGGCTCGGGTGGTCCAGGAACAGCCACTGCGCCTCGTCGTGCCCGGCGGCGAAGGCGGCGGTCTCGGTGAACCAGTCGGCCAGGGTGGGGAAGAGTTCCCGGTTGGTGCCGAGGGCGTCCGAGACGGCGTGGTTGAACACCGCCACGATCGGCCGGTCCGCATCGAAGCCGAACCGGGCCGCGGCGTGCCCGCGCAGCACGGCCCGCTCGGCCGCGTTGCTCAGGTCGACCGAGGCCGAGGTGCCACCGCGCCACCAGCTGGGCCGGCCCAGGTTGACCTTGGCCCGCCAGGCGATCAGTTCGGTCACCGGGCGCAGCTTCTCCCGTCGCGGCCAGACCTGCTCCTCGAAGACCTGCCCGATCTGCCGGGTCAGCTCCTCACGGAAGGTGCCGGCGCCGCTGTCGTGTTCGGGGAAGAGCCCGTACGCCTTGAGGCAGCCGGTCTGCTGGGTGTGGATCACCGGCACGGAGCTGCGCCGGGCCACGTCCACCGCGAGACCCCACTGGTCGTAGTCGACGTGGCTGGTGACCAGCGCGACCACGTTCTGCCGGAACTGCTCCTCGTAGAACGCGGCGAGGGCGTTGCCGTAGCGCAGCCGGGTCTCCGACGGCCGGGCCGGGAGGCGGGGCACCTTGTCGAGCCGGGCCTGGGTCGCGGCCACGTTCGCCGAGACGTCGAAGGTCGGGGTCCTGTCCGACTTACGGACGATGTCCCAGACGTCGATGGTCTCCGACGCGCCGTACGCCGTGGCCAGCTCGCGGACCAGGGAGACGTCGAAGTCCTTCCAGAGGGTGGTCGCCCACGCCTCCTCGACGCCGGTGAGGACCACCAGCCGCGCCGGCTGGATCTTCCGGATCGCGTTGGCCACGGCCAGGTTCCGCAGGGTGACGCGGATGTCCTGGTGGAAGGCCTCGACCAGGATCACCCCGTCGTCGGTGACCGGCGGCAGGTTCTTCTGCCAGAAGACCTCGGCGGCGGTGAGGAAGTGCTTCCACTCCTGCTTGTTCGCATTCAGAAACACGTCAGATCAGGTCCCAGGTGAGTGGTGTCCCCTTGGCCGCATCGGTGCGGAACACGCGGCCCATGACGGCGCCGATCGTGTCCGGCTCCAGGCCGCCGGTCGGTCGGATGGAACGAACGTTCGCCGCGGTCACCGGATCGCCGGCCGCCACGTCCTCGACGACGTAGAGCGAGCGCCGGAATCGCAGGCCTTCCCTCTCCGCCTCGGTGGGACCGATACGGGTGGTCCCCAGCGACTGCCAGGCCCGTTCCGATTCCACCACGAGGGCGGCGAGTTCGCCCGGCTCGAGCGAGAAGGCCGAATCGACGCCACCGTCGGTGCGGCTGAGGGTGACGTGCTTCTCGATCAGCACGGCGCCGAAGGCGACCGCGGCGATCGGTACGCCGATGCCGAGCGAGTGGTCGCTGAGGCCGATCGGCAGGCGCAGCGCCTCGGCGAGCACCGGGATGCGGCGCAGGTTGGTGAACTCCGGCGGCGTCGGGTACGACGCGGTGCAGCTCAGCACCGTGATGTCGGTGGCACCGGCGCCCTGGGCCGCCTCGACGGCCGCGGTGATCTCGTGCAGCGACGCCATGCCGGTGGAGATGATGATCGGCTTGCCGGTGGCGGCGCAGAGCCGGATCAGCGGCAGGTCGGTGATCTCCGACGATGCGATCTTGTACATCGGCGCGTCCAGCTTCTCCAGCAGCTCGACCGCGGTCCGGTCGAACGGGCTGGAGAACGCGGTGATGCCCCGTTCCCGGGCCCGGTCGAAGATCGGCGCGTGCCAGTCCCACGGCGTGTGTGCACGCTCGTAGAGGTCGTAGAGGTGGTCACCGCCCCACAGTTCGTGACCGCTGGAGATCCGGAAACGCGGGTGATCGACGTTCACGGTCATGGTGTCCGCGGTGTACGTCTGGATCTTGATGGCGTCCGCGCCGGCGTCCGCAGCGGCATCCACCAGCTGCAACGCCCGGTCGAGCGAACCGTTGTGGTTGCCCGACATCTCCGCAACGATGTACGGCTTCTTCTCGCTCATGGTGTTCTCTCTGTCCAGACGACCGTCTTCGGCACACCGTCGACCAGTCGTTCGTATCTGCGTGTCTCCCGGAACCCGAATCGCCGGTGCAACGCGAGGACCTGCTTGTTGTCGGCGAGGGTCTCGCCGCCCAGGCTCGGAAGGCCCAGGGTGCCGAAGGCGTACTCGACGGCCTCCTTCTCCAGCCGCATCCAGGCCGGCAACAGCCGCTTCCCGAGACCGTCCACGTCGAGGTAGAAGGACCAGGTGGTGCCGTTGAAGATGACCACCCCGGCGGGGATGCCGTCCTCCTCGTAGATGAGGACCTCGGCGGTGCGCGCCGCCCACCAGGCGGCGTGCTCGTCCGGGCGGATCTCGTGCGTGGTCAGACTGACCGCGCGCACCTCAGGATGGTTGCGCCAGGTCAGGACCACGTCACGGTCGTTGTCGTCAGCGGGTCGAAGCACGCCGTCAACGTAGGGATGTGGTTTGGACTGCCTGTGGCGCACAGGGGTGGTCAGGGGAAACCGGAGGTGTCCTTTCGGTGGACCGGCGCCGGATGCCCGCCACCCGGTACCCCGCGCGGAGGGTCGCGTAGAGCGAATAGCTGTTCGTGGCGACCAGCCGGTGCTTGATGCCGCGCGAGCCGTCCGGCGGCAGATAGCCGTCCGGGCGGTGCCGCCGGTAGAGCGAGGCGACCTTGCGGAAGTACGGACGGCGACGGCTCGGGTGCACCCGGTTCTCGTTGCCGGCCACCACCAGCAGGTGGTTGATCATCAAGGTGAACATCCGGGTCCGCAGCCAGGGCTCGGCGTTCATCGCGGTCAGCCAGGCGTGTAGGCGGTCGTACTGTTCGAAGGCCTCGAAGTGCCGGTCGCTGCGAGTGGCGGTGATCGCGCCGTCCCGGCCGACCCGGTAGTGGTAGCAGACCCGGTTCAGCACGTCGATGCGTTCCGCGGCGATCAGGACCGGGTTGCTGAACGGGACGTCCTCGTACCAGCCGGCGGGGAAACGCAGATCGTTCTTGGCCAGGAACTCGCGGCTCATGATCCGGTTCCAGGCGGTGTGCTGCACCCCGAGCACGTTCTCCAGGGTGGGCGGCCCGGCCAGCAGCGGTGAGCTGGCGTCCGGCTGCAGGCGGCCGTTCTCGTGCACCCGCAGGTGGTCGACGAGCAGGACGTCCGGCTCGTTCGCGCGGAGGCGGTCCAGCACGGCCCGCATCGAGCCGACGGGCAGCCAGTCGTCGCTGTCGACGAACCAGACGTACCGGCCGCGGGCCTCGGCGAGACCCGCGTTGCGGGCCGGCCCCAGGCCGACGTTCTCGTCCATGTGCAGAACCCGCAGGTCGCCGTGGCGGGCCGCGTAGCCGTCGAGCATCAGGCCGCAGCCGTCCGGGGAGGCGTCGTCGACCGCGATCACCTCGACCTGAGCGTTCTCCTCAGCGGTCAACCCGGCACGAAGCGATTCGAGGCACTGGTAGAGATAGCCCTCGACCGCGTAGACGGGCACTACGACGGTGAGTAGAACATCCATGCCGCAACCGTCGGCCCCGATGGTGAAGCGCAGGGTAACCGGATGTGTCGGGGATCTACGTCACAGACAAATCTGACCGACCAATCGACGAACATCCTCGTCGCGAACCGGCCCGGGAACGTTCGTCCCCGGGCCGCCGTCGACCTTTCGTTCTCGTGGTCCCGTCGCCGTTCCGGGAGGGACGCGGCTCAGTCCTCGGACCCCTGCTTCTGCTCCGCCACCGGGAACAGCAGCTGCTGCATCGCGTCGGTGGTCAGCGGCTCGGCGAAGTAGTACCCCTGGCCCAGTTCGCAGTTGCCGTCGGTCAGCTCACTGAGCTGACCGATGTGTTCGATGCCCTCGGCGATGGTGGACAACTGCAGTGCCTGGCCGAGCTGGATGATGCCGTGGGTCAGCGCCGCGGCGGCCGGCACGTCCCCGACGTCGTCGACGAACGACTTGTCGATCTTGATGATGTCCACCGGGAAACGCCGCAGGTACGCCAGCGACGAATAGCCGGTGCCGAAGTCATCGATCGCCAGCCGGACCCCCAGCTCCTTGATCGCCTCCAACCGTTCCAGCGTCTCCGCCCGGTGGTCCACGATCAGCGACTCGGTCAGCTCGATGACCAGGCACCGGGCCGGCAGACCGCTGTCGGTCAACGCCGAGCGGACCACGTCCGGCAGGTCCGGGCGTTCCAGCTGCACCGCCGAGAGGTTCACGCTGACCGTCAGCATCTGGTCCGGCGGGCGCTGCTGGTTCCAGCCGGCCGCCTGCCGGCACGCCTCACGCAGCACCCACTCGCCGATCGGCACGATCATGCCGGTCTCCTCGGCGAGCGGGATGAAGTCGAGCGGCGGGACCATGCCGCGTTCCGGGTGCTTCCACCGGACCAGCGCCTCCAGCCCGGAGATCTCCCCGGTGCGGAGCCGGACGATCGGCTGGAACCGCAGCTGGAACTCGTGCCGCAGGACCGCGCGGCGCAGGTCGGCCTCCATCTCCAGGTGCCGTTGGAAGGACTCGCGCATCGCCGGCTGGAAGATGGCGTACTGGTCCTTGCCCTTCTTCTTCGCCTCGAACATCGCCAGGTCGGCGCGGACCAGCAGCTCCTGGGCGTCGGCCTCGCCGGTCGCGCCGTACGCGATCCCGACGCTGCAGGTCACGAAGGTCTCCCGGCCGTCGAGGTCGAACGGCTCGCGCATGGCCGCGAGGATGCGCCGCACCACCGGCAGTGCGGCCTCCTCGTCCGCGGTGTCCGGCAGCAGCACGGCGAACTCGTCGCTGCCCAGCCGGGCCGCGGTGTCGTCGGTCCGCAGGCAGTCGCGGAGCCGGTCGGCCGCCGCCACCAGCAGCTGGTCGCCGTGTTTGTGGCCGAGCGCGTCGTTGACGACCTTGAACCGGTCGAGGTCGACGAGCAGCGTCGTCACCCCGCCGGAGCGGGACGTGGCGAAGGCGTTCTCCATCCGGGTCATGAACAGCGACCGGCTGGCCAGCCCGGTCAGCGAGTCGTGGAACGACTGGCTCATGTCGCGCAGCGTGCGGGCGTCGGTGATCGCCAGGCTCGCGTGCTCGGCGAAGGCGGTCAGTGCGTCGCGCAGCGACTTGTCCCACTCCCGGGCCTCGGTGTGCGAGGCGACGAACATCGACCCGATCACCGCCCCGTTCTCGTGCACCGGGACCGCCATGACGCTCTTGATCTGGGCGGTGGTCACCTCGGGCACGGCGATCGGCGAGTTGGCGTAGTCGTCGACGGCGATCAGCTCGTTCCCCATGATCGCCAGGCCGACGGCGCCGAGGGTGGCGATCGGCACCTGCTTCATCTTGGCCGCGGACACGTCCGGGATGCCGGCGCCGGCGACCAGACTGATCCGGTTCGGCTCGTCGAGCAGGGTCAGGCCGGCCAGGTCGACGTCGAGCAGGACGACGAGACCGTTGGTGAGGGCTTCGAGGATCTTGCGCAGCGGCTCGCGCCGGGCGATCGACCGCTGGACCGTCGTCAGCTCGTCGAAGAGGCGCTGCCGCCGCTGCAGGGAGTCGATCAGCCGGGTGTTCTCCTCGGACTGCACGCGTTCCGACTCGATCAGCTGAAGGGCCTGCAGGCTGAGCTCGAGCACCCGGGCCAGCCCGCGGAGCAGGCAGATCTCCTCGATGCTGAAGGTGCCCCCGAGCCGGCACAGGGCCAGCACCCCGGACGGTTCGCCCTCGAGCGAGGCCACCGTCACCGCGTACTCCGCGCCACCGATCTCCAGCGAGGTGTGCCGCCCCTCGGCGATCTCGGTCAGAGCGTGCACGGGGACACGTTCGGCCGGCAGCCCGACGGACGCGGCGACGCTACCGTCGACCAGGAGCACCGCGAAGTCGGCGCCGATGGCACGGATGGCGCACTCGACGGCCGCATGCTGAGCGGCGGCCTCGTCGGGGCGGTCGGCTACGACGGCGAGAAAGTCCGTCAGTTGCTGGGTGGCGAGCACGTGGTTGCAGTCGGCGGCGGTGCCCGTCAGTTGAGGAAAACCTGGCATCGTGCCAATCTGGTCACGAACGGTCAGTTGACCATTACCCATGGTTGTCAAATTCGGCGTCATGCGCGTGAATGGACTCGTGGGTATGCCCGAAGAGCTCGCCCCCGGCCGCCTCGGCGCGGCCTCCGTCGCCTTCCTCGGACTGGCCGCCGCCGCCCCGATCGTCACGCTGGTCACCCTGGTCCCACCCGCGCTGGCCACCGGTGCGGGACCCCTCCTTCCTCTCGGTTTCGCCGGGCTCGCCCTGACCCTTCTGCTCTTCTCCTGCGGGTACGCGGCGATGGGCCGCCGTTCGCCGCGCGCCGGTGCGGCGTACCCCCAGATCGCCCGTGGCCTGGGACGCCCCGCCGGAGTGACCGCCGCCTGGCTGGCGATCTCCGGGTATCAGGCGATCCAGTTCGGCCTCTACGCCCTTGCCGGCGTGGCCGCCCAGCCGCTGCTGAGCGTGCCCTGGTGGATGGTGGCCGCCGCCTGCTGGGCCCTGGTGGCGCTCTGCGGGCCGATGCGGGTCGAGATCGCGGCCGGTGTGGTCGCCCTGCTCGCGGTCGGCCAGGTCGTGGTGCTCGCCGGGCTGGCCGCCTCGAACGTGCTCCGGCCCTTCGGCGGGCGCGTCACCGAGGCGTCGATCGTCCTCGGCGAGCCGGGCCGGATCGACCGGCCGCTGCTCGGCCTGCTGCTCGCCGCCGGGGTGCTGGCCTTCGCCGGTTTCGAGAGCGCCGCCGCTTACGCCGAGGAGTCCCGTCTGCCGCGTCGCACCGCGGGCCTGGGCGGATTCGGATCGGTCGCGCTGCTCGGGCTGCTGCTCGGCGGGGTGAGCTGGAGCCTGATCGTCGCCGCCGGGCCGGGACGGATCGCCGGCGTGGCCCGCGATCGTGGCACCGAGCTGCTCTTCGCGATGGGGGAGGAGCGCCTTCTTCCCTGGGCGGTCACCCTCAGCCGGGTGGCCTTCCTGACCGGCGTCCTGGTCGGTGCGCTCGCGCTGCATCACACGATCAACCGTCTGGTGTACGCCCTGGGCCGTGAGCACGTGCTCCCCGCGGTGCTGGGGCACACCGGCCGGCGTACCGGTGCTCCCCGGGCGGCGTCGGTCACCCAGTCCCTGGTCGCGGGCGCGGCGATGACCGGTGCCTACCTGGCCGGTGCGGACCCGGGACTCCGCACCGCGCGCTGGTTGATCGTGGGCGGCGCGCTCAGCGTCCTGCTGGTGCTCCTGATGGCGTCGCTGGCCGCCCTGGTGCACCTCAACCGGGTGCCGGCGGACGAGGGGGCCTTCGTCCGGTTCGCCGCGCCCTTTCTGTCCACTGTGTCCCTCGGGGTGCTGACCTGGCTGGCGGTCCGGGACCTGCCGGCGCTGCTCGCCATGCCGCCGGGATATCCGCTGGTCCGGGCGGTGGCCGGGGCGATCGTGGCCGGGGTGGTGCTGGGGACGGCGCACGCGCTGCTGCTGCGTCTGACCCGTCCCGTCGTCTACGCCGGGATCGGGCTGGGCGGGTCGGCCGTGGTGGTGACGCCGCAGTCGCCGGCCGCACCGGCCGCACCGGTGGCGGCCATCGGGGCGCCGCCGCGGATTCCCCGGCAGCGGGTGCCCGGCGCGCACCGCCCCGAGCGGGTGGAGCGGGAGGCTAGCTGAAGAACTCCTGGACCTGGGTCAGCGTCAGGTAGCCCTGGGGTTTCAGCTCGTGCGGCACGGCCGGCAGATCCTTCGCGGTCACCGGCAGCACGTCGCTCGGCGGCACCGAGGTCTGCGGCGCGGGCGGCAGGTCCGGCAGGGCCATCGCCTCCCGGATCACCTCGAACATGGTCCGCACCTCGCTGGCGGCCTGTTGGGCCAGCTCGTCCGGATCCGAGCAGGCCCGGGGCAGCGCGCAGGTGAAGTTGGCGCGCAGCTGGTCGTCGACGCCGTGGATGTCGGCGCTGGGCCGCAGGTGGTCCTGGCCTTCGGTGACGATGCCCAGCTCGCAGCAGCCGGAGAAGCCGGACACGTCCCACCACCGCTGCCAGTGCGGGTCGGCGTCGAGGGTCTGCACCGCCTGTTGCAGTGCGACGAGGTAGTGACGTGGCGCCCGACCGTCCCGAGTCGCCGCCCCCAGTCGCGGATGGAGCCATCGCGCGGGAAACCGGAACTCGTTCATGGTTCGCATGGTGGCAGGAACGAAGCAGACATTGCCTCAAATCCCACACCCACGTTCGGGTGTCCTATTGCGAAATTCCCGAAAAACCACCTTATGAGGTGGCGAGCGGCGTGGAAGGGTGAAAAGTGTCCGCGAGCCCCAGAGCATATGGGGTGAAACGGACACAAGGGGCTGATAATGAAGAGATTCTGGGCGGCCGCCTCCACGGTCGCGCTCTGCGCGGCCGGTGCCACGGTGGCCACCGGGGCGCAGGCCGAGACGCTGCGCGCCGCGTCGGACGATGTTCCGGCAGCGGTCACCTGGGGACCCTGCACCGAACCGTCGCTGCGGGCACAGGACGCCGAATGCGGTTACGTGTCGGTGCCGATGGACTACACGAGGCCCAAGGGAACACAGATCCAGCTGGCCGTGTCGCGGATCAAGCACACCTCGCCGGAGAGCCAGTACCAGGGCGTGATCCTGGTGAACCCGGGCGGACCGGGTGGCGCCGGCCGGGCGATGGCCTCGCTCGGTTCGCACGTGCCGAAGCAGGCCGGCACGCAGTACGACTGGATCGGGTTCGACCCGCGCGGTGTCGGCGCCAGCAAGCCGAAACTGACATGCGACGCGAAGTACCCCGGGTACGGCCGTCCGGCGTACGTGCCGGGCACCCCGGAGCTCGAGAAGGAGTGGCACGCGCGGACCACCGCGTACGCGGCCGCCTGCGCCAAGTCGGGCGGCGTGTTCCTGGACCACCTGCGCACCACGGACACGGTCAAGGACATCGAGAACATCCGGCAGGCGCTGTCCGCGGAGAAGATCAGCTTCTACGGATTCTCGTACGGCACCTACCTGGGCCAGGTCTACGCCACCAAGTACCCGAAGCGGGTGCACCGGATGGTCCTGGACGGCGTCGTCGACCCGACCCGGGTCTGGTACGACTCGAACCTCGACCAGGACCTGGCCTTCGACAAGGCGATCCGGGTCTACTTCACCTGGCTCGCCAAGTACGACGCCGTCTACCACCTCGGCAAGACCGCCGACGAGGTGGAGAAGCTCTACTACCGGCAGCTCGCCGTACTCGCCGAGAAGCCGGCCGGTGGGGAGATCGGCCCGGCCGACCTGACCGACGTCTTCCTGCAGCCCGGCTACTACATCTTCGGCTGGGAGGCGACCGCGAACGCCTTCTCCGCCTGGATCACCAAGAAGGACCCGTCTCTGCTGAAGAAGCTCTACGACGAGAACCACCCGCAGACCGAGGGCTCGGACAACGGCTACGCGATCTACCTGGCCGTGCAGTGCACCGACGCGAAGTGGCCGTCGTCCTGGAAGCGCTGGCGCAAGGACAACTGGCGGGTGCACCACACGGCGCCCTTCGAGACCTGGGGCAACGCCTGGTACAACGCGCCCTGCCGGCACTGGCCCGCCTCCCCCGGTACGCCGGTGAAGGTGGACGGCACCGAGGTCCCGCCGGTGCTGCTGATCAGCGAGACGCTCGACGCGGCCACGCCGTTCTCCGGCGCCCTGCGGGTCCGCGACCTGTTCCCGAAGTCCGCGCTGCTGGAGGGGGTGGGCGGAACCACCCACGCCGGTTCGCTGTTCGGCAACGAGTGTGTCGACGACACGATCGCCGACTACCTGATGTCCGGCACGCTGCCGAAGCGGGAGAAGCCGCAGGGCTCCGACAAGCAGTGCACCCCGATCGCGCAGCCCGTGCCGATCGGCGTCACCCCGGACGCCAAGGCCACCGAGAGCGGCACGGTGAACGACCGCCTGCGTCTGCAGCGCCTGGTGGTCCGCCCCTGACCCAGGTGTGACCAGGGCCTCGGCGGCTCGCCCGCTGCCGGGGCCCTGCCCGGTGGGCTATGCTCGTCCCCGCGAAGGGGAGTAGCTCCCAATGTCGCGGTCGACATACTGACACCGTTCCGGTGTCCGGCCGCGCGGCCTCTCATCAAGGCGAGCGAGACCTTCGACCAGGCTGTTGTCAACGACGGCCGGGTCGAGGTCGCCCTGCGTCTGAAACCCGGTCCTTGAATCACCGGGAGACATCTGTGGAAGCCTTTCTGGTCGCGCTGGGCGTGAGCTTCGCGGTCATCTTCGTCGCCGAACTCGGCGACAAGTCGCAGCTCATGGCCATGACATTCGCGACCCGCTTCAAAACCGTGCCGGTCCTGATCGGCATCACCGTGGCCACCGCCCTGGTCCACCTGGTGTCGGTCGGCATCGGCTACGGACTCGGCGCCGCCATCCCGACCGGCTGGATCTCGCTGGTCGCCGGCATCGCGTTCCTCGGATTCGGTGCCTGGACGCTGCGCGGCGACTCGCTCACCGACGACGAGAAGACCAAGGCCGAGCGCTCCACCGGATCGGCGATCTGGGCCGTGGGCGGCGCGTTCTTCCTGGCCGAGCTGGGTGACAAGACCATGCTCGCGACCATCACCCTGGCCACCCAGCACGGCTGGTTCGGCGTCTGGGTGGGTTCCACGGTCGGCATGGTGGCCGCCGATGCCCTGGCCATCGTGGTCGGCCGTTACCTCGGCCGGCACCTGCCGGAGAAGGTCATCAAGTACGGTGCTGCAGCGCTCTTCGCTATCTTCGGCATCTGGCTGATCACCGAGGGTGTGATCGAAGTTCGATAGGGAGTCGGCGTGTGACCCGGCAACTCGACATGGCCCGGATTCAGCTCCAGCGCGGGGAGCCCCAAGCCGCCGCGGAACTGCTCGGTCCGGTGCTGGTCGCCGAGCCGGACGACGTCACCGCGCTGGTCCTGATGACGCATGCCCAGTTGGCGCTGAAACGTCCCGAACTGGCGGAGGAGACGGCCCGGCGCGCGGTCGAGCACGCGCCGGAATGGCCGGACGCTCTCGGCGCGCTGAGCCGGGTGCAGACCGCCCTGGACCGGCACGACGAGGCCATCGCCACGGCCCGGGAGGCGGTCCTGCGCCAGCCGGACAACCCGTACCGGCACAACCGGCTGGCGTGGGCGCTGCTCGAACACGGCCGCAGCGCGGTCGAGGCCGAGCACGCGGCCCGGGAGGCGGTCCGTCTCGATCCGAGCGAGGCGGACTTCCGTCTCACGTACGCGATGGTGATGAAGCAGCTCAACCTGCTGGACCGGGCCCGGCAGGCACTGCGCGACGCGCTCGCGCTGGAGCCGGACAACGCGGTGGCCCGGCACGAACTGGCCGCGCTGGACGTGGTGCACCACAACCCGTTCGCCCTGGGCCGGCTGGCCCGGGGCGCGTCCGGGCTGGTCGGCGCGCTGCGGGCGGACCCGGGACAGGAGGCCAGCCGGTTCCTGCTGGACGTGGCGCTGCGCCAGTTCCTGGTCTACACCGCGATCATCCAGGTGCTGCTGGCGTACGTGGGCTGGCGGCTGGCCGGTTCGGTGCCGGACGCGGCCCGCGCGCTGGCCGCCGCGGCGGTGCTGGCCCCGGGCGCGTACGCCGGGTACTTCCTCGCCCGGCTCGATCCGGGACTCCGCTCCTACCTGCGGAACCTGCTCACCGAGGGCCGGCAGCGGATCGCCGCGGCGGCGGCCGTCGTCGCCATGGCGCTGCTGCTGGTCGCGATCGTGGCCCCGGTCGGGTGGCTGCCGATGCTGCTCGGCATCGCGACGGCGGCGGCGTTCGCGGTACGCCTGCTGACGGCCCCGGCGGTGGACCAGGACGAGCCGGGGCGCGGGCTGTCCACGTACGCGCTGCGGTTGATCGCCGGGGTTTGCGCGGCGGCCGCGACCGGGCTGGCCATCACCACCGGCGAGGGTGATCCGCCCTGGCGTCTGGCCGTCGCGGCGGTCGCGCTGGCCGGAGCGATCGGATGTCTGCTGGTGATCCGCCGCCGGCGGGTGTGAGCCAGGCCATTCGATCTCAGGACCGTCCGTTTTCGGCCGAAGACATCCCTGTGATCATCGTCCACCTGCCCTGTGGAGCCGCCCGATGACGGAACTGGCCGACCGCTCGTTCACCGGACTCACGGGTGCGCTGGCCGACCCGTCCGAGGGACTGGTCTCCCGGGCCGCCGCGTTGTTCGAGAGCATGCAGCCCGCCGAGGCCGTCGCCGTGCTGGAACCGATGCTGGCCTCGAACCCGGAGTCGGCGTCCGGCTGGACGCTGCTGGCCCGGGTTCGGCTGACCCTGGACCAGGTGGAGCCGGCCCTGACCGCGGCGACCCGGGCGCTCGAGCTGGCGCCCGAGGACCCGCGCCCGCCGGCCATCGCGAGCCGCGCGCTGACCCTGCTGGGGCGGCACGACGACGCGATCGCGATGGCGTACCGGGCGGTGATCGTGGAGCCGCGCAACCCGCTCTGGCAGGACCGGGTGGCCTGGGCGCTGCTCGCCGCGGACCGGCATCTGGCCGACGCGGAGCAGGCGGCGCGGGCCGCGGTCGGCCTGGAGCCGAACGAGGCGCACTACTACTTCACGCACGGTGTCGCGCTGGCCGCACTGGGGCACGTCGACCAGGCCCGGCAGGCGCTGCTCACCTCGTTGCGCCTGGAGCCGGAGAACCCGGTGGCCAAGCACCGGCTGGACGTGCTGAACGGCGTGGCGATCGTGGTGCCGGAGAAGAAGAAGCGGGGCTGGAAGTTGTTCGGCCGCAAGGAGGAGACTGACACCGTCCTGCCGTGATAAGCACGTTTTGTCGTGATAATCCGGTTCATGAGATCTTGGTGGGCGGTGGTGCCGCTGGCACTCGCGATGCTCGCTGTCCCGGCGGAGGCCCGCGCCGACGCCCCCGCGGTGATCACGCACTACGGATTCGACACCCCGGCCGGCACCATGCTGGAAGCGACCGGCGGTGCCCGCACGCTGCGGATCCGCTCCTCCTCCGGCGGCCGGGTCCAAGCCGTGCCGCACGGCACCGGCTGGGCCCTCGGCTTCCCCGGCCCGTGCCGGGGACCGCACTGCCCGCACGTGGTGCTGCAGAGCCCCTCCTCGGCCGACCTCAACCCGGGCGCCAACGACCTCGCCTACGGCGCCGACGTGCTGCTCGCCCCGGACCGGACCAGCCCCGGCCAGAACATCCTGCAGAAGGGCTACTCGGCGCTCGGCAGCCAGTACAAACTGCAGATCGACGGCCTCGGCGGCCGGCCCAGCTGCGTGCTCGCCGACGTCAGCGGGCCGTCCGTCATCTGGATCGCCCGCAGCCGGATCGGCGTCGCCGACGGACGCTGGCACCGGATCTTCTGCCGGCGCACCGGCGTGCTGCTGATGGTCGTCGTCGACCGGGCACCCCGCGGCTGGGCGCTGGTGCCACCCGGCCTCTCCGTGAACAACAACCGGCCGCTGAGCATCGGCGCCAAAGGCGCCGGCCCGAACAACGACCAGTTCAACGGCGTCCTCGACAACATCTGGGTACGCATCGGTCAGCCGCTGAGCGCCTGGAGCAGGACGGCGTCCTCGGTGTCGCCGGACAACTCCCACGCGAACACGCCGGCCAGCGACCGCTCCCGGGCATAGGCGACCTTCGCGGCGATCGTCTCCGGGGTGTCGTACGACCACCACTGCGACCCGCATCGGGCGTACGCCGTCCCGCCCACCGCGCCGGTCGGCGGGCACCGGTCCACCAGGACCCGATAGTCCTCGATGCCCTCGGCGTACCGGCCCGGCGCCGGCCCGGTGGCGGCCGCGCCCGGTCCGTCCCCGGTCGCCCCGGTCCACCCACGGCCGTAGAAACCGACACCGATCAACAGCTTCTCCGCCGGTACGCCCAGCGCCAGCAGTTCGGCCACGGTCGCCTCGGTGGTCGCGGTGTCCCGCGGGATCCCCGGATACGCGGTCAGCGCCGAGTGCGGCGCCGTCCGAACCGCGCCCTCCTCGGCAGAGGGGACGGAGGCACCGAAGTAGTCGTAGGTCATCGCCCCGACCCAGTTCGCGTACCGCGACGCCCCGGCGTAGTCGGCGGCCCGCAGCTTGCCGACGTCCCCCGGCACCGCCACCGAGATCAGCGACTGCTCCCCGAGCGCGGCCCGCAACGCCGCCAGCACCCTGGTGAGCGCGTCCGGCCCACTGGTGTCGCAGGCCAGGCCACACGCGTTCGGGTACTCCCAGTCCACGTCGACACCGTCGAACAGTCCCGCCCAGCGCGGATCGGCGAGCAGGTCACGGCACGACTCGGCGAACCGCTGCGGATCCCGGGCCGCCGCGGTGAACGCCGGCGAACCGGTCCACCCACCGAACGACCACAGCAGCTTGAGCTGCGGATTCGCCGCCTTCAACTTGCGCAACTGACCGAAGCTGCCGCGCAGGGCGGCGGTGGCGGCGTCGGCGACACCGTCCACGCTCTCCGCCGCCGTGACCGGCCTGCCGACCGCGGCCCACTCGTCACCGGCCGCACACCGCCCGCCGGTGACCTTGCCGAACGCGTACTTGAGATGGGTGAGCCGCTGCGCGGCGCCGGAGGTCTGCAGGTCCTTCACCCGGTAACCGCGGCCGTAGACGCTCCACTCGGTGAAGTAGCCGGCCACCACACGCGACGGCGGACTCGGGGCCGGATCCGGTGCCGGACGCGGTGGGGAACCGCACGACGCGACGGTCAGCAGGACGGACAGCAACAGCAACGCCGGTGGGAAGCGCACCGGCTCGAAGGTATCCGCAGTTCCGGGACATCGCCGGATCGTTCCCCCGTTAGGGTGCCCGCGCCCACCGGAGCGGAACGTGTCCTTGGTGACGTCCGTGGGCCACCCGGACCCGGCTGTGCGATGGTCGGTCGGTGCCTGTCACACCGCCCGTACCCTGGCGCTGGGTTCTCAACCGGACGCGCGCGGTGCTGCGCAGCGCCCTGACCACCTTCGTGGTGCTGACCCTCACCCTCTGGCTGATGCCGGGGGTGGAAGGCACCGACATCCTCGACGTCCTCGGACTGGTCGTGCTGGTCGCGGTGGTCGGCGCGGTACTGCGCCCACTGCTGCTGCTCGGCGTCACCGCCCTGGGCGGCTGGGGCGCGATGCTGCTCGGCGTGGTCGCGCAGGTGGTGGTGATGGTGGTCGCGCTGGAACTGGACCCGGCCGGGCAGATCAGCGGCCTGCCCACCCTGATCGGGGCGGCGATCGTGGCGGTGGTGGTGGCCGCCCTGCTGGACTGGATGGCCGACAGCGGCAGCGACGACACGTTCGTCCGCGAGGCACGGCGGCTGATGCGGGGCGTACGCCGCCGCGCCGCCCGCCGCGCCGGTGGCCCGCTGTTCGCCCTGCGCCGTCCTCGGCCGGGCAGCGAACCCGGCCTGCTCATGGTGCAGTTGGACGGGGTCGCCGAGCCGGTGCTGCGCTGGGCGATCCGGGCCGGCAACCTGCCCACCATCGGGGCCTGGCTGCGCGACGGCACCCACACGGTCCGCCGATGGCACACCGGTCTGCCGTCCACCACGCCCGCCTCCCAGGCCGGCATCCTGCACGGCGCGAGCCGCCAGATTCCCGGTTTCCGCTGGTACGAGAAGGACACCGGCCGCCTGATGGTCTCCAACCGCCCCCGCGACGCCGCGATCATCGAGTCCCGCCTCAGCGACGGCAACGGCCTGCTGCGCGACGGCGGGGTGAGCATCAGCAACGCGTTCAGCGGGGACGCCGCCACGAGCCTGCTGACCATCAGCCACGCCGCGCTGCCCGGCCGGTCCGCCCGGGGCTGGGCGGCATTCATGGCGTCCCCGTACGGCTTCACCCGCGCCCTGGTGCTCGGCGTCGCTGAGGTCTTCACCGAACTGCACCAGGCCCGCCTGCAGCGCCGTCGCAACCTGCTGCCCCGGGTCAGCCGGTCCGGCGCGTTCCTGGCGCTGCGCCCGGCGTCGATGCTGCTCCGCGACGTCAACGTGTCGCTGGTCGCCGAGCAGATGGCCCGCGGTGTCCCGGCGGTCTACTGCGACCTGGTCGACTACGACGAGGTGGCGCATCACGCCGGACCGGCCCGCCCGGAGTCGATGCGGCAGCTGGAGAGCCTGGACCGGATGCTCGGCGTCCTGCAGCGCCTCGCGCCGGAGGCGGCCCGCGACTACCACCTGGTGGTGCTCTCCGACCACGGGCAGAGCCAGGGCGCCACCTTCCGCCAGCGGCACGGCGAGACCCTCGACGAGGTGGTCGGCCGGCTCACCGAGACCGGCCGGCCCGTCCAGGTGGTCTCCTCGGGCAACCTGTCGATGCTGTACCTGACCGACATCGACCGGCGCACCGACCGGGCCGCGATCGAGCACGCCCATCCGCGGCTGATCAGCGGGCTGGCCGCGCACCCGGGAGTCGGCATGGTCGTGGTCCGGGACGTGGACGGGCCGGTCGTGTACGGCACGGACGGCACACACCGGCTGCGCGACGGGGTGGTGACCGGAGACGACCCGCTGCTGGCGTACGGCCCCGGCACCCGCGACGACCTGCTGCGCCACCAGGAGGCCGTGCACGTCGGCGACCTCGTGGTGATCAGCGCGGTGGACCCGGTGACCGAGGAGGTCGGCGCGTTCGAGGAACTGGTCGGCTCGCACGGCGGCCTCGGCGGCTGGCAGACCGACGCGATGCTGGTGCACCCGGTCGGCTGGCCGGTCGCCGCGGACCTGACCGGCCCGGACGCCGTACACCGCCAGCTGGTCGCCTGGCTGGAGATGCTGGGCCTGCGCAAACCCGACCCGGAGCAGGTCTCCGCGCCGCGACTTTCGCTGAGTCACGATGGTTAACGCCAGTGTGCGGATCATCGGAGTCCTCCTGACCCTGGTCACGGTGCTGACCGGTGCGCCGGCCCGGGCCGCGGAACCCGAGGTCCGGTCCGCGCCGACCTTCGACGGCACGGTGACCGCGATCGCCTACCTGGCCGGCACCGTCTACGTCGGAGGGTCGTTCACCAGGGCCAGCTGGGACGGGCGGACCTACCGGCGGCTGCGCCTCGCCGCGTTCGACGCCCGTACCGGCGCGCTGCTCAACTGGGCGCCGGCCGCCGACGGCCCGGTCCGGGCGCTGGCCGCCACCGGCGACGACGTCTTCGCGGCCGGCGGCTTCCACACCGTCGACGGGCACCGGCGGGACTCGCTGGCCCGGATCAGCGCGGTCACCGCCGAGGTCGCCGGATTCAGCCACGACCTGGACGGCACCGCGTACGCCCTGGCCGCCGGCAACGGCCGGCTCTACCTGGGCGGCAGCTTCTCCGCCGTGGACGGTCGCGAACACCGCAACCTGGCCGCCTTCGACCTGGCGACCGGGCTGCTCGACGACGGCTGGGCGGCGCGCACCGACGACCGGGTGCACACCCTGGCGGCCAACGGCGCCGAGGTCTACCTGGGCGGCGCGTTCCACCGGGTCAACGGGGAGAAGCACACCCTGCGCCTGGCAGCCGTGGACGCGGTCACCGGTGACCTCGACAGGTACTTCCGGCCCCGGGTGACCGCCGAGGTCAACGCGCTGACGGTGGACCCGTCCGGGATCTACACGGCGGGCGGCGGGCAGGGCGGGCGGGCCGTCGCGTACGGCTTCGACGGCACGGTCCGCTGGCAGCGGGTCTTCGACGGCGACGCGGTGGCGATCACCCGCCGGCACGGCGTCACCTACGTCGGCGGACATTTCGACCGGGCCTGCCTCACCCCGCGCAACGGCCCCCAGGGCTCCTGCCTGGACGGTTCGCTGCCCCGGGTGAAACTCGCCGCGATCACCGGCGAGGGCACGCTCACCGGTTGGGCACCGCAGGCCAACGGCGTGATCGGGGTCCGGGTCCTGAACGCCGACCGCACCGCCGACGCCCTCGACGCCGGTGGGGACTTCACCACCATCGACGGATCCGACCGCCGGCGGTTCGCCCGCTTCTCAGGCTAGTCCGCGGCTGCGGGCCACACGTTCGCTGATCGCCCAGTACCAGGTCGGCGTGATCCGGGCCAGCAGATCCCCGGCCCGTGCCGCCGGCGTGATCACCAGGCGTGGCCGGCGGCACTGGATCGCCGCGACGATCTGCCGGGCCGCCTCCTCCGGCGGCAGGGTCAGCGCGGCCTCGGAGAACCGGCGCGACTGGGCGACCTGCTCACCGTCCGGATCCGGGCCGCTGATCCGGGCGTTCACCGCGATGTTGGTGCGCACCCCACCGGGATGCACGACGGTCACGCCGAGGCCGCGCGGTTCCAACTCGTGGCGCAGCGCCTCGGTGAAGCCGCGGACCGCGAACTTGCTGGTCGCGTAGGCCACCTGACCGGGCGGCGCGACCAGGCCGAACAGGCTCGAGACGTTCACCAGGTGCGAACCGGGCCGCTCCAGCAGTTGCGGCAGGAAAGCCTTGGTCATCCGGATCACCGCGTGCAGGTTGATCTCGAGCAGCCAGTCCACATCGGCCACCGAGTTCTGCTCGAAGGTCCCGCTCAGCGTCACCCCGGCGTTGTTGATCAGAAGATCGGCCGGGCCGTGGCGCGTGGCGACCATCGCGGCCAGGTCGAGGCGGTCGCCCCCGTCACTCAGATCCATCGCGTACGTGGAGACGTCCGCCGCCCCGAGCTCCCGGCACAGGCCGGCGACCCGCTCCATGCCCTCGGTGTCCCGGTCGACCAGGGCCAGCACCGACCGTCGTTTCGCCAGATCGAGCGACAGCGCCGCCCCGATCCCGCTCGCCGCCCCGGTGATCACGCATGTCCGTCCCGCGAAGCTGAACCGTCGCACCGGCACCACGCCTTTCCGTAGGCAACTCCACGCGCACCGTCACCAACGATTATCCCGGCCGCTCTGATATGCGGCGCCTAAGAACCGCACAGGACCCGCATAGCCCGGCTCGTCAATCTTCTCCCGGTAGCGCAGCAACCACCTTCAGGAGCCCCGATGACTCAGCACGATCCGTCCGCCCGCACCGGTCAGGTCCCGCTGTACGCGCAGAATGGCCCGGCCGGATGGCCCGCAGCCGCACACCCGCGCACGCCGCACGCCGAGCCGTCCACCTGGCCGCCTGAAGTGCCGGACCCCGACTCGGTGCCCACCGACTGGTCGCCGTCCGCTCCCAGCTCCGTCCCCGGGGACTGGTCGCAGCCGACCCAGAGTTCGGGCTCCGCCTTCTCCACCTCCTCCGCCGCCACTTCCTCCGCTGACTGGTCCTCCGCCGCCACTTCCTCCACTGACTGGTCCTCCTCCACCCCCGCGACGTCCGGCGAACCCGGCGGTGCGCACGCCGCCTGGCCCGCCTCCCCCGTGGAGCCGGGCGGCGCGCCCAACGCCTGGCCGCCCCGCAACACCGAGCCGAACCACAACGGCAACACCCCTGCCGGGTACGCGGAAAGCACCCGATCGTGGCAGCAACAGGCCGACGAGCCGACCGCCCACTGGGGCTCGCCGCAGGCCGGGCCGCCGCGGACCGACCCGAACCCGGCGACCTGGCACGAGCCGGTGCCGGACTCGGTCCCGCCGTCGTGGAGCGGAGGGGCGGGCGGCGTACCCGAGACGACGACCGCATCCTGGAGCAACACCGCGAGCGCACCCCACGACGCACGCCCGGCATCCTGGGGCGGCGCAGCCGGCCCGGTGCCGGACGCGGTCCCGCCGTCCTGGTCGGGACACGCCGACGCGGTGCCGGACAGCATCCCGGCCTCCTGGACCACCGCGGGTGAGGCCACCTCCACCTTCACCTCCGACGACACCTCCGTCGGCTTCCCCGCCCAGGCCGGTGGCTTCCCCGCCCAGGCCGGTGGCTTCCCCGCCCAGGCCGGTGGCTTCCCCGCCCCGGCCGAGTCCGGCCGCTTTCCGGCCCCGGCCGGTGGCTTCCCCGCCCAGGCGGAGACCGCCGCGCCGCCGACCGGAGGGATGCCGGCACCCTGGACGCCGAACCCGGTCTCGCCGGCACCGCAGCGTCAGCCCGAGACGGCCGGCAGCCCGGAGCCCTGGTCGCCGCCGAAGTCCGGTGACAGCGGCGGCCCGGTCGCGGCGATCGTCCGGAAACCGAAGATGGCGCTGGTCGCCGCGCTGGTAGCGGCCGCGCTGGCCGGTGCCGGGGTGGGGGCGGGCATCACCATGGCCTTCACCGGCGGGGACAGCAGCAGCAGTGTGCCGGCCGCACCGAACGGTCAGGCCGGGGTTCCCGGCCAGGACGGCGGTCAGCAGGGCGCACCCGGTGGGCAGCAGGGCACCGCACCCGAGGGGGCCGCGCCGACCGCGCAGGCATCGCAGGGCACCTGAGACCTTGTTCGGGGGATAGGAGCGGAGGCGGTTCCCGTCGTGGGCGGCGGGGACCGCCTCCGTGAGTTTCACACGCGTGGTACCTCAGGCTCTCGCCTTACGCGTGCGGTTCCTCCAGCAAGGCGGCGGCCGCGGCCTCGTTGCGGGCCCGGCGGCGGCGGACATGCCGCACGTGGAACGTCACGTAGATGGCGACGGCGGCCACCACCACACCGATCGCGATCCACCGATACCGGTGGGCGTGCTCCATCAGCGTCACGATGTTCGCGCCGAGCTGGTAGGCGACTGTGGTCCAGAAACCGACCCAGAGCGCCGCGCCGATCGCGTTGTAGAGCGTGAAGGTCTTCCACGGCATCTTGGTGATGCCGGCGATCACGCCGTTGAGCTGTCGCAGGCCGTCGATGAACCGGGCCACCACGATGATCCGGTTGCCGCGCCGGGCGAAGAACTGTTCGGCCTGCTCCAGACGCTTCGGGGTGATGAAGATGTACTTGCCCCAGCGGTGCACCGCCTTGCGGCCGCCGCGCAGACCGATCCAGTAACCGATGTTGTCGCCGATCACCGCGGTCAGGAACGAGATCAGGGCGACCAGCCAGATGTCCATCCGGCCGTAGCCCGCGTAGATCGCCGCCGCCACCATGATCGTCTGGCCGGGCGCCGGCACGCCGAAGCTCTCCACGACGATCACGCCGCCGATGGCGAGGTATCCCCAGCGGTCCAGGATCGGGGCTACGCCGTGCAGAAACCCGGGAAGCTCGGCTGAAGGTGGCATCCGCTACACGGTAGCTGCCGCCGGGAGCGGCACCACACTGACCTGTTCCGGAAGGGGAGTCAGACCTTTCGGGGTCAGCCTTGCTTCTGTGCGCACGCTGTGCCTTTCCTATGTCTGACCTGCTGCTTCGTTCGTCTTCGCGCGGACAGGAGGTCCGGCTTCGGACCCGGTCTTCTGCTCGGCTTTCGTTTCGGCCTTGCTGCTCTGCCCTGACTGGCCGGCCTCCGGCTCGTCTTTCGGTTCGGCTTACGACGCTGCCCTTACGACGCGGCCCTCACGACGCTGCCCTTACGACGCGGCCCTCACGACGCGGCCCTTACGACGCGGCCCTTACGACGCGGCCCTTACGACGCGGCCCTTACGACGCGGCCGGGGAAGAACAGCGGCGCCGATCCGAACCGGATCGACGCCGCCGTGGGGAGGGCTTGTCAGATGGTGTCGGCCGACAGCTGACCGCGCAGCTTGGTCAGGGCCTTGGTGAGCAGCCGGGAGACGTGCATCTGGGAGATGCCGATCTGGTCGGCGATCTGCGACTGGGTCAGGTTGCCGTAGAACCGCAGCGTCAGGATCTTCTGTTCCCGCTCGTCCAGGGTGGCCAGCGCGGGGCCCAGGGCGACCCGGGTCTCGGCGATCTCGAACTCGTGGTCGTCGCCACCGAGGGTGTCGCCGAGTTCGGTGTTGCCGTCCGTGCTGATCGGGGTGGAGAGGCTGGTCGCGTTGTACGCCCGCGCGCCTTCCAGGCCTTCCAGCACCTCTTCCTCGGTGATCCCGAGGTGGACCGCGATGTCGGCGACTGTCGGCGACCGGCCCAGGCTGTGGGTCAGGGTGCTGTTGGCCTCGGTGATCGAGAGGCGCAGTTCCTGCAGGCGGCGGGGCACCCGGACGGACCAGGTGCGGTCCCGGAAGTGGCGCTTGATCTCACCGATGATGGTGGGGATGGCGTAGCCG
>NZ_JZKF01000050.1 GCF_000962825.1 Actinoplanes rectilineatus
GCAGTCAGGGTCTGCCTCTGTGGTGATTTCGGGCGCTCAGCACGCCCGTATTCACCACACCCACAACAGCGTGGTGATTTCGGGCGTCCAGCGCGCCCGAAATCACCACGCGGACGGGCTTCGCACCCTGACCACGAAACGTGTCTGGTTTCCTGAGTCCCACCGCCGCGGGCCGCTGTCTCCGGTCACCGTGATCCCCGCTTTCCGCGCCGGCCGGGTGACTCATGCTGAGATGTCACCGGGCCGCCGGTCTGGCCGGCGCCGGCAGCTCTTTCCGCCTGCCCGTCACGGCTGCACCGCACGCCCCGTAAGCTCCGGCCGAGATCGACGGGAAGCACGGGAGTGTCGAATGCCGTTCACTGTCAGTCATGCGGCTGCGGGTCTGCTGTTCGGGCCGACGCCGCTGGTGGTATCGGCGGTGGTCGCCGGGACTGTGGCGCCGGATCTGCCCTATCTGCTTCCGCAGGCCACCTCCGCGGAATGGGGGCCTTACAGCGATTTCAACCTGACCTACACGCATCGGGTCGGCACCGGGCTGGTGGCCGGGACCGTCGTCGCGCTCCTGCTGCTCGCGCTCTTTCACCACCTGCTGGTACGGCCGCTGCGTGCTCTGCTTCCGCAGGGTGTGGTGGCTCGTCTGCCGGACGGGGTGGGCCGGTTCCGCTGGCTGCCGGGTGCGCGGCTGGGCTGGATCGTCGTGTCGGCCCTGGTGGGTGTGGGCACCCACCTCGTCTGGGACGGACTGGTGCACGACAGCGGGTCGGGGGAGTGGTCGCCGCTGCCGGACACGCCCGCGGTCACCGAGGCGCTGTGGTGGGCGAGCACCCTGGGCGGGATGCTCGCCATCGCCGTGTGGCTGGGGGTTCGGGTACGCCGCACCCCCCGCCACACCGTCGCGCCGAACACGGTCCTCGGGACGGCGGGACGTCTGGTGACCGTGGCGCTGCTGCTGGTCGCGGGCGTCGCCGGGGCACTGCTGAAAGTGGGCACCGAGGTCACTTCTTCACTTTCACTGGTGGCACTGCGCCAGGTGGTGACCGGCGGCATGTCCGGCTTCGCCGTCGGAGTGCTGGTCTATGCCGTGTGGTGGACGGCCCGGTCGGCGCGTACTGCGGAGCCGGACCCGTTCAGGAGCGGAACCGGGCGCTGACTATGCCCAGCACGCCGGCGTAGCGGCCCTCGGCGTTGCGCTGCCACTTTGACGTGTTCGACCAGGATCTGTTCGGCCTTGCCGTCGGTTTCCAGCAGGGCCGTCACCTCGGTCCGGTGGCATCTCGGCCGGCTCGGCTGTCCCGGCCGTCGGTGGTGGTTCATCCGTGAGCCGGAAGCGACCGCGGGCGACGGCCGCGGGTCACGGCCGGCCCGCCCGTGCGTACCCCTCAGGCTTCTAGAGCGGCCTTGACCAGCGCCAAGGCCTGGTCGGCCGGGATGCCCAGCGCCCGGGTCTGTTCCGCATAGGTGGTGGCGGCGCGCTGGGCCCGCAGGGACGTGCCGGTGGCCTTGGCGGTGATCACCGTGCCGGCGCGGCCGTGGGTGGCGACCAGACCGGCCTGCTCGAGTTCGCGGTAGGCGCGCGCCACCGTGTTCGCCGCCAGACCCAAATCGGTGGCGAGGGTACGCACCGGCGGCAGTTTCGCCCCCGCGGCCAGCGTGCCGTCGGCCGCGAGGGCGGCGATGCGCAGCCGGACCTGTTCGTAGGGGGCGACCGGCGAGTCGTGGTCGATCGTGATGTCCATCAGAGCAGTCTGGGCGGTGTGTTGCCGGCCGCGACGATGGCCCGCCGGATCGGGACGAGGGCGAGCAGGATGCCGCCGATCAGGAAGAACACGACGAGCGAGACGATGCCTGCCCGGTAGCTGTCGGTGATCTGGAAGATCAGGCCGAAGAACAGCGGGCCGAGCCAGCTGGTGCCCTTGTCGCTGATCTCGTAGAAGCCGTAGTACTCGCCTTCCTTGCCTTCCGGGATGAGCTGGGAGAACAGGCTCCGCGACAGGGCCTGGCTGCCGCCCATGACCAGGCCGATGCCGGCGCCGAGCAGCATGAACGGGACCGGTTCGCCTTCCGGCAGCCAGTAGGCGGCGACGACCACGCCGAGCCACAGCGCCAGGGAGAGCAGGACGGTCTTGCGGGCGCCGATCCGGTTGGCCAGGGCGCCGAGCAGCAGCGCGCCGCCGAACGCGAGGAACTGCACGATCAGGATGGTGATGATCAGGGTGGACTGGTCGAGGTGGAGTTCCTCGGTGCCGAACTGGCTGGCCAGGGCGATCACGGTCTGGATGCCGTCGTTGTAGATCAGGTACGCGCCGAGGAAGGCCAGGGTGAGCGGGTACGCCCGCATCTGCCGGATCGTGTGGCCGAGCTGCTTGAACCCGTCGGTGAGCACGTTGCCGCCGGTGCCGGTGGCCGCCGGCGACGAGCCGCCGGGGTGCTCGCGCAGCCAGAAGAGCGGGAACAGGGTGAACACCGCCCACCACACGCCGGCCGAGACGATCGACCAGCGGGCCAGGTCGAGGGTGCGCTGCGGGTTGCCGTCCTCGCTGAGGCTCATCACGGCGATCAGGTTGAGCAGCAGCAGGACGCCGCCGCCGAGGTAGCCGATCGCCCAGCCGCGGCTGGAGATCCTGTCGCGTTCGTCGGGGCCGGCCAGCTGCGGCAGGAAGGAGTTGTAGACCACGATCGCGGCGCCGAACGCGATGTTGGCGATCATGAAGAGGAGACCGCCGAGCAGATAGCGGTCGCCGGTGACGAACGCCATCGACACGGTGGCGGCGGCGCCGATGAACGCGGCGGTGGCCAGCAGCGGCTTCTTACGCGGGGCACGGTCGGCGATCGCGCCCATGACCGGCAGCACGAAGACGGTGAGCAGCACCGACAGCGACACCAGGTAGGCGTAGTAGGAGCCGGCGGCCACCGTGATGCCGAACGGGTGCACCACACCGGTGCAGTCGTCGTCGGTGAGCGCGCAGCCGGCGGCCTGTTCGGTGACGCTGGTCAGGAACGGGCCGAGGAAAACGGTGATCACCGTGGTGGAGAACGCCGAGTTGGCCCAGTCGTACAGGTACCAGCCGGATCGTTCCCGCTTACCGGCGGGAACAGGGACGGGTGGTGTGCCGGTCACGGCCATCGGGTGCGCTCCTGGGTGTCGATCGGTGCGCGGTCATGATGCCATCCGGCGGCCGTTCACGGGAGACGTGGATCACTGTTCATCCGGAGTCCACCATCGCGCCAGCGCACTCGTGGCCGGGTCCTCGGCGGCTGCCAGCACCGTCCACGCGTCGGCGCCGTCGGGTACGTCGACGCCCGCGTACGCGGCGACCTCCTGCGCGGTCACCGCCTCCACCGGCGCGGTGAACCCGCCCGGGTCGGCGATCCCGAGGGTCGCGGTGTCGATCCACGGGAAGCCGTCGACGGGTTCGGGCAGCTCACCGATGTCCACGGCGGCCGGGAACATCGTGTCGTCGTCCACGGCGGCCACGGCCTCCGTGTCGATCTCCGCCGGTTCCTCCCAGTCGGGCGTGTCGTGGTCGTGGTCGTACCCGGGCAGCTCGAAATGCTCCTCGTGGTGATCGTGGAAGGCATCGTGTTCCGCTGCGGGGAGGTCGAAATCGTCGTCGTCCCAGTGGTCGGTCATGCGGGGTCCTCCAGCGGTGTCGGGGTGAGAGCACGGGCGCGCAGCAGGGCCTCGTCGGCCTGCCGCATCCGGGCGGCGATCGCGTCGCGTTCGGTGACCGCTGCCGCCCGGCGGCGGGCGCGTCCGGCGGTGTCCTCGGCGAGGGCCGCGTCGATCTCGGCGATCAGCGCGTCCAGGTCCCGCAGCCGCCGTTCGATGGCGTCGTCGAGGGCGACCGACAGCGCGTACTGCAGGTCGGTGAACCGGTGGCTGATCTCGTCGGTGAGCGCGGCCCGCGCCTCGGCGAGAACGTCCCGCAGCCAGGTCTGGGCGTGCCGCCGGTCGGTGTGCACCCGGCGCCGCCACAACACGTACCCGCCGGCGGCCAGGCCCAGTCCGATCCCGGCGAACGGCAGCAGCATCGGGCCGGCCGCGCCGAGGGCGGAGATGCCCAGCATCGCCCCGCGGCCCGCCATGAACGCGATGCCCCCGGCCGACAACGCGATCAGCATGTTGTCGCCGGAACCGTCCCGGGGCGGCCCGGCGGCCAGGCTGTGCCGCAGTTTCGTCTCCAGGTGCAGGCGGTCCGCGTCGTACGCGTCGGCCAGGACCTTCTCCGCGATGTCGCGGAACGTGTCCTCCAGCCGTCCGGCCAGGTCCGCGGCCACGGCCTGCAGCCGGGTGTCGACCTGGTCCGGCAGCGCGGCCAGGGCCTCGCCGCGGGCGCTGTCGATGTGCCGGGCACAGTCCTGCTGCACCTCGCCGATTCGGGTCCGCAGGTGCCCGACGGTCTCCACCCGGGCCCGCTGGATCTCGGTGCTCAGTTTCAGCGTCCACTGCCGGGACTCGGTGCGTTTACGGGCCGCCAGCGCGGAGCGTTCCGCGCGGGCCTCCGCCTGCCGGGCCGGGTCCGCCGCGGCCGCCTCCACCCGCGCCTCGGCCGCCCGGTGCAGCCGGTGCAGGTCGCTGCGTGCCGCCCGCAGCACGTTGGCCAGCTGCAGCTGGTGACCGCGGCCGGCCAGCTCCACCAGGGCGTGCTGCACGCCGGGGATCCGCGACTCCTCCGCCAGCGCGTCGCGGGTGGCGCCGTCGCTGCCCAGGGCCAGTTCGGCGAGGCGGCTGGAGACCGGGAACCACGGTGCGGCGGCGAACCGTGGCGCGTGGCTCTGCAGCAGCCCCTGGTTGTCCTCCAGGATGGTGCGCCACTGCGGATACGCGTCGATCTTGGCGAGGGCGAAGACGACCGCGTCGACCCGTTCGGTCGCCGCCGCCAGGAAGTCCAGCTCCGGTTTCGACAGCGGCGCCGAGGCGTCGGCGACGAACAGCAGCGCCGTACCCCGGCGGACCGCGTCCAGGGCGATCGTCGCGTGCACCGGGTCCAGGCCCCCGGCGCCGGGGGTGTCCAGCAGGCTCAGGTATTGCAGCATCGGCGCCGGATGGGTGACCTCGATGCGGCGGGCCCGCGGCTGACACAGATCCTGCACGTCGATCGGCTCACCCACACCGGGCAGGTACGCCTTCGCGGTGAACGCCGGCCCCGGCTGGAAGTGCAGGTAGGCGGTGGTCGCCACGGTCACGTCGACCGGGGACAGGCCGGGCGCGCCGAGCAGCGCGTTGATCAGGCTGCTCTTGCCGCGTTTGGTCTCGCCGACCACCACCACACCGGGCCGGGTCAGATGGGTACGCCGCAGCTCGGCCAGGTCGGCGGCCGCGTCCGGGTCGGCCGTCCGCAGATACGACAGGGCATCGCGGACCGCCTTGTCCAGGGCGCCGGTCAGTTCCTTCACGCCCGTACCTCCTGAGCCAGCAGGTGGAACCCGCGGTGGGCGACCTGCGCGATCCGCGCCTGGGCCGGCCCGGCACCGTCGACCGCGTACGCCCGCCACCGCCCGGCCGCGGCGACCGCGGCCGCCGTCAGCTCACCGGCGTCGCCCTCCGGCAGGCCCAGGATCCAGCGCGGATCGTCGGAGGTCGCCAGCCGGATCAACTCCTGCTCCCACGGCTGCGGCAACACCACCGCCCCGGTCGCCGCCCGCTGCGCCGCGTCCAGCAGCCGCAGCCGGTGGTACGCCGGATCCCGCAACGCCCGCTCCAGACCGTCACGGATCGCCTCCCGGTCCCGCGGGTCCGCGGTCCGCCCGGCGAGCCGTTCCAGGCGGGTCAGCGCCCACCCCGCCTTGATCGCGTCCGAGCGCCACCGGAACGTCGCGTCGACCGTGTGGCGCAGCCGGTCGAACCCGGACGCCGCCTCGACCCGCCGGACCAGCTCACCCGTGCCGATCCGCGGGTCGGCCGCCAGCTGCGCGCACGCGAACCCGATCCCGTACAGGTCGAGACGGGTCAGCAGCCGCTCGCGCTGCTCGGCGCCGACCGGGGCGGGCCGCGAACGGAACAGGTCCACCGACAGCAGCAGCAGGCCCAGCTCGTCGACCGGCAACCCGGCCAGGGCCGCCAGCGCCGCCCGGTCCGCGGCGGTCAGCCGTCCCGCACCGGCGGTCTCGGCCAGCAGACCGGCGACCGGCACCACGTCGGCGACCGTGCGCGCCAGCAGCCGCGCCTGCTGGCGTGCGAGCGGGCCGGCCACCGGCCACGGGTCGGCGGCCCCGCCGACCAGGGTGTCCACCTTCGCCAGCACGCCGATCGCGTTGATCGGGCTGGTCGCCATCCGGGTCGACGCCGCGTGGAACGCCTCCAGCGCGGCCAGGTCGTCGGCCCGGACCGCCTGGGTGAACACGTACACGACGGCCTCGGCCGCGGCGACCTCCACCGCCGAGTCCTCGTCGATGCCGACGGCCTCCTCGGCGCGGGCACTGCCGGCCGTGTCGGTCGACGCCAGCCCCGGCGTGTCCACCACGGTCAGGTCCCGCAGCCGGTCACTGGTCAGGGTCACGTCCACGTACGCGATCCGCGCCGCGGGCACGCCCAGACGACGGGGCACCATGCCGTCCTCGTCCAATGGCAGACTGGTGCGGGCGCCGTCACGGGCGACCACGTCGATGCGGTCGGCCGGGCCGTAACGGAAACGGGTGACCACCCGTGTGCACTCACCCGCCGCGGTGGGGGCGACTCGACGGCCGATCAATGCGTTGACTAGTGTCGACTTTCCGGCTTTCAAGCGGCCCGCGATCGCTACTCGTAGCGGATCGTGAAGGCGCTCGCCGATCTGTCGTACCTGCCCACCAGCGTCGGAGGAGATCCTGGAGACGATCTCGTGACAGAGCGTCGCGACACCGGTAGTCAGCGGCCCGGTCACCACGACTCGTCAGCCGACCATGCTGTCGGCGACAATGAGCACGTCACGAAGGGACCTTTCCGTCGGAGCTGCAGCAATGCAGCACAGCCTACGGACCGGCACCGGGCGGGGGATCCCGGCTTCGTGCCAGGCAAGGGCTGCGGACCAGGGGAGGGGGAGCGCAGGTGACGGACGAGCCAGAGGTGGCCGCCCGCACTGCACTGCGCCACGGCCCGGCCCTCGTCGTGCTGACCGGCCCACCCGGCTGCGGCCGCACCACTCTGCTGCGCCGGGTCGCCGCCGCCGTTCCCGGCCCCGCCCACCTCGGCGGCGGCCTGGCCATGCTGTCCAGCGTCCCGGCCCTCGCGCTGTCGCGGGCGGTCCGGGCCCGGCTGCCCGCCGACGACGTGCACCTGCTCGCCGAGGCCGTCCGGTCCCGGGTCCGCGGTGGCCTGCTCGTCCTCGACGACCTGCAGCACGCCGACCCGGCGACCGTCGCCGCCGTGGCGCACCTGGCCCGCCACTGCCGGGTGCTGGTCGCCGTGCGGACCCCGCACCGGCTGCCCGAGGAACTGCACACCGCGCTGCGCAAGGCGGCCACCCTGTGGCTGCCGGTGCCGCCGCTGGACCCGCCGTCCGCGGTGGCCCTGGCCCGGCGCACCGCCGCCGGTCTCGACGACATCGCCGCGTCCGCCGTCGCGTCCCGGGCCGGCGGCAACCCCCTCGCGGTCATCGCCCTGGCCCGGCAGGCCGCCTCCGGCCGTGGCCCGATCGGCGAGGAGACCGACCAGGTCGCGTACGCGATCGCCGCGGCCCTGGCCGACCTGCCCCGCCCGGCCCGCACCGCGATGGCCGCGCTCGGGCTGCTCGGCCGCCCGGCCAGCCCGGCGCTGCTCGGCACCGGCGCCGCGGACCTGCTCACCGCCGGTCTGGTCACCGCCGAACCCGGCGGTTCCCTGCTGCCGGTCTCCACCTTCGTGGCCGAGACCGCCGCCGGGCTGCTCGACGACACGGCCCGCGCCGACCTGCACACCCGGCTGGCCGCGCTGACCCCGCCCGCCGAAGCCGCCCGGCACCTCGCCGCGGCCGGTGACACCGCGGGCGCCTACCGGCAGGCCCTGGCCGCCGCGGACCGGGCCGCCGGCGCCGAACGCGCCGCACTGCTGCTGTTCGCCTGCGGCCTGCCGACCACCGTCGACCCGCGGGTCCGGCTCGCCGCCGCCGACGCCGCCCTGACCACCGGGCGCCCGGCCGACGCCGCCGACGTGCTGCACCCCATCGCCGGTGACCACCTGGAGGCCGCCGCCCTGCGCGGCGAGGCCCTGCTGCAGGCCGGTGACCCGCACGGCGCCCGCACCGCCGTCCGGATCGTCCCGGACACCGCCGCGGTCCCGGTCCTCGCCGCCCGCGACCGGGTCCTGCTCCTGGCCACCCAGGCCGCCGAACCGGACCGGGCCCGCGAACTCGCCGACAAGATCGCCGTCCGGCACCCGCACCCGCCGCCCGGTGTCGCCGCGGCCCTCGCCGCCGTCGCCGCAGCGGAGCGCCTGCCCGGCTGGGACACCGCGCTCGCCGCGGCCGCAACCACCGCCGACCCGCAGATCGCCCGGCACAGTGCCTGGCTGCTCGTCGAACACCTGGCCGCCGACGGGCGTCTCGTCGAGTCCGCCACCACCGCGCTGCGGGCCGCGGCGGCCGCCGCGCAGGCCCTCGCGTACGGCTGGCAGACCCGGTTCCTGGCCGCCGCCGACTGGGCCCTGACCCTGCACGGCCACCAGCAGCCCGCCGGCCTCGACTGGGACGGCGCCGACGGGGTCCTGCGCCGCGCCGGCAACCTCACCGACCGGGCGCTGCCGCCGGAGGCCCGCGCCTACGCGACCGCCGCGACCGCCCTCATCGAGGCCGACACCGGCCTGCTCGCCGCCGCCCGGTCCCGGCTGGCCACCGCCCCCGCGCACCCGGCGCCGTCGTGGGTCACCCGCGAGGCGGCCTGGCTCGACGGCCAGCCCGAACGCGCCGCCGGCGACACCACCGGCGCGGGACTGCTCGGCGGCCTGCACGCCATCACCGCCCGGTGGGCCGCCCACGACCTGGGCACCCCCGGCGCGGCCGCCGTCCCGATCGCGCTGCCCGGGCCGGCCCGGCGCACCCTGACCGCCTGGACCGTCGGCAGCGGGTTCACCACCGCCGCCGACGCCTGGCAGCCCCTGGTCCTGCGCGAACAGATCCGCTGCCTGATCGCCGCCGGGCTCACCGACCCCGACCGCGACCGGGCCGTCGCGGCACTGCTGCACGCCGAAACCCTCGCCGACCAGGCCGGGCTGGTCGTCCTGGCCGGCCGTGCCCGCCGCGGACTGCGCCGCCACCAGATCCAGCGCGACACCCGCAGCCCCCGCTCCGCCGGCCGCCTCACCCAACGCGAGATCGACGTGCTGACGCTGGTCGCCGCGGGCGAGCCGACCCGCCGGATCGCCGGGCAACTGGGCATCTCCGCCGAGACCGTCGACACCCACATCCGCGCCAGCATGCGCAAACTCGGCGCCCGGACCCGTACCGAAGCCGCCGCCGTGGCCTTCGCCGCGCCCCCTGCACGGCCCGAACCCTACGAACCCAGCGAGGATGGCCGGTGAACAGACAGACCGAAGCACCACGCCACGTAGTCGCCTCCTCAGCCGAGGCCGACACCCTCCTGCGCCGCCTGGCCCGCGAAGGATGGACGGCCCGCTCCGGGTTCGCCCTGCCCGACCCGTCCTGGGACGTCGGCGCCGCCCGCCTGGTCCTGCACGGCCGCATCGCCGACGACGACACCGAGACCGTCCAGCTCGCGGTCCTCGCCGCAGCCCGCGGCGCCGGCGTCGTCGCCGTCTGCGACACGGCCTCACCGGCCGGCCGTGCCCTCATCGACGACCTGGCCCGCCTCGGCCCGCTCAACGCCGACCTGGACGGCGCCGCCCCCGCCGCCACGACCAGCAGCGGCGAAGCCGTCGCCAGCCTCATCCCCGAACAACGCGCCCTGCTCGACCGCCTCGCCGCCGGCGACACGATCGCCGCCGCGGCCGCCGCCGAGTTCCTCTCCCTGCGGACCGCCAACCGCCGTATCGCCGAGGCCCGCGCCCTGTTCGGCGTCCGCACCACCCGTGAGGCCGTCCTCGCCTACCTGCGCCAGCGCCGGCCGGAATGACCGGGCTCCTGACCGAGCTCACCCACCGCATCCTGGCAGCGCACACCCCACACCCGACCCGCGTCGGCATCGACGGCTGCTCCGCCGCCGGCAAGACCACCCTCGCCGACAACCTGGCCGCGCACCTGCGAACGCGTACCCCGCGCCCGGTCATCCGCGTCGGCATCGACCACTTCAAACGGCCCGTGCACGACCGCGTCGCCCACCCCGCGGGCACGCCGGAGAGTTACTACCACGACATGTTCGACACCGGGGCGGTCCGTGACCTGCTGCTGGCCCCGCTCGGCCCGGGCGGCACCCGGCGATACCGGACCGGGATCACCGACATCACCGGCCGCACCCCGGTCGATTCGCCCTGGCAGCAGGCCCCCGACGATGCGATCCTGATCGCGGACGGTGCCTTCCTGCAGAAACCCGACTACGACGGCCTGTGGGACCTGCGCATCCACCTGCACATCACCCTCGACGAGGTGCTGCGCCGCGGCACCCATCGCGACCAGGCATGGATGCCGTCCGCGGAGGCCGCCGCCACTCGCTACCGCACCTACTACATCCCCGGCGAGCGGTTGTACCTGAACGAGATCGACCCGGCCGCCCACGCCGACATCCTGATCGACAATCAAGATCTTTCCAACCCGTTCATCGTGTACGCCCACCCCTGATCGCCTCGGCGAAAGAGGTGATCCGCGCGCGGCGTATCTCGGGCGGCCTGCCAGTGGTCACACGGCGAAGGCGCCGTTCGGTGTGCGCGATGACCGCCGGCGCAAAGCTCCTGTTCCGGCTCCTGGTCGACAGAGGCCGAGAGTGGCGGCCCTCGTTCAGGGCCGTCCCGCGATATCGGCCGCCGCTGAGCTGTCGTCCCCTGGTGCTCGAGACCGCGGCGATCCGGCGGCCGATCGATCCACCTCGTGCCGTGGGTGACGAGCCGATCCGGGAGCTCAAGCCGGTCGGCCGTCGCCCACGGCTGAACGCCCCCGCGGAGTCGAGCCGTGACCGGCCGTTGCCCACGGCTACCCCCGCGGAGTCCAGCCGTGACCGGCCGTCGCCCACGGTTGCTTTCGGCTCCTTGAAACCCACCCTCCCGGACGGACCGCGATCGACGGCCGGACTGGCTGAGCCGTCGCTGACGGCTGTTCGGAGAGCGGAAATCAGCCGTGGGCGACGGCTCGGGGCCACCCGGCCGTCGGCCACGGCTGCTTTCGGCTCGCGGGCGGACCGTGGCCGACGGCTGGGCTGGACGCGCCGTCGCGAGGGGCTGACACAACGTCGCGTGGGATGACCGACCGTGGAGGGGCGCGGCGCGTTGGTGATCGTCCGACCGGGCCACCGTTCCGCTCACACCAATCAGTTGATCAACAATGTTGCCGCCGGCACTCACGGTGTCATGAGTGATCTGCGGTGAATGGCCGCCGGCCGTCGCAGCGGGTTGTCTTTCCGGCTTCCGGAGAGCCCTGGTCGACGGTCCGGTCGCCTCAGCCGTCGGCAGTGGTTCATCAGCGTGGCGAAAACGACCGTGAACGGCGGCCGGCGACCTACCAGCCGTCGCCGGTGGTCAACGGGAGGACCGGGGTCAGCCGCCCACGACGGCTCGACGGGCTCAGCCGTCGTGGGCGGCTGCCTGACTGGCGAAACCCTCAACGACGGCTCAGGGGCTGCTGGTCGTTCACGGTCGTTCGCCCGTCGAAGAAGCTCACCTCGGCGAAGCTCACCTCGGCGAAGGCCGCGAGCTGGGACTTCACGCCGAGGGGAGACAGCGATAGCGCTCGCCGAAGACGCCCGCCCGGACCGCGCGGTGACCGGCGGGGAATACGCTGATTACGTCAGAAGCCGCCGCGGCTCCAGACGGTGGTGGTCGCGGCGGCCGGGTCGGGCAGCGGGGTTCCGGAGCGGGCGCACAGGGCCCGGACCGCCTCGGCGAAACCGTCCGCGTCGGCCCGCACGGGCAGGAACTCGCCCCAGGTGAGGTCGACCACCAGTTCCGTCCAGCGTTCCCCGTCGGGTGGCAGCCCGTCCACGGTCAGTGTGACCCGGCTGATGTCGTCCCACGGGAGTTCGTCGACGCCGGTGGTGCCGGGCCGCATCTCGACGCCCCGGAACGACAGCAGCGGCGGCTCCTGCCACGCCACGGTGATGCCGTGGTCGGTGACGTCGATCCGCTGCGTCTGCACCGGGGCATCCTATTTCAGGGGAGGTCGAGGAGCCTGGCCAGTTCGGTGGCGGACGCGGGCCGGGGTGGAGCGGCGAACATGCCGTCCGGGTCGAGGTGGGCGAGCTGGGCGGGGGTGCCGGGCGCGAACCGGCGGCTCTCGGTGAGCGGGCCCACGTCGTACGCGTCGAACCCGAGCGAGTCGATCAGCGCGGCGACCGCGGTCTTGGCCGGCGGGTGGTCGCCGGCGATGGGCAGGGCGCTGCGGTCGGGGGCGCCGGCCGGGCGGGCCAGTTGCGGCAGGTGCTGGAAGAAGACCGTGCTGAAGGCTTTCACCACGTACGCGTCCGGCAGATGGTCCTGCAGCAGCAGGTACGGCGCCACGGTGCCGGCCTCGATCTCGGGGACGGCGCCCTGACGGTCCGGGTCGTAGTTGAGGGTGTCGACGACGGTCCGGCCGCGCAGTGGTGCGGCCGGCACCTGCCGCCAGGCGCGGACCGGGATGCTCACGACGACGAGGTCACCGGCGGCCGCCGCTTCGGTGGTGGTGGCCGCGCGGGCGTGGGGGCCGAGCCGGGCCACGGTGTCGTGCAGGCTCTGCGGTCCGCGGCTGTTGCTCAGCACGATGTGGTGTCCGGCGTCGACGGCCAGCTGCGCGAGGGCGCCGCCGATACGGCCGGTGCCGATGAATCCGATCGTTGTCATGATCCGAATGTAGGGCGCTCCGGTCGTACCCTCTATGCGGGAAAGTCTTTGATGTGTTCGCGATCGTCCGGGGGTGGCGTGGATCCGCTGAGTGAGGTGCTGGCTCTGTTGAAGCCGCGCAGCTACATCACCGCCGGGTTCGACGCGGGCGGGCAGTGGGCGCTGGAGCTCGACGACCTGGCCGGGCGGATCAAGTGCTATGCGGTCGTCCAGGGGTCCTGCTGGCTGACGGTCGGCGGGGCCGCGCCGGTGCCGGTTCCGGAGGGCGCCTGTTTCGTGCTGCCCACCGGGCGGACCGCCGTCATCGGCAGCGCGCCCGGCGTGACACCGGCCCGGTCGTCGGTGGTGCTCGACCCGGACCGCAGCGGGGAGGTCGTGACGTACAACGGTGGCGGTGACGTCTATCTGGTCGGCAGCCGCTTCGAGGCCGGCAGCCCGCACGTCGAGCTGCTGCTGCGTGACCTGCCCCCGCTGATGCTGGTCGAGACCTCCGGCGACCGGGCCCGGCTGCGCTGGTCGATCGAGCTGATGATGGAGGAGTTCCGCGAGCCCCGGCCCGGTTCGGCCCTGATGGTGCAGCAGCTCGCGCACATGATGCTGGTCCAGGCGTTGCGGCTGGCTCTGGCCGCGCCCGCCCGCGACGACGTCGGCTGGTTCGCCGCGCTCGCGGATCCGCGGCTGCATGCCGCGCTGGCGGCGATGCACGCCGACCCGGGCCGGGCGTGGACGGTGCGGGACCTCGCCACGGTCGCCGGGATGTCGCGGTCCACGTTCGCCGAGCGTTTCCGGGCGCGGGCCGGGGAGACGCCGATCGCCTATCTGGCCCGGTGGCGGATGATGCTCGCCGCGGACCGGCTCCGCAGCGGGGACGACACCATCGCCCGGATCGCCGGTTCGCTGGGTTACGAGTCCGAGCATGCGTTCAACACCGCATTCAAACGCATCATGGGTACGCCGCCGCGCCGTTACGCCGCCGCCCTCGGAGGCCGTGATGCTGTCCGCGGGCATCAGTGATTGCTCGTTTTAAACTTCCTATCGGATTCGCCGGGGTAGGAGCGGAAAAGCTTCACTCGACTGTTCAGGGTTACTGTTCAAGGGTATGGATGCTGCAAAGGTGATGGCCGTCCTCGGGCGACGGCCGCGAGTGCTGGCACTGGGTGAACCCACCCACGGGAGCGACACCCTGCTCGGGCTGCGCAACACACTGTTCCGTGACCTGGTCGAGCAGCACGGCTACCGGACGATCACCGTGGAGAGCGACTGCCTGGCGGGGCTGCTCGTCGACGCCTACGTGACGACCGGTGCCGGGGACCTCGACGACGTGATGGCCCGCGGGTTCAGCCACCCGGACCTGGGGGCCGACGCCGGCAACCGGGACCTGGTCGCCTGGATGCGGGAGTTCAACACGGGACGCCCGGCCGGGGATCAGGTGCGGTTCGCCGGGTTCGACGGTCCGCTGGAGATGAGCGCGGCGGCCAGCCCCCGCCGGGCGCTGCGGGGACTCACCGACGACCCGGAGGTCGAGGAGCTGATCGGCGACGACGCCCGCTGGGAGGACCCGCAGATCATGTGGGATCCGGCGCTGGCGGTGGGCACCACACCCGCGGCCCAGCGGCTGCGGGTGATCGCCGACGACCTGACGGCACGGCTGGACGCCGAGGTCGCGCCGCTGGTCGAGGAGCGGATGCGGGCGCGGACCGCGGTGGGGCTGCTGCGCTATCACGCGGCGCTGGCGGACACGTCGCCGCGGCGGTTCACCGGGCTGATCCGGGTCCGGTCGTCGATGATGGCCGCGAACCTGCTGGCGCTGGCCGAGCGGGGGCCGCTGCTGGTGCACGCGCACAACTCGCATGTGCTGCGCAGCCCGAGCAGCATGCGGATGGGTGACGAACTGCTCGAGTGGTGGAGTGCCGGGGCGCTCGCCGGTGCCCGGCTGGGGGCGGACTACGCGGTCCTGGCCACGGCACTGGGCACACGGCACGAACACGGGGTGGGCGAGCCGCCACGGGACACCCTGGAAGGGGTGCTCTACCAGGAGGCGACCGAGAACGTCGGCGTGCTGGCCCCGGCGACGATCACGGCGCCGGTGAAACGCCGGGAGTCGCCGTGGTTCGGGTACGCGCCTCTCGACCCGGCGCAACTGGACACGTGCGACGGCGTGGTGTTCGTCAAGGACGTCCGTTGATCTACTGAGGTCCTCACCTCAGGGAGCTGAACGGCCGGGATCCGATCGACGAGCCACGGGGCGCGTCACGCGTACCGGAAAGCAAAATCACCCCAGCGGGAAGTCGCTCATCGGTGCCCAGGAATCGCCGGGCTCGCGCCGGCCCACCAGCAGGCGCAACGTGTCCGCCCGGGCCGTGATCGGCAGGCGGCCGGACAGCTGTTCGGCCGCCTGCCGCAGGACCGGCACCCGCGGGTCGCCGACGACCGGTTCGGCCTCGGGCACCGGGATGATCAGCGCGGTCTCGGGGGCGCCACTGACGGATGTCATGGTCTGATCATGACGGGTGGCGCAGGCGCGGCGCTGTCCGGCGGCCGACGATCAGGGTATGACGACAACCGCACTCTCCGCCGCACCGGCGGTGCACCTCGACGCGGTGGTGAAACGCTTCGGCACGGTCACCGCCGTCGACGGGATGGATCTGCGGATCCGCCCGGGCGAGGTGGTCGCCCTGCTCGGGCCGAACGGGGCCGGCAAGACCACCACCATCGACATGCTGCTCGGCCTGGCCGAACCGACCACCGGCCAGGTCCGGGTCTACGGGCACGCCCCGCACGAAGCGGTCGCGAAAGGCCTGGTGTCGGCGGTGATGCAGACCGGCGGGCTGCTCAAGGACTACACGGTCGAGGAGACCGTACGGCTGATCGCCGTGCTGTTCAGGAAACCCCGCTCGGCGGTCGGCGAGGCCCTGGAACGCGCCGGGATCGCCGACATCGCCGGACGGCTGGTCGGCAAGTGCTCCGGCGGTCAGCAGCAGCGCCTGCGGTTCGCGATGGCGCTGCTGCCCGACCCGAAACTGCTCATCCTCGACGAGCCGACCACCGGCATGGACGTCGGCGGGCGCCACGACTTCTGGACCGCGATCCGCCAGGACGCCCGCGACGGCCGGACCGTCGTGTTCGCCACCCACTACCTGGAGGAGGCCGACGCGTACGCGGACCGGGTGGTCTTCGTACGCCGCGGCCGGGTCGTCGCCGACGGCACCGCCAGTGAGGTCAAGGCCCTCGCGGCCGGCCGGACCGTGCGGGCCACCCTGCCCGGCGCGCAACCGGCCGACCTGTCACGCATCGAGGGCGTGGAGTCGGCGGAGGTGCGCGGCGACTCGGTCTACCTGCACGGCCGGGACACCGACGCGATCGCCCGGCATCTGCTCACCCGTACGCCCGCCCGCGACCTGGAGATCACCTCCCGGAACCTGGAAGAGGCGTTCCTGACCCTGACGGCGGACGAGAAATGATCCCCCTGGAACTGCGCAGGCTGATGCGCAACAAGCGGACCGTGATCTTCACCCTGATCATGCCGGCGGCGTTCTTCCTGCTCTTCGGCAGCAGCAGTGACTACCGCACCGAACGCATCGGCGACGGCGGCAACGTCGCCGGGTACGTGCTGGTCAGCATGGCCGTCTACGGCGCGATGCTGGCGGCCACCAGCGGCGGGGCGATGGTCAGCCTGGAACGGGCCGCCGGATGGAGCCGCCAGCTGCGCCTGACCCCGCTGAAACCGGCCTCGTACATCGGCATCAAGATCGTGCTGGCGATGATCGTCGGGGCGGTGTCGGTCATCGTCGCGATGACCACCGGCGCGCTGACCGGCGCCGAACTGCCCCTGCACGCGTGGATCGGCTGCGCCCTGCTGGCCTGGGTGTGCTCACTGGTGTTCGCCGCGTTCGGCCTGTTCATGGGCTACCTGCTGCCCAGCGAGAACGTCATGCAGATCCTCGGCCCGGTCCTGGCCGTACTGTCGTTCGCCGGAGGCCTGTTCGTCCCGGTCGACCAGCTCGGTTCCACGTTCGCCACGATCGCCCAGTTCACCCCGGTGTACGGGGTCGGCGAGATCGCCCGGTACCCGCTGGTGCAGGATGGCAACCTGTGGGTGGCATCCGCCAACGTGATCATCTGGACGGCGGTCTTCGCCGGCGGCGCGGCCTGGCGGTTCCGGCGTGACACCGCCCGCGTCTAAAGGCCGGCACCGCTACGGCTGGCTGTTCGCCGGACTGTGGCTGTTCTACCTCACCGAGAACGTGACAGCGCTGATCCACGACACCCCGGGCTGGCAGCGCACCGTCGGCCTGGTCGCGGTGGCCGGATTCGGGGCCGTCTACGTGCTGGTGCTGACCTCCATCCGCCGCGACCGGATTCGTTTCCTGTGGCCGGCCATCACCGCGATGCTCGCCCTCGCCGTCCTGCAGATGCCCGGCGCCGGCCCGCACGCACTGACCTGCCTGGTCTACGTGGCAGCGACCGCGATGATGGGCCTGCCCCGGCCGCAGGGCATCACCGTGGCGGTGGCCCTGGTGATCACCGCCGAGGTGCTGCTGCGCACCCAGCCCGGCTGGGCGTCCGCCGGACACGGCTACAGCCTTGCCGTCGTGCTCGGCGCGACGGCCACCGGCGGCCTGCGACTGGCGATGGACCGGCAGCGCCGCCTGGTCGCCGCCCAGCACGAACTGGCCGCCCTGGCGGTGGCCGACGAACGGGCCCGGATCGCCGCCGACCTGCACGACATCCTCGGCCACTCCCTGACCGTGGTGACCGTCAAAGCCGAACTGGCACAACGCCTGCTGGACGTGGACCTCGAACGGGCCCGCGCCGAACTGCGCGACCTGGAATCGCTGGCCCGCGACGCCCTGGCCGACGTGCGGGCCACCGCCCTGGGCATGCGCGGCATCTCCCTGCCGGGGGAGATCGCCGCCGCCCGGGAGGCCCTCGCCGCCGCGAACGTGGAAGCGGACCTGCCGGGCGCAGCCGACGACGTCCCGACCCGCAACCGGGAACTGTTCGCCTGGACGATCCGGGAAGCGGTCACCAACATCGTCCGGCACAGCCGCGCGGAGCACGCGGCGGTCCTGCTCAGCCCGCACAGTGTCGAGATCGTCGACGACGGTCCCGTGCTGCCGCCGCTCTCCTCAGGCGGTCAGGGTCTCGCCGGCCTGCGGCGGCGGGCACAAGAGCACGGCGCGCAACTCACCGCCGGTCCCCGGCCGGGCTCTGCGGGTTTTCGGGTACGGGTGGAGGTCCCCACATGATCAGGTTGCTGCTCGCCGACGACCAGGCGCTGGTACGGGGCGCGATGGCCGCCCTGCTGGACCTGGAGGCCGACCTGAGCGTGGTCGCCGAAGTGGGCCGCGGCGACCAGGTGGTGGCGGCGGCCCGCGACCACCGCGCCGACGTGGCCCTGCTGGACGTGCAGATGCCCGGACTGGACGGGATCAGCGCGGCCCGGCTGCTGCGCGAGGCGGTACCGTCATGCCGGGTACTGATGGTGACGACGTTCGGCCGGGCCGGATACCTGCGCCAGGCGATGGCGGCCGGCGCGGACGGCTTCATCGTCAAGGACACCCCGGCCCGGCAACTCGCCGACGCCGTCCGCCGCGTCCACCAGGGCCTGCGCGTGGTGGACCCGGCCCTGGCGGCCCAGAGCCTGGCCCACGGCGACTCCCCGCTGACCGACCGCGAGACGGACGTGCTCCGCGCGGCCCGCGACGGCGGCACCGTAGCCGACATCGCCCGCGAACTGCGCCTCTCCGACGGCACGGTCCGCAACCACCTGTCGTCGGCGATCGGCAAGACGGGCGCCCGGACCAGGGCCGAAGCGGTCCGTCTCGCGGTGGACAACGGCTGGATGCTTTCCTGAGGTTTTCCCGGTTGCAGCCCAGGAGTGCAACCGATCGGCAACCGAGACTGCCCGATCATGCACCCGAGACGGCGAAAGGTTCCCCTTGTCAGTCGGTCAGCGACACAGGGGGAAATCGAAATGACCGCAGCCGCCACCAAGTCCGTCACCCGGGCACAGGAGATCCTGATCCGCGACAACATGGCCCTGGTCGGGCACATGGTGAGGGAGATGCTGTTCAAGGTGCCGCCGCACGTACATCGCGACGACTTGGCGTCGGCCGGATACGCGGCCCTGGTGACAGCCGCACAGTCCTACGACCCGCAACGGGGCATCCCGTTCGGCCGGTTCGCGGCGGTCCGGGTCCGCGGCGCCCTGCTGGACGAACTACGCAGCATGGACTGGGCATCCCGCTCGGTCCGAGCCCGCGCCCGCCGCGCGGACGTGGCCCGCGAAGAACTGACCGCCCAACTCGGCCGCACACCGACAGCCGACGAACTGGCCGAACTGCTGGGCGTGGCAGTGAGCGAACTGAGCAGCGTCGACGACGACGTACAACGAGCGGCAGTGCTGTCCCTGCAGGGCTTCGCAGCAGGCACGGCGGAAGACCTGGTGACGGAGAGCTCGATGAACCCGGAGGAGATGCTGCTCCACCGCGAACGCCTCGGCTACCTGCACGACGCGGTGGACGTGCTCCCGGAACGCCTGCGCTACGTGGTGGAGGCCTCGTTCCTGCAGGAACGCCCCCTGTCGGAGGTCGCGGCGACTCTGGGTGTGACCGAGTCCCGGGTGTCGCAGCTGCGGACGGAGGCGCTGGCACTGCTGCGCGACGGCCTGACAGCCCACATGGAACAGAAGAACCTGCCGGCGGCGAAAGACGGTTGTGTGGCACGGCGGCGGGCGGCCTACGCGGCGCAGATCGCCGCCCGCAGCACCATGGCGACCCGGCTGGGCGTGACCGACGCGTACGGCCTGGCCTCGGCAGCAGCCTGACCCCACCGTCAGGCCCCACCGCCAGGCGCTGCTGCGCCGCCTCCGTTCTCCTTCCCGTCCCCGTCTCGCCGCGCCGCGCCGCGCCGCGCCACCGATCATCAATGTGGTTGCGGGTTCCGCAGCGGCAGGGCAGGGTGGTACCCGGACCTGCCGCCGACAGCGAGGAGCACCCTCCGATCATGTGAGTTCGACCCGACCTCAGCCCCGCCCGCGACCCGATCGCGCGTGGGTGGTTCCCTGTCGGCGTCGTCCCCCCGGAGGTTCTCCCGTGCGCCAGTCTCTTTCCGCCAACGCCCACCTCAAGGTCACCGGTCTCGGCCAGGCCCACGACGGCGACCTGCTGTTCTCCGGGTTCGACCTGGTGCTGCGCCCCGGCGACCGGATCGGTGTCGTCGGCCCCAACGGAGCAGGCAAGACCACCCTGCTGCGAGTCCTGGCCGGGGAGATCACCCCCACCGCGGGCACCGTCGCCGTCGCCCCGGGCACACGGCTCGCTCACGTACCCCAGCGGATGCCCGACCCGGACGGCCCCGCCGGCGCCTTCCTCGCCGGCGGCCTCGGCGAACTCGCGCAGGTCATCACGGACATGCGCGACCTGGAGAAACGCCTCGCAGCCGGCGCGGACGTCCTCAGCGAATACGCCGCAGTCCAGGAACGCTGGACCGCCCTCGAAGGGTGGAACGCAGAAAACCGCCTGACCGAGATCCGCCAGCGCCTCGACATCGAACACCTCGACGACGACCTGCCCGTCCGCACGGTCAGCGGCGGCGAACAGGCCCGCCTGCTGCTGGCCCGCGCCCTGCTCGCCGAACCGGACCTGCTGCTGCTCGACGAACCGACCAACCACCTGGACGCCGAAGGCGCCGCCTGGCTGCGCACCTGGCTGGCCGGCTATCCCGGCGGAGTCCTCGCCGTCAGCCACGACCGGGCATTCCTCGACGAGTTCGCCACCCGGATCGTCGAACTGGACGGCATCGACGAGGAACCCCACGAATACCCCGGCGGCGGCTACACCGCATACCGCGAGGAGAAACAGCGCCGCTGGGAACGCCTGCTGCTCGACTACGAGGCGCAGGAGAAGGACCGGCTGCGCTGGGAATCCGACATCGAACGCACCAAAGGCTTCGCCAAAGGCGTCGAGGACACCGTGAGGTCGGGCGCGACCGCCCCCCACCTGCGCCGCGTCGCCCGCCTCGTGGCCCGCAAGGCGAAGGTCCGTGAACGGCGACTGCGCCGGCAGATGGCCTCGGTGAAATGGATCGCCGAACCGAAGAGCCGGCCACCCCTGACCCTCGCCTTCCCCTCCGACACCGCCGACCCGGGCGAGATCGTCCTGAAACTGCGCGACGTCACGATCGCGTTCGGCGAACGACAGCTGCTCGCCAACGTGGACCTCGACGTCGCCCGCGGCGACCGGATCCTGATCACCGGCCGCAACGGCACCGGCAAAACCACCCTGCTGCGCGAGATCACCGCCCGCCACCCCGACGTCGCGGTGCTGCCACAGAACGACGAAGACCTGCGCACCGACGACAGCATGCTGGACTTCTTCCGCGCCCGCGTCCCGGTGTACGCCGAGGACGCCGAACGCCTGCTGGCCGGCCACCAATTCGAACCGGAACAATGGACCGCCCCGGTCCGGGACCTGTCGGCGGGGGAACTGCGCCGCCTGCTGCTGGCCGTGGTGGTGAACAGCCCGGCCCGCGTGCTGCTGCTCGACGAACCCACCAACTTCCTCGACTTCGAAGCCCTGGACGTCGTCGAGGAAGCACTGCGCCGATTCCGCGGCACCCTGATCACCGTGTCCCACGACCGGTACTTCGCCGATGCCGTCGGACACACCCGCCGCTGGCATGTCGCCGACAGCCAGGTGATCGAAAGCTGACAGGATGACCGGCATGTCGTCGCTCGTGCCCCAGCCCCGCGGATTCATCGAAAAATCCGGAGGAGCCCAGGAATTCACCGAGGCATGGCTGGCCAACCGGCGCCTGTCCGAACACACCCGGGCGGCATACCGGCGCGACGTCCACGGCTGGGTATCCTGGTGCACCGAACAGAACCTGGACCCGCTACGAGCCACATTCCTGGACGTCAACGCATACGCCCGCGCCCTCGAAGCCCGGCCGATGGCCGCAGCAACCGTCGCCCGCAAGATGTCCGGCGTCTCCAGCTGGTACGACTTCCTCGTCAAACTGCAGGCCGTCCCCGCCAACCCGGTCAGCGGCGCCGACCGCCCATACGTCTCCCGCGACCACTCCGCCACGCTGGGCCTGACCCCGGGAGAAGTCGGCGACATCCTCGCCGCCGCCGACCGCCAGCACGGCCCGACCGCCCTCCGCGACCGCGCCGTGATCACATTCCTCGCCGACCTGGGACTGCGCGTCAGCGAAGCATGCGGACTCGACGCCACCGACGTCGGCTGGGAACGCGGCCACCGCACCCTGCGCTTCGTCGGCAAAGGCGGCCGCGCCCGCCGCAGAGCCCTCACCCCAGGCGCATCCACCGCACTGGACGCATACCTCAGCGAGCGCGGCACCCACCCCGGCCCACTCTTCGCCACCGCCACCGGCGGCCGGCTCGACCGCCACGCCGTCTTCCGGCTGGTCCGCAAACTGGCCGCAGAAGCCGGCATCCCCGGAGCAGACCGGCTGTCACCACACTCACTGCGCCACGCCTTCGCCACCGCCGCCCGCGACGTCGGCATCCCCCTGGAAGACGTCCAGGACGCCATGGGACACGCCGACCCGCGAACCACCCGCCGATACGACCGTGACCGCCACAACCTGGACCGTGACCCTTCGTACAGCATCGCGGCCGCCCGTGCCCGGCGTAGTCCGGCGTGATTAGTCCCCCTATGCTCTGACCCCGTGACGACGGTTGCGGCAAGGACGGGCACGTCTTGAACATTCTCGAAGCGGTGATCCTCGGTGCTGTCGAGGGCATCACCGAGTTCCTGCCGGTGTCCAGCACCGGCCATCTGACCATCCTGGAGAAGTTGTTCGGGCACCGCATCGACGACCCGGACATCACCGCCTTCACGGTGATCATCCAGTCGGGAGCGGTGCTGGCCACCATCCTCTTCCTGCGCAAGGACATCGCGAGGGTGGTACCGGCCTTCTTCAAGGGCCTCCTCAACAAGGAACACCGGGCACACCCGGACTTCCGGTTCGGCTGGGCGGTCCTGCTCGGCTCGATCCCGATCGTGATCGCCGCCCTGCTCTTCAAAGACGCGATCGAAACCACACTGCGCAGCCTCTGGTTCGTGGCCGGAGCCCTGATCCTGTGGTCCGGCGTCATGGCCTTCGCCGACCACGCGGCCACCCAAACCCGCCACGAAGACGACGTGACCTGGAAAGACACGCTCATCATCGGCACCGTGCAGTGCATGGCGCTGATCCCCGGCGTCTCCCGCTCCGGCGCCACGATGTCCGCCGGCCTGCTGCGCGACCTGGACCGGGTGACAGTGACGAAACTGTCGTTCTTCCTGTCGATCCCGGCCCTCACCGGCGCCTCGATCCTGCAGGGCATCGACGAGTCCGACAACATCGCCAACGGCGTCGGCTGGACCAACACCATCGTCGCGACCGTGGTCAGCTTCGTCGTCGCCTACCTCTCGGTGACCTGGCTGCTCAAGTTCGTATCGAAGCACTCCTACAGCGTCTTCATCTTCTACCGCCTGGCGCTGGGCTCCCTGCTGCTCGTCCTGCTGGCCACCGGCACCATCGACGCCAAGTAGATGACCTCTCCCGTGGAAAGAGCGCTCGCCCACGTGCGGGCGCTCTTCCCGTCTCCAGGCCCGGACCAACTCGGCCCGCTGCTCGCAGCAACCCCGGTAACCGTGCATTTCCACCCGGACCGGCTGCTGGCCGACCACCGGACAGTCGCCGAACACCTGGCAGCCGAAGGCACCTACCGCAGCCAATTCGAGACACGGATCTCCAACGGCGGCCTCACCGCCCACCCCGGCGGCGACCGCGACCGCTGGGAACAACGCATGTTCCCCGGCGCCTACCCGGTCACCGCCGGCCGCCCGACCACGACAGGCCGACCGGTCTACGGCGCCCTGAACCTGGCCCGCCACCCCGACGGCGCCGCACCCCGCTTCGGCAGCTGCCACCTCGTGCTGCACCCACACGTGCTCACCCGCACCACACTCAGCCTGGACGACAGCGTCACCGAACCGACCATCGTCGGCACCGCCGCAACATTCGGCGCAATCTGGGACGGCCTGCTCGCCCGCGTCGCCGACACCGGCCGCGCCCTCGCCCTGACCGCCCCCTCGCCGCAGGAATGGACGACCGCACTGACCGCCGGACGCACGGCCACCGGACGCGCCCTCGACGAATACATCGAAGCCCAGATCCACGGCGGCCTCACACTGAGCCACGACGTCGCGGCCATCGTCTGCGACCCCTCCCTGCGAGACACCCCATCCGTGGCCGCCCTGCACACCCTCGGCGCGCCCGTGCTGTACCACCCCGGCTTCCAACTGCCCGCCGACGAATTCCCCGCGGACCTGCGCGGCCCGCAAGCCCCACTGCTGGCGGCAGCCCTCGCCTCCCGCTATGACGCGCCGCTGCTCGACGCCGCGGCGCTCGGCCGGGCAGCGCAGTCCGTAGTGCGCTCTCCGCATGAGTGGTCCTCCTTCGGTGCCCCGGCCGAGGTGCTGCAACTGCTGAAATACCTCTGGCACATCCTGGTGCTGCGCGGCCGGCCCGTGCCGCCCGCTCGCGAAGAAGTCTGAACCCCGCCCCAGGGGACGACTCAACCCCGAAACCCGAATGACGCCCCGGCACCTCCGGCGGACGACAAAGACCCCCGCTGAACAGGCAAAACAGCCCGCAGCGACGCGAAGAACAATTCCCCGGCACCGGCTCTTGAGTCGTCCCCTGGGGCAGGGTTCAGACTTCCCGCCATGAACGACGACGGGATCCTTCTCCTGCGAGCCACCGCCTCGGACCGAGGCCCACCAACACTCGCCTCCGCCCGCAACCCCACCAGTTCCGCCCACCCCGCCCGTCGATGACGGCGCCCCGCATCGGCCGGCATGCCGGCGCCGGACGACCACGACGGGGTCGCGGAGCTATCGGGTCGCGGGCGGAGGCGACACGGCCGCGAACACCGCAGCAGCAACGACCCGGCAGATGGGCCATAACACCCTGTGCAGGACCGGCCGCGCGTCAGTCGACCAGACGCTGAAGGAGCTTCTCGCCCTGGGGCCAAGGACCGAAACCGGAGGCACTGTCCAGATGACCCACCGCACCGGCGTCGACGAACTCGGCACCCCAGTCCCGGGCCAGACGCTCGGACTGCTCAAGGGTGGCGTGCGGGTCGTTGCTACTGGCGACCAGCAGCGACCGGAACGGCAACTTCTGCTCCGGCGTGAGCTCGGGCACCCAGGGCGGAGTCGCCAACAGAGCAGCCTGCACCGGACCGGCGTGACGGGTGGCCCAGATCGCGACGGTGAGACAACCGGCGCTGTGGGCGATCAACACGGCAGGCTCGTCGGACTCACCAAGGGCCGCATCAAGGGCGGCCACCCGCTCATCAGGCTGGTAAGGCGGTCCGGGAGGTTCCGGGGCCCATCGGTATCCGGGATGGGCGCGGGCCCACTGCCGAGACCAGTGGTTCGGGAACGGCACTCCGCGGCCGGGCACAAGCAGAAAGCGCGTCACCCCGACGATCGTAACGTCCGTTGTCGATATCTGCCGGTGAGGGCACAGGAGCCGGTCAGGTTCACCCCACCCCGGAACCCCGCCCGACCGTCATCCCCGGCCGCCCACTCACCCGCCGACCGGCCGCCGCTTCCACGCACCCACCAGCAACGGCGCCAGCACCGGCAACCCGGGGGAGCGCTCCGCCTCCGCCGCCAACCCCGTCAACACCCGCTCGGCCCGCACCACATCGACCGCACCCCGCGCCACCGCCGCCGGCAACACACCCCGCACCACCTGCTCCAGAAACATCCGCGCCGGCCCCAACGGCGCCACCAACCCGGACACGTCACTGTCGTCCGGAACCCCCACACCCGCCTCCGCGAACAACGCCGGCAACCGCGTCCCCACCCGCACATCACACCCCAGCGCCTCGAACGCCTCCACCATCAACCGATTGACCGCCTCCACCGCCGGCACCGGCGGCGCCGTCCCCACCACGCTCAGGTCGTAGTCCTGCACCACCAGAACCCCACCCGCAGCCACCCCCTCCCACAACCGCCCCAACACCGCCACCCGCTGCGGCAGATGAAAAAGCAGCAACCTGGCGAAAACCACGTCGTACGGCCCACCGGCCACCGGCTCGTCACCACGGATCTCCGCCGCCACCACCCGGCACCGACCATGCCCCAACCCGTGCAGCATCTCCTGCGCCGCCGCACCCAGCGCGGAATCCGCATCCACCCCCACAACCGACCCCGACGGCCCCACCCGCTCCGCCAGCAACCGCATCGTCTCGCCCGGACCACACCCCGCGTCCAGCACCGAAGCCCCCACCGGCACACCGACCCGATCCAGCAACCGACCCGTCACCGCCTCCCACGCCCGGGCCTGAGCCCGCAACCGCTCATACTCCTGCGGCGTACGCCCCAACCCGTAACCCGTCGACATGCCATCGATCATCGTCCACATGCGACGTCGAGGACAGCCATGGACACGCCACTTTCCCCGTACCCCCGAAAGAATTTGATCTCTAAGCTTGATGGCACGATGACACCCATGGCCGCCATCACCGACCTCGCCGCCCTGCCCTACGCCCCCTACCTCCAGCCCCACACCGGCGAACTGGAACGCGGCGAGCACTACAGCGAGATCCACCTCGATGGCACCGACCTCGACGAACCCCAGGCCACCGGCGCCCGCTTCTCCGAAAGCGCCCTCACCGGCCTCACCGCCACCAACGCCACCCTCACCCGCGCCCGCCTCGACGACGTCTGGATCTCCCGCACCCGCTGGATCGGCGGCACCTGGTCCGAAACCCAGATGCTCAACGTCACCGTCCTCGACAGCGTCCTCGCCGGCCTGCAGGCCTACGGCAGCACCTGGCGCCGCGTCACCTTCCAAGCCTGCAAAATCGACAGCCTCAACCTGCGCGGCAGCACCCTGCACGACGTCGAATTCCGCGACTGCGACCTCACCGAAGCCGACTTCGGCGACGCCACCCTCACCGGCGTCACCTTCCCCGGCACCACCATCCGCCGCGCCCGATTCAGCAAGGCCACCCTCAAGAAAGTCGACCTCCGCGGCGCCCGCGACCTCGACATCGCCCAAGGCTGGGACTCCCTGCACGGCGCCACCATCACCGGCATCCAACTCATGGAATCCGCCCACGCCCTCGCCCAGACCCTCGGCATCACCGTAAAGGACTGAACCTTGAACCTGCGCCCCGTGACCCGCCAGGACACCGCCGCTCTCGTCCCCCTGCTCGAACAGCTCGGGTACCCGACCACCGCACAGGACGTCGACAAGCGCCTCGACAACTGGCTCGACGACCCCGCCAGCCGGCTCATCGGCGCCGACGACGACGGCGAACTGATCGGTGTCGCCGCCCTGCACGTCATGCCCCTGCTCGAGTACACCGGCAAGAGCGGCCGCCTCGCCGCCCTCGTCGTCGACGAGCGATACCGCGGCAAGGGCGTCGGCCAGCAACTCGTCAAAGCCGTCGAAGACCAGGCCCGCGCCGCCGGCTGCATCAAACTCGAGATCACCAGCAGCCGATACCGCACCCGCACCCAGGAGTTCTACAAACTCCTGGGATACGAGGACGTCTGCGGCAGAGCAGCCCGCTTCCTCAAATCTCTCGACGACTAATCGTCGTCCTCATCATCCCCGTCGTCGTCATCGCCGTCGTCGCCACCCGGACACCCCGACAGGGTCACCAACCCCGCCACCGCGCCCGCCAGGAACAACCATCGGCGACTCACCGCCGCCGTCCGTTCTTCGGTCTCCATCCCCGCATCATCTCAGCACAGTTCCCGTAACACCCTGTTTGTCCGGTTGGCCGAAACTGCAGCGCGTTGCTGATCCGCCGTCACCTCGATATACGACTGCGTCGTCGCCAACGACGCATGCCCCAACAACCGCATGATCTCCGACGCGTTCGCCCCGTCCTCCGCCAACCGCGTCGCGAACGTGTGCCGCAACGCATGCAACTGCGCACCCCGCGGCACCCGGTCACCGACCCCGGCCCGCTGATAACACGACCGCACCAGATACTGCAGGCCACCACGCTGCAACGCCGCACCCTGCCGGTCCACCAGCAGGGGAGCGGTGGCCCCCGCACGCCCGAACCGCACCCGCCGCGAATCGGCATACCGCACCAGCGCCGCATCCAGCCCCGCATCGATCGGCACCGTCCGCGGCCGCCCGCCCTTGCCGGACACCTCGATCCGCCGCTCGCCGTCACGCCCGCCGATCGACCCGATCCGCAACGCCAGCATCTCCGACAGCCGAAGACCGGCACACAACGCCAGCGCCAGCACGGCGACATCCCGCTCCGGCCACGGATCACGCTGCCGCTCATCAGAAGTGCTCACTGCGCGTAACAATTCTTCCGGCGTCTCCTCACCCCGCAACGGCTTGGGGGAGAGGGGCACCTGACGAGGACGATCCACGGCGGGCATCGGATTCCCCGCGACGACACCCTCGACGACCAGGAAAGTGAAGAAGGCATTCCATGACGACCAGGCCCGGGAAACAGAGGCGGGTGCGCGGTCCGCCGCAAAACGCGCGAAGGCACCCCGCAGCACGCGAGGGGAGAGGTCACTCACGGTGAGCGGCGCGGGCTCGGCCAGCTGCACCACCAGATGCAGATCCCTCCTGTACGCGGAGAGCGTGTGCACCGAGGGCTTCCGCGCAGCACGGGCAGTCAAGAAGTCGTCGATCAGTGCCGTAATCGCGTTTTGCTGCATAAGCCCCATTATGCAGCAAATATCACTGTAAAGCCTGGTAGGGCAACTGATCATCTGCGCGAGGCGCTCGCCTCCGATAGGCTTTCACAGCCATATTTCCGACTTATCAGGCCACTTCGGCAGCGGCTGCAGGCCTCAGGATCGGCCCCGGGTGCCCGTTTCGACGCCTGCCGCCAGTCAGGTCCCTCGTGCTCCGGTCGGGGAGGGCGGCGGGACGTGGTGCGGTTCAGTGCCGCCACCCGGTTCCCGGAGAAGCTTCCGGCGGGCATTTCAGGCCTGTCGCCGCCGGTCGGCCAAAGTTCGTGCCGGCACACGGGCGCGACTGCGGGATTGACGGGCCGTCGCGTCCGTATGCCGGCGTACGCCCGGCCCTGCGTGATCATCGGACGCGGCTTTCTCGGCGGCTCAGGACGAGGCGGCACGCGCTGGCGGCGGAGGTCCTCACCAGCTCATGCCTTGGCATGTGCGTCAACGACGGCTGGGGGGCGTGCGTGGCCCCTCTCCGCGCTCTAGTTGACATAATGCTCATTATCGACCTGGGATATTTGCCCGGGACGAGGGCCTACTTCTTCCTCCGGGCCTTGCGCCGACCTTCGGTGAACGCGACGTCGATGACCGCACCGGGCCCGGTCACCGAAGGCCGGCATCGGAGATGTTGTCCGTGGTCCCGTCAGCCTTCGCCGCTGGTTCCGGCATGCGCGTCACCTGCGCGGCCGCTCTCCGACCGGGCAGGTGGACAGCCACGGAGACGCCGGCGACCACCGACGCGAGAAGGAATCCCCCGACGCTCGCGATCTTGTCAGCCCGGTCCGGTCCTTCGTGCACAGAGAACAGCCCGGCGCCGTTGAGTACTGCCACCGGGCCGGCTGCTTCGGCAGCCCATGTCATCGGCATGGCACGGTTCGGTGCACGGCCGGTCGCCCGAATGCCCATTTTCGCAGGTCATGATGGATGCTCTGGGGCTTGTGGCCGAGGCGGCTCGCCCGGCGCTACGCGGGGTGGGAAGCTTCTGCGATGGTCGTGGCGCTGGTGGTCGGGGTGAAGGAGACGCTGGTCTGTTCCCGGCGGTGCTCCCCCAGTGTCGCGGCGATGGCGTCGGTCACGGCCTGGGTGAGGCGTTTCAGGATCTCGGTGATGTCGGGCCGGTTCAGGGCGTCGGTGCGGATGCCGAAGTCGACGGCGGGCGCCGGGACGGTGTCGACCTCTCCCCCGGTGCCGGTGCACCCGGCGGGGAGTCCGATCAGGCGGATGCCGACGTGGGGTCGGGCCCAGTCGCCGTACACGCTGACGACCGCGTCGGTGAGTGCCGTGATCAGGGCTTTTTCGTGGCCGGTGAGGTCGTCGTCGTGGGTGTGGACGGTGAGGTGCGGCAACTCGTACCCCTCAAAGGTTTCGATGTCTTTGTTTTCAAAGCTAATTCTGAGGATGGTACGTGTCAATGCCCGATGATGCCGTCGACGCCACCGTGCGGGAGCTGTTGCTGGTCATGCCGCGCCTGGTGGGGCGGGCCAAGCGCCTGACGCCGCCGGAGAGTCTGCGCGGTTTCGACCTGGCGCCGCGGCATCTGACGCTGCTGTCGTTGCTGGCGCTGGACGGTCCGCAGACGGTGTCGTTGCTGGCGGAGCGCCTGGGTGTGGCGCCGACGACGGTGAGTCTGCTGGTGGGTGATCTGGCGCGCAAGGGTGTGCTGGTGCGGCGGGCGGACGGCGCGGATCGCCGTCGCCGGATCGTCGAGATCGCCGCGGACAGTCGTGCGGCGATCTCGGAGTGGCTGTCGCCGGGCGCGCGGGCGTGGCGGGTGGCTTTGGGGCCGCTCTCCCCCGCCGAGCGTCGTGTCCTGGTGGACACCCTGCTGCGGTACGAGGCGGCGCTCCCCGTCAGTGAATGAAGCGGATGAACGGCCCGCCGCGAGCGGCGGTGGAGGACGTCGCTGCCAGTTGAGGCCGGGCGGGTAGGAGCAGTGTGGTGATGCCGAGGGCTTCGTTCGTGGTGGCGAGGTCGTGTTCGTGCTGGTAGTCGGTGGTGTTGCGGACGCCGCGGACGATCACCCGGCAGGCGTGGCGGTGGCAGTAGTCGGCGGTCAGGCCGTGCCACGCGGTGACGGAGACGTTGGTCCAGCCGGCGGGGATTTGCTGCGCGATCCGGGTCGCCCGGGTTGCGGTGGGCTGGGACGGTTGTTTCCCGGCGTTGACGGCGACCAGGACGGTCACGTGGTCGAACAGGTGGCGCGCCCTGTCCACGATGTCGAGGTGCCCTGGGGTGAGGGGGTCGAAGGTGCCGGGGTAGACGGCTCGGGCCGGTGTGTGCGGCATCGGGTCAGATTATGGTCATGTCGTTCGTCGACCTCGGCGAGCCCGGTGTACCTGGCTCTCGGCCTGCTGGAGCAGGACGGGAGTCTGGCCGTGGCGGCGCTCACCGGTCAGGAGGCTCGCGGTGGAGCAGGTCCGTGAGGGGAACCCGAGGGCGGCGTGCTCGGCCGCCTCGGGATCGTCAAATCCGCGGTGGAGCAGGTGGTCAGCGCGAGCCCTCCGGAGAGCTGATCGAGCGGGTGGTCAGTGCGTCCCCGACGAGCTGATCCGGCGGCCGCGCGGGCCCAGCGGCACCTCGGACAGGTCCACGGTCTGCGAGGTGAGCTTCTTGAACGCATATCCCCGGTCGGCCATCCACGCGGCGGCTTTCGCCTCGGCGCGGGCCGTCACCTGCGGGATGTCCTTCTCGTCGGTGACCTGCTCGCCGAAGCGGAACGTGAAGAACGGCCGGGCGGCCAGGTCGTACGTGAGATGGCCGTCCTCGGTGTACTGCACGGCCAGGATGTCGGCGTGGTCGGCGCCGGCGGCGATCAGCGCGGTCTTCTGCTCGTCGGTCAGGTTGTCGAAGGATCCGCGGACGGTGACGCGGATCGTGCGGCTGGTCGTCATGGCCGACAGTATGGGCAGCGCGGTCCCGATCAGTCAGCCGATTTACGCCAGGAACTCCGAGACCGGCCGCAGGTGTGTGGACAGCAGTTTCTGGGCCCGGCCGAGGGCGAGCCGCACGTCGGCGGGGCGGCGCAGGCCGAGGCCGGCGAGGCTGGCCGACGGGATCAGTGCCGGGTCGAGGCCTTCGCGGCGGGCGACGAGCACACCGAGGTCGTAGCGGCTGACGGCCTGCGGGCCGGCCACGTTGAGTATCCCGTGGTGGTCGGTGCCGGCGAGTTCGATCAGGGCGTCGGCCAGGTCGTCGACGTGCACCGGTTTGCGGATCTCGTCGGTGAACAGCGCGCCCTGGGCGCGGCCGGCGATCAGGTCCCGGGTGAGGATCTCGTGGGCGCCGTTGCCGTCGCCGAGGATCAGTGAGGTTCGCACGATCGTGCTGTCCGGGGCGGCTGCCCGGACGGCGGTCTCGGCGGCGGCTTTCGCGGCGCCGTATCGGTAGACCGGGTCGGGGAGGGCGTCCTCGTCGTATTCTTCGGTGCTCCCGGCGAAGATCGCGTCGCTGGAGACGTGCACCAGGCGGATCGTGGACGCTGCGGCGGCGACGTGGCCGGCGCCGTCGGCGGTGGACAGCCAGTCGTTGCGGTCGCGGCCCGCGGCGGCGTGTACCACGGCGTCCGGCCGCAGCCGGGTGAGCACGTCGCGGACCTGGGCGGGGTCCCGGATGTCGAGGTGCACGGTTGCGGTCGGGGACGGCGTGGACAGGTAAGTGCCGGTGACGTCCCAGCCTTGCGCGGATGCGCGGGCGACGAGCCGTCGTCCGAGGGAACCACTGCCGCCGGTGATCACCATGCGCCGTTTCACCGGACCGACCCTAATGACACGGACCCCCGGCCCGGACGGCGGCATCGCCCTGGGGCAGGATCGCATGAAGCCAGACAATCCGGGAGGTGCACGATGACCGCTGATCAGCGGTTGGCCGACGCGGTCGCGGGCGGTGACGAGGCGGCCGCCGGGCGGGCGCTTGCCGACGGTGCCAACCCGGACTCCCCCGGCACGTTCGCCGGGACGGTCCTGGTGGAGGCGGCCCGGGCCGGGCACCTGGAGATCGTGCGGCTGCTGCTCGGCGCGGGCGCCCGGATCCTGCCCAGTGTGTTGCGCGGTGCGGTCGTCAACGGCCGGTCCGAGGTGGCCCGGCTCCTGGTCCGGCACGGTGCGCTGGCCGGTGACGACACCCGGCCCAGTGTGCTGGTCGATGCCGTCGCGCAGGCCCGGTTCCGGCCCCGCCCGGCCGCTCTGGCGACGCTGCGGGTGTTGCTGGGCGCCGGGGCGATTCCGGCGCCGGGTGAGGAGGATCCGATCGTCACCGCGACGATGACCTCCACTCCGCCGGCGGTGCTGCGGCTGTTGCTCGAGCACGGGACCGGGGCGGACGTGCGGCGCTCCGACGGGACTCCGGCGATCGTGGTGGCCGCCCGTCGTGGTGATCATGCCGCTGTCGATGTGCTGGTGCAGGCCGGTGCGGATGTGGACGCCCGGGATCCGCAGGGCCGGACCGCGTTGATGCACGCGGCCGAACGCGACGAGCAGCGGGTGGTCGCGGTGCTGTTGACCGCCGGTGCGGATGCCGCGGTGGTCAGTGAGGACGGTATGACCGCGTTGCGTCTGGCGCAGGGCTGGCAGCATCAGAGCGTGCAGTACCGGCTCGGCGAGAACCGGGCCGGTGCGGCGAACGTGCCGATCACCCGGACCGTGGTCCGGACCATCCCGACCGGGGTCCGGCTGACCGGGGATCCGTCGATGCTGGCGCTGCTGGCCGGGGTCGTCGACGTGGCGGTGGCCGAGATGGGTGACACCGAGTGGGAGGCCGGTTCGGGTCTGGCGGTGGAGACGGCCCGCGCGGTGTCGGCGCTGCTGCGTGAGCCGGTGCCGGCCGACGGTGCGTCGTGGTATCAGGTGGATGTCGGTGCGGGTGAGTTCGCGGCGGCCCGGTGGGCGCTCGCCGAGCTCGCCTACGGTACGCCGCGTCCGCTTCCGGATGGTGTGGACCGGTTGTGGCTCATCGATGTGCTGGAAGAGTTGCGGCACTGAGAGCGGCGCGGAGGGACGCGGCGGTGGCGGGAAGCAACGGTAGGCGTACCGCCGGGGTGGGAATGCGGCCTGTCGCGTGCAGGACTGCCTTGACCACGGCGGGGTTGGGTTCCGCGAACAGTGCGGCCGACATCCGCGCGAGCCGTGCGCCCAGTGTGCGGGCCCGGGTGGTGTCGCCGTCGCGCCAGGCCGCGGCGAGGTCGGTGAACGCGCCGGGTGCCACGTTTGCGGAGGTCAGGATGGCTCCGGCGGCGCCGAGTGCGAGCATCGGCGAGGTCACGGCGTCGTCGCCGCACAGGATCGCGAAGTCCGGCGGCGGGTCGGCGAGCAGGTCGATCACGTCCGGGTCGACGCCGCCGGTTGCGTATTTCACCCCGATGATCCCGTCGATCGCGGCCAGTCGTCGCAGTGTGTGCGCGGACAGTTGCTGTCCGGTGCGGTAGGGCACGTGATAGACGACGATCGGCACCGGACTGACCTGGATCAGGGCCTCGAAATGGGCCACCACACCGTCTTCGCCGGGCCGCAGGAATGGCGGGACCAGGGTCAGCGCGGCCGTCACCGTGGGACGTCCGCGCAGCTCGTCGAGTTCGGCCCGGGTGTTCGCGCCGATCGTCAGCGGTGCGCCGATGCCGGTCAGGACGTCGAGGATCGACGTTCGTTCGGCGGCGCTGAGCGAGCCGGGTTCGCCGGTGGTCCCGAGGCCCACCAACCCCGCGGCGCCGGCGGCGAGAGCATCGTGCGCTTCTCTGTCGAGTACGCGGAGAGCGACGTCCCCGGTTTCGTCGAAGGGGGTGATCAGCGGGACGTGGATTCCGTTCATGCCTTTCACCGTGCCGGAACCGTCAGCGTAAGGTCCAGTTCCGATTCGTGGGTTCGACCGTAAGCTGTGCTGATGCTGGATGCGCGCAGGCTGCAACTGCTCCACGACCTCGACCGGCTGGGGACGATCGCCCGGGTCGCGCAGGCCCGGTCCTACACGCCGTCGGCGGTCTCCCAGCAGCTGACCGCGCTGGAGCGCGAGGCCGGGGTGCCGCTGCTGGAACGCACCGGTCGCAGTGTGCGGCTGACCGCCGCCGGCCGGGTCCTGGTGCGGCACGCCGCTACGGTGCTGGCCGCGCTGGAGGAGGCCGACGCGGCGCTGGCCGCGGTGCGGTCCGGGTCGGCGGGACCGATCCGGATCGGCGCGTTCCCCAGCGCGATGCGGACCCTGCTCCCCCGGGTTCTGGTCGCGCTCGGCACGCAGCATCCGGCACTGGAACTGGCGGTGACCGAACTCGATCCGTTTCTGGTGCCGGGCGCGCTGCGCGACCGGACCCTGGACGTGGGGCTGATCCACGATTACGACGTGGTGCCCGCTCCGGACGATCCGTTGCTGGAGCAGGTGCCACTGTTGTCGGAGACGGTGTTTCTCGCGTCTACATCCGACATTTCGGATATGTCGGTCATGCCATGGATTCTGGCGACGCCGGGAACCCTGTGCCACGAGGTGACCCTGCGGGTGTGCGCGGCGGCCGGGTTCACACCCCGGGCCCGGCATCACGCCGACGACTTCGGCACCGTGCTCGCCCTGGTCGCCGCCGGTCAGGGCGTGTCACTCGTGCCGGCGCTGGCAGCGGCCGATCCGCCGGACGGGGTACGCCTGACGGCGCTGGAGACGCGGCGGCGTACCCGGGCGGCCTGCCGACGCGGCGACGCCACCCGCCCGGCGGTCGCCGCGGTGATCGGCGCCCTGCTCTCGTCGGCGCCGCGTTTTCCAGGAGACGTCTCGTTGTCAGAGAGCGGCGTAGCCGCGGCGCACGGCAACCAGGGAGGCCTCCACGCCGAACGGTGACCGGCCTGCCGTGTCCTCCACGGTGGCACCGTCGGCGTGCCCGGTTCGGATCAGCTGCTCGAGGTCGCGCAGCTGCTCCTGCTGCGCGGCCACGAACGCCCGGTCCACCGGCGCGCCGTGCCCCGGCACGACCGTCCCGTCCGGCGGGACCAGATCCAGCAGGGCGGCGACCGTGCCCGGCCACTCCAGGGGGTACGCGTCGTCGCCGTACGCGGGCGGTGCGCCCTGCTCCACCAGATCCCCGGCGAGCACCACGCCCGCGTCGCCGATCACGACGACCAGGTCGCCGGAGGTGTGCCCGCGCCCGAGATGCCGCACCGTCACGCTTCGCAGCCCGGCCAGGTCGAGCGTGCTCTCCGTGGTGATCAGCCGGTCGGGCACCCGCACGGTGACCCCGGCCAGCCCGGCGGCCAGCTCCGGATGGCTCGCCTGCCACTCTCCGGCCAGCAGTTCCGGACGGATCTCGGCGATCTGCCGGGCGGCGTCCTCGTGCGCCCACACCGGTGTTCCCGGCCCGGCGAGGGTGGCGTTGCCGAAACAGTGGTCGAAGTGGTGGTGCGTGTTCACGATCGTCACCGGATCCCGGGTGATCCGCCGGATCGCGGTGGCCAGTTCTTGCGCCTGCACCACGGTCGACAGGGTGTCCACGACGAGGGCGGCGCCGGGCGCGGTGACCAGCGTGACGTTGACGTCCAGTACCGGGTGGCGCAGGACGTACACCCGGTCGGCGATCTCCCGGAAATCGGTGTGCTCGTTCATCGTCGTCCACCCTGGCCGAAAACCGGCCCCGGCGCACGCTGTCGGTTCCGTCTGGCCGACGACCTCACCGAGATTGGCTACGTGGGCTGAGGGCACCGGTCGTAGACGCCGGGGCGGCGCAGCACGTCGTTGACCCGCATGCGATGGTGCCGGTGGACGTGGAGATCGCTCCAGGACGGGAGATCCCGGTGGTGACGCAGGTTGCGGAAGAGGGAGGACGCGCATGACGATCCGGGCAGTGGTCTTCGACGTCGGCGGGGTGCTGGCCAGGGTCACGCCGATGGACTTCGACCGGATCTGGGAGGCGCGGCTCGGGCTGGCCGGCGGCACGATCGGCACGACCATGGCGGATGTCTGGACGGCCGGTGAGGTCGGCCGGGTCACCGAGGACGAGGTGCACCGGGCGATGGCCGACCGGCTGGGGCTCACCGCGCCGCAGGTCGACGCGATCATGGCCGACATGTGGACGCAGTACCTGGGTGTCGCCGAAACCACCATCATCGAGTACGCCCGGAGTCTGCGCCCGGCCGTGCGCACCGGGATCCTCAGTAACAGTTTCGTCGGTGCCCGCGAGCGCGAACACGCCCGGTACGGCTTCGGGGACCTGGTCGACGAGCTGATCTATTCGCACGAGGTGGGGCTGCGTAAACCGGATCCGGCCCTGTGGGAGCTGACCTGCCGCCGGATGGGCTGCGCGCCGCGGGAGGTCGTGTTCGTCGACGACGTGCCGCGGCTGGTCGACAGTGCGCGGGCGTTCGGGATGCAGGCCGTGCTGATGGATGACCCGGCGCGGGTCGTGAGTGAACTCGCGGAAAAAATTAACAAACCTTAGATATCTTTACACGTCAATGCGAGGCGGTGTTGCATTGACGGTATGAGCTCCCCTGATCGCAGGAGCAGAACCCTGCTCGCTGCCCTCCTCAGCCTGGTCACCGCCGTCGGCCTGCTCACCCTCACCACCGGGCCGGCGGCCGCCGCCGCGACCGGGCAGATCACCGGACTGGCCGGCAAGTGCATCGGCGCCGCGGGCGGCAACACCGCGGGCGGCACGGCCATCGACCTGTACTCGTGCGTCGGCGACGCCACCCAGCAGTGGACCCTGCCCGGCGACGGCACCATCCGCACCGCCGGCAAGTGCATGGACCTGTCCAACGCCGGCACCGCCGACGGCACCAAGGTGCAGCTGTGGGACTGCAACGGCACGGTCGCCCAGCAGTGGATCTTCAGCAGTGCCCGCGACCTGGTCAACCCGAACGCGAACAAGTGCCTCGACCTGACCGGCGGGTCGTCGGCCGACTTCACCGTCGTGCAGCTGTGGACGTGCAACGGCACCGGCGCCCAGAAGTGGACCGTGCCGACCAGCTCCGGCAGCGGATTCGTGGTCACCGAGGCCCAGTTCAACCAGATGTTCCCGGGACGCAACGGCTTCTACACCTACAGCGGCCTGGTCGCGGCGATCAGCGCGTACCCCGGCTTCGCCGGCACCGGCAGCGACACCGTCCGCAAGCAGGAGGCGGCGGCGTTCCTCGCCAACGTCGGCCACGAGACCGGCGGACTGGTGTACATCGTCGAACAGAACACCGCGAACTACCCGCACTACTGCGACTGGGGACAACCGTTCGGCTGCCCGGCCGGCCAGTCCGCCTACTACGGGCGCGGGCCGATCCAGCTGTCCTGGAACTACAACTACAAGGCGGCCGGTGACGCCCTCGGCATCGACCTGCTGAACAACCCGTGGCTGGTGCAGAACGACGCCGCCGTCTCCTGGAAGACCGGCCTCTGGTTCTGGATGACCTCCACCGGGGCGGGCAGCATGACCGGCCACAACGCGATGGTCACCAGCGCCGGGTTCGGGCAGACCATCCGGACCATCAACGGCAGCCTGGAATGCGACGGGCGCAACCCCGGCCAGGTGCAGAGCCGGGTCGACGCGTACCTGCGGTTCACCCAGATCCTGGGTGTCGCGGCCGGCACCAACCTGTACTGCTGATGGTCATCCTCAAGGCGCTGTTCGCCGCGATGATGACGTTCGCGGCCGCCGCGATCCCGATCGGCCAGCCGATCGCCGGCAAGGCGACCTTCTACAACGACGCCGGGTACGGGGCGTGCGGCACCCCGATCAACGCCGCCACCGAGATGCTCGTCGCGGTCTCCCACACCTACTGGACCACGGCGAACCCGAACCTCGACCCACTGTGCCAGGGCATCTCGGTCGAGGTCACCTACAACGGCAGGACGATCACGGTGCCGGTGAAGGACAAGTGCCCGTCCTGCGCCGCCACCCACATCGACCTGAGCCAGGCGGCGTTCGCCCAGTTCGCCTCCACCGACCCGGCCGACACCCCGGGCGTCCTCAACCTGACCTGGAAATTCGTCAGCTCCACCGGGGGCGGAGGCGGCCGCACCGGCCCGATCACCGGCCTGGCCGGCAAGTGCATCGGCGCCGCGGGCGGCAACACCGCGGGCGGCACGGCGGTCGACCTGTACTCGTGTGTCGGCGACGCCACCCAGCAGTGGACGTTCCCCGGCGACGGGACGATCCGCACCGCCGGGCGATGCCTGGACGTGTCCAACTCGGGCACCGCCGACGGCACCAGGATCCAGCTGTGGGACTGCAACGGCACCGGCGCGCAGCAGTGGGCGTACAGCAGCGCCCGCGACCTGGTGAACCCGAACGCGAACAAGTGCCTGGACCTGACGGGCGGCTCGTCGGCGGACTTCACCGTGGTGCAGTTGTGGACGTGCAACGGCACCGGCGCCCAGAAATGGACGGTCCCTTAGGGCAGGGCGTACCGCAGCCAGACGTGACCGTCACGCAACGGCTGCACGTCGGCGAGCATCAGACGCCGCGCTGAGACCTGATCGAGCAGCCGGGCCGTATCCCCGGCCCGGCTGCTCGCGGCACCGGCCACGTGCGGCGCGACGATCAGGCTCAGCTCGTCGACCAGGCCGTCCTCGGCCAGCCGCGCGGCGAGCATCCCCCCGGCGTCGGCGCGAACGGTACTCACCGCGTACCCCACAGCGAGAGAGCCCAGACCCGCAGCAAGATCAACGCGTGCGCCCCGGGTGACCACATGCCCGGCCCCGAGACGGCGAAGCCGGTCGGTGTGCTCCGGCGGCGTGTCCGCGCAACACCACACCACCACGTCACGCCACCGCGGCAGGTCACGCAGCCAGCGCAGCCGGGTCAGCCGCCCCCGCCCGTCGGCCACCACGAGCAGCGGCCGCCCGTCGACCGCCGGCGGCAGGCGCCCGGCGTCCTCACCGCTCAGATCCACACCGTGCGCCGCGGCCACCGCCAGCATCGTGCCACTGCCGGCCAGCACCGCGTCGGCCCCGATCCGCGCGCCGATCTCCTCGTGCAGATCACGGTCGACGGGAAAGCCGGCCAGGCGCCCGTCGACGCTCACGCTGCCATGCAATACCACCCGCGGCCTGCTCACCGGCGCATTCTGCCAGATCAAACCCCTGCGGGGGTACGCGCGGAGCCCACCGGCCGCCGACACCAGCCGGACGGCGGAGCCGGGCCCGGAGCCGGGCTGCCGACAGCGGCCGGACGGCTGATCCGCGTCGGGCCCGGCTCCGGCGATGGTGGCCGGGAACCGTCACGGACCGCGCAGGAAGAACCCGATGCCCGAGATCAAGTACCTTCTGGCCGCCGTCGTGGCCCTGGCCCCGCTGGTCGTCCCCGCGTCACAGCCCGCCGTCAGCGGTGTGCTGCTGCGCACCGGAGGACCGGCCGGAACCGCGGACCAGGGCATCGCCGGCACGGTGCTCCTGCAGGCCGCCGACGGCACGATCACCTCCGCGGTCGCCGACACGTCCGGCCGGTTCCACGTCACAGTGCCGCCCGGGACGTACCAGGTCACCGGCGACCGTTCCGCCTGCGCCTCGGAGGCACCCGTCGTCGTCCCGGCATCCGGCCGCACCGGCATCGAGGTGCACTGCCACGTCCGCTGATGGTGACCATCGGCGTCGTCCGAACGGTGATCCTCACCCATCCGTGAACACCGAGCCGGGGCGACACACATTCGGATGGGACTTCGCCCACGGCGCTAATAGCCGGTCGGCTGCCGTGGAGTGTAGGGAGCGGTGAGCATGACGTGCTCCTGCTCGCCCAGCGTGACCGTCACTGCGGCGGCGTCATCGAGGTGGTGTGGCGCGGTGGCACCCACGATGGGTGCGGCCACGACCGGATTGCTCAGAACCCACGCGAGCGCGACCTGTGCCATGGTGACGTCCTGGGCGCTTGCGACGGTCTGTACCGCGTCGATGATGCGGCGGTCGGCGTCGTCGAAGAAGTGCCTGCCGATCTGGTCGTTGACCGAGCGTGACGTCTGCTGGCGGTAGGGACGGGCAAGGCGGCCGGAGGCGAGTGGACACCAAGGCAGGCTGGATACGGCCTGATCGGCCAGGAGCCCGAACATCTCCCGTTCCTCCTCGCGTTGCACGAGGCTGTATTGGTTTTGCATCGAGACGAACCCGGTCCAGGAATGTAGCTGAGCAGCATGTTGCATCTTGGCGAACTGCCAGGCAGCCATCGACGAGGCACCGAGAAAGCGCGCCTTGCCCGCGGCAACGACGTCGTGCAAGGCCTCCATCGTCTCCTCGACGGGGATCTTCGGGTCGAAGCGGTGGATCTGGTACACGTCGACGTAGTCGGTGCCGAGCCTGCGCAGCGAAGCGTCGATCTGCTCCATGATCGCCCGACGGGACAGGCCGGAGCCGGTCGGCCCATCGTGCATCGGGAGGCCGACCTTCGTGGCGATGACCACTTCCTCACGCCGGGCGAAACGGCGCACGGCCCGGCCCAGGATCTCCTCGGAGGTGCCGTGTCCGTAGACGTTCGCGGTGTCCCAGAGCGTGATGCCCAATTCGACCGCTCGCCGAAAGATGGGCTGAGCGGTGTCCTCGTCCAGCGTCCACGGGTGCCTGTCGGTGGGTTGGGCCAGAGCCATGCAGCCGAGCGCGATCCGGCTCACTTGCAGCTCCGACGAGCCCAGACTGGTGTAGTCCATCGATCGTCACGCCCCACCCGGGTACGGGACAGCGGTACGGGCGGCACGCAGCGCCTGCGCCCACCAGGAAAGTTGTTCCAGGAGCGTCTTGGCGTAGCCGGCTGCCGCGGCGTCCAGCGGGGTGCCGTCCTTCCAGGCGGTGAAGTAATTGGGGAAGGTCAGTCCGTCGCGGATGGTCACCGCGTGCAGTTCGGTGAGCACGTTCTCCAGGTGAAGCACCGCGTGCCGGCCACCGGCCGCACCGCCGTAGCTGACGAACGCCACCGGTTTGGCGGTCCACTGGGTGAAGTGCCAGTCGATGAGCGCCTTCAGCGACGCGGGATAGCTGTGGTTGTACTCCGGGGTGACGATGATGAAGGCGTCGGCCTCCGATAGCTTCCTGGTGAGGTCTTTCATGCCTTCGGGACGGGGGTAGTCATCCCCGGCGAACTTCGGCGACGCGGCCGGCAGCGTCAGCGGGATGTCGACCCCGGCCAGATCGACGAGGTCGACGTCGAAACCGCCGTGTGCCCGAATCTGGTCCGCCACCCAGGAGGCGACGACCGGCCCGAACCGGCCCTCCCGCACGCTACCGACGATGACCACGAGTCTGCTCTTGTCGCTCATGCCGTCGACGATCCGTCGTTTCCGGCCGAGCAGCCAGACCGGGTGCAGGCTGGCCCCCACAGGGCCACCCTGCACCCCGCCGGCCGTACGCGCGGGGCCGTAGGCTCGCAGCATGGGTACGCCGCTAGGAGACTTCGTCCGGGCCAAACGCGACAGCATCCGGCCAGAGGACTTAGGCCTTGCGGCACACCAGCGACGACGTGCCCCCGGGCTACGACGTTCGGAGCTGGCCTCACGGGCCGGGGTCAGCGTCGAGTATCTGACCAGAATCGAACAGGGCCGCGACCGCAACCCGTCCCGCTCGGTCGTCAACGCCCTCGCCGACGCGCTCGACCTCGGCACCGCCGAACGCACCCATCTGGGCTACCTCGCCAAGATCACTGGTGGGGCATGCGCCGGACATGTCCGGCCGGCGCCGCCCGAGCGGACCATACGGCCGGCCGTGCGCCAGATACTCACCCTCCTCGAGCCGGGCATCGCCTTCGTCACCAACCGGCTCGGTGACGTGCTTGCCCACACCGACGGCTTCGGCACGGTCATGCGCGACACCGGCCTGCTGGACGCCGAGGAGCCCAACCTCACCCGGTATGTCTTCACCCATCCTCGGGCCAGAACCATCTTCGTCGATTGGGACCAGATCGCCGACGAGCAGGTCTTCAACCTGTGGCTCGGGCCCTCGACCGAGACGTTCGCATGGTTCACGGCAGACTTCGCGACCGTAGCCGGCACCGAGTTCACGCGGCGGTTGCACCGCCACATCCCTCCTGCCCGAGTCCCGCTGAGGATGACTCACCCGCGCGCGCATCAACTGCGATGGAATCGGGAGGTCCTTGAGCTGCCTCCCTCGGACGCCCAGCAACTGATCCTTCTGCTACCCGCTGATGACGCCACCGCCACAGCGCTGGATCACCTACGCGAGCGCCCGCACCGCACCGCCCTCCGCGCTGTCTGACACCGGGCGCTTCCGGCCGTGGGAAGCTACGACGGTCAGCAGCGCCGCGATCGACACATGCAGGTCCGCCAGACGGGTGTTCCCGCCGGAGACCGCGGTGAACGCCCCGGCGAAGGCCGGGTACTCGGTCATCACCTCCAGGATCACCTCGGGCAGATCGACGCCGGGCAGCATCGCACCCGCCCGGTTGCGCAGGTCGATCAGACTGGGCGGGGTGTCGCGGGCGTCGTCCCTGACCACGTGCAGCCGGCCGTCGGCGTCGATGCTGACCGGCCCGTCCGGGACGATCCCGTCGCTGACGGCTCGCCACGCCGCATCGAGGTCCGCGGTGTGCCTGGCCAGCAGATCGTCCGGATCCTCGGGTAGTTCCAGCGCCCCGAGTGCGGTGGTTTTCGCCTCGGCCCGGCGTGCTCCGGTCAGCAGCCGGGCGCGCGGATCCGACCAGCGGTCGGAGACCGCGGCGAAGATGTCGCGGTGCCTGAGCCCGGTGTGGAACATCTCGAGCACGCAGAACACGGAGGCGTTGCGGTCCACCGTGCACCCAGGGTTGATCACGAGACGTCCGGGAAGGGAAGGACTGTGACCATGACCAGGATCGCTATCGTCACCGGGGGCGGGGACGGCCTCGGCCGGGAGATCGTTATCGGTCTGGCGGGCGCCGGCTACGGCGTTGTCGTGGCTGACGTCGACGCGGCGGCCGCCCGGGACTGCGCGGACCGGGTGGCGGCCGTGGGCGTGCCGGCCCGGGCGCTGCGTGCCGACGTGCGGGAGCCCGCGGATCTGCACCGGATCGTGGCGGCCGCGCGCGGGCTCGGCGGGCCGCACGTGCTGGTCAACAACGCCGGCGGCTGGACCCCGGACCAGCAGTATCCGCAGGCCGACGCCGGCGCCTGGACCGCGACGATCACCTTGAACCTGATCGCGCCGATGATGCTCGGTCAGCTTGTTCTCGAGCCGATGCGGGAGCTGGGCGGCGGCGCGATCGTCAACATCGCCTCCAGCGGCGGTCTGGGTGCCGCCCCGTACGGTTCGCCCGAGTACGGTGCGGCGAAGGCCGGCCTGATCCGTTTCACCAGCAGTGTGGCCGGGCTGGCGCAGACGCACCGGACCCGGGTGATGTGTGTGGCGCCGGACTGGATCGGGCTGCCGCGGGCCCAGGAGCAGTGGCGCCGGCTGGCCGTCAAGGAGCGGGCGCTGATCCCGCCGGCCGACGTCGTCGCCACCGTCCTGAATCTGATCGCGGACGGCACCGCCGGGACGGTCGTCGAGATGTGGGGTGGCCCACCACCGAAAAGCTCAGTGGATGCCGAGTGACCGCCACCAGGACCAGGTGAAACCGTATTTGCGGCTGCCCCAGAACCAGGCCCACTCCATGATCGGCGCGACGGGGGTGCCCAGTTCGGCGAAGACCACCTTCGCCTGCCGGTGCTGACCGGACAGGCTGTAGTACATGGCCATCCACTGGCGGACGCCGTGGATGCGGACCGAGGTGGGCGGGGCGGCCCGGAACTTCGCGATCCACTGGTCGATGTCGGCGCGCACCTCGCGGCGCCGGAAGTAGCGCTTGCAGTCGCGCAGGGACTTCGACGTGAAGGTGTTCCACGAGTATTCGCGCATCGCGTACTCGAAATGGGCGTACAGCGGCAGCAGCGCGGTCTTGTGGCCGGGTGGTGCTTCGGCGGCGGCGGTGCGGGCCATGCCGAACATCTGCTCGTGCGAGCCGAACCACTTCTGGCAGTGCAGGGTGATCGCGGTCGAGTGCAGGGCGAAGTTGTGCGGGTCGCGGCGCCGGCCTTCGGCGTAGACGCTGCCGAACGAGGTGCGCAGGGCGCTGGAGTCGGCGAACATCGTGGAGAGCATCAGCGTCCACGGCTGCGGATCGCCGGGCAGGGCTACCTCCATCGCCCGCTTGCCGACCAGTTTCGCCGACGTGGACAGGGCGTGGAAGTCGGCGAACTGCTGGGCGGAGGTCTCCGAGGCGGGCGCCCCGCCCCGGGCGTCGCCGGCACGCCGGTCCAGCACCTCGGCCTGCATCAGCACCACGGTCGGGTCGTCCGGGTGGGACGCGACCCACGTGTCGAACCCGTGACCGTCCTCGACGGCCACGCTGGTCATCTCGCCGAGCAGCCCCTGACGCAGGTCCCAGTCGGTGGGCGCGGTCTCGTCGACGAGTTCCCGGGCGGACTGCCACCGTCCGGCGCGGGCGAGTTCGCGTACCCGCAGAAGGGCTGGATGGGGCAGTGCGTTGTCGGGGTCGATCTCCGGTTCGGGTGGGATCCCGCCGTCGAGGACGCTGCGGATCAGGTAACGCACGGTGAAAAGCACCGCCGCATGCTAGTTGATCAATGGCCCGCGGCGCTGACCCGGCCGGGCAGCATCCGGTGGTGGACGGCGCCGACGTCGGCGACCGCCTCCCACGCCTGCGCCGCGGGGACGTCGAGACGGATCTCCGAACGTACCGTAGCCATGGTTTAAGCCTCCGTGTGGTCGCCGCCGTGGCGGTGGATCTGTTCCTCGATCTGGGTGGCGAAACCTTCGGCCATGGCCAGCTGGTCGCGCAGGGTGCGCACCCGGTCCTGGGCGGCGGTGTGGAACCCACCGAGCCGGTCCTGCAGGGCGCCCCGGTCGGCGCCGGTGACCGCCGGGTCGCTCAGGGCGTCCAGGATGGTGAGCAGGTCGCGCATCTCGTCGAGGGTGAAGCCGAGCGGTTTCATCCGCTTGATGACCCGCAGGCGGTCCAGGTCGGGTTCGGTGTAGAGCCGGAACCCGCCGTCGCTGCGGGCCGACGGCAGGACCAGGCCGGCCTCCTCGTAGTGGCGGATGGTCCGGATGCTGAGGCCGACACGATCGGCCGCTTCGCCGATCTGCATGAGTCCTGCGGTCATCGCACCATCCTGCCCGGTGTCAGTGTCCGACCTTGAGCTGCCCGGCCAGTGCGCCGTGCATGGCCGCGGACTCCTCGTTCAGGCCGGTGAAGGTGACGGTCTTGCCGCGCTGGGCGTACCGGGTGCTGATCGCGTCGAGGGCGGCGACCGAGGAGGCGTCCCAGATGTGCGCGGCGGACAGGTCCACGGTCACCGCATCCGGGTCGTTCGCATAGTCGAACTGGTGCACGATGTCGTTGCTGGAGGCGAAGAACAGTTCGCCGTGTACGCGGTACGTGTCGCCGTCGCGGGTGACCCGGGTGAAGTGGGCGACCCGGCGGGCGAACACGACCATCGCGGTGAGCACGCCGAGGATCACGCCGACGGCCAGGTTGTGGGTGGCGAGGGTGCCGGCGACGGTGACCAGCATGACGACGATCTCGCCGGCCGGCATCCGTTGGAGGGTGGCCGGGGCGACGCTGTGCCAGTCGAACGTCGACACCGAGACGATGACCATGACGGCGACCAGGGCGGCCATCGGGATCAGCGCGACCACGTCACCGAGGGCCACCACCAGGATCAGCAGGAACACCCCGGCCAGGAAGGTCGACAGCCGGGTCCGCGCGCCGGACGCCTTCACGTTGATCATGGTTTGGCCGATCATCGCGCAGCCGCCCATGCCGCCGAACAGGCCGGTGACGATGTTCGCCACGCCCTGGCCCCAGGATTCGCGGGTCTTGTCCGAGCCGGTGTCGGTGATGTCGTCGACCAGTTTGGCCGTCATCAGCGACTCCATCAGGCCGACCAGGGCGATGCCGAGGGCGTACGGGGCGATCACCCGCAGCGTGTCGAGGGTGAACGGGACGTCCGGCAGGGCGAAGGTGGGCAGGCTGTCCGGCAGGGTGCCCTGGTCGCCGACGGTCGGCACGGTCACCGCGGTCAGCACCGTGAATCCGGTGAGCAGCACGATCGCGACCAGCGGCGCGGGTACGGCGGTCGTCAGCCGCGGCAGGAACACCATGATCGCCAGCGCGACGGCGGCCAGCGGGTACACCGCCCACGGCACGCCGATCAGGTGCGGCACCTGCGCCGTGAAGATCAGGATCGCGAGGGCGTTGACGAAGCCGACCATCACGCTGCGCGGGATGAACCGCATCAGCCGGGCCACGCCGAGCACCGCGAGCAGGATCTGCAGCAGGCCGCCGGCGATCACCGCCGCGATCAGGTAGTTCAGGCCGTGCGAGGCGACCAGCGGGGCGACGACCAGGGCGATCGCGCCGGTGGCCGCGCTGATCATGGCGGGCCGGCCGCCGCAGAACGCGATGGTGACGGCCATGGTGAACGAGGCGAACAGGCCCACCCGCGGGTCGACCCCGGCCAGGATGGAGAACGAGATCGCCTCCGGGATCAGCGCCAGGGCGACGACCAGGCCGGCGAGCACCTCGGTACGCAGCACGCGGGGTGAGGTGAGTGACATGCGGTGTCCTTGTCGGTGGAGCGGAGCGGGCCGGGCGACTCTACTCTCCGGTAAGGGTAGATTTCCGCCGGGCTGAAAAATTGCGCGCCACGCATCTTTGCGGGACACGCAAAAATAGCTACCGTGGGGGCATGAGCGGACTGCGGGAACGCAAGAAAGCCGAGACCCGGGCGGCGCTCGGCTGGGCCGCCATCCACCTCACCGCCGAACACGGCTACGACAACGTCCGCGTCGAAGACATCGCCGAAGCCGCCGGCGTCTCCCCGCGCACCTTCAACAACTACTTCTCCAGCAAGGCCGAAGCCATCGCCTCCCGCCACCTCGACCGCAGCCTGCGCACCGCCGCCACCCTGCGCGAACGCCCCGCCGCCGAACCCCTCTGGACAGCACTCACCGTGGCCGCACTGGCACAGTTCACCCGCGGACCCGAGGTCGAGGCGATGCCGTCACCCGACCACGCCTCCTGGGCCGCCGGCATCCGCACCATGCTCGCCGAACCCGCCCTGCAGGGCGAACGGCTGCGCGCCGCAGCCGCGGCCGAAGCCGAACTGGCCGCAGCCGTCGCCGACCGCACCGGCACCGACCTCGCCACCGACATGTTCCCGCGGCTCGTCGCCGCCGCCGCGACCGCCGCCGTCGGCGTCGCCATGCAGCACCACCTCGACAGCGGCGACCCGCCCACCCCGATCGACGCCCTCATCACCGGCGCCTTCGCCCAGATCGCCGCAGGTCTGCCCGCACCTACCCGCTGAAGCATCCCCCGCGCCACCCGTCGACGGTCACGCGTCGATGCCGTACGCCCTGAAGGGATCACGACCATGATCGATGTCATCGTCGCCGGCGCCGGACCCAACGGCCTGATGCTCGCCTGCGAACTCGCCCTCGCCGGCCTGCACCCCGTCGTCCTGGAACGCCGCCGCGAAGCCACCGGTGAACCCCGCGCCAACGGCATCGTCGGCCAGGCCGTCCGGCTGCTCGACCGGCGCGGCCTGCACGCCCGGCTCAGCGGCACGGACACCCCGCCGCAGCCCCTGCCGGCCTTCGTCTTCGGCGCGTTCCCCCTGGACCTGACAATGCTCGCGGACAACCCGCACTACGTGCTCGGCGTGCCGCAGGCCCGGCTCGAGACCGTCCTCGCCGAACGGGCCGCCGAACTCGGCGTCGACGTGCGCCGCGGCCGGGACCTCGTCGACCTGCGGCAGGACACCGACACCGTCGAGGCGGTGCTGGCCGACGGCACCCGGCTCACCACCCGGTACCTCGTCGGCGCGGACGGCGGCCACAGTGTCGTACGCCGCCTGGCCGGCATCGACTTCCCCGGCGTCACCCACGACCGGTCCGTCTCCCGGTCCGCCACCGTGACCGTGCCCGCGTCCTTCGTCGACCCGCAGACCGGCGGGCTACTCGTCCCCGGGTACGGCCTGGTCCCGCCGTTCCAGCACACCCGCACCCCGCACGGCCTGATCGCCTGGGCGCCGTTCCCCAACCGCCCGGCACTGCTGAGCACCACCGAATGGCCGGCGGCACCCCAGACGGACGACACCCCGATGAGCCTGGCGGAGCTACGGTCCAGCGTCACCCGGGTGCTCGGCGCCGAACTGCCCCTGACCGCACCGGACGGCCCCGGCCTGCTGCGGCGGCTGACCAGCGGCAACACCCGGATCGCCGCCCGCTACCGGGACGGCCGGGTGCTGCTGGTCGGCGACGCCGCGCACGTACACCCGGCGATCGGCGGCCCCGGCCTCAACCTGGGCCTGCAGGACGCGGTCAACCTGGGCTGGAAACTCGCCGCCACGGTCCACGGGTGGGCGCCGGAAGGACTCCTCGACACGTACGAGACGGAACGCCGCCCGATCGCCGAACGGGTCGTGATGTCCACCCGGGCACAGTCGGCGCTGATCGCCCCCGGCGACGACGTCACCGGCCTGCGGGACCTGTTCGCCGAACTGCTGACCAAACCGGAGGTGACCGGGCACATCGCCGCGCTGATGTCCGGCGCGGACGTCCGCTACCCGGCCGACCCGGCGGACCCGCTCGCCGGCCGTACCGCCCCCGACGTGACCGTCGACAGCGGTGCGGGGCCGGTCCGGCTCGCCGAGCTGACGCGGACGGCCCGGCCGCTGCTGCTGGACTCCGTGGGGGCGTACGCGGAGATCGCCGCCCCGTGGAAAGACCGGGTCGACGTGGTCACGGGCACGCTGCACGGCACGACCGCGTCCGCGCTGCTGATCCGCCCCGACTGCTTCGTGGCCTGGTCAGCCGAGGCAGAGACCGGTGCGACGGTGAGCGCGGACCGGTTGCGGGCCGCGCTCACCCGGTTTCACGGAAGTCCGCAGGCGCCGTCGTCGACGAGCCCGTACGGGTTGATGCCACCCACGTTGACCCCGGAGTCGTAGGTGGCGGCCGTGGCGGACCGGACCCGGACACAGACCCGGTTGATGTCGTGCTGCGGCGTCGGCGGGTACCAGATCCAGGCGCTGCCCTCCTCACGGAAGGCCGCGGTGCCCTTGCGGGTGTATGCGGAAGTGCCGTCCCCGTAGACGTCGTAGGCGACCCGCAGCGTGGCCGACGTGTCCACCTCACCGGTGGCGCCGATCAGCCAGATGTAGACGTACCGGACGGTGGCACCGTTCAGGCCCACGCAGTTGTTCGTCGTCAACCGGTCACAGTTGGTGTTGTCGAACATCACCTCGACGCAGATCTTCCCGAGGCTGGTGGTGGTCTGGGTGCACCGCCAGTCCTGGACGTTGTCGACCGCCGAGGCGGGGCCGGGGAACGCCAGTGAGGCGGCCAGGGCGGTCACGAACCCGAGGCCGGCGGTGATCAGTCTCCGCACATCGTCTCCTTCGCCGTCACCGACCACGATGATCGATGACCGTCGACAGTAGACGAATGCAGGCGAGGTGTGGAGCCCGTTACGGGAAAGCGACAAGATCGTCTGGACACCTTTCGCAGGCAGACCCCGACTGCGAAACGACCCGGGCAATCGGGTTGATGCGTCCGTTTTGCGCTGGCAAGGTGTCTCCTCGTGGCTGAACGCAAGCCGGAGGCGCTAACGGCTGTTCCGCCGTACCGAGGAGTCAGGGTGATCGATCCGGCACAGATCCGCGCGGCGCTCCCGTTGTGGGAGCTGGACTTCGTCACGCCCGGGCGCCGGCCATATGGCAACCCGAGGGCTATCTGACCGCGGTCCAGGATGGACGGGGAACGGCGGTTGCCGATATGGTTCGTTACTGAAGTAAGGAACCGAAGAGGCTGGATGTGGGGCGTGTTTGACGAGCGGAGGCCCATCTACCGGCAGATCGCCGAGCAGATCAAGAACGACGTACTGCGCGGGGTGCTGCACGCCGACGAGCAGATCATGTCGACGAACCAGTACGCGGCGTTCTACCGGATCAATCCGGCGACGGCTGCCAAAGCGTTTCAGCAGCTTGTCGACGAGGGGCTTCTCTACAAACGCCGCGGTGTCGGGATGTTCGTGAGTCCCGGCGCCCAGCAGACGTTGCGCGCTGAGCGCCGCAAGCGGTTCTTCACCGATGTGGTCCGGCCGATGGTGGCCGAGGCGCAGACGATCGGGATCCCGCTCGCCGACATCGTCGACCACATTCAGCAGCCGACCGACGCCACGGGGGAGGCACGATGACGTTGACCATCACAGTGAACGATCTTCAGGTGAGGTACGGGGAGACTGTCGGCCTTCAGGATCTCAGCGCCGAACTGCCGGGCGGCAAGATCTACGGTCTGCTCGGCCGTAACGGCTCCGGGAAGACGAGCCTTCTCGCGGTCCTCGCCGGGTTCCGTAAGCCGTCCGCCGGCACGGTGACCGTCGACGGCCTGCCGGTCTTCGAGAACTCCCGGATCACCCGGCAGGTCTGCCTGATCCGGGAGAGCGGCATCGTCGGCGACCCCACCGACAGCGTCCGGGACACGCTTGACGTCGCCCGGCGGCTGCGGCCCGGCTGGGATGCCGGGTACGCCACCACCCTGATCGAGCTGTTCGGGCTGCCGCCACGGAAGAGGGTCAGTGAGCTGTCGCTGGGGCAGCGTTCCGCTTTCGGCGTCGCCGTCGGGCTGGCCTCCCGAGCCCCGGTCACCATGTTCGACGAGGCCCACCTGGGGATGGACGCGCCGACCCGGCAGGCCTTCCAGGACGAACTGCTGAGAGACTTCATCGCCCGGCCCCGGACGATCATCATCTCCACCCATCTGGTGGAGGAGCACAGCCCCCTGTTCGAACGGGTCCTGATCCTGCGGGAGGGCCGGCTGCTGGTGCACGAGGACCTCGACGACCTCCGCGCCCAGGGCATGTCGCTGACCGGGCCGGCGGCAACGGTCGACGGCGTCGTCGCCGGGCTGACGATACTGAACCAGCAGCAACTCGGACCGACGAAGTCAGTCACCGTGTCCGGCGCACCCGACGAGGTACGCCGCGCCGCCGAAGCGGCCGGCCTGGAGATCGGACCGGTCGCGGTACAGGACCTCTTCATCCACCTCACCCAGCCCACCGGAGCCACCCGATGAACCGGCCGGCCCGGCGATGGCCGATCGCTCACCTGCTGCTCACCACCCACCTGCCGTTCCTGGCGGTCTGCCTGGCGGGCCTGATCCTGCTGGCCTGGCTGATACTCGGCGGGGTGAGTGCTTTCGGCTCGGTACGCATCAGCGCCCTGGACGTCGGCGGCCCGTTCCTGCGATGGCTCGCCCTCGGCTACGGCTACCACCTGCTCGCGACGATGCTGCCGACCTTCCTCGTGCACGGTCGGACACGCCGCGAATACCTGCTCCAGGTTCCGGTGTTCCAGCTCGTCACCACCGCTGTGCTGGCCGGTATGACGACGCTCGGCTACGCGGCGGAAACGGTGCTCTACCGTGCCGCGGGCTGGCCCCACCAGCTCGCGCAGGACCGGCTCTACGACAACACCGGGGACTACCTTCTGATCTTCGGAAACTACTGGACGATGCTGCTGGGCTGGATGGTGACCGGGTGGTTCCTGGGCGCCGCCTTCTACCGCTTCCAGGTCGGCGGTGTGCTGGCCCTGCCGGTCGCGCTGGGTCTGCTCCTGGCGAACGCGACGGGTGACCTTCCCATCGTCGACGCCGGTCAGTGGCATCAGGACCTCGGCGTGCCGGTGGCGCTGGCCCTGGCCGCCGGCGGCACCGTCGTCGCTGCCGTCCTGTGCTGGGCGATCGCCCGGGACATGCCACTGCATACCCGGACGTCCTGAGGAATCAGCTTGCTGATCCGCCCCGACTACTTGTGGGCTGGTCAGCAGCCGCCGGGTTCACCGAAACCGGCCAGGCCGCCACCACGGCTACGTAACGTCCGGGTAAGGCCAGTCACCGGAACCCGGGAGCACATCATGATCCGCATCGGCATCATCCTCGGCAGCACCCGCCCCCAGCGCAACGGCGAACAGGTCGCCACCTGGGTGCTCGACAACGCCAAGCAGCGCAGCGACGCCGCCTTCGAACTGGTCGACCTGTTGGACTTCCCGCTGCCGCACCTCGACGAGCCGATCCCGCCGTCGATGGGCCAGTACCAGAATCAGCACACCAAGAAATGGGCGGAGAAGATCGCCTCGTTCGACGGGTACGTGATCGTCACCCCGGAGTACAACCACAGCACCTCCGGGGTGCTGAAGAACGCCCTCGACTACCTGTTCGCCGAGTGGAACAACAAAGCGGTCGGGTTCGTCTCGTACGGGTCGGTCGGCGGCGCCCGGGCGGTCGAGCACCTGCGGCTGATCGCCGGCGAGCTGAAGATGGCCGACGTGAGGCAGCAGGTGACACTCGCCCTGAACAGCGAGTTCGAGAACTACAGCGTGTTCAAGCCCGGCGCGTACCAGCTCCCTCAACTCGCCACGCTCCTCGACGAGGTCGTCTCCTGGAGCACCGCTCTGGCCACCCTGCGCCCACCCGCCACCCCGGCACCCTGACTCCTCGCCGGCGACACAGCCGGCCGGCTGTAACGGCTGGTAACCACCCGGAGACCGAGGCATCCGTCGCCGGAGAAGATGGTCTCCGGGTGGTGCCGCCAGTCCAGCCGGCTGCGCGGGAACGTACTGGATGTGGCCCCGGCATTCCTTCGTAGGGCCGGGCAATCGGATTGATGCGTCCGTTTCGTGCTGGCAGGGTGAGTCCTCGTGCCCGGACTCGAGACGACAGCGGACCGCAGTGCCGAGTGGCCACTGCGCACGCCGGCGTTCCGGTGGTTCTTCGCCGGACGCTCGATCTCCACGGTCGGCAGTTTCATGGCGCCGGTCGCTCTCGCGTTCGGGGTTCTGGACCTCACCGGCAGCAGCACCTGGCTGTCCGCGGTTCTCGCCGCCGCCGTGATCCCGATGGTCGCCACCATGCTGATCGGCGGAGCCGTCGCCGACCGCCACCCCCGGGACGCCGTGCTCCGCCTGACCAGCTTCGGCGCCGGCGTCACCCAGGCCGGCGTCGCCGTCGTCCTGCTCACCCACCAGCCACCCGCACTGCTGCTACCACTGTCCGCGCTCAACGGCGTCTTCCAGGGCCTGACCACGCCCGCCCTGCGCGGCATCCTCGCGAACCTGGTGTCCGGCCGCGCCCTGCAGCAGGCCGGCTCGCTGCTCGCCACCGCCGGCAACACCGCCCGCATCCTCGCGCCGAGCGCCGCCGGGCTGCTGACCGCCTCGGTCGGCGGCGGCTGGGCGATCGCCGTCGACGCCGTCACCTTCCTCGTCGCGGCCGCCTGCTTCGCGCGGATCGCCCTGCCCGGCCCACCGCCACAGGCCGGGTCCATGCTGGGCGACCTGGCCGAGGGCTGGACCTATTTCCGGACCCGGACGTGGATCTGGTCGGTGACCCTGGCCTTCGCCGTCTTCAACGCCACCACCATGGGCTTCTGGCAGGTCCTCGGCCCGGTGCTCACCAGCGACACGATCGGACCCACCGGGTGGGGACTCGCGCTCAGCGCCCGCGGGGCCGGGGCGCTGAGCACCGGCCTGATCCTGGTGAGGGTGCCGCTCATGCGGCGGCCCATGACACCGGCCCTGACGGCCATGGCGCTGGCCGCCCTTCCGCTCCTGCTGCTCGGCACCGGTACGAACCTGGCCTGGCTGTCGGCCGCCACGTTCACCGCCGGCGTCGTCGCCGAGTTCTTCACCGTCGTCTGGGTGACCGTCACCAACACTCACATCCCGGAACGTCTGCTCTCCCGGGTGGGCGCCCACGACGAGTTCTGGTCGTTCCTGGCCTTACCTCTCGGCCAGATCGCCGCGTCCGCCCTCACCACTGTGGTCGGCGCCACGACCGTCGCTGTCGCCGGCAGCGGTCTGGGAGCAGCCGCGATGCTGTTGGCGGCGCTCGTCCCGGCACTGCGCCGCCTCGAGCTGAACAGCAGAGCCGTTTAGCCGTCGCGGCCGGCCTCGCCGTCCAGGCGCAGTGCGGTGCTGGGGTCTCTGTGCGCGGTGCCGGTGCCGACATGTTTCGCGTCGAGACAGGCCTGGAAGGACATGGTTCTCCTATGAAGTTCAGCAGCGCAGGCGTGGGGCCAGGCCGGACGTGCCGGTGTGCCGGTCCTGGTAGGCGCGGGTGAGGAAGTCCAGCAGGCGCCGCACGTCCCCGGCGGTCGAGGCGATGCCGAACGAGACGCGCACCGCGCCGCCGGTCGGCAGGCCCAGCCGGCGCAGGTATTCGTCGATGGTGTGCACGCCCCAGCGGGTGGAGCCGCGCAGCTGCCGGGCGCCGATCGCGAACGCGCCCTCACCCGCGCCCGGGTTGCAGAAGCAGCCGGTCCGCAGCGCCAGCCCGGCCGCGGCGGCCTCCGACGCGACCAGGCGTTCGTCGACGATCCGTCCGGCCGCGTCCAGCAGGTTGAACGCCACCGTCGCGCCGCGTCCGACGGTGCCGGCCGGGCCGTACACGCGGATCATCGGGGTGCCGTCGCTGTGCCGCAGCGCGGCCAGGCCGGTCAGCAGGGCCGCGGTGAGGTCGCGGACCCGGTCGCGGATCAGGTCCCGGCCGACGCCGCGCAGCCAGCCGAGTCCGAATTCGACGTCCGGGATGTGCAGGAAGTCCAGGGTGCCGTCCTCGAACGCGGTCTCGTCGGGGGCGAGCCGGTGCCATTCGGTGCCGACGCTGACCGCGGCGATCGTGCCGCCGGCGAACCAGGGGCGGCGCAGCCGGGCCAGGGCGGCACGGCGGGCGACCAGGCTGCCGACACCGGTCGGGTAGCCGAGCACCTTGTACCAGCTGACCGGCACGAAGTCGGGTTTGTGCCGGGACAGGTCCAGGTCGTGGACGGGCAGGTAGGCGGCCACGTCGAGGAGCACGTCGTACCCGGCGTGGTGGGCCGTTTCGATCCATTCCAGCGGGTGCTGGACGCCGGTGAAGTTGCTCTGCGCCGGAAAGGCGAAAAGGCCACGGCGGCGCAGGGCCGCGGTCACGGAAGCGTCGGCGACCCGCAGATCCGGTGGGCTCAGCGGAATGTAACGCCGACGGGCCCGGGCACGCCGGGCGAATTCCCGGATGCCGTTCACCGAGTTGTGGTTGTCGAAGGTCATCACCAGGTCGCGGCCGCGGCCGAACGGATAGGACTCCCCCACGATCCGGCACGCCCCGGACGCGTTCGGCGTGAAGATCACCGCGTATTCGGCCGGGTCGGCGTTCAGGAATTCCAGAATCGCCCGGCGGGCCGAGGCGACGAGCGCGGTGCTGGCCACCGACGGCGGATTCTCCGAATGCGGATTGCCGAAGGCTCGCGACGACAAGCGCTGGTGGTGGGCGTCCAGCTGGGACCGGGCATAGACGCCGGCGCCGGTGTAATCCAGGTAGACCTCGTCGCCGAGGTGGGCGTATTCGGTCTGGCGCAGCTCGTCGAGACGGTCAGACACGGCGGTGCAGCACCCCCCACGTGGCGGCCAGGAACAGTACCGTCATGCCGGCCAGGATCAGCCAGTTCTCACCGACCGGCCGGGCGAAGCTGTCCTGGTACGCGGCGAGCAGCGGCGGCCCGAGCGGGGATCCGCCGTCGCGCCAGAGTTCCTCCAGGCCGGCGCTGTGGCCGAGGGCTTCGAACGACCACCGGTTCGACATCGCGTAGCTCATCGCCCGGCCGACCGGCGCCATCACCGGCACCGGCAGGATCGCGCCGACGAACAGCACCTGCGGGAAACACAGCATCGGCAGCACCAGACCGGCCTGGGCGACATCGGACACGCTCGCCGAGCACAGCAGCCCCAGCGCCAGCGCGCACGCCGACCCCAGCACCGCTGTCACATAGACCGCGGCGAAATCGGCCGCGGTCAGGGCGGGCAGCCGGTCGAGCAGCCGCAGAACGACCAGCAGCAGCAGATCCACGACGGCCAGCAGCGGCAGCAGCAGGATCACCTTGGCCGCCAGATAGGGACCGCGGCGTACCCCGGCGAACACTTCTCGTCGCAGGATCGCCGTTTCGGTGCAGATCTGCAGCAGGCCGTAGGTGAGGCCGAAGAAGAACACCCCGAAAGCGATCCAGAACAGCACCATCACCGTCGTCGGCGGGTCCGGCGGCCGGCCGAAGGCACCCGGTTCGAACAGCATCAGGAACATCGCCAGGATCACCAGTGGGGAACCGGCGAGAATGGCCAGGGTGAGCCGGTCGGCGGTCAGGATCGCCAGCTCACGCTGGGCGAGTTTCCAGGTCTGCCGGGGTACGCGCGAAGCCCGCTCCCGTGGCGGCTGCGCGGAAGGCGCCGTGGGAGTGTCCGGCCACGTGGCGGCGGTGTCGAGGCGCCCGTAGATCCCGGCGACGTCGTCCGCCCCGAAATGCGCGGCGGTCGCGTCCGCCGGGCCGTGGTAGACCAGCCGCCCGCCCGGGGCGAGCACCACCGCCGTGTCGCACTGCTGCACGTCGGCCGGGTTGTGGGTGGTCAGCACCACCGGAACCCCGTCGTCGGCGAGCCGCCGCAGCAGCCCGAGCAGGTCGGCGGCGGCGGCCGGGTCCAGTCCGGAGGTCGGTTCGTCCAGGAACAGCGCCGCCGGCCGGGCCAGTAGTTCGACCGCGATGCTGGCCCGTTTGCGTTCGCCGCCGCTGAGCGCGCCGACCCGGGTGCCGGCCCGGTCGTCGAGTCCGAGAACGGTCAGCACCTCGGCGACCCGGGACTCGTCGACGCCCCGCAGCCGGGCCGCGAACCGCAGTGTCCGGGCCAGGGGCAGCTGCTGGTGGATGATGTCGTCCTGCGGAACGTACCCGATGAATCCCGGGGGCCCGGTGTGCCGGACCCGGCCCTCGGCCGGTGGGCGCACCCCGGCCAGGGCCTGCAGGAGGGTGGTCTTGCCCGCTCCGCTGGCGCCGATGACGGCCACCAGTTCCCCGGCCCGGACGGTGAGCGAGACACCGCCGAGGGTTCGGCGGCCGCCCCGCACGACCTGGCCCAGACCTGTCGCCTCTATCCCCGCAGCCACCGGCACGCACTGAACGTTATCGCCCGGATGCAAACCGGTGAATATCCGAAAGCCGTCAGACAGAGGCGAACCGTGCCGCGAAGGCGACGGCGGTCAGGTCCCCGTCGCGTAGCCGCTCGGCCGTCGCGGTCTCCCCGATCGCCTGCAGGGTGCGCACCGCCCGGTTCGTCGCCGCCTGATCGCCGCGCAGCAGTGACCGGGCCAGCCGCGCCTGGGTGGGGCGCAGCGTGGCGAACGCGCACAGGTCCAGCGCCGCGATCAGCGCGTCGTCGAGGGTGTCGGCCATCGCGCGTTCGAGTACGAGTTCGCGCATCCAGTCCGGCCACCACCCGTACTTGCCGATGATCTTCCCGACGTGGATGGCCTCGGCCGGGGTGGCGCCCGAGTTCAGCAGCTGCGCGGTGACGTTGATGTCCAGGTGTTCCATCCGCAGCGCGGACACGAACACCCGCAGCAGCGGCAGCGTGCCCAGCCAGGGCTCCGCGGCGGCCGCGGCGGCCGCATACTGGCCGTCGATGACCAGCCAGACCGCCTCCGCCTCGATCAGCGTGTCCGGGTCGACGTCGCGGGAGCGCAGCCGGTCGATGGTCTCGCGCAGGCGCTCGCCGGCTTTCTCGTGCCGGTCCTGCAACGCGTCGCTGCCCGGCTTGTTGTGGTAGGCGATGGCCATGTCCGCGGCGATGTCGGCTTCCCGCTGCAGCAGCCGGGCCAGGATCTTCGGCAGCATCATCTCGGTCAGGCCGGTGGTCAGGATGGCGGCGTCGAACTGGCCGGTCGCGGTCTCGAACTGACCCCACCACTCCCCGTCGTGGGAGGAGGCCAGCGTCGGTGACTCCTTGTTCGGCATACGCCTCCCTCCGCCTTCCGTGACGACAGTGTGTTCTTCCGTGCCGGGGGCCTATCGGCGTACGCATGGTCCATCTTCGGCCTCGTGGGATTTCCTACTTTCCCTTTCCCTCGCCCTTCTGGGGGTTTCCTGCCGGGAAGGTGCTGCTTGACGGTTTCTCCAGCCGTAACAGAGCCCCGTTCGCAACTCCGATAGCGTGTTCACCGACGCTGGTGGGTAAATCCCCGGCAGGAACCGATCGGAAGGACCTCTCTTGAGTGCTGGACTGGCCGCACTGCTCGACGACGTGGCGGTTTTGGCCCGGGCCGCCGCCTCGTCCCTCGACGATGTGGGACTCGCCGCCGCGAAGGCCGGCACGAAGGCCGCCGGCGTGGTCATCGACGACGCCGCGGTCACTCCGCAATATGTTCGCGGGCTCGCCGCGGAGCGGGAGTTGCCGATCGTCAAGCGGATCGCCCTGGGCTCGCTGCGCAACAAGTTCCTGATCATCCTCCCGGTGATCTTGCTGCTCAGTGAGTTCCTGCCCTGGGCGCTGACGCCGCTGCTGATGATCGGCGGGCTCTACCTCTGCTTCGAAGGCACCGAGAAGGTGTGGGCGAAGATCGCCCATCACGAGTCGCACGGCGACGACGACGGGTTCAAGGACGAGAAGACCCTGATCAACGGCGCGGTCCGCACCGACCTGATCCTCTCCGCCGAGATCATGGTCATCTCGCTGAACGAGGTCGTCGACGAGGGTTTCTGGTCGCGTCTGGTGATCCTCGCGATCGTGGCCGTGGTGATGACCGTGCTGGTGTACGGGGCGGTCGGCCTGATCGTGAAGATGGACGACGCCGGCCTGCGACTGGCGGCGCTGCCTGGTAGGGGGGTAGCGGCGTTCGGCCGTGGACTGGTCAAGGCGATGCCGAAGGTGCTCACCGTGCTGACCGTGGTGGGCACCGCGGCGATGCTGTGGGTCGGCGGGCACATCCTGCTGGTCGGCACGGACGAGCTCGGGTTGCACGCCCTGTACAGCATGGTGCACCACGTGGAGGAGGCCGCGCACGACGCGACCGGCGCTCTCGGCGGGGTGGTCGGCTGGCTGGTCAACACGATCTTCAGCGCGATCCTGGGTGTGATCGCCGGCGCTGTGGTGATCGCGGTGGTGACCCTGGTGCAGAAACTGCGCAAGAAGTAGGCGACAGAGAAGAAAGGGGGACCCGGCCGGGTCCCCCTTTCTTCGTGTCAGTTCACGGTGATCTCGAACATCGCGACCGACCCGCGGACCTCGATCCGGTAGCGCTCGAACCGGGACGAGAGCGCCTCGTCCAGGCCTGCCAGGGAGTCCTCCCGGTTGCTCATCACCTTGGTCGCGTTCAGGATCGTCAGCTTCGCCGGGGCGAGCCGGCCGTGTTCGACACCGTGGGACAGCACGGTCGACCCGAAGATCCGGCCGCCCTTCGTCACGTACGGCACGACGTTGTCGAAGACGGCGCCCTTGTGCGCGAACCCGCCCGGAATGCAGTGCAGCAGGAAGTTCATGCCGACCGAGTCGAACCGGGCGTCACCCAGGTTCAGCGGTTGCAGCACGTCGCGGCGCAGCGCGGCCGGCCGGTACCGGCGCAGCCGCCCGGCCGTCTTGCGCAGCACCTCGTCGTTGAGGTCGACGAGGGTCAGCTCCGGCCGGTCCGTCGGGAACGTGCAGTGGTCCAGGTAGAAGCCGCTGCCCGGGCCGAGGTCGAGGTGCCGGTTGCCGACGTGGCGGTCGTACTGCTCCAGCATCCGGGCGCGGGAACAGTGCCAGACCAGCGGGCAGACGATGCCGAGCACCCACACGTCGTAGATGGCCAGCACGCCGCGGCCGTACACCGCGCTCCCGGCCTTGACCTGCTCCGCGGACGGCGACACAGCTTGCTTCACGAGCGCACCCTTCTCTCTCCCCACCTTGAGAGTACGGGTGATGTGACCGTTATGTGGCTTTCACTCGCCGGAGACCGGCTGCGGCCGGCCCTTGGTGCCGTGCAGGATCTCGCGGGCCTGGTCCGCGGCCCGCACGATGCTCTCCGAGACGAAATCGACGAACCGGGCGATGTTGCGCAGCCGGTCCGCCGCCGGGGTGTCGGCGCCCAGCACCCCCACTCCCTGCTGGGCGATCTCGGCGAGGCGGGCGGTCGAGCGGGCGCTCGCCATCATCGACTGGTACATCACGTCGTCGTCGACCACGTAGCGTTCCCGGCGGCGCTCGTCGCGTTCCCGCCGGATCAGGCCCTGGCCCTCCAGCAGCGTGATCGCCTTGGAGATCGACGCCGGGCTGACCTGCAGGCGCGCCACCAGCTCGGGGGCGGTGAGGCTGCCGCTGTCGGTGGTGTAGAGCGCGGTCAGCGTGCGGGCCGTCATCGCCGGCAGCCCGGACTGGACGAAGACGTCGGCGAGGACCTCCTCGTACGCGTTGACGGCGACCGCATCGCGCCCGTGCGCCTGGGCCGGCACCCCGGGCCGCCCGGTGACGGCTTTGCGGCGCCCGCGCGCCCGGTGCCCGGTGGCGTGCTGGGCCAGGTCGGCCTTGTACGCCCCGGGACCCCCGTTGCGCATGACCTCCCGGGTGACCGTCGACGTGGGCCGGTCGAGTCGCCGGGCGATCTCCGCGTAGGCGAGTCCCTCACCCAGCCCCTGACTGATCTGCTGGCGTTCCTGCGGGGTGAGTCGGCCTCCGGGCATCGCGGTCTCCTCCGTGATCGTCGAGCGTCCACACTGTAGCGTTCACCTTTGTTCCATTGCAACGAAAAGGGGTGTGCAGTTGCGTTAGATTCAGCGCCATTGCAATGATTGCACTCCTCTGAGCTGGTATTTCTCTGGCATTACGCGACTTCGCTGTTCTTGAAAATCGGAAAGCAACGTAGCGTTTCCGGTGTCAGAAACAACAGATCGAAGGAGCACACCATGCACGACTTCCAGGCCGCCGCGGACACCTTCGTCGCCGCCGGATTCGGCGGACTGCAGCTGCGCGTCCGCCACGGCCACGAGGAGTGGACCGGCAGCTCCGGCATCCGCGAACTCGGCGCGACCGAGGCGCCACCGGTCGACGGCCGGTTCTGGGCGGGCAGCGTCGCCAAGACCTTCACCGCCACCCTGGTCCTGCAGCTGATCGCCGACGGCAGGCTCGAACTGGACGGCCCGATCGCCGGGCACCTGCCGGACCTGAAACTCGACGCGCGGATCACCCCGCGGATGCTGCTGCAGCACACCAGCGGCCTGTTCAACTACACCGGCGAATACCTGCCGGACGGCACGATCGTGGCGGGCATCCCGGCCACCGGCAAGGACTGGGTGGAGAACCGGCTGCGTTCCTACACCGCGCAGGAACTGGTGGAGCTGGCCCTGTCGCACGAGGCCCGGTTCTCCCCCGGCGCCGACTGGAGCTACTCGAACACCAACTACACCCTGGCCACGCTGCTGATCGCCGCCGTCGGCGACGGCACCTACGGCGAGCAGATGCACCGGCGGATCCTGGAGCCGCTCGGCCTGCACGACACCGTCCTCGACGGCGAAGTCACCGACCTGCCCGACCCGCACGCCGTCGGCTACTACCGCTACCAGGACGGCGACGAGTGGACGATCGCCGACGTCTCCCGGCAGAACCTGTCCATGCTGCTCGGCGCGGGCGGCGCCATCACCACCACCCGTGACCTGCAGATCTTCTTCGCCGCCCTGAACAGCGGCCGGCTGCTGCCGGAGCACCTGCTGGCCGAGATGCGCAAGCCCGGCGGCCCGATCGACTACGGCCTGGGCATCTTCGTCCAGGACCTCGGCGACGACGGTGGCCTCGTCTACCACCACAACGGCGGCGCGCCCGGCGGCTACGGCGCGCTGATGTACAGCAGCCCGGACGGCTCCACGATCCTCACCGCGGGCCTGACCATGGGCGACGCCCCGCACGACCCGGCCGAGTTCTTCCCGCAGGCCCTCGACACCCTGGTCCGGACGGTCTTCCGCACTTTGAAACGACCTTCGTCGATGTAGGTTGAAGCGATGCGACGGCCATCCCTGTTCCTAGCCGTGTTCCTGCTCCTCAGCGCGGGTGTGCCGGGCCCGGCCCACGCCGGGCCCCGCGCCCTGCCGCTCGTCTCCCCCACCCCGCAGAAGATCGAACGGATCGGCCCGGACATCCCCCTGCCCGGCCGGGTCGAGCTGATAACCACCGACGCCACCGACCCGGCCGCCGCCGATCTGCTGCGCGCCCTGCTGGACCAGCAGGGCATCGCCGTCACGGCCCACGCGCCCCTGACCGTGCGCCTGGGCCCGGCCGACCGCCCCGACATCGCCCGCCGCCTGGCCGGCACCACCATCCCCAGCACCGCCGAAGGCTACGCACTACGCGCCGAGAAACACCAGGTCACCCTCGGCGGCGTCGACCCGGCCGGGCAGTACTACGCGGTGCAGACCCTGCGCCAGCTGTTCCGCCCCGGCCGTACCCTCGCGGGCGTCGCGGTCAGCGACCACCCCGCGATGGCGTTGCGCGGCGCGATCGAAGGTTTCTACGGCTCACCGTGGACCCACGCGGAGCGCCTGGACCAACTCGCCTTCTACGGCACGATCAAGACCAACTCCTATGTGTACGCACCGAAGGACGATCCCTATCACCGGGACCGGTGGCGCGAACCCTATCCGGCCGGCAAACTCGCCGAACTGCGGGAACTGGTCGACGCCGCCACCGCCCACCACGTCCGGTTCACGTTCGCGGTGTCACCCGGCACGACGATCTGCTACTCCAGCACCGCCGACCGGGCGGCGCTGACCGGCAAACTCCAGGCGATGTACGACATCGGCGTCCGGGACTTCTCGATCCCGCTCGACGACATCAGCTACACCCGGTGGAACTGCACCGCCGACCAGGACACGTACGGCGCACCCGGAGCCGGCGCCGCCGCCCGCGCCCAGGTGGACCTGCTCAACGACGTACAACAGAATTTTGTGGCCTCGCATCCCGGGGTGCGGCCGTTGCAGATGGTCCCGACCGAGTACGGCGACCTGACCGACACCGCCTACAAGCAGGAGATCCGGTCGACGCTGGACCCGGCGGTCCTGGTGATGTGGACCGGCACCGACGTCGTGCCGCCGAGCATCACCGTCGACCAGGCGTCGCGGGCGTCCGCGCTGTTCGGCCGGGACGTGTTCGTCTGGGACAACTACCCGGTCAACGACTACGCCCAGTCCGCCGGCCGGCTCCTGCTCGCACCCTACGACAAACGCGAGCCCGGACTCGCCGGCCACGTGGCGGGCATCGTCGCGAACCCGATGAACCAGGCCGCCGCGAGCAAGGTCGTCCTGTTCACGATGGCCGACTTCTCCTGGAACGACCGTGCCTACGACCGTGACATCAGCTGGCGGCAGGTTGCGAGCGTCCTGGCTGGTGGGGACGCTTCCGGCGTACCCGCGCTGCTGACGTTCTTCGATCTCAACCACCTGGCGCCGACGTTCGGATCGGACCCGTGGCAGCCCCAGGCACCGGCCCTCGCCGCGCGCCTGGCCACGTTCTGGGCGGCCCACCCTGACGACCCGGCCGCGCTGCGAAAACTCGCCGGGTACGTGCGGCAGATCGCCGCGGCCCCCGCCGTGATCCGCTCCACGGTGACGGACGCGGCGTTCCTCGACGACACGGCGCACTGGCTGGACGCCACCGCCCTGTGGGGCCGCGCCGCCGACCGTGGCCTGGCCGTCCTGTCCGCGATCGAGGCCGGGGACGCGCCCGCGGCCGCCGCGGCCCGCACCGAGATGAACGCCCTGGAACAGCAGGCCCGCCGGATCCGGTCGGTGCCCGGCGAGAACCGCATCGAAGGCGCGGTGCAGATCGGCGACGGCGTCCTGGACGCGTTCCTCGACCGGGTCCGCGCCGCACACGACACTTTCCTGGGCCTGCCCCCGCTGCAGAACCTCTCCCAGGGCAAGGCGGCCACCCAGATCTCCGACTACTCCGCCGACTATCCGGCCGCGGCGTCGGTGAACGGCAACGTCTTCGACTTCTCCACCACCTCCGGCGCCGAGGCCCAGCCCTGGTGGCAGGTGGACCTGGGCACTGCGAGTGACATCGAGACGGTGGCCGTCCACAACCGGGTGGACTGCTGCGCCGAACGGGTCCGCGACTATCACGTCCTGGTGTCCGCCGACCCGTTCCCGCCGACGCTGGCCGAGGCCCTCGCTGCCCCCGGTGTGGCGGGCGTGCACGAGACCGAGCAGGCCGGGCGCCCCACCTCGATCACGATCCCGGCCCGGGGACGTTACGTCCGGGTGTGGCTGGCGACCCCAGTGCCACAGGAACTCAACCTTGCGGAAGTGCAGGTGTTCGGCCGCCCCGCCTGAGTTCCGCCGTTCTCTCAGAAGGATTCTCCTGGGATTTTGCGGGCGCCGCGAACTGCCCGGTGGCGATGAGAACCGCCACCAGCAGCAGCGGCACGATCCATCCGCTCCAGCCGAGGATCGTCGCCTGGGTCGTGTCAACCTGCTCGCCGGCCTGGGCGAACAGCAGGTAGGTGCCGCCCGCGCCGTTGAACGCGGCGTGCGCGAGGGCTGCGGGCCAGACCGACTCGGCCCGCAGCCGCAGCCACCCGAAGACCGCCCCGACCAGGGTGCACATGCCGACCATCGTCAGCAGCCCGAGCCAGCCCGGCGCATCCGGGTAGTTGTAGCCGAGCAGGATCAGCGGGGCGTGCCACAGGCCCCAGATCACGCCGGAGATCAGGATCGCGGGCAGGGTGCCCAGCGGCATCAGTCTCGGCAGCAGCCAGCCCCGCCAGCCGAGCTCCTCGCCGAGCGTCGGCACCAGGTTGATGACCGCGGCCAGCGGCAGGGTGGCGAGCTGGAGGGCGACGAGCGCGCCGGTCGACAGCGAAATGTCGGCCGGCTGCTCGTCGAGGACCAGCTGGAACGCCGAGAAGTTCACAAAATCGGCCGGATAGACCCCGAGCAGCGCGCCGACCGGCAGCGCCACCAGCACCAGCGCGATCGACACGACGATGCCGAGCACCGCGTAGCCGAGCAGTCTGCGGACCGGCCGTAACGGCCACAGCCCGAGCGCCACCACCTTGTGCGGTGACCGTTCGACCACCAGGGCAGCGATCGCGGGCGTCATCATGACGGCGATCGCCACCACCGGGAACCACGGCTCGGCGAGCCCGTCACCGAGCCAGAGCGGAAGCGCGAGGAGCCAGGAGAGCCCGAACGCGACGGTGAGGAAGACGGCGAGGGACCGCATCATGACGGCGGCGTCTCGAGAATGTGCAGGCCGGCGATGGTCCGGTCGTCACGGAACGCCACCCGTGCCGTGTAGTCGCCGGCCTCCAGCGCGAGCGGCGTGTTCGTGACCGTCACGTCGCCGGCCCGGGCGACCTGCGTCTCGCCGTGCCCCTCGAACGCCCCGGATAGGCCGGTGATCTGCGCCCACGCGGCGGCGAGCGCATCCTCCGACAGGCCGTCGCGCATCGTCGGGTCGAACTGGGCGGTGATCTGCGCCCACCGGCCGGCCACCAGATCGCTGATCACCGCGGCGGCCAGTTCGCCGGCGCCGGGTAGTGGTGTGGTGCTCATCGTTTCCCCTGTCCTGGGATCGATCGGTTTGCCGTAACGCTGGAATGCCGCCTGCCGGCTGACGCCGAGCGCATCCCCGACGACCTGCCACGTCGCGCCGTGCTGACGGGCCTGCTGCACCACCGTCCGCACGACGTCATCGGCGGCCGACTGGATCAGCACGGCACGCTTCACCGCGTCGGTCCAGTCGGCATCCTGCGTGAGGACGCGCGCCGCGAGGAAGGCATCCATCCGCGTGCGCAGCGCCCGCATAGAATCTGTCAACTCATCTTGCATGTGTCAAGCTTACCTTGACGCGCAGAGCGGGCTACAGCCGAATCAGTCCGGCAATCTCCTCCGGCAAACCAGGAGAAGTCAGGACATGACCCATTCCGGGTACGACGTGAATCACCGCACCCGGGATCGCGGCGGCAAGCGCGGTCCCGTGCCCCAGCGAGAACACCGGATCCTGATCGCCGTGCAGAATGGTCGTCGGCGCGACGATCGACGACAGCGGGGCGTCCACACTCGGGTCGGCGCGCCACGCGGCCCGGTCGTGGTGGGCGGCCGCCGCCGGATCACCAGCCCGCGACCGGGCCAGCTCGAGCATCGCCCGCGCGGCCGGCTCGTCGAACGGCCGCACCGCCCCGTTGAACACCCGGAACAGCGCCACGTCGGACTCCACCCCCGGCGGCAGCCCCGCAGCCAGATGCGCCAGGAACTCCGGCGCCGGCGGCGGCAGACCGTCCCGGCGCGAACCCATCGGGGTGCTGGCGAGCAAGGTCAGCGACCGGACCCGCGCGGGCGCGTGCACCGCCAGCCACTGCGCGAGGACCCCACCCAGCGAAGCCCCGACCACGTGGGCCGACGCGATCCCGTGCCCGTCCAGCACGGCCAGACAATCACGAGCCATGACCCCGATCGTGTACGGGTCAGCGTCGAAATCCACCACACTCGACCGCCCGGTATCCCGATGATCAAACCGGATCACCTGCACACCCCGCGCGACGAGCCCGCCGACCAGCGCATCCGGCCAGCTGACCCCTTGAGCAGCCGACCCGGCGATCAGCAGCACGGCGGGGCACCCCGGATCACCGGCCCGCTCAGTCCAGATCCGCACCGCACCGGACTCCACGAACCGTTCCACGCCCTGCACCCCATTCCCCAGCAGCTCGCTTCTGCTCCCTGACGAGCAGATTTGTTGCGACCATGGACGGCATGGCCGTACCAATGATCACCATTGTCGGAGCCGGGCTGGGTGGACTGACCCTGGCCCGGGTCCTGCACGTTCACGGTATTGCTGCGACCGTCTACGAGCTGGAGGCATCACCGGACGCCCGGACGCAGGGCGGGATGCTCGACATCCACCACTACAACGGGCAGGTCGCGCTGCGGGACGCCGGACTGTTCGACCAGTTCCAGGCGATCATCCATCCGGGCGGGCAGGCGATGCGCATCCTGGACCGGCACAACACCGTCCTGCTGGAGGAATCGGACGAGCAGAGCGCCGGCGACCGGCCGGAAGTCGACCGCGGCCAGCTGCGCCGGATCCTGCTCGACGCGCTGCCGGACGACACGATCGTATGGGGCCGCAAAGTCACCGGTGCGGCACCGCTCGGCGACGGCCGGCATGAGCTCTGCTTCGCAGACGGGGCGAGCGTCACCACGGACGTGCTGATCGGTGCCGACGGCGCGTGGTCGCGGATCCGGCCGCTGGTCTCGAGTGTGCTTCCGGCGTACACCGGAATATCTTTCATCGAGGTCGACCACACCGATGCCCGTCCGGAGCCGGCCGCGGTCGTGGGCGGGGGCATGCTGTTCGCGCTCGCGCCGGGCCGCGGTTTCCTGGCGCACAAGGAGACCGACGGCAGTCTGCACATCTACATCGCGCTGCGGAAACCGGAACAATGGCTGCGCAGCGTCGACTGGACCGACACGGACGCCGGCAAGGCGGTCCTGCTGACGGAATTCGCCGACTGGGCGCCGCCGCTCCAGTCGCTGATCACCGAAGCGGACAGTGTGCTGATCCCGCGAACCATCAACGCCCTGCCGACCGGGCACCGCTGGGACCGGATTCCCGGCGTGACTTTGATCGGCGACGCCGCGCACGTGATGTCCCCGTTCGCCGGCGAGGGCGCGAACCTGGCCATGTTCGACGGTTCCGAACTCGGCAAAGCCATAGCCGCTGATCCGGGCGACATCGAAACCGCTTTTGCCGCGTACGAAAAAGAGCTCTTCACCCGCAGCGAGACGGTAGCGCGAGAATCCGCAGAAAGCCTGGCCGTGATCTTCGACGACAACGCCCCGCAGTCGCTCGTCGACATGTTCGCCGCGTTCACCGCATAGTCCCGAAATCCCAGGAGAATCGCTCTGACAGAACCCGCGATCCTCGAGTGCGGGCGCAGAGTTACCGGCGGGCGCCTCCGGCGATGGCTTTGACGGGCGGCGCCAACGCCACATCGACGCGGCGAAGCCGCTCCACAGACCATGGATGGCGTCGATACTCCCCTCCCGGACCTCGCTCGCAGTATTCGCCGTCGTTCGCCCACACCCCGTTCCGCACACTCCACTCCGGCGCCGGAAGATTCTCGAGCATGATCTCGGCAAGGTCCCGTACCTCAGCCGACCGTCGATCTCTCCCGCTGACCAGCTCCAGCGCCTGGGCCAGCCAATGCATCGCTTCGTTGCCGGCAGCCGCATCACCCATGAAAGGCATCAGCAGCAACAGCCGGTGCGCCGCCGCCAACCGGTTCGGCAACGCGCCTTCGACGATGCCACGCAACTCCGCCCAGCGCAGGCCAGGCCCGAACCATCGACTCTGTCCGGTACACGACCAGGAGAACGCCGCCGGAGGGAAGTTCGACGGTGAAGGTCGGCCAGGCCTCAGTCTTGCCCTCTGTGCCAAGATCATGAGAGGCAAGATCTACTCTTGAAACGTTGAGTTGAGGGCGAGCGAGGAGACCACCACCGGTGGGTTCGAACAGTGAG
>NZ_JZKF01000051.1 GCF_000962825.1 Actinoplanes rectilineatus
CTTGGAGTGACAAACCTTGATACCGGAACTCCGCTTCTTACTCCCCGATCAACACACCCCTTGACCAGCCACACCAACGCCTAACTGAACGGCGTTGCGACTAGATGTGGGGAACGGCGACCCGGCCTATCGCCGCGGGCGTTATCTCGATCGTCGTTTCCGGATCCATCGCCTGATCGGAGGCGTCGCGGGCCGCAAAGGCGACCCGCCGTTCCTCCACCACCAGGCGGATCCGGCGCTGCATGCGGCGCTGCATCTTGAGGCGTTCGAATCGGTTCGTCACGGTGGCCGCTCCTTCGCCGGCACCCGGTCAGGCCGGGCGAAACCCGTGCCTGCCGCGTGGTCGCGGTCGGTAACTGTGCATGGCCCGGTAACTGAAGAGCCTGATAACTGAAGAGCCCGGTAACTGAAAAGACGTAACAGAGCTACCGTCGGTTGCTTCAATCTGGCAAAAAGGTCTGCGGGTCGCAATGCTCTTGCCGAAACGCAGCCCGTTGTTCACCGGGTCCTGACCGTCCGCACTACCTTGGTGGCATGACGGAGAGCACCAACGGGCGACCGCCGGCGTCCCCGGAACGTCACCGCGGCGCGGTCACGTTGCGCCGGGATGCCATCCCACCCAGCACCGCCGACGCCAAACTGCTCGACTCACCCCACCGCGGGGAGTGGAAGACCAAGGACGCCTGGCGTGCCCTGCGGATCCTCTCCGAGTTCGTCGAGGGCTTCGACACCCTGGCCGACCTGCCGCCCGCGGTCAGTGTCTTCGGCTCGGCCCGCAGCCGCCCGGACAGCTACGAGTGCGAACTGGCCGAGAGCGTCGGCGCCGCCCTGGCCCATGCCGGGTACGCGGTGATCACCGGTGGCGGTCCGGGCGTGATGGAGGCGGCCAACCGTGGCGCCACCGAAGCCGGCGGGATGTCCGTCGGCCTCGGCATCGAACTCCCCTTCGAACAGGGCCTCAACGACTGGGTGGACGTCGGCATCGACTTCCGCTACTTCTTCGTCCGCAAGACCATGTTCGTCAAGTACGCGCAGGCCTTCATCGTGCTGCCCGGCGGCTACGGCACCCTCGACGAACTGTTCGAGGCGATCACCCTGGTGCAGACCAAGAAGGTCACCCGCTTCCCGGTGATCCTGATGGGCGTCGACTACTGGAGCGGCCTGCTCGACTGGATGAAGACCCGGATGCTCGACGACGGCAAGATCAGCCCGGCGGACCTCGACCTGATCCAGGTCACCGACGACGTCGCCGAAGCGGTCCGGATCATCATGGACGCCGACGAACGGGACACCCACTGATGGCCGCCATCTGCGTGTTCTGCGCCTCCTCCACCACCCTCGAACAGCGCTGGCTCGACCTGGCCACCGAAACCGGCCGGGCCCTCGCCGAACGCGGGCACACCCTGGTCTCCGGCGGCGGTTGCGTCGGCATGATGGGCACCGTCGCCGACGGCGCCCGCTCCGCCGGCGGGCACACCCTCGGCATCATCCCGCAGTGTCTGGTCGACCTGGAGGTCGCCGACATCGCCTCGGACGAACTCGTCGTCACCACCGACATGGGCGCCCGCAAGAACGTGATGATCGAGCGCTCGGACGCGTTCATCACCCTGCCCGGCGGCCTCGGCACCCTCGACGAACTGTTCGAGGTCTGGACCACCGCGACCCTGGCCGTACACCGCAAACCGATCGTCCTGCTCGACCCGGACGGCTTCTACGACGGCCTGGTCACCTGGCTCGGCGGCCTGGTCGACGACAAGTTCGTCCGCCCCGCCGCGATGGAGATGCTCCGGGTGACACGCTCCGTCCCCGAGGCTCTCGATGTGATCGAGCAGGTCCTGGGCGAATAACGTCATACCGGCGTGCTCTCATAGATGCCGTGAGCACGCCGGCCCCCCAGTCCCCGGTGCGCCGGCCGGCCTATCGCCTGGTGCGGCGTCCCCGCCCGGTCGTGCCCGCGTTGCCGGCCGACGACATCCAGCGCCGGATCGCCGGGCACACCAGCGGTCCGCTGCTGGTCGTGGGCGGTCCCGGCACCGGCAAGACCAGCGTGCTCGTCGAGTCGGTCGCCGCGCGCATCGCCGAGGGGGCCGACCCGGAACGGATCCTGGTGCTCACGTTCGGGCGCCGCGCCGCCGCGTCCCTGCGGGACGGCATCGAGGCGCGGATCGCCGACAACCCCGGGCGCATCGTGCACGAGCCGCTGGTGCGGACGTTTCATGCGTATGCGTTCGGTCTGCTGCGCCGGGCCGCGGCCGAACGGGGCGAGCCGTCGCCGCGGCTGCTCACCGGTCCCGAACAAGACCTGATCATCCGGGAGCTGCTGTCCGCCGTCGGCGACCCGGAGACCCCCGACGCCATCGGCTGGCCGGACGCGCTCCGGCCGGCCCTGCCCACCAAGGCGTTCGCCCAGCAGCTGCGCGACCTGATGCAGCGCGCCGCCGAGCGTGGCATCGGCCCGGTCCGGCTCGCCCAACTCGGCGAACGCCTCGGTCGCGACGACTGGCCGGCCGCGGCCCGCTTCCTCCGGGAGTATGTCGCGGTGCTGGCCCTGCGGGACGTGACCACCCGGGGATCGGCCGCCTACGACCCGGCCGAACTGGTCCGGGCCGCCTCCGGGCTGCTCGCCGACGACCCCGTCCTGCTGGCGGCCGAACGCCGGCGGTTGTCGTTCGTCTACGTCGACGAGCTGGCCGAGACCGACCCGGCCCAGATCGAGCTGCTGTCGCTGGTCGCGGGCGGGGGGACGCCGCTGGTGGCGTTCGCCGACCCGGACTCGTCGGTGTTCGGGTTCCGCGGTGCCGAGCCGGGAGTGGTGGCGACCTTCCCAGACGAGTTCCGGACGGTCTCGGGGGAGCCGGCGCCGACGATCACCCTGCATACGAACTATCGGATCGCGGCGCCGTTGCTGTCGGCTACGGGGCGGGTGGCTCGCCGGATGCGGGGGGCGATCGGTCATCGGCCGATGTTCCCGCCGGCTCCTTCCGCCTCGCCGGGAGATCCGGGCGAGGTCTCGCCTCGGCCGGGTGCTGTCTCCGGCGGCTCGGGTGCCGTCTCTGACGGCTCGGGCGCTGTCTCCGGTTCGGGTGCCGCCGCCGGCGTGGCTGGTGAGCGGTCCACGGCGGAGGCGGTGGAGGAGCGGTCCACGGCGGAGCCGGCGGAGGAGCGGTCCACGGCCGAGCCGGGGGAGGAGCGGTCCACGGCCGAGCCGGAGGAGGAGCGGCTCACGGCGGAGGCGGTGGTGCGGACTTTTCGGTCGCCGGCCGCTGAGACGGCGTTCATCGCGCATGCGCTCCGCGAGGCACACCTGTTGCACGGCATCCCGTGGTCGCGGATGGCAGTGCTGATGCGGTCCACCTCGTTGCAGCAACCGACGGTGCAGCGGGCGCTCGCCGCCGCCGGGGTGCCGACCGTGGTGCACGCCGAGGACCTGCCGCTGCACCTGCAGCCCGCGGTCGCGCCGTTCCTGCTGCTCCTGCGCTGCGCCCTCGACCAGCGGATTCTCGACGAGGAGGCCGCGGTCGCCCTGCTCCACTCGCCGCTCGGTGGCGCCGACCCGCTCGCCGAACGCCGCCTGCGGCAGGGACTCCGCGCCCTCGCCCTGGCCGCCGGTGACCGCCGGCCCTCCGGTGAGCTGCTCGTCGACGCGCTGCGCGACCCGGCCGGGTTGGACCTGGTCGAACGGCGTTGGGCCCGGCCCGCCCAGACGGTCGCCCGGCTGCTGCGGGTCGGACGCGAGACCGCCGCCGTACCGGGCGCCTCGGCCGAGGACGTGCTCTGGACCGTGTGGCGGGCCAGCGGCCTGGCCGACCGGTGGTTCGCGATGAGCACCGGTGCCACCCCCGCCGCCGGTCACCGGGAGGTGGGCCGGGCCCGTCAGTGGCGTGCCGAGGCCGCCGACCGCGACCTGGACGCCATGGTGGTGCTCTTCGACGCGGCCGCCCGGTTCGTCGACCGGCTGCCCGGCGCGGGCGCCGAGGTCTTCATCGACCACGTCCTCGGGCAGGACCTCCCGGCCGACTCGATCGCGCCCAGCGCCGACCGGGGTGAGGCGGTCCGGCTGCTCACCGCGCACGCGGCGAAAGGCCTGGAGTGGGACGTCGTGGTCCTTGCCGGCGTCCAGGAGGGCATCTGGCCCGACCTGCGCCTGCGCGGCAGCCTGCTCGGTTCGGAACGCCTGGTCGACGTGCTGGCCGGCCGTCCCGCCTCGGGCCCGGCCGCGGTGGCGGGCGAGACGTCGGCGCTGCTCGACGAGGAACGCCGCCTGTTCTATGTGGCGATCACCCGCGCCCGGCGCCGTCTCGTGGTGACCGCGGTGGCGTCGTCGGGCGTCGGCGGCGCGGCCGGCGAGGAACAACCAAGCCGTTTCCTGACCGAACTGGCCCTGCCGATCGCCCAGCCGGGCGGCGGCCGCGACGACGGTCCGGAGGGCGACGGGACGGGCGGCCCGACCGGACCGATGCCCGGGCCTCCGAGCCCCGACGACGATCTGTGGGCCACCGGCGTCCCCACCGAACCCGACGACGCCGACGACCCGATCGACCCCGCCACCGATACCACCGAACCCGCGGTCGCCGAACCCATGGTCACCGAACCCACTGACCCTGGTGCCGACGAGTTCGACGGCAGCACCGAGTTCGCCGCCGCCGACCCCGGCCACGCCGATCACCCCGTCGGCCCGGTCACCGAATCCGCTGTCGGCGAACCCACCGACGCCACCGACGCCACCGACCCCGCAGCCGGCGACCTCATCGACCCCGCTACCAACGCCGATCGGCCCGCAGCCGACGGCGGCGATTCTCGCGGCGAGAACGGTGCGGGGCACGAGGGCGACGACGGGGAGGAAGCTGAGCTTCCGGTGGGGCGGCCGCCCCGGGCTCTCACACTGGCGTCGTTGGTGGCCGAGTTGCGTACCGTGATCATCTCGGAGGGGTCGACGCCGCGACGGCGGTTTGCCGCCGCTCGGGAGCTCGCCCGTCTGGCGGCGGCCGGGGTGCCGGGTGCTCATCCCGACGAGTGGTGGGGGCTGCGGCCGCTCTCCGACGACCGGCCGCTCGTCGACGAGGGCCAACCGGTGAAGGTCACCCCCTCCAACATGGAGAGCGCGTTGCGGTGCAGCCTGCGCTGGCTGCTCGAACGGCACGGCGGGGCGGCACCGGCCGGTCCGGCGCAGGGCATCGGCAACCTGGTGCACGCCGCCGCCATGCTGGCCGAGGACGCCAACGCCGACCGGGAGAAACTGGTCGAGTACGTCTCCGCCCGCTTCGACTCGATCGAGCTGGCCGCGCGCTGGCTGGCCGGCCCGGAGCAGGAACGCGCCCAGGGCATGGTCGACAAACTGCTGCGCTGGCTGGCGGTCAACCCGCGGCGGCTGCTCGCGATCGAGCACGAGTTCACCGTGCGGCTGGAGGACGAGCAACGGCCGATCCAGCTCACCGGCCGGGTCGACCGGTTGGAGATCGACGAGGAGGGGCGGCTGGTGGTCATCGACCTGAAGACCGGCAAGACCACCGCCGTCTCCGGCGCTGACGTTGCGGAGAACCCGCAGCTCGCCGGCTATCAGGCGGCTGTCGACGCCGGGGCGTTCGCCGACTACGGCACCGACAGCGGCGGCGCGGCCCTGGTGCAGCTCGGTCCGGGCAAGGACGCCCGGGAGCAGATGCAGTTGCCGATCACCGAGGCGACCGACCCGCAGTGGGCGTACGCGATGGTCCGCCGTACCGCCGAGACGATGGCCGCGTCCACCTTCTCCGCGGTGGCGAACAGCCGATGCCGGGTCTGCCCTGTCCGGACCAGTTGCCCGATCTCCGGCAAGGGCCGTCAGGTGGTGGAGCCGTGAGCCAGCCGAGTCTTTTCCCCGACGTGCCCCGTCCCCGGCGGCGGGCCGACGCCGGCCCCCGCTACACCCCCGGCGAGCTGGCCCGGCTGCTGCGCCTGCCGCCGCCCACCAGCGAACAGGAGGCGATCATCGCGGCGCCGGTGGAGCCGCTGCTCGTGGTCGCCGGCGCCGGTTCGGGCAAGACCGAGACGATGGCCTCCCGGGTGGTGTGGTTGGTCGCCAACGGGTATGCGCTTCCCGGCGAGATCCTCGGCCTCACCTTCACCCGCAAGGCCGCCGGTGAGCTGGCGCACCGGGTCCGTGCCCGGCTCGGTCAGCTGGTCCGCCGCCTCGGCCGCGACGACGCGTTCACCGGCGAGGCCACCATCTCGACCTACCACGCCTATGCCGCCCGGGTGGTGACCGAGCACGGTCTGCGCGCCGGGTACGAGCCGTCCGCCCGTCTGCTCACCGAGGCCGCCCGCTGGCAGATCGTGGACTCGCTCGTCCGCTCGTACACCGGTGAGATGACCGGGGTGAACCGCGCGCCCGGCACCGTCACCGACGATGTGCTGGCGCTCTCCGCCGAGATGGCCGAGCATCTGGTCGGCCCGGACGATCTGGCCGCCTGGACCGGGCGGTTCTTCGCCGAGGTGCAGGAGTATCCGGGGCGGGTCTACAAGGACGTCACCGAGATGCTGCGCCGCCAGCAGCACCGGCTCACGCTGCTTCCGCTGGTCCGCCGTTACGAACAGCGCAAACTCGGCCTGGAGGCGATGGATTTCGGCGATCAGATGGCTCGTGCCGCGCTGGTCGCCCGCGATCATCCCGAGGTCGGTGAGGTCGAGCGCGGCCGGTTCCGGATCGTGCTCCTCGACGAGTACCAGGACACCAGTCACGCCCAGGTGACCATGCTGAACAATCTGTTCGGTGGCGGGCATCCGGTGACCGCGGTCGGTGACCCGTGCCAGTCGATCTACGGCTGGCGGGGGGCGTCGGCGGGCACGCTCGAGCGTTTCCCGGTGGATTTCACCGGTGCCGACGGCCGGCCGGCGTGGACCCGCAGTCTCTCCAAGAGCTGGCGTAACCGTCCGGAGATCCTCCGGGTGGCCAACGTGCTGTCCGCCACGCTGCGGGCCGGGGTCACCGAGTTGCAGCCGGCCGACCGGGTGGCCGAGCCGGTCGGTGGCCGCACGGTCACGTGTGCGCTGCTTCCGACGTACGCCGAAGAGGCCGAGTGGATCGGTGACTCGATGCTGACCGCGTGGCGGCTGGCCGCCGGGATGCGGGAGGCGCCGGCCGCCGAGATCCCGCTCGAGTCGCGTCCGACCAGTGCCGTGCTGGTGCGGGTGCGCAGCCAGATCCCGGTGATCGAGGAGGCGTTGCGGGCCCGGGGGCTACCGGTCGAGGTGGTCGGTCTCGGCGGCCTGCTGGACACTCCCGAGGTCCGGGACGTCGTGTGTACGCTGCGCGTCCTCGCCGATCCGGCGGACGGCGCCGCGTTGCTGCGGCTGCTCACCGGGGCACGGTGGCGGATCGGCCCGCGGGACCTGGTGGCCCTGCACCGCCGGGCACGGGCTCTCGCGGCGGACCGGGCGGCCGCGACCCCCGCCGGGGCGGAGCAGGACGAGGTGACCGCGGACCGGTTGGACGACGCGTCGCTGGTGGAGGCGATGGCCGACCTGGGTTCCCCGCTCCAGTACTCGTCCGAGGGGTTCCCGCGGCTGGTCGCGTACAGCGGAGAGTTGCGCTCGTTGCGGCAGCGCCTGGACCAGCCGCTGCCCGATCTGCTCGCCGACATCGAACGCACCATCGGCCTGGACGTGGAGGTCGCGGTGCGCGGCTGGGCGGCCGGGGACGCCGGTCTGGCCCGCGGGCATCTGGATGCGCTCGGCGCGGCGGCCACCCGCTACACCAGTGAGAACGAGAGTGGCACGGTCGCCGGTTTCCTGGCTTTCCTGGCCGCGGCCGAGGAGGAGGAGCGCGGCCTGGAGCCGGGGCAGGTCGACGTGGTCGAGGGCGCGGTGCAGATCCTCACCGCGCACGCCGCGAAGGGCCTGGAATGGGACGTCGTCGCGGTCGCCGGGCTCTGCAAGGGGGTCTGGCCGGGGATGGCCCGCGCTTCGGATCACTATCTCGGTGGCATCGGGGTGTTGCCGTTCCCGTTGCGGGGTGACGCGTCCGGTCTGCCCGAACTGGATCTGTCCGACGCGGTCGAGCAGAAGGACGTCTTCGCGGCGCTGACCACTTTCGGTCGTCTCTGGCGGGAGCACGATGTGCGGGAGGAGCGCCGCCTGGCCTATGTGGCGGTCACCCGGCCGCGGCGGCTGCTGCTCTGTTCCGGCTACTGGTGGGGGGACGGGGTGAAGCGGCCCCGTGGGCCGTCGGTCTTCCTCGACGAGATCCGTGCGGCGTGTGCGGACGGTGCCGGGGTGGTCGACGTGTGGACGCCGGAGCCCGCGCCCGGTGCCGCGAACCCGAGCGAGCAGGTGGTGGCGAGCGCCGAGTGGCCTGCGGACCCGCTGGGTCTGCGGCGTCCGGCGATGGCCGCGGCCGCCGATCTGATCCGCCGCATGATCGTCGACCCGGACGCCGGGACCGCCGAGGCGTTCGCCGAGCTGGCCGGCGCCGACCCGGAGGTGGCCGCCCGGGCCGGTCTGGCTGCGGACGCCGCCGGTCTGGCGGGCCACGGAGCCCGGATGGGCGAGGACGCCGCCGAGGAGGACGCCGACATCGTCCGCTGGCGCAAGGAGGCCCGTCTCCTGTTGGCCGAGCGTGCCGAGCTGCTCCACCACGACGGGCCGCTGGAGGTCGTGGTGCCACCGCACCTGTCGGTCTCGCAGCTGGTCGTGCTGCGCCGGGATCAGCAGGCCCTGGCCCGTTCGCTGCGCCGTCCGCTGCCGCAGCGCCCGGCGCCGCAGGCCCGCCGGGGCACCGCCTTCCACGCCTGGCTCGAGCAGCGTTTCGGGTCGGCCCGCCTGATCGACATCGACGAGCTGCCCGGTGCGGCCGACGACGATGCCGCCGGTGACGAGGAGCTGGTGGCGCTTCAGGAGGCGTTCCTGACCGGGGAGTGGGCCGACCGGACGCCGGTCGAGGTGGAGGTCCCGTTCGCGACGACGATCGCGGGTGTGGTCGTTCGCGGGCGGATGGATGCCGTCTTCGCCGACTCGGACGACCGGTTCGACGTGATCGACTGGAAGACCGGCAGGCGCCCGTCCGGTGCCGAGGCCGAGGCGGCGGCGGTGCAGCTGGCGGCGTACCGGATCGCGTGGGCGTCGTTGGCGGGGGTCCCGCTGCATCATGTCCGGGCCGGCTTCCATTACGTGAAGGAGCAGGTCACCGTCCGACCGGCGGATCTGCTCGACGCGGTCGCGCTGGCCGCCCTGATCGAGGACGTTCCGGTGGAGGTCTGAGGGGCGGCTGCACCGCGTTAACCAGGTAAAACCCGCCATTGTGGGCTGACGTGCGACTTGCCCGCCGAGGGCTTCCCCGCCCTTCTCGCCGTGCTAGGCTCGCGAGCGTTGTCAGTTTGGTTCCCAAGTACTCAGGAGCGCCTGTGGGGAAGTCTGCCCGAGGCGCTCTTTGTCGTAACCCGGGTCTTCTCCCGGACGGGCGATCAGTACGGCGACACGAGTCCCACGAGATGTGGGGTCTTACCACCTCGTTGCCGGCCACAGAGGTCGGCAACGATCGACCGTCGAGGAGACGATCATGGTTACCGGCGTTGTGAAGTGGTTCAACGCGGACAAGGGCTTCGGGTTCATCACCCCGGACGACGGCGGCGCCGACGTTTTCGCCCACTTCAGCGCGATCCAGATGTCGGGCTACCGCAGCCTGGAGGAGAACCAGCGTGTGGAGTTCGAGGTGACCCAGGGCCAGAAGGGCCCGCAGGCCGCGAACATCCGTTCCGCTTCCTGATTCGCGGCTGAACCGCTGGGCTGCGTGAGCAGCCCACGGGAACCGTGTAACTCGATCGGCGCCGCACCCGTTTCCGGGTGCGGCGCCGATGCCGTTGAGGTGGGGTTACAGCGGTCCGCGGCCGGAGCGCAGCAGCAGCAGCGCGACCTGCGTCCCGTCCGGGCCGAGCGCGGCCCGGAAACGGTCGACGATCTCCTTCTCCCGGGCCAGCACGAGGCGGGTGCCGCCGCTGGCCATCCGGGTCTTGCCGACCTCCTGGGAGATCTTCGCGCGCTCTAGCCAGAGATCGATGATCGTCTGGTCGATCTCGTCGATGCGTTCGCGCTTGCCCCGGATCGCGTCGGCGGCGGGTGCCGCGCCTGCTCCGGTGTTCTGGTCCATCACGTCGGCGGTCATGTCTGCTCCTCGGGTGCTCACGCCCCGGTCGAACCGGCCCGGGCAGCATCAAGCCCCGGGCGGTGAAGCCCGGGGCTTGATGTAGGTCTGACGTTCAGGGGCGACCTACGGCTGCCGGGCCTCCGGTGCCGTAGTAGAAAAATCGCGCCCGCTGGATCACGAGCCGAGTATGCCCCGCCCCTGGACCGGGCCGCAAGGAAACCGCCCGAACCTTGGGATGGTTTGTGCTGGTCGTCCGGGTGATGGCGGCCGATGTGCGGTTGGCCGCCGGTTGGTCATCCGGTGGTGCTGATCCGGTTCGCCGGGCCGGGTGCGACCGGGCCGGTCGCCAGGTACGCCACCAGCGCGTCCACGTCGAATCCGGGCGCGGTGACCCGTCCTGTCCCGAGCGTCAGGTTGCTGAATCCGTCGCCGCCGTTGGCCAGGAAGTCGTTGGTGGTGACCAGGTAGTTCGCGGCCGGGTCGACCGCCGTCCCGTTCAGCTGCAGTGCGCTGACCTTGGCGCCGGCCGGGGCGGACGCCGACCAGGTGTAGGTCAGTCCCGCCGACACCTGCAGGATCCGCTGGGCGGTCTGCCCGCCGAAGCCCACGAACTGCTGCTCGAGGACGTCCTTGAGTTGTGCCCCGGTGAGGCTCTGGGTGACCACCAGGTTGTTGAACGGCTGGACGGTGAACGCCTCGCCGTAGGTGACCTGCCCGTACGCCTCCCCGCCGGACGACTGGTCGGCGTCCAGGTCGGCCCGGATGCCGCCCGGGTTCATCAGCGCGATCCGTGCCCCGGCGCTCTGCGTGTACGCCAGCTGCGCGTCCGCGATCACGTCGCCGAGCGGGCTCTCCCCGGCCGGGTTCGCGGTCCGGCTGATGTCGGCGCTGATGCTGCCGACGAGCCGGTTCGCGATCGGGGCGACCGCCGTCCGGTACTTGTCGGCGACCTTCTCGGCGGCGGCGTCCACGGTGTCCGGATTCTTGGCGTACGCCCCGGTGGCGTCCTTGACCCAGCCGCCGTTGCCGTCCGGTACGCCGTTCTCCACGATCACATTCCGCGCGGTGACGGTGGCGAACCGCCCGGTCCTGCGGTCGATGCTCCAGTCGATGTCGGTGATCAGCTGCCCGTTGCTTCCGGCGCTGGTCACGACCGTGTCGGCGCCGGCGGCGTTCGGTAGCGCGCAGGAGTAGAACCGGTGCGTGTGACCGGAGATCACGATGCCGATCTCCGGGTTGAGCCCGGCCACGATCGGCACCACCGGACCGGTGAACCCGGTGCAGTCGGAGACGCCCGGGGTGGGTGTGGCCGACGCCTGCGAGCCGCCTTCGTGCAGCAGCAGCACCTGCGCCTTCACGCCGAAGGCCTTGAGCAGGCCACTCCACTTGTTGGCGGTCTCCACCTCGTCGGTGAAGTGCACGTTCGTGATGCCGGCCGGGTTGACGATGCGCGGGGTGCCGGCGAGCGTCATGCCGATGAACCCGACCGGCACGCCCCCGACGTACCTGATGTCGATGGGCGGCAGGATCGGCAGGCCGGTCTTGTTGTCGATGGTGTTCGCGGCGAGATATTTGAACTTCGCGCCGGCGAATCCGTCGCCGTCCTGGCAGCCGTCGGTGGGGTGGCAGCCGCCGCGCTGGATGCGGAGCAGTTCGCTCACACCCTCGTCGAACTCGTGGTTGCCGACCGAGCTGACCTGAAGGCCGACCTGGTTCATCAGTTCGATCGTGGGCTCGTCGTGGAAGGCGGCACTGACCAGCGGCGTCGCCCCGATCAGGTCACCCGCCCCGGCGGTGATCGTGGTGCGGCCCTCGGCCCGTGCCTCGGCGCGCAGCGTCTTGAGATACGTCGCCAGGTATTCGACCCCGCCGGCCGGGGTGCTCGTGCCGCTCGCGTTGACCACCGCGCCGCTGCCGGTCGGCGGGTCGATCGCCCCGTGGAAGTCGTTGTAACTGAGGAACTGCCCCTTCACCGTGCCGCCCGACGGCGTCCCGTACGAGACGGACACCGGGGCGAACTCGGGTGGCGCGGCCGCTCCCGGGTTGCCGGGGAGCGCGGTGAGCACGCCGGTGGCGGCCAGGACGGCCACCGGCAGGGCGAGACGCTGGGATGAAGCCATCGTATCGATCCCCCGTTCGGAGAGAGATTTCCACCAACCCGGACAGCCTGGTGGATCAGGTGATCCATTACCACCACCCCGCGGTGGAATCGCATCGCCGAACGCCGATGAAGGACCCGTCCGGGTGTACGAGTGTTGTCGGGGGGTCGGCATACACTGGCCCGGCGATGCGACCTTCCTCTGAACCTTCCGACGCCCTGTTCTCCCTGCCCCCGGTGCGGGTCCCGGAGACACCCCGGCCCGCGCCCCGGCGGCTGGACCCGGCAACCCTGCTCGAGGGGCTGAACGGCCCGCAGCGGGACGCGGTCACCCATGCCGGTGGTCCGCTGCTGATCGTGGCCGGTGCGGGCTCGGGCAAGACCCGGGTGCTGACCCACCGGATCGCCTACCTGCTGGCCGAGCGGGACGTGCATCCCGGCGAGATCATCGCGATCACGTTCACCAACAAGGCCGCCGGCGAGATGAAGGAACGGGTGGCCCAGCTGGTCGGCCCGCGCGCCCGGCTGATGTGGGTGTCGACCTTCCACTCGGCGTGCGTGCGGATCCTGCGGGCCGAGCACGAGCACGCCGGGCTGAAGAGCACCTTCTCCATCTACGACGCGGACGACTCGCGCCGGCTGATGCAGCTGGTCGCCCGGGAGCTCGACCTCGACCCGAAGCGCTACACCGCGCGCGGGCTGGCCGCCCAGGTGTCGAACCTGAAGAACGAGCTGATCGAGCCCGAGGACTACAAGAACAAGGCGAAGGGGCCGAACGAGCGGGCCGTCGCCGAGGCGTACGAGTTGTATCAGCGTCGGCTGCGTGAGGCGCACGCGCTGGACTTCGACGACATCATCATGACCGTGGTGCACCTGTTCCAGTCGCACCCGATGATCGCCGAGACCTACCGCCGCCGGTTCCGGCACGTGATGGTCGACGAATACCAGGACACCAACATCGCGCAATACCAGCTCATCCGGGAGCTGGTCGGCACCGAGGGCGGCGAGGTCGAGCCGAGCGAGCTGTGCGTGGTCGGTGACGCCGACCAGTCGATCTATGCCTTCCGCGGTGCGACGATCCGCAACATCCTGGAGTTCGAGCGCGACTACCCGCAGGCCCGCACCATCCTGCTGGAGCAGAACTACCGGTCCACCCAGACCATCCTGACCGCCGCCAACGCGGTGATCGACCGGAACACCTCCCGCAAGCCCAAGCGCCTCTGGAGCGACCAGGGCGCCGGCGAGCAGATCGTCGGCTACGTCGCGGACACCGAGCACGCCGAGGCCGACTGGGTGGCCCGCGAGATCGACCGGCTCACCGACAACCACGACGTGCGCCCCGGCGACGTGGCCGTCTTCTACCGCACCAACGCGCAGTCCCGGGTGTTCGAGGAGGTGTTCATCCGGGTCGGCCTGCCCTACAAGGTGGTCGGCGGGGTGCGCTTCTACGAGCGCAAGGAGGTCCGCGACGCGCTGGGCTACCTCCGCGCGATCGTGAACGACGACGACACGGTCAGCATCCGCCGCGTGCTGAACACCCCCAAACGGGGCATCGGCGACCGGGCCGAGGCGTGCATCGAGGCGCTCGCCGGACGCGACCGGGTCTCGTTCGGCCAGGCGCTGCGACGTGCGAAGGACGCCCCGGGCATCTCCACCCGCGCGGTCAACAGCATCACCGACTTCGTGCAGCTCCTCGACGACCTGCGCGAACTGGCGCTCGTCGCCCCGCCGGAGGAGGTGCTGGAGGCGGTCCTGCAGCGCTCCGGCCTGCTCGGCGAGCTGGAGGAGAGCCTCGACCCGCAGGACCAGGGCCGGGTGGAGAACCTCCGCGAGCTGGTCAGCGTCGCCCGCGAATACACCGAACGCGTCGAGACCCTGGCCGCCGGGGACGACCCGGACCCGGAGGCGCCGTCGACGGCGTCGCTGGCCGGTTTCCTCGAGCAGGTCGCGCTGGTCGCCGACGCCGACCAGATCCCCAGCGACGACCCCGACCACCAGGGCGTGGTCACGCTGATGACCCTGCACACGGCCAAGGGCCTGGAGTTCCCGGTGGTCTTCCTGAGCGGCCTGGAGGACGGCGTCTTCCCGCACATGCGGGCCCTCGGCGACAACACCGAGCTGGAGGAGGAGCGCCGCCTGGCCTACGTCGGGATCACCCGGGCCCGCCAGCGGCTCTACCTCTCCCGCGCGGTGACCCGTTCGGCCTGGGGCCAGCCGCAGTACAACCCGCCGTCCCGGTTCACCGACGAGCTGCCGCCGGAGTTGGTGCGCTGGGAGCGCACCGGCGGGTCGTACACCTCCTGGTCCGGGACCGGGGGCGGGGTGGGTGGTCGCGGTGGGGGAGACCGCCAGCGCGGCGGAGGCTTCGCCGGGGGTACGCCCAAAGCACAGCGGATCGCCGAGCGGCTCGGGATCGACGCCTCCCAGTTGTCCACGGCCAGTGAACTGAAGAAACAGGCGCCGAAGGTGGACGCCGGAGACCGGGTCAACCACCAGCGGTACGGTCTGGGCCGGGTCGTCGCGGTGGAAGGCCACGGTCCCGGCGCCCGGGCCCAGATCGACTTCGGTGACCAGACGATGTGGCTGGTATTACGGCACGCGCCGATCGAGAAGCTCTGACGCCGCGCCCAGGAGCGTGGCCAGCGTCGCCGGCTGGCCCGCTTCCGGGGCCCGGTCGCGGGCGTGCCGCGGGGCGGTCCGTGCCGGGGCCTTCCACAACGCCGGGTCCAAGGCGTTGAACCCGGGCTGATCCTCGTCGCCGGGAAGCGCGTGCTTAGGTGCCTGCTTCTGCGTGGTGGTCGCGGCCTGGTGCTGCGCTGTGGTCTGTTTCTGCGGCCCGGCCTGTCTTTGCGGCCCGGTCTGTTCGTGCGGCCCGGCCTGTTTCTGCGGCCCGGCCTGTTCGTGGGGCGCGGGTGCGGTCTGAGGGGCCGGGGCGGCTTCGAGTGCGTGTTTCGGCGCCTCGATCGTGTCCGGTTGCGCCGCGTGCCGGGGTTCCCGTGCCGTCGTGGTGTCCCGTGCGTGCTTGGGCGCCACCACCGGCGCCTGCTGCGGCGGCCGGGCTTCCGCGGTCGCCTCGGTGCCAGCAACACCCGTGCCAGCAAAACCCGTGCCAGCAGCACCCGTGTCGGTCGTGTCCGTACCGGTCACGACTGTCCGGGTTGCGGTGGTGCCGGTCGCGGTGGTCCGGACAGGGACGCGTTTCGGGACGACCGACGGGACAGCAGGCGGGGCATTCTCCGGGATCGTCCTCGGTGGCATCTTCGCCGGTGCCTTCCCCGGTGCCTTCGCCGGCGTCCTCAGCTGCGAGTCTGCCGGGTTCTTCGGAGCGTCGAGAAGCGGGTTCCCCGGTTCGACGGCCGGGAAGTTAGCCGAACCGCTGACCGGCGCCGGACACCCGGTGATCTCGACGCCGTGCGCACGCATCCACGAGGTCGGCTCGATCGGATTCTGGTAATACCCCTGATGCACCTCGAAATGCAGGTGCGGACCGGTGGACCGGCCGGTCGAGCCCTCGTCGCCGATCCGCTGCCCGGCCACCACCCGCTGGCCCGCGATCACGCCGATCACCGCCATGTGCCCGTAGTGGGTGAGATACCCGTCCTCGTGATCGATCAGGACGGCGTTGCCGTACCCGTTCTCGACCCGGGCGGACACCACCACTCCCGCGCCGGCCGCCACGATCGGCGTCCCGTGCGCGGCGGCCAGGTCGACGCCGGCGTGCAGACGGCCCCAGCGCGGCCCGAAACAGGAGGTGACGCGCGCGCTGGGAATCGGGTGCACCCATCCGGTCATCCCGGCCGGGATGACACCGCCCGCCGCGAAACCCCAGTCCGCGAACGTCCACGCCGGGTCGATCAGCGGTTTGCGCAGCACCTCGGACGGGGTCGGGGCCGCCGACGGATTCTCGGCGGCCATCCGTTCGGCGAGGGGGAACTCCTTGCCCGGTGCGGCGTCCCAGGGAGGCGGGACGATCGGCAGGGCGGCCGGGGCGTGCGCCGCCGTGTGCCCGCCGGAGACGGTTCCGCTCAGCGGCTCGGCGGCGGCCGCGGACGAGCCGATCGCCCCGATGCCGGCGGCCAGGGTGGCACTCATGGCGGTGACCGAGACCGCGGAACGGGCACCGGTGGCGACCAGTTCGGGAACGCTGGAAGCGGCGCGATGTCGGTGCAGCTGCTCGCTGCGGTGTCGTCCGACCTGTCCGGATGACGAATCCTGCCCCACGGGTTGCTCCCTTTCCGACCATGACTACGTCGTCACGTTTCATGTCGGCGGGAAGGCGCGGGGTGCTGAGCGGGAACGGCAACAAACTTGCACCCGTACGGAACCCGTTCGTGCCGGGGATCGGGTGGAAAGATCAGGAAGAGCCGGTCGGAGGCAGCCGGCAGGGAGTGGCTCAGGCGGGGGAAGTTGCGGCCCGGACGGGAGTGGCTCAGGCGGGGGAAGCTGCGGCCCGGACGGGAGCGGCCCAGGCGGGGGAAGCTGCGACCCGGACGGGAGCGGCTCGTGAAGCGGCGGTCGACCCGGGCAGGAAGCGTGCTCAGGCGGGAGCGGAGGCCCGGACGGGAGTGGCTCAGGAAGCGGCGCCGACCGCCATGCCCGCATACACCGATTCGATCTGCAGCTTGATGTCGACGCCGCGGTCGCGCAGGAAGACGATCGGGTCGGTCGGGGTGCCGTTCACGTGGACCTCGAGGTGCAGGTGCGTTCCGTAGGACGCTCCGGTGTTGCCGACCTCGCCGATGACCTGGCCTGCCTGGACGGTGGCGCCCTTCTCGACCAGCAGGCGCCGGGAGTGGGCGTAGATCATCTCGGTGCCGTCGTCCTGCTGGATGGTGATCGAGTAGCCGTAGCCGCCGTTGTATCCGGCCGCCGTCACCGTGCCACCGTGCACCGCCTTGTAGGGCGTGCCCTCCGGGGCGGCGAGGTCGATGCCGGCGTGCAGCTTGCCGAAGCGGATGCCGTAGGGCGACGTGAACTGGTAGTCGTCGAGGGGTAGGAGGTAGATGTCCTCCGTGTTGACCTCGGACTCGAGAGCGGCGTCGGCGGTGCGGTCCTCACCGCGCGAGGCGCGGGTGTCGTCGGAGCGGGAGTCCAGGGCGTCGGCGGCGACCTGAGAGGTCTCCAATCCCTGGAGGACGTCCGGGTTGACCGCCTTCTGATCGGGAAGGTTGGAAGCTGCGCCCAGGGCGACGACACCGGCTCCGACGAAGGCGGAGGTGACGACAGCGGCGTAACGGCTGCGGGGAGGGGTGGGCACGCGGCGGCGGCCGCGATAACGATCGGGCTCAGACGACAAGCGCTGGCGCACGAAGAAACCCTCCGTCGGTGGCATTGCGGGCGGCTTCCACACATCCGGCGTGGTGCCGTCAGCTGTGGTGTGCCGGGCTGCTGCGGTTGGGGGGACCTGTGCGACAGCCGTGGCCACGGTAACGAAACGGCAGCCCCCTCACAAGTCGCAGCGCCAATTTCGTGACAGTTCCTGGTCAGTATTGATCAGCTATTGTCCGAATTGGTTACCTTTTCCGAGGGGCGATATCACAACCCTGAGTAATGGCTCGGAAAGCGCTCGGTTATGTGACCGGGGCTACCATTGCGTTTCCTGAGTGGCCCCTGTGCGCCAACCGTACGGCTATCCCCGCACCCGCGGCGCGGGTTACCGTTCGTTCAGGTGACCTCGGTGCGGCCCGGCCGGCGCGCGGACGCCGGGGCCGGAACCCGAAGGGGTCGACATGCGAGCACGGATCAGGGTGGTCGTCGCCAAACCCGGCCTGGACGGGCACGACCGGGGTGCCAAGGTGGTGGCCCGCGCGCTGCGCGACGCCGGCATGGAGGTCGTCTACACCGGGCTGCACCAGACGCCCGAGCAGATCGTCGAGACCGCCGTTCAGGAGGACGCCGACGCGATCGGCCTCTCCGTTCTCTCCGGCGCACACATGACGCTTTTCCGGAGAGTATTGGAGTTGTTGGCGGAGCGTGACGCGGCGGACATCGTCGTTTTCGGTGGCGGCATCATTCCGGACGGCGACATCGCGGAATTGGCGTCACTCGGTGTGGCCCGGATATTCACGCCGGGTGCGACGACCGCTTCCATCGTCGAATGGGTACGGGCGAATGTCGCCACGCCGGTTGCCTGATCAGGCTGTTTCCCCGCACTGACCCGCGGTCGGTGCATTAGGGGAGGGACCGGACGCACCCCTCACACGTCCGGCCCCTCTATGCGCGATGCCCCGCCGCCACCCCTCGACCGACAGGGCATCGGCCGCTTGCGTGCCGGGCGCCGTAGCGCTCCGACACCTGACTCAACGACGCCCTGCCGGACCGGTTACGCACGCGCGTTCCTTTTTTCTGCGACATCGACACGGGTCTCCGGCGCCCGGGGCGCCGTGCCTGGTGCCGGTGGGGACGAAGGGGCCGGACCCGACCTGTGAGAACACTCGCGCCGCGGTCGCCACGAAAGCCCCGGAGCTGTGTTTTCGTCACACTGGTGTGTGGTCTTGCACACCATGCACCCGCGCGGTCACCGGGGTCGAAACGGTCGCTACTCTGCGGATGAGGGCCATTCCGTACTTGCGGAGGGGCCGAAGATCCTCACGCTGGCGGCGCTGCTGCGACGCGCCGCGCACACAGGTCGGGACGCAACGGTGCGGCTTGCCGGCGCTTGGCGTCGCGAGCGAAAGGAGACACGTGGACCTGTTCGAGTATCAGGGGCGCGACCTGTTCGAACGGCACGGCCTGCCCGTGCTGGGCGGCGGCGTCGCTGAGACCCCGCAGGAGGCCCGGGCGATCGCCGAGCGCCTCGGTGGCAAGGTCGTCGTCAAGGCTCAGGTGAAGGTCGGCGGCCGCGGCAAGGCCGGCGGCGTCAAGCTGGCCGACGGCGCGGACGAGGCCGAGGCCCGGGCGACCGACATCCTCGGCATGGACATCAAGGGCCACACGGTCCACAAGGTGATGCTGGCCGAGACGGCCGACATCAAGGAGGAGTACTACTTCTCCTACCTGCTGGACCGGGCCAACCGGACCTTCCTCTGCATCGCCAGCGTCGCCGGCGGCATGGAGATCGAGACCGTGGCCGAGACCGACCCGGACCGGGTCGCCAAGGTCGCCATCGACGCCAGCAAGGGTGTCGACGAGGCGAAGGCCCGCGAGATCGTCGCCGCCGCCAAGTTCCCGGCCGACGTCGCCGACCAGGTCGTCGACATCGCCGTGAAGCTGTGGCAGGCGTTCGTCGCCGAGGACGCGCTCCTCGTCGAGGTCAACCCGCTCGCCAAGGTGGGCGACGGCCGGGTGCTGGCGCTGGACGCCAAGGTCACCCTGGACGAGAACGGCGGCTTCCGCCACCCCGACCACGAGGCCCTCGAGGACAAGTCCGCCGTCGACCCGATCGAGCAGGCGGCCAAGGCCAAGAACCTCAACTACGTCAAGCTGGACGGCGAGGTCGGCATCATCGGCAACGGCGCCGGCCTGGTCATGTCGACCCTGGACGTGGTGGCCTACGCGGGCGAGCGGCACGGCGACGTCAAGCCGGCCAACTTCCTCGACATCGGTGGCGGCGCGAGCGCCCAGGTGATGGCGAACGGCCTGGAGATCGTCCTCGGCGACCCGTCCGTGAAGTCCGTCTTCGTGAACGTGTTCGGCGGCATCACCGCCTGTGACGCGGTGGCCAACGGCATCATCCAGGCCCTGGCCCTGCTCGCCGAGCGCGGCGAGACGGTCACCAAGCCGCTCGTGGTGCGTCTCGACGGCAACAACGCCGAGGCCGGCCGTGCCATCCTCGACGGCGCCAACAACCCGCTGGTCGAGCGGGTGGACACCATGGACGGGGCGGCCGAGCGCGCCGCCGAGCTCGCGGCTGCGGGGAAGTGAACTAATGGCTATCTGGCTCACCAAGGACTCCAAGGTCATCGTCCAGGGCATCACCGGCGGTGAGGGCTCGAAGCACACCAAGCGGATGCTCGCCGCGGGCACCCAGGTCGTCGGCGGTGTGAACCCGCGCAAGGCCGGTACCAAGGTCGACTTCGACGGCACCGAGCTGCCCGTCTTCGCCACGGTCGCCGAGGCGATCAAGGAGACCGGCGCGGACGTGTCGGTCATCTTCGTGCCGCCGGCGTTCACCAAGGCCGCGGTCCTCGAGGCGATCGACGCCGAGATCGGCCTCGCCATCGTGATCACCGAGGGTGTGCCGGTGCAGGACTCGGCGGCCTTCTGGGCGTACAACGTGGCCAAGGGCGAGAAGACCCGGATCATCGGCCCGAACTGCCCGGGCATCGCCTCGCCGGGCGCCTCCAACGCCGGCATCATCCCGGCCGACATCACCCCGCAGGGCCGGATCGGCCTGGTCAGCAAGAGCGGCACGCTGACCTACCAGCTCATGTACGAGCTGCGGGAGTTCGGCTTCTCCACCGCCGTCGGTATCGGTGGCGACCCGATCATCGGGACCACGCACATCGACGCGCTGAAGGCGTTCCAGGACGACCCGGACACCGACGCGATCGTCATGATCGGCGAGATCGGTGGCGACGCCGAGGAGCGGGCCGCCGAGTTCATCAAGGCGAACGTCACCAAGCCGGTGGTCGGTTACATCGCCGGCTTCACCGCCCCGCCCGGCAAGACCATGGGTCACGCCGGTGCGATCATCTCCGGCTCGGCGGGCACCGCCGATGCCAAGAAGATCGCGCTCGAGGCGGCCGGCGTCAAGGTCGGCAAGACGCCGAGTGAGACGGCGCAGCTCATGCGCGAGATCATGAGCTGAGGTCAGTGACCGAACGGCGCGCCGCTGACCGGGTCGAACGCGACCCGATCGGCGGCGCGCCGCTGTTTCTGCGTCGCATGCGGCGCCGTGGCGTGAAAAAGTAGGCGCGATGCCCAGCACAACCGACCGGCCCGACGGCTCGGAGGACCCCTTCGCGGTCGCCGAGGCGCTGCAGTCCGTCGTGCGGGAGACCGAGCCGCTGTCCCCGGGCGACCGGCCGGACCGCACCACCAGCCGAGACACCGAACCCTTCGACTTCGAGCGTTTCGACCGGGAGACCCGGGAGAGACGAGTCCGGGCGCGGGAGGCGCGGGACGGCGGTTCCCGGGCTCCCGAGCCACGGGACGCCGGACCCCCGGCCCCCGAGCAGCCGGACGCCACCACCCCGGCCGGCTCCCGGACCGCCGCCGAGCGGACTGGCACCGACCGGACCGCCGCCGAGCGGACTGGCGCCGACCGGACCGCCGCCGAGCGAGCCGGCGCCGACCGGACCGCCGCCGAGCGAGCCGGCGCCGACCGGACCGCCGCCGAGCGGAACGGCACCAGGCGGGCCGATACCGAGCCGGTCACCGACGTGCGCGAGACCGTGCTCGTCGACGACGCCGTGCTCGGCCGCCGGGAGACCGTCCGGCTGCCCTCGCAACGCCGCCCCCCGGAGAGCCGCCGCAGCAGCCGCGCGCCGCTGCCGATAGCGGTCGCCTTCGCCACCACCTGGGCGGCCCTCTTCACCTACCTGCCGGTCGCTGCGGTGATCGGTCTGGCCCGCACGCTCGAGGGCTCCGGCGGCATCGGCGGCGCCGCGCACGCCGGGCTGGCCGGGTGGATGCTCGGCCACGGCGTACCGGTCGGCACCTCGATCGGGCCACTGGCCATCACGCCCCTGCTCCTCACCGTCCTGGTGGTGTGGCGGCTGAGCGCGGCGGGACTGCACGTCACCCGCGCGATGGGTGCCCGGCACAGCGGGTCCGCCCCCCGGGCACTGCTCGTGGCGGTCGCCGTCGGCGTCACGTACTCCCTGATGGGAACGGCGGGCGCGCACCTGGTCGACGGCCGCGGCACGGAGGTCTCGGCCGTCGAGGCCGCGCTGCACTTCCTGGTCCTCGGCGTCGCCGGGGCGGGCCTCGGCTCGCTGCGCGGCACCGGCGCGGTCTCCACCCTGGCCCGCAGGCTGCACCCCATCCTGCGGCACGGCATCCGATCCGGACTGGTCGCGGCATTCCTGATCCTGGCGGCGGGCGCGGTCGCCGGCGGCCTGTCACTGGCCCTCGGCGGCGGATCGGCGGCCGAGATGATCGCCGCCTACCGCACCGGGGTCGCCGGGCAGGCCGGGATCACACTGCTGAGCATCGCGTACGCGGTGAACGCCTCAGTCTGGTCCACCGCCTACCTGCTCGGCCCGGGGTTCGCGCTCGGCACCGACTCGGCGATCCGGCTGACCGAGGTGACCGTCGGCCCGCTGCCCACCCTGCCGCTGCTGGCCGGCCTGCCACCGGGGCCGATGGGCGCGTGGGGCGCGCTGCTGCTGACCCTGCCGGTGATCGCCGGCGGCGCGGCGGGCTGGCTGCTCACCCAGCGTCTGCGGCACGGACGGCAGGGCCCCGGACGGCAGCAACGCCCGAAACGCCGTGGCGCGGAGGTCCCGGAACCGTCGTGGTCGCTGCTCGTCGGCGCGAGCCTGCTCTCCGGCCCGGTCGCGGGCGTGACGCTGGGGCTGCTCTCCTGGGCGTCCGGCGGCGCGCTGGGCGACGGCCGGCTCAGCCGGATCGGCCCCGACCCGGTCCAGGTGGGCCTGGTCGCGGCGGTGATCGCCGGAGTCGCGGTGCTGCTCGGTACGGCTTCGGCACGCCTGTTCGCCCCGGCCCGCCGCTCCTGAGACGGCGACCGGCTCACCCGTACCGGAAAAGGCCGGTGGCCCGGCGTCGTGACGACCGCCGGACCACCGCGTGCCCCGCTCCGATCAGTGCGGTCAGTTGCCGCTCTGCTGGATCTGCTGCTGCTCCTCGACCCACTTGTTGAGCTGGTCGACGTCGATGCTGCCCAGGGCGACCAGGATGATGATGCTCAGCACGAGACCGATCGCGCTGCAGATGATGCCGGCCAGCGCGACACCGTTGTTGTTGGCGTAGCCGGTCGACACCTTCTTCTTGCCCAGGAAGCCGAACACCAGGCCGATGCCACCCAGCAGGATGCCCAGGTAGGGGCAGCAGGCGGTGACGATCGAGACGATGCCCAGCACCATGCCGGTGATGCCGAAGCCGTTCTGCGGGGCGGCCGGCGGCTGGCCCATGGGCGGTCCGTATGCGGGGGGCGGGTATGCCACGGTGTGTTCCTTCCGAGTTCGCCGCGAGCGACGACGATCAAAAACAGTTTCAACTGTTCGCGCAGCGTAATAGATGCAGCCCGGTGCGGGGTGTCCCTTATTGACCCGTTGTCGGCAGCCTCACCCCGTGCCGGATAGGGTGCACAGGTGATTGACCCCGCGCCCGCCCGCCTGGTCGTCCTCATCTCCGGATCGGGCAGCAACCTGCAGGCTCTTCTCGAAGCGACCAGTGACCCGGCGTTCGGCGCCGAGGTGGTCGCCGTCGGAGCGGACCGGGACGGCATCGCCGGTCTCGAGCACGCGGCCGCGGCCGGCGTTCCCACTTTCGTGGACTCGGTGAAGGCATACCCGAGTCGCGACGACTGGGACGTGGCGCTGGCCGGTCACGTCGCCGAGCACCGCCCCGACCTGGTGATCTCGGCCGGCTTCCTGAAACTGGTCGGCAAGCGGTTCCTGGAGTCCTTCGGCGACCGCTACATCAACACGCACAACGCGCTGCTGCCGTCCTTCCCGGGCATCCACGGCCCGCGGGACGCCCTCGCGTACGGCGTCAAGGTCACCGGCGCGACGCTCTTCTTCGTCGACGCCGGCGTCGACACCGGCCCGATCATCGCCCAGACCAGCGTTCCCGTGCTCGACGGTGACACGGAGGAGACGCTGTCCGAGCGGATCAAGGTGGCCGAGCGCGCCCAGCTGGTCGAGTTCGTTGGCCGGCTGGTCCGCGAGGGCTGGACCATCGAGGACAGGAAGGTACGTATCCCGTGACCACCTCATCTGACGAGGGGCGTCGTCCGATCAAGCGGGCGCTGCTGAGCGTCTGGTACAAGGACGGCATCGTCGAGCTGGCACAGGCGCTGCACGCCGCCGGTGCGGAGATCGTCTCGACCGGGTCGACCGCGTCGACCGTGGAGAAGGCCGGTGTCCCGGTCACCCGCGTCGAGGAGCTCACCGGGTTCCCGGAGGTGCTCAGCGACCGGGTCAAGACGCTGCACCCGCGGGTGCACGCCGGTCTGCTGGCCGACCTGCGGCTGGACAGCCACGTGCAGGAGCTCGCCGGCCTGGGCATCGAGCCGTTCGACCTGCTGGTCAGCAACCTCTATCCGTTCACCGAGACGGTCGCGTCCGGCGCGGACGAAGAGGACTGCATCGCCAAGATCGACATCGGTGGCCCCGCCATGGTGCGGGCGGCGGCGAAGAACCACGCCTCGGTGGCGGTGGTGACCTCAGTCGACGCGTACCCCCTGGTGGTGGAGGCGGCCAAGAACGGCGGTTTCTCGCTGACGCAGCGCCGGGTGCTCGCCGCTCGCGCTTTCGCCGACATCGCGGAGTACGACGTCGCCGTCGCCAACTGGTGCGCCCGCACCCTGACCGACGAGGCGTGGCCGGAGTTCACCGGCATCGCGCTCAAGCGGACGTCGGTGCTGCGCTACGGGGAGAACCCGCACCAGCAGGCCGCGATCTACACCGATCCGGAGGCGCCCGCCGGGCTCGCCCAGGCGACGCAGCTGCACGGCAAGGAGATGTCCTACAACAACTACGTCGACGCGGACGCCGCCTGGCGCAGCGCGAACGACTTCACCGAACCGTGCGTGGCGATCATCAAGCACGCCAACCCGTGCGGCATCGCCGTCGGCGCGGACGTGGCCGAGGCGCACCGCAAGGCGCACGCCTGCGACCCGGTGTCGGCGTTCGGCGGCGTGGTCGCGGTCAACCGTGAGGTCACCCTGGCCCTCGCCGAGCAACTCTCCGAGATCTTCACCGAGGTCGTCGTCGCGCCGTCGTTCGAGCCGGCCGCCCTCGCCCTGTTCCAGGAGAAGAAGAACCTGCGCGTCCTGGTCGCCCCCGCGTGGAACCCGCCGGCGGCGGAGGTCAAGCAGGTCGGCGGCGGCATGCTGGTCCAGTTGGCCGACCGGATCGACGCCCAGGGCGACGACCCGTCCCAGTGGAAACTGGCCACGGGGGCCCCGGCGTCGCCCGAGGTGCTGGCCGACCTGGCGTTCGCGTGGCGGGCCATCCGCAGCGTGAAGAGCAACGCGATCCTGCTCGCCTCCGGTGGCGCGACCGTCGGTGTGGGCATGGGCCAGGTCAACCGGGTCGACTCGGCGCGCCTCGCGGTGTCCCGGGCCGGCGCCGAGCGGGCCACCGGCAGTGTCGCCGCGTCCGACGCGTTCTTCCCGTTCCCCGACGGGCTCGAGGTGCTGATCGAGGCCGGGGTGAAGGCGGTCGTCCAGCCCGGCGGTTCGATCCGCGACAACCTGGTCATCGAGGCCGCCGAGAAGGCGGGCCTGACCGTCTACTTCACGGGCACCCGCCACTTCTACCACTGAGGTCGCACGCTGCTGCCGCTGCCGTCGGGCGCCGCTGCCGCCGGGTAGTTGATCACCCAGCCCCGCGATACTGCTGCCAACAGCCCGATTCGGCAGCCGTTTCGCGGGGCTGGGTGATCGACTACCCCGTGCGGCCGGCGGCGGCCAGGGCGGCGGTGATCACCGTGACGGTGCGGGCCGGGTTGCGCAGGACATCGGGAGCGGTGAACCGCAGCACACGCCACCCGGCGAGGTGCAGCGCGTTCAGCCGCGTGGCGTCACGACGGAACCGGGCCCGCTCCCGGTGCTGGTCTCCGTCGTACTCCAGGGCCAGCCGCAGGTGCGGCCAGGCCAGGTCGACCCGGGCGACGAAGTCGCGGCCATGCCGTACCACGAATTGCGGGGTGGGTTGCGGAAGCCCGGCGTCGCTGATCAAAAGGCGCAGTCGTGTCTCCATCGGGGACTCCGACCGCCCGTCGGCGAGCCGGAGCAGATCGGGCAGCCGGTCGGTCCCGTGCCAGCCGTGACGACTCCGGAGCATGTCGCGGACCAGATCGCGATCGAGCGCCCGGCGGCGGAGAAGCGCGTCCCACACGATCAGGGCCTCCTCGCGGGGCCATCGTCGGCCGATGTCGAAGGCGGTGCGTTCCGCGGTGGTGAGGGGCAGCCCGCCGATCGCCATGACGTCACCCGGCCAGAGCGCCGTGGAATGAACCTCGATCCGCGGTATCCGTGGCGGGGTGATCTCCCGCGGGAGCACCACGGTCACCGGAGCATCCACGTCCCGCGCCGCGACACCCCACAGGGACGCAGCACTGGCGCCGCCGATCGCGGCCGGGCCGGGCAGCCGCTGCAGGGCTGCCTCGCACCAGAGCCGGTGATCCATCTCGGTCTCTCGGTGGGTGTAGACGCCGCGGAACAGGCGACGCCACGCCGGCCCGCGTAGTGTGGCCGGCGTGAGCAGTCCGGCGTCGATGGCCGCGGATCCGCGGAATACGGCTCCGGGTGGCGGCGGGCTCGGCATCGGAACAGCATCCCCGGGCGGCCAGGCCTGTGGACGGACCTGTGGATAACGCTCTGACGAGGGGAAGTTGGTCCTGAGTCAGTGGCTTAGGTCCCGTTCAGCCGACCGGTCGGTAATGCTCTGTTAACCGGCTGATACGGTCGCGAAAATATCGCCAGGAGACTGGGAGAAGAGAAGCTATGGGCAAGAAGGTAACCGTCGTAGGCGCCGGTTTCTACGGGTCCACGACCGCGCAGCGTCTCGCCGAGTACGACATCTTCGAGACCGTTGTGCTCACCGACATCATCGACGGCAAGCCGGCCGGTATCGCGCTCGACCTCAACCAGTCCCGGGCGATCGAGGGCTTCGAGTCCAAGGTCGTCGGTGCCAGCACCGGGCCGAACGGCGAGGGCTACGAGGCGATCGAGGGTTCCGACGTCGTCGTCGTGACCGCCGGTCTGCCGCGTAAGCCGGGCATGAGCCGGATGGACCTGCTCGAGGTCAACGCCAAGATCGTCCGCCAGGTCGCGGAGAACATCAAGAAGTACGCGCCGAACGCCGTCGTGATCGTCGTGTCGAACCCGGTCGACGAGATGACCGCGCTGGCCCAGCTCGCCACCCAGTTCCCCAAGAACCAGGTGTTCGGCCAGGCCGGTGTGCTCGACACCGCGCGTTTCACGAACTTCATCGCCGAGGAGCTCGGCGTTCCGGTCGCGAGCGTCAAGGCGCTCACGCTCGGTTCGCACGGCGACACCATGGTCCCGGTCCCGTCGCGCTGCACGGTGGACGGCAAGCCGCTGTCCGAGCTGCTCCCGGCTGACAAGATCGAGGAGCTGGTCGTCCGGACCCGGAACGGCGGCGCCGAGGTGGTCGCGCTGCTCAAGACCGGTTCGGCGTACTACGCCCCGTCCGCTGCGGCGGCACGGATGGCGAAGGCCGTGGCCGAGGACTCCGGTGTGGTCCTGCCGGTCTGTGCCTGGGTCGACGGCGAGTACGGCATCTCCGGCGTCTACCTGGGCGTCGAGGCCGAGCTGGGCGCGCAGGGCATCCGCAAGGTCGTCGAGGACAAGCTCACCGACAGCGAGGTCGCGGGTCTGAAGGCGGCTGCGGAGGCGGTTCGCGCCAAGCAGGCCGACGTGGCGAACCTCTGACGAGGTCGCGCGAGATCTGATCGGGAGAGGCCGGGGCACGTGAGCCCCGGCCTTCCTCGTCCTGTACGCCCACTCCTCACTCAACCGCAGCCACCCATGCTCCGGACCTACCCACGGAGTGGCGGGTGTGAGTCCTCATGGTCGTCGATCGCGTGGACCGGGCCGTCGACGCGGCTGGACGATGTCTCCGGCGCCGATGAGTGGCGGCCCGGCAAGGGGGCGGCCACCGAGGCGGTGCCGGCAAGGAGCGGGCGACGACTGATCGATAGTGGCATATCTCGATGCCGCTATCGCTTGGTCGCGGCACTCCCGGCGGCGCTGACCAGGGTGGCGACCGCCTTCTGAAGCTTATCGGCCCGCCGGTACGGGCAACCCTGCGAAGGTGGAGGGTGGCGCCTGGCCGGGGTCGGTCGGCGATCTTCAACGGACGGGCAGTACGCTCGTACTGCTACAGCGAGTGTTTCGGGAGAGGAGCGCCGGCGGATGGCGAAAATCAAGGTCAAGAACCCGGTCGTCGAGATCGACGGCGACGAGATGACCCGGATCATCTGGAAGCAGATCCGTGAGCAGCTGATCCTGCCCTACCTCGACGTCGAGCTGGAGTACTACGACCTCTCGATCCAGTACCGGGACGAGACCGACGACCAGGTGACGATCGACGCGGCCAACGCGATCAAGCGCCACGGCGTCGGCGTCAAGTGCGCCACCATCACGCCGGACGAGGCCCGGGTCGAGGAGTTCGGCCTGAAGAAGATGTGGCGTTCGCCGAACGGCACGATCCGCAACATCCTCGGCGGCGTCGTGTTCCGCGAGCCGATCATCATGAGCAACGTGCCGCGTCTGGTGCCGAGCTGGACCAAGCCGATCATCATCGGCCGGCACGCCCACGGCGACCAGTACAAGGCGACCGACTTCGTCGCGCCCAGCGCCGGCAAGATGACCGTCACGTTCACCCCGGCCGACGGTTCCGAGCCGATGGAGTTCCTGGTCTCGGACTTCCCGGCCGGCGGCGTCGGCATGGCGATGTACAACTACGACGAGTCGATCCGCGACTTCGCGCGCGCCTCGTTCCGGTACGGCCTGGCCCGCAACTACCCGGTCTACCTCTCCACCAAGAACACCATCCTGAAGGCCTACGACGGCCGCTTCAAGGACCTGTTCGCGGAGGTCTTCGAGGCCGAGTTCGCCGAGGCGTTCAAGGAGGCCGGCCTCATCTACGAGCACCGGCTGATCGACGACATGGTCGCCGCCGCGATGAAGTGGGAGGGCGGCTACGTCTGGGCCTGCAAGAACTACGACGGTGACGTGCAGTCCGACACCGTCGCGCAGGGCTTCGGCTCGCTCGGCCTGATGACCAGCGTGCTGATGACCCCGGACGGCCAGAGCGTCGAGGCCGAGGCCGCGCACGGCACCGTCACCCGGCACTACCGGCAGTGGCAGAAGGGCGAGAAGACGTCGACGAACCCGATCGCGTCGATCTTCGCCTGGACCGGTGGCCTCAAGCACCGTGGCAAGCTGGACGGGACCCCCGAGGTCACCAAGTTCGCCGAGACGCTGGAGCAGGTCTGCATCGAGACCGTCGAGGGCGGTCAGATGACGAAGGACCTCGCGCTGCTGATCTCCAAGGACGCGCCGTGGCTGACGACCGACGAGTTCATGAACGCGCTCGACGAGAACCTGGCGCGTAAGCTCGCCGCCTGATCTCACATCGATAAAGGCCCGCCGGGGAACCGGTGGGCCTTTTGTCGTGAACGGGACCTACGTCAGTTGAGATAGTGCCTTTACGCAGCGTGCGCGAACTGCTAGGCCGCGAAGGATGGGGATTGAGCGGGAGAACCCGCGAAGCCCTACCGAGGAGTGGCAGTGGCAGTGGCGGAGAAGGAGCAGGTGTCGATCGACACCCTGGTGGTGAACGCGACGAAGGCGCTCGCTGATTACGCGGAGTACACCCAGGAACAGATCGACCACATCGTCGGCAAGGCCTCGGTGGCGGCGCTGAACAAGCACGGGCACCTTGCCCGGCTGGCGGTCGAGGAGACCGGCCGCGGTGTCTTCGAGGACAAGGCCGTCAAGAACATCTTCGCCTGTGAGCACGTCACGAACAGCATGGCGGGGATGAAGACGGTCGGCGTGATCTACCGCGACGACGTCGACGGGATCACCGAGATCGCCGATCCGGTCGGAGTGGTCTGCGCGGTCACCCCGGTCACCAATCCGACCTCGACCACGATCTTCAAGGCGCTGCTGGCGTTGAAGACCCGCAACCCGATCATCTTCGCCTTCCACCCCAGCGCGCAGCGGTGCAGTGCCGAGGCGGCCGCGGTGGTGCGGGACGCGGCGATCGCGGCCGGTGCGCCGGAGAACTGCGTGCAGTGGGTCGAAACGCCGTCACTGGCGGCGACCGGTGAACTGATGAACCATGCCGGGGTGGCGACGATCCTGGCCACCGGCGGCAACGCGATGGTGCGCGCCGCGTACTCGACGGGGAAGCCGGCGCTGGGCGTCGGGGCCGGCAACGTCCCGGCCTACGTCCACCCCTCCGCGGACGTGGTCCGCGCCGCGCACGACATCGTGCTCTCCAAGACCTTCGACAACGGCATGATCTGCGCGTCCGAGCAGGCCGTCATCCTGGACACGAAGATCGCCGCGCAGGCGCTGAAGGAGTTCAAGCGGCTGCACGGCTACGTCGTGTCGGCCAAGGAGAAGAAGCTCCTGCAGGACTTCATCTTCCCGCCGGACGGCGACGGCAAGGACTGCGTCGGCGAGAAGCTCAACGCCACGGTGGTCGGCCAGTCGCCGGTGTGGATCGCCGAGCAGGCCGGGTTCAGTGTCCCCGCGGACACCTCGATCCTGCTGGCCGAGATCGCCGAGGTCGGGCCGGCCGAGCCGCTGTCCCGGGAGAAGCTCTGCCCGGTTCTGGCCGTTCTGAAGGCCAAGGACGAGGACCAGGGCATCCTGTACGCCGAGCAGATGGTCGAGTTCCACGGCCTCGGCCACAGTGCCGTCGTGCACGCGAAGGACGCGGCGTTCTCGGAGCGGTTCGGCATGCGGATGAAGGCCGTCCGGATCATCTGGAACGCGCCGGCGTCGCAGGGCGGCATCGGCGACATCTACAACGGATTCCGGCCGTCGCTGACCCTCGGCTGCGGCAGTTACGGGCACACCTCGGTCTCCGACAACGTGTCCGCCCTGAACCTGCTCAACATCAAGCGCATCGGCCGTAGGACGAACAACATGCAGTGGTTCAAGGTGCCGGCGAAGATGTACTTCGAGCCGCACGCCATCCGATACTTCCGTGACATGCCGGGCGTCTCCCGGGTCACCATCGTCACCGACCACACCATGACCAAGCTCGGGTACGTGGACCGGATCAGCACCGTGCTGCGCGAGCGTCCCGACCCGGTGACGATCCAGGTCATCGACAACGTCGAGCCGGAACCCAGCATCGACACCGTGCAGAACGGCGCGGCGCTGATGCGCTCGTTCCGTCCGGACACCATCATCGCGCTCGGCGGTGGCTCGCCGATGGACGCGGCGAAGGTGATGTGGCTGCTCTACGAGCACCCGGACGTCGACTTCGCGGACATGCGGGAGAAGTTCTTCGACGTCCGCAAGCGGGCCTTCAAGTTCCCGACGCTGGGCAACCTGGCGAAGCTGGCCTGCGTGCCCACCACCTCGGGTACGGGTGCGGAGGTCACCCCGTTCGCGGTCATCACCGACACCGCGACCGGTCAGAAGTACCCGCTCGCCGACTACGCGCTCACCCCGAGCGTGGCGATCATCGACCCGCATCTGACCAAGGACCTGCCGGCCGTGGTCACCGCGGACAGCGGCTTCGACGCGCTGACCCACGCCACCGAGGCGTACGTGTCGGTGTACGCCAGCGACTTCACCGACGGGCTGGCGCTGCACGCCATCAAGCTGATCTTCAGCAATCTGGAACGGGCGGTGAAGCAGGGCGGCGCCGACCCGCTGGCCCGGGAGAAGATGCACAACGCCGGGACGATCGCCGGCATGTCGTTCGGCAACGCGTTCCTCGGCATCGTGCACGCCATGGCGCACACCCTCGGCGCGACCTTCCACGTGGCGCACGGCCGGACCAATGCGATCCTGCTGCCGCACGTGATCCGGCACAACGGCACCGTCCCGGCGAAGCTGAACAGCTGGCCCAAGTACGAGCGGTACGTGGCCCCGGAACGTTTCCAGGACATCGCCCGGCACCTGGGGCTGCCCGCCGAGACCCCGGAGCAGGGCGTCGAGTCGTACGCCCAGGCGGTCGAGCGCCTGCGGGACGCGGTCGGGATCCCGTCGTCGTTCAAGGGCGCCGGCGTGGAGGAGCGGGAGTTCCTGGACGCGCTGCCGCAGCAGGCGATGAACGCCTACCTCGACCAGTGCGCGCCGGCCAACCCGCGGATGCCGATGCTGGCCGACCTCGAGCGGATCATGAAGAACGCCTACTTCGGCGGCTGACCCCACCGCGTTGACTTCAGGCGCCCAAATTCAACACACCCACCGCGGTGTGTTGAATTCGGGCGCCCACGCCGCCCGAATTCGACACAGGCAGTGGGGTGTGTTGAGTTTGGGCGCTCACGCCGCCCGAATTCAACACAGGCAGTGGGGTGTGTTGAGTTTGGGCGCTCACGCCGCCCGAATTCAACACAGGCAGTGGGGTGTGTTGAGTTTGGGCGTCCAGTGCGCCCGAATTCGACACAGGCAGTGGGGTGTGTTGACTTCGGGCGCGTAGGACGCCTGAAGTCAACACACCGTTTGGGGGTTCAGACGGCGTCACGCAGCAACTGGGCGGCGTTCTCCGGGACGATGTCGTTGACGAACGCGCCCATCGCCGACTCCGACCCGGCCAGGAACTTCAGCTTGTCCGCCGCGCGGCGGATGCTGAACAGCTGCAGGTGCAGGTAACCCAGCTCGCGGCCCTCGCCGACCACGGCCTGGTGCCACGCCGAGATGTACGGCATCGGCTTGCCGAACAGCCCGTCGAAGCGGTGCAGCAGGTCGAGGTAGAGCGGGCCGAACGCGTCCCGCTCGGCGTCGGTCAGCGCGGGCAGGTCCGGCACCTGACGGTGCGGGGCCAGGTGCACCTCGAACGGCCAGCGGGCGGCGGCCGGCACGTACGCCGTCCAGTGCTCGTTGGAGGCGACCACCCGGACCTTGGCGGTCTGCTCGGCGGCGAGGACGTCGGCGTACAGGTTGCGCCCGCCGGTCTTCTCCGCGTGTGCCCGCGCGGCCCGCAGCATGGCGGCCGTCTTCGGGGTGACCGTCGGGTAGGCGTAGATCTGGCCGTGCGGGTGGTGCAGCGTCACGCCGATCTCGACGCCACGGTTCTCGAACGGGAAGACCTGCGCGACGCCGGGCATCGTGGAGATCTCCGCGGTCCGGTCGGCGAGGGCGTCGATCACGGTGCGGACGCGCGACGGCGGCAGCGAACCGAACGCGGCGTTGTGGTCGCTGGTGAAGCAGACCACCTCGCAGCGCCCCTGACCCGGGCGGACCGGCACCAGCTCGGTCACCTGGGTCAGTTCGTTCGCCACGATCCGGTCGCTGAACGACGGGAACTGGTTCTCGAAGACCGCCACGTCGTAGCTCGGTGCCGGGATCTCACTGGCGAACCGCTCGGTCGTCGGGCAGAGCGGGCAGGCGTCCGACGGCGGCAGGAAGGTCCGGGTGTTGCGGTGCGCGGCGATCGCGACCCACTCGTCGACCAGCGGGTCGTACCGCAGCTGCGAGGCGGGCGGCGGTGGGGGCAGTTGGCGGGTGTCCGCGAACGAGGCCCGGCCGCTGTCCGGCGTCTCGTCGAAATAGATCAGTTCTCGGCCGTCCGAGAGACGTACGGCCGAGCGGGTCGGGGTCACTGGGGGTTCACCACCACGAGTTCGGGAACAGTTTCCGAGAGTAGAGCGCGAGCGTCGTCGTCCACGCCGGTATCGGTGATCAGGACGTCGGCACGGTCGAGGGAGACGATCGAGGAGATGCCGACCGTGCCCCATTTGGTGTGGTCGGCCAGCACGACGAGACGCTCGGCGGCTTCCACCAGGGCACGGTTGACGTCCGCCTCCATCAGGTTGGGCGTGGTGTACCCGGCGCGCTCGCTCATGCCGTGCACGCCCAGGAACAGCACGTCCAGGTGGAGGGTGCCGATTGCGGCCACCGCCACCGGTCCGACGAGCGCGTCCGACGGTGTCCGTGTGCCGCCGGTGAGCACCACGGTCTGGTCCGGGCGGCCGGCCCGGTAGAAGACGTCGGCGACCGGGATCGAGTTGGTCACCACGGTCAGTGAGGGGACGTCGACGAGACGCTGGGCCAGCTCGGCGGTGGTGGTGCCGGCGGAGAGCGCGATGGCGTCGCCGGGCGAGACGAACGAGGCGGCGCGCATGGCGATCGCCGTCTTCTCGTCGCGCTGGCGCACCGACTTGGCGGCGAAGCCGGGCTCGTGCGCGGAACCGGGGTTGACGGTGGTCGCGCCGCCGTGCACCTTGGCCAGCAGGCCCCGGTCGGCCAGGGCCTCCAGGTCGCGGCGGATCGTCATGTCGGAGACGCCGTACTCGGTGGCGAGCTCGCTGACGCGGACGCCGCCGGTGGCGCGGACCCGGTCGAGGATCGATGCCTGACGCTGCTGAGCGAGCATCAGGGTTCCACCACATTCGTTGGGGGGAACCGCACTAATTCGAACACACTCGAACACTACCTCCTCGGGAGGCGTGTTCGGAAGGGTGAGTTCAGATACCCCGGCCCCGCTTGTGCAGGGCGGAGAGCACGTTCTCCACCTTCACCGCACCGGTGATCGCGGCCAGGGCGATCGCGGTCCGCGGCTCCTTCCAGTTGGCCCGCACCGCCTCCTTGCTGTACCGCCAGGCCTGACTGCGGTTGCCGGTCGCCGCCGACCAGCACGCCAGCTGCCCGTACACCCGGGCCGCGCCGGGACGGCAGCCGCTGATCTCCGGGTGCCGTTGCATCATCCACCGCAACGAGGAGATCTTGGTGGCGTACTCGTACGCGTAATGCGAGGTACGCCCCCACAGCACCTGGACCAGCGGTTCGTCCAGGTGCACGATCGGCGCCCGGCGCGCCGCCCGCAGCAGCAGATCCCAGTCCTCGTTCTGGCTGCCCGGCGCGTCCTCGGCGACCAGCCCCATCGCGTCCTCGGCCAGCGCCTCCCGCCGGATCAGGAACGACGACGAATGCAGCATCGCCATCCGGGACCGGGCCAGATGATCCACGGTGACCCGGTTCGCGCCGGCCAGCCGGGGCGTGGTGTGCCCCTCGTACTCCACCTCGATCGCGCAGGTGGCGAACTCGGCGTCCGGCTCGGCCAGCAGGGCGGCGACCTGGCGGCGCAGCTTGTCCGGCAGCCAGCGGTCGTCGTCGTCGCAGAACGCCACCAGCTCGGTGCCGAGTGCCAGCACCCCGGAGTTGCGGGCCCCGGCCAGGCCGGACGCGCGCCAGTTGGTCAGCACCAGCACCGGCACGCCGTCGGTGGAGGCCAGCAGGTAGTCCGGCTCGGTCTGGTCGTACACCACGACGACCTTCATCTCACCCGGATAGCGCTGCTCGCGGACCGCGGCGATGGCCCGGCGGACCAGCTCGGGACGGTTCCGGGTCGGGATGACGATCCCGACGGACGGCCAGTTCATCGTGCCTCCGGGTTGAGGGGGTAGCCGTACGCGTGCAGCAGCGGACTACAGACCGCGCCGACCAGCCGCCGCTGCGACCTCGGCAGCGCGTGGACCCAGGCGTCGTCGCGGCGCAGTGCCAGCCGTCCGACGGTGAAGCGCATCGGGTTGCCGGCCGCACTGTGCCCGGCCCGCAGATCGGCGTGCCCGGCCCGGAGGAAGTCCAGGTCAGCCGTGTGCAGGGTGAGGCCGGCGAAGTCGGCGAGCCGGATCAGCCCGGCCCGGGGCGAGGCGAGGAACTCCTCGTAGCGGATCCGGCGCACCGGCACGCCCCGCCGCGCGAGCAGCCCGAAGGCGGCGTTGTGCGCGTTCCAGAGCAGTGCCGAGCGGCCGGGGGAGTAGCGGGTCATCTCGCCCGCGCCGTCGGTCTCCGGCCGGGCCACCCGCTTGGTCCACGAGTACGCGACCCCGCGGGCGTCGCGCACCATGTGCACCACCCGCAGGTCGATGTCGGGTGCCCAGCGCAGCACGTGGGCCAGGGCCGAGTGCTTCGACGAGTCGATCACCACCGGTGCGCCGGAGACCTCGGCGGCGGCGGCGTAGACCCGGGCGTAGTAGGAGGCGTACTCGGTGACCGCGGAGCCGGGCGCGGTGGTGGTGGCCAGGCGCGGGATGTGCCGGGTGCGTTCCACCGCGTCGCGCAGGGCGTGCACCCGGTCGACGTCGACCTTGTCCCAGCCGCCGAAGGCCCGCTCGCCGATCTTGCGCCAGAAGTCGCAGCCGGAGAACCGTTCGCCGCAGCCGCACCGCTCGTCGTCGCGGATGTCGCGCTGCCAGAGGTGGACGACCTCGCCCAGGGCACACATCCCGGGGAGCTCTCCGAGCAGACGTTCGACGAGCGTTGTCCCGCTTCGCCCCAATCCGCCCAAAAAAAGCACCCGTGCCACTTTGCTCACCTTCGCTCGTTTCGCTCTGGTAACGAGCGAAGAGCGCAAAAGGAGGCGTTAGATAATGATCGAGGCTTTCGACCGTGTTCGGCTGGACGGTACGGGCATCGACCGGATCACCGAGGAGGAGGTCGTGGCCGTGGTCCGGGACGCCCTCGCCCACCGGCGGGGCGGGCGGATCATCACCCCGAACGTCGACATCCTGCGCCGTGCGGCGGCCGACCCCCGGATCCGCCGGCACCTCGACGACGCCGACCTCATCGTCGCCGACGGCATGCCGCTGGTCTGGGCCAGCCGGCTCGGCGGCTCACCGCTGCCCGGACGGGTGGCCGGCAGCGACCTGATCTGGTCCCTCTCCGCGGGCCTCGGCCGCGACGGCCGGTCGATCTTCATCGTCGGCGGCACCCCGGAGAAACCCGGACCGGACGGCGCGACCAGGGCGGCCGCACGTCTGGCGGCCGCGTCTCCCGGTCTGCGGATCGCCGGAGCGACCAGCCCGGAGTACGGGTTCGAGCGCGACGAGGACGCCTATGCGCGGTTCCGCGCGACGGTGATCGACGCGAAGCCGGACCTGGTCTTCGTCTGCCTCGGGTTCCCGAAGCAGGAGGAGGTGATCGAGCGGCTCCGCCCGGAACTGCCGGAGACCTGGTTCATCGGCCTCGGCGCCTCGGTGAACTTCGTCGCCGGTGACGTCTCGCGGGCGCCGCGCTGGATGCAGCGGTCCGGTCTGGAGTGGGCGCACCGCCTCGGCTCCGAACCGCGCCGGCTGGCCGGACGCTATCTGCGGCACGACGCGCCGTACGCCCTGCGGCTGCTCGCCACCGCCCCCGTCGCCCGGGTCACCGACCGCCCCTGATCGGTCCTGCCCCGACCAGCCGGCCCGGGTCACCGGGCGTGCCTCGCCCGCCGCCGGGGGAAGCCGCGGAAACCGGCACAGCGCGGGGCCGCGCCGGCCGGGCGTTCCGGCCGGCCGATCGTCGGCTGCGGGCAGGCGGCCGACTCGTAGTCCTCCTGCCAGGGGAAGTGATCCCACGGGTCGGGCCAGACGATCTGCCGCAGCCGGACCCGGGGCCCGCCGTAACGCGCCACGGCGGCGCCCGGGAACAGCAGATCGGTCGGCTCCCCGGCCACGATCACCACGTCGTGGCCCTCGAGCAGATCGCCGACGCGCTGGCCGTGGCGCAGCCGCACGCCGTCCTCGGTGAGGCGGGTGGCCAGCTCGTTGAGCAGCGCCTGACCGGTCTCCGGCGGCAGCCCGGCAACGGTCAGCTCGGGCAGCCCGGCCTCGGTCAGGCCAACCGTGTAGGCGAAGGGCATCGCGTCGTCGGGGTCGTCGAGGTCGGGCAGCACGTGCACCACCGCCCAGCCGAACTGCTCGATGATCTCGCTCTGGCGCTGGAAGAAGTCGTCGCGGAAGGACATCGGTGGCACCCCCGGAGTCGGTGCGGTCGGTCGGACGAACCCACTATGGAACACGTGTACGACACTTTTCCGCTGCCGGTGGCCGAGGGCGCCACCGTTCGACCGATCAGGGATTGAAATAGGGGTCCCGAACGAGGGAGTGGAACGCGCCGAAGGCCGCCTTGTCGCCGCTCAGCTGGAACTGCTGGTTCGGCCCGTTGCCCTCCGGATCCGACTCGAAGTACGCGACCGCCTTGATCTGCTGGTTCGCCTTGAAGGTGCGTTCGGCGTCGCGCAGCCAGGCCGCCCGGTTCGCCGAACCCCACGCCTTGGCCACCCCGAACTCGCCGATCACGATCGGTTTCGGCCGCTGTGCCGCCCAGTCCAGGAACGGCCCCATCAGCGTGCCGATCGGCTGGAACTCGGCGCCGGCGTACACGTCCACGCAGGTCCAGTCGACCTGGTCGTCGCCCGGGTAGAAGTCCGGCGCCTCCCCCCGGACGAAACCCTCCGCGGTAGGGCACCACACCCAGGACACGTTCTCGGTCCGCTCGTCGCGGAAGATGTCCCGCACGTACTTCCACGCCGCGATGTAGTCGGCGCCCGACCACATCGTCGCCCGCAGGTTGGGCCGGTCCATCTCCCAGCGCATCCGCAGCAGCACCGGCCGCTTGATCTTCTTGATCGCGCGGGCCTGCCTGCGGATCAGCCGGTCGTGCTCACCCGCCAGGACCGACCGGTTGTCCCCGGTGGCCCAGCTGATCATCAGCGACGCGCCCTGGGACAGGAACTCCCTGTCCGAGGCGGTGCCCATCATCTGGTCGAACCGGCGGTACGTGTTGATGAAGTTCAGCCGCCGCCCCAGCGACTGCTCCAGACCACCGACCGCGGCCAACCGGCCGACATGGGTCAGCTCGTCCGGCTTGATCCACGCGCCCAGGTACGCGCCCCGTCCGGGCGGCGCGAACGGCCCGGCCGCGAACGGCCCCGGGGCGATCGCGACGGCCCGCGGCCGGCTCGTCAGGTCCGGGGCCGGCTGCGGGGCGTCGTCCTTGTCGTCCCGGCCGCACCCGGCGGCCAGCAGGAGCAGCACGGCGACGGCGGCGGCACGCTTACGCATGGACCCGCCGCGCGGTGTAGAGGACGTTCACCGCGTACGCGTCGCTGCCCGGCACCCGCCGTGCCGCCGCGTCGGCCAGCCGCGCCGCCCGGCTTTCGTGCAGCGACGGCGTGAGCATGGTGAACCCGCGACGTTCGACGACCTCGAAGCCGTGCCGGGCCAGCAGCTGCTCCACCTGGTCGTGGGAGAGTTCCGCGAACCAGCGCTCGCCGTCGTGCCGCCGCGCCCGCAGGTGCCGCACCGAACCGGCGTTGCCGTGGTTCTCCACCACGAGCACCCCGGATCCGTGGTGCGGCAGCACCTTCGCGGCGAACGCCAGCGCCCGGTCCCGGACCGCCTCGTCCACGTTGAGCAGCAGCCGGAAGATCGTCACGATCGCCGGGAAACCGGCCGCCACCGGGTTCGGCACCGGACCGTCGGACGCCACGTGATGCCAGTACGCCCGGGCGCCCACCTCGGACGCCTTCTCCATCATCTCGGCCGAGGTGTCGTACCCGTGCGCCTCCCGGACCAGGCCGTGCAGCCCGCGGATCACCCGTCCGGTGCCGCACGCGAAGTCGTGCTGCACCGGCGGATTCTCCGGGAACTCCCGGCGCACCAGGCCACGCAGGTAGTCCCGCTGCCGCGTGCTGATCCGCGACGCGTAGCTGTCCGGCGCGTAGGTCACCGTCTCGTACTTCTCGACCGCCTCGGTGTCCTGGAACACCTCGGTGTACTCGCTGGTCATCCATCCTCCACATCAGATCGCCGGGCGAAAGCGCCGAGCGCCAATTCGTCGCGCAGCAGCCATACCCCTGCGCAGTAGGCGGCCACGGCCACGGTCAGAACCGGGACCAGCACGGCCGGGCCGTCGCCGAGCAGCGCGACCGCGCCCTGCGGAAGGACACCGCAACAGCCGGCGGCCAGCAGCGCCGCCGTCCGGGTGCCGCGGCCGAACGGGTGCAGGCCGGCGGCGCGGTACACCTGGGCCAGCGGAAGCAGGTTGTTCACGACCATCGCGCAGGCCAGCCCGGCGGCCGCGCCGAGCGCACCCCAGCGGGGGATCAACAGCACGTCGAGGCCGATCGTGACGGCCAGCGCGACCAGCACGTTGCCCAGGTTCAGCGAGGTGCGCCCGGCCATCGCCAGCACCATGTCGACCATGCCGCAGCCGGTGGCCACCAGCATCGCCCCGGCCAGCACCCGCACCACCGGGGCGCCGGCGGCGTACTCCGGGCCGAACAGCCGCAGATACCACGGGGCGCAGACCGCCACCAGCAGACAGATCGGCCAGGTGACCAGGACCAGCCAGCCGGTCGCGGTCCGGTAGAGCCGGTTCGCCGCCTCCCGGTCGCCGGTGCTCAACGCCTCGGCGAGACGCGGCTGCACCGACTGGGACAGGCCCTGGTTGGCGAACTGGATCAGCACCACGAACCGGCCGGCCACCGCGTAGACCGCGGCCGGGGCCAGCCCGCCGAGCGCTGCGACCAGCAGCACGTCGACGCGCTGCAGGGCGAGCTGGGCCACCGCGGCCAGGGCACGGGGCCCGGTGAAGGCCCAGAACTCGCGCCGCAGGCCACGGCGCTCGGTCCGGTCCGGTCCGGCCCCGGGCGGGCGCCCGGCCAGGTAGACGCGGCGGGCGGCGTACCCGGAAAGGATCGCGACCGGCAGATAGGGGGCGGCCCACGCACACGCGAAGACCGGGAGGGACGCGGCCAGCCAGAGCGTCGCGACCCCGGCCACGCTCACCGCGGCCAGCTGCAGACCGCTGCGCAGCAGACGGTCGAGCAGCACGGTGGGACGCATCCGGCGATAGCCGCGGGTGACCGTGAGCAGCACGTCGGTGAGCGCCTGCAACGGCAGGAAGACGGCGAGGACCCGCAGGCCGGCGGTGTGCGCGGCGATCACGTGCGGGGCGTCGTCCGCGGTCACCCGGGCGATCTGCGGCGCGGCCAGCCACATCCCCGCCGCCAGCATCAGGGAGAAGACCAGCACCGGGGTCAGCCCGGTACGCAGACAGGCGCCGAGCAGATGACTGCGCCCGGTGGCCCGCAGCCGGGCCGGCCAGTACACCAGACCGGTGCCGGTACCCAGCTTCGCCAGGCCACCGAGCAGCACGAACGCCGCCGTCGCGGCGAAGAACGCGCCGGCCTGCGCCGGCCCCAGCACCCGGGCGACGATCCAGGTGACCGCGACCCCGGTGCCGCCGGCCAGCGCCGATCCGGCCATGTTCGCCAGACCGCCGCGGGCCGCACCGGCAGTGCCGGCCGTGTCGGCCGAACCCCCCGGAACGGTCGCGGTCGTGGTCATCCGCGTCGCCAGATCGGGGTACGCCCCAGCCACCCGGCCAGTGCCTCGTCGTGCGGCCGGTAGTAGGCGGTCAGGATGCGGCGCAGATCCGGATCCATGTCGCTCTGCCGGGGCCGGGCGTTGTGCCGCTCGAACGGCGGACGGCCCAGGTCGGCGGGGAGGCCGAGGAACGCGCACACCTCGTCGTAGACCGGCTCCGGGTCGGTGAAGAACCGCTCGCTCTCCACCACGTGGATGCGTTCCCGGCCGACGTGCTGCGCCATCACGCTCAGGTAGCGGGCGTACTCGCCGCGGGCCCGGTACGCGTGGTGCTGGTGGGCGAAGCTGTAGAAGTCCGGGTCGGCGGCGAGCCGGTCCTCCTGCCGGTGCAGACGGGCCGGTTCGAGGGCCAGGGCGGCCCCGAAGTCGCGTTCCGGCTCGAAGGCACGGGCCACCTCGTGATGGTGCTGCGAGTAGGCGCGTTCGACCGGGTCACGGACCAGCACGACGAGTTTCGCGTACGGCAGGTCCTGGGCGATCCGGGCGGCCGCCTGCGGGTGGTACATGTAGTACGGGCTGGACTCGAAGGTCTGCGCGGGCACGCCGTACCGCCCGGCCACCTTCTCGGCGCTGCGCAGCAACGGGAAATGCGCCCTGTACCAGTCCATCCCGCGGTCGTACGACGTGTCGAAGAAGTGCACGCCCTTGTGCAGCACGGCCTTCAGCACCACCGGGTGCGACGCCAGAGCCCGGTACAACGAGGTCGTGCCGCACCGTTGCCCGCCGCAGATCAGGAACGACGGCAGCATCCGGTTCTCCGCGGTGAGCCGTCCGTACGAGCGGGAACCGAGGTGCACCACCCGTTTCATCGGGGCGGGCAGGTCGCGTACATGCATCTTGATTAGAGCTCCTCTACGCGCCGGACCAGAACCGGCAGCAGCCACGTGCCGAGCACACCGAGCCGGGCACCCGCCTCGGCCTGCCGGTCGGACAGGTAACGAACGGCCAGGTCGGCGAGGTAGAGCAGGGCGGTCATCTCGCGGGCCGCCGGGTCCACCCCGAACGGGGCGAGCAGCTCGCCGGATCGCCGCACGGTCGCCTCGACCGCCTCCCGGGCGTCCCCGGTGGACTGGATGCGCCGCTGCAACTCGTGGTGCACGGCGTCGAAGCCGAACGGGACCCCGGTGGCGAACCGCTCCCAGTCCCACACGAGCAGCGTCTCGTCCAGGTTCGCCATGTTCCAGGGGGCCCAGTCGCCGTGCCAGGAGCCGTACCGCAGCGTGGTGTCACCGGCGTGCGCGGCCAGCACCCGGGCCGCGGCCGCCAGCCCGGCGCCCTCCGGCCGGTCGGCCACCGTGTCGATGCGGTGCAGCAGCTGCCCCCAGTACCCGCTGGCGGTCAACGGCCCGGTGGTGTGCCCGCAACAGCCGGCCACGTCGAGCATCGCCGCGGTCAGCCGGTGCGGGCTCAGGGGCGCCCGGGGCAGCCAGACCGGCAGCGCCGACTGGACCAGCACCTGCATGTCGCGCCACTCGCCGGCGTGCAGCACCCGCGGCACGGTCAGCCGGGTCAGCCCGCTGGTGGCGAGGGTGGACAGGGCGGCCGTCTCGGCGGCGACCAGTCGGCGGGTCAGCGGACCGGTGCTCAGCTTGCCGAAGGCGAACGTCTCACCGTCCGGGCTGAGCAACTGCAGGACCGGCTTGCGGTTGGCGCGGGCCGGGCCGATGTGGATGCTGACCGACAGGTCACGGCGCAACGCCTCGCTGAGGTAGCCGTCGATGCCCGCCGACACCGGTCCGGTCACCCGGATCCGGTCGCGCAGCAGCAGGCCCGCGGTCCGGGTGTGCACGGCGGCCACCACGGCGTCACGTTTGAGCCGGGCCAGGCGGGACTGGGGTTCGGCGTACCGGCGGACGGCCGCGGCGGCGACCCGGGGGGAGTGCGCGGGCACCAGCAGGCGGGGCCGGCGGGCGTTCGGCACCACCAGGTACTCGGCGATCAGCGGACCCGGCTCGCCGTCGGTGCGGCACGGCTCCGGGTAGAGCCGGCCGAGAACCTCGGCGAGGTATCGGGTCCGCAGGGCCGCGTCGTCGGCGGTCAGTCCGGCGGGTGCGGTCTTGACCGGGCTCATGGGGTGTCCCCCTCCATCCAGTTGCGCCACAGCAGGGCGTACGCCAGAACCATGAAGGCCAGGGGGGTGACCAGCGAGTTGTACCAGAGCATCGCCGAGAACGAACCGACCAGCGCGGCGCCGCCGGCGATCCCGGCCGGGCTGCGGTCCCGGCGGAAACGCCACAGGCCGTACCCGAAGAAGCCCAGGTAACCGACGGTGCCGACCGCGCCGTGCGCGTAGAGCAACTGCCAGAGCTGACCGTTGCCGCCGACGGTGAAGTTGCCGCAGCGTTCGCAGCCGGCGCTCTCCCCGACCGTGATCGAGTTGCGCCCGCCGAGGGTGTTGCGGGTGCCGCCGTACCCGATCACCGGGGATTCGGCGAAACCGTCCAGGGCCCGTTCGATCAGGAACGAGCGGACCCCGTTGGACTTGCCGTTGTCCATCCGGGCCTGCACGGTGCCGCCGAGCGGGGTGGCGAGCAGCGTGAACGCGAGCGCCCCACCGGCGAGTGCCACCGCGCCGAGGACCCAGAGGCGGCCGGCCAGCACGTAGCGGATCGCCACGTAGACGACCATCACGCCGATGCCGATCCACAGGCCCCGGTTGAGCGAGGCGACCGCGGGCACCACCGACACCGCCAGGATGCCCATGGCGAGGGCGCGGCGGCCGTTGCGGTGGCTGGCCCAGGCCGCGACGAGCAGCCAGCCGACCAGCAGGCAGAAGTTGTTGCCCCAGGTGTTGGTGTACCCCCAGGGCGCGGCCGGCCGGGGCTTCTCACCGCCGACCAGGTCCATGATCTGCGCCGCGTACGGGTGCACCAGCGACCGCACGAAGCCCTTGTTGCGCACCCCGGACGGGAGCAGCCACTCGACCGGTGAGGTGAACTCGAAGGTGCCGGCCACCATGCCGAGCAGACCGCCCAGCACGGTCACCACGAACATCCCGGCGAGCAGCCGGACCAGTCGACGGCGGGACAACTCCGACTCGGCGAGGTTCCCGGCGTAGACCAGGAGCACGGTCAGCGACGCGTACATCGCGAATTTGTAGACGACGGCCGGGAGCCGGGCGCCGGCCCGCTCCACCACCGTGCCGGCCGGATCCGCACCCAGCGCGGCGATGCTGACCAGCACCGCCACCAGGAAGATCACCCACCAGGCGAAGCCCGGCGGCAGCAGCACCGGCCGTCCCGCCGCCCGTCTGCGGATCAGCAGGAACATCATCGGGGCGGCCATCAGACCGAAGATCAGCACGCCCAGGCCGAGCGCCCACCAGAGCGGGTAGAGCAGCAGGATCCCGGCCACCGGCCAGGCCGGCAGGGTGCGGTTGCGGGTGCCGCGCCGGTCCGGTCCGGCGGTGGGTGCCGCCGCCGCGACCACGGTCACTTGGTGTCGCCGTCGCGCCGTTCCAGAACCGCGGCCAGCTGCTGGGTCGGGGCCTCGTGCCCGTCGTCCTTCGCCGGTGACGGCCGGGGGGAGGGCGCCGGCAGGGTCACCGCCGGCGCTTCGATCTCGCTGGGACGCGGCACGGTCAGCCGGGGCATCACCACCGCGCCGAGCAGGCGGGTGCCGACCCGCTGCAACTGCTCGGTGGCGTCCTCCAGGGCGGGCCGGCGTGAACGCCGCAGCTCGACCGCGAGGATCGCCGCGTCGGCCAGGCTGGCCAGGCTCTGCGCGTCGGCGCTGCTGCTGGTGGACGGCGCCTCGATCACCACGTAGCCGCCCTGGCCGCGCAGCGCCTGCAGGGTGTCCTTGAGGCGCTGCGACTGCATCAGGCCGGCCGCGGTGGCCGCCCCGCCGGTGGTGATCACCCGCAGCGAGGGGATGCGCGGCGTGCGCTGCAGGGCCCGGGACAGGCCGACCCTGCCGGCCAGCAGGTCGGAGAGACCGGGCACGGCGGAGACCCCGAGCATCCGGGCCAGCGGCGCGGCGTCGACCACGCTGTCCGGCAGGTGCGCCCCGATCAGAACCACATCTGATCCGGTACGCGCCAGAGCAGCCGCCAGGTTCGCGGCGACGAGCGTGCTCGCCGATCCGCGGCTGGTCCCGGTCACCACGATGATCTGGTCGTCCGGCTCCAGGCTGGCCAGCACCTCGTTACGCAGCCGGTTGAAGACCCGCCCGCCCGGCCCGTACGGCTGCAGCACGTCGTCGAAGTGCGGGGTGCTGCGCTCGTCCAGGGTGGCCAGGACCGGCACCCGTCCGCGGTCCCGGACGTCCGCCGCGGTCACCAGCCGGCGGTCGAAGCGTTCCCGCAGGTACGCCAGGCAGAGCCCGAGCAGCAGGCCGATCATGGCGCCGGCGCCGATGTTCAACCAGGTGTTCGGGCTGCTCGGCGTCTCCGGCAGGCGGGCGTCGCTGATGATGCTGCCGCCGCCGACCGTGGTGGTGGTCAGCTCGTTGAGGCGCCCGGTCAGCGAGTTCAGCTGGTTCTGCGAGTTGTTCCGCAGGCTCAGCAGGTTGCTCTCGGTCGGGCTGCCCGGCACCGCCGACGCCAGCCGCGCGTTGATCCCGGTCAGCGCCCCGGTGAGCTGCTTGACCTTGAGGTTGAGTGAGCGGATCTGCTTGTCCAGCTGGTACCGGGCGGTCTCCTCGCGGTTGCGCAGGTACGCCTCCGCGAAGGCGTGCGACCCGGCCTGCGCCTTCTGCGGCGTGTCCGCCTGGAACGTGATCACCAGGACGGTGGTGTTCGCCGGCACCTGCACCGACACCGAGCGGGCCAGTTCCACCGGGGAGATCCCGCTGCGCAGCAGGGTGCCCGCCTTGACCGCGACCGCGCCGGAGCCGACCAGCTGGGCCTCGGTGTCCAGGTTGACCGCGCCCTTGGTCCGGCCGCCCTGGGCGTTGGTGTCCTGGTCGACCGACTGGACCAGCACGGAGGTGGCCGACTCGTACACCTTCGGCATGGTCTGTGTCACGACCGCGCCCGCGCCCAGGCCCGCCCCCGTGGCCACCAGAGCAATCCACCAGTGCCGTCGGAGCGCCCCCAGATAGTGAGAGATATCGGCGGACGCTGGGCGTGGCGCTTCCATCAGAGTTCGGCGGCCTTCCGGGAGGAGTGGTGTTGCCAGCTTTAGGGCGTTTCGCCCCAGAGGGGTAACGCCACACTCCCGCCGCGAGTGATGGGGTTACGTCAGTTTCGGCTCCACCCAGCCGTTCTCCACCAGATACGCCAGCACCAGCTCGACCGCCTCCACGACGGTCATCGTGGTGGTGTCGATCGTCATCTCGGCGTCGGACGGCTCCTCGTACGGGTCGTCGATCCCGGTCATGCCCCGCAGCTGACCGGCCCGTGCCCGGGCGTACAGGCCCTTGCGGTCGCGCTGCTCGCACACCTCCAGCGGGGTGGCCACATGCACCAGCAGGAACCCGGCACCGGCCTCGATCGCCATCCGCCGGGCCGCCTTGCGGGCCGCGTCGTACGGCGCGATCGGGCAGGCCACCGCCACACCCCGGTGCCGGCCCACCTCGGCGCCCACCCAGCCGATCCGGCGGACGTTGCGGTCCCGGTCGGCCTTGCTGAAGCCCAGGCCGGCGGTCAGCTCGCGGCGCACGATGTCGCCGTCGAGCAGGGTGACCGTGCGTTCCCCGGTCTCACGCAGCGTGTCGGCCAGGTTCCGGGCGATGGTCGACTTGCCGGAACCGGACAGGCCGGTGAAGAACACCACCAGGCCGCGCTGCCGGCGCGGCGGGCGGACCCGGGCCAGCTCCTTGGCCACGGCCGGCGGGGTGTGCCACTCGGGCAGCGGGAACCCGCGGTCCAGCAGATCGTCTATCTCGGCCGGGGACATCGCCAGGCGGCGGTTGCGCGGCGGGATGTCGTCGCGCCAGCGCCACTGGCCGTCCCGGTTGTCGTACGCCAGCTCCCGCGGGACCAGCACGCGCAGACCGGCACCGGCCAGCGACTCGCCGGTGGACAGCACGTGGGTCACGCCGTACGACTGGGCGACCCGCGCGCGCAGCAGCGCGTCACGCATCTCGTCGCCGCGGGTCAGCAGCGGCACCGCCACGACGGTGGCCGGTGGCATCCGGTCCCGGGCGGCGAAGATCGAGCGGACCAGCGCCTCGGGCGGCAGGCCGTCCGGTCCGGGACCGCTCACCGGGATGAGGATCAGCAGGTGGGCCGCGAGGGTCCGGGCCGCGTGCGCGATCTGGGCGAGTTGCGGGCGGTGCAGCGGGCGGTCGGCGATCACACCGAGCACCCGTCCGGGCGGCAGCAGACCGCTCACCTCGGCGGGGGTCCGGCGCAGACGCTGGAACGGGCCGTGCCCACCGTCGCCCAGCGGCTGGACCGGCCCGCCGACGCCGAACCTGTTCTCGCCGGTCTGCCAGACGTCGGTCACCTCGATCGCGGCGACCGGGGCGCCCTCCAGATCGGTCAGCACCACCGTCCGGCGCGCCGGGTCCGCGGCGTCCAGGTTTCGGGCCAGCTCACCCGGGATCTCGAGGGTGACCGGAACCGGCCATGGGGTGCCGTCGGCGAGGCGGCCCTGACGGGTCAGGGTGGCCAGGTCCTCGCGACCGAGGAAGCCGGTCAACGGTGTGTAGGCCCCGGAGAGCAGCAGCTCGAGATCCGCTAGCTCGTAGGGGCGGGGCGTGAACGAGGGAGCGTCCCGCAAAACGTCCTCGGGAAGTACCGAACCATTCACCTTCGCATCCCCCTGAAGCCGACTTGGGGGACAGTTTCGCAGCCTCGATCGAGTCGGTCGAGACGGGCTCTCGCTCTCGATCCGATCTTTGTTTTTCCGAATACGGCTTCAAACCTAACTTACTGGACAATATCGGATTATCCTTCAATACTGGGCGTTTGTGAGACAGACCAGGACGCTCGCTGCACTGGCCATGATCGCTGTTTTGACGGCTCCGGCTCCCGTCGTGGCGGCTCCGGCCCGCTGCCACACCGGTGCGAAACTGGTGCCCACCTGCGGCATCCTCTGGGGAGTCGCGCCCGGCGCGCACACCGAACAGGACAGCTACCGGTCACTACGTGAATTCGAGCGCAAGACCGGGCGGTACCAGGTGATCCACCACGCGTACCACCGCGGTCAGCGGCAACTCTTCCCGACACCCCGCGAGGCCGCGATCTCCCGCGAAAACGGGCACCGCCGGATCCTGCTCCTCAACTGGCGGCCGGAAGGCGTCAGCTGGGCCCGGATCGCCCAAGGGGACCCGGGCGTCGACGCCTTCCTGGACCGGCTCGCGGTGCACATCCGGCAGAGCTACCGGGAACCCTTCTTCCTCGCCATCCACCACGAGGCCGAGAACGAGGTACGGGCCCGCACCGGATCCGGATACACCGCCCGGGACTACGCGGCGATGTTCCGGCACGTGGTCCAGCGACTGCGGGCCCGGGGCGCGACCAATGTGGTGACGGTCCTCGTGCACATGGCGTACGTCCCGCACACCACACAGAGCTGGTTCAGCCAGATGTACCCGGGCGACGACGTGGTCGACTGGGTGGGGTTCGACACGTACGCGTACAGCGACCCCGGATACGGCCACGGCGGCTTCGCCGAACTCCTCAACCGCCGTTCCGCGAGCCGCCCCGGCTGGCCCGGCTTCTACAACTGGGTCCGCGCCCGGCACCCGAACAAGCCGCTGATGATCGCCGAGTGGGGCGTCTGGTTCTCCCGCCGCAACCCCGGCCACCAGGCCGCCTTCTACCGCGACATGGGCCGCCAGATCGGGAACTTCCCCAGAATCAAGGCGATGGTGCACTTCGAGACGCCCCGCAACTACAAGGGGCAGAACTCGTCGGTGGACAACACCCAGGCGGGCCTGCGGGAGTACCAGCGCCTCGGCCGGCTGCCGATCTTCCAGGTGTCGGTTTCCTGAGACTGCGCTGAGAGACCCTGAGTACGGCTCAGGGGTTCTCCCGATCCCGAGGAGGTGCCCCGGGTTCCTAGGCTGAGGCCGTGACCATCATCGCTACGGAGGCGCTGACGAAGACGTACGGCGGCGGGGTGACCGCCCTCGCCGACCTGACCGTCGCTGTCGACGCCGGAGTCATCGGGCTCGTCGGCGCCAACGGCGCCGGCAAGAGCACCTTCATCAAAATCATGCTCGGACTGGTGCCGCCCAGCAGCGGCACCGTCCGGGTCTTCGACCTCGACCCGGTCACCGAGACCGACAAAGTGCGGGCACGCGTCGGCTACATGCCGGAGAACGACTGCCTCCCGCCGGACGTTTCGGCCTCCGAGTTCGTCACCCACCTGGGCCGGATGAGCGGCCTGCCCCGCACCGCCGCCCGGGAACGCGCCTCCGAGGCACTGCGTCACGTCGGCCTCTACGAGGAGCGCTACCGCCAGATCGGCGGCTACTCCACCGGCATGAAACAGCGGGTCAAACTGGCCCAGGCCCTGGTGCACGACCCCGACCTGCTGCTGCTCGACGAGCCCACCAACGGCCTCGACCCGGCTGGCCGCGACGCCATGCTCGCCCTGGTCCACCGGATCGGCACCGAATTCGGCATCTCCGTGGTGGTCTGCTCCCACCTGCTCGGCGAAGTCGAACGGATCTGCGACTCGCTCATCGCCATCGAAGGCGGGCGCCTGCTGCGCGCCGACCGGATCTCCAGCATGACCGCGGTGTCCGACGTCCTCGCGGTCGAGGTCGCCGACGGCACCGACGAACTCGCCGCCGCCCTCACCGCACGGGGCCTGACCGTCTCCCGGGAGGGGCGCCTGCTGCTGGTGCCACTGGAGTCGGATGCGGCGTACGACCGGATCCTGCAAGCGGTGAGCGAGCTCGACCTCAACCTGCACCGCCTGGACCAGCGCCGGCACCGCGTCGCCGAGCTCTTCACCACGAAGGAGACCGCCGATGTCTGAGACCGGCGTCATCCACGACATCGGCTACCAGCGCTACGCGGGGGAGCGCCTGGGCCGGCTGGCAGCGTTGAACGCGCTCTACGTCCACGGCCTGCGGGCCTCGTTCGGCCTGGGCCGCTCGGCCAAGGCGAAGATCTTCCCCTGGCTCGTGGCCGGCATCATGCTGCTGGTCGCGGTGATCCTGGCAGCGGTCCGCTCCCAGCTCAAGCAGGTCATCTTCACCTACGTGCAGTTCGCCGACCAGATGAGCTGGCTGATCATCTTCTTCGTGGCGATCCTGGCACCCGCCCTGGTCTCCCGGGACATGCGCTCCGGCACGCTGCCGCTCTACTTCAGCCGGCCGCTGCGCGCCGCCGACTACGTGACCGCCAAGTTCGCCGCCCTGACCACCGCGGTCTGGCTGCTGCTCGGCGTACCCCAGTTCATCATGTTCCTGGGGGCCGCCTTCACCGGTGACGACGGTGCGAAGGGGGTCTGGAACGAATTCCTCGACCTGGCGCCCGGCTGGGGATACAGCCTGCTCTGGGCCCTGCTGTTCAGCGGCATCAGCCTGCTGATCGCCTCGTTCACCGGCAAGCAGGCGTTCGCCGCCGGCGGCATCGTCGCGGTCTTCCTGCTCACCACCCCGATCTTCGGCGTGCTCAGCATCCTGCCGTCCACCACCGCCAACGAGATGGCCGGCCTGGCCAGCCCGATGACCCTGATCGCCGGGGTCGGCGCCTGGCTCTCCGGCAACACCGAGAACACCCTGGACCCCGGCCGGTTCGGACCGGTCTACGGGATCGAGGCGGTCTGCCTGATCGCCGTCTGCCTGCTCCTCCTGCTCGCCCGCTACCGGAAGGTGGCCTCGCTGTGACGGCCCAGACCATCGACGCTCCGACCGGCACCGCCACCACCGGTGTGATCGAGCTGCAGAACGTCACCCGCTGGTACGGCAACGTCGTCGCCGTCAACGACATCACCATGTCGCTCGGCCCCGGCGTCACCGGCCTGCTCGGCCCGAACGGCGCCGGCAAGACCACCGTGCTGCACATGATGGCCGGCTTCCTGGCACCCTCCCGGGGCACGCTCACCATCGACGGCAAACCCACCTGGCGCAACCCGTCGGTCTACCGCGACCTGGGCCTGGTCACCGAACGCGAGGCCGTGCACGGCTTCCTCACCGCCGGACAGTTCGTGCTGGCCTGCGCCAAGATGCAGAAACTGCCCGACCCGGCCGGCGCCGCCCGCCGCGCCCTCGAACTGGTCGAGATGACCGACGCCGCCGACCGGCGTATCGAGACCTTCTCCAAAGGCATGCGCCAGCGCACCCGGGTCGCCGCGGCCCTGGTCCACGAACCGCGGGTGCTGCTGCTCGACGAACCGTTCAACGGCATGGACCCGCGCCAGCGGATGCACATGATGGAACTCCTGCACTCGCTCGGCGACCGCGGCCACACCATCCTGTTCAGCTCGCACATCCTGGAGGAGGTCGAACAGGTCGCCGGCCTGGTCCAGGTGATCGTCGCGGGCCGCCTCGCCGCCTCCGGCGACTACCGCCGGATCCGCAGGCTGATGACGAACCGGCCGCACGTCTTCGCGGTGCGCAGCTCCGACGACCGCAAACTGGCGGTCGCCCTGATCGCCGAGAAGTCCGTCAGCGGCATCGAGGTCGAGGCCACCGGCCTGACCGTCCGGGCCGCCGACTACGGCAGCTTCACCCGGGCGCTGCCGCGGATCGCCCTCGACCAGGGCATCCGCCTGCACCAGCTGGTGCCGTCCGACGAGTCCCTGGAGAGCGTCTTCTCCTACCTGCTGGAGGCCTGATGTCGACCGTCGCACTCATCACGGCGCGCGGCCTCTTCGGCCGTCGCAGGGCGCTGCTCCTGCTGCCCCTGCCCCTGCTGCTGATCGCCCTGGCCGCGATCTGCCGGGCGTACGACGTCCCCGCCGACCAGTGGGGCCAGGCCGTCATCGTCGGCCTCGGCTTCGCCGTGGTGCTCCCGGTCGTCGCCCTGATCGTCGGCACCGGCGTCCTCGGCTCCGAGGTCGACGACGGCACCCTCGTCCACATCCTCACCAAGCCGCTGCCCCGCCGCGACATCATCCTGGCGAAATTCCTGGTCGCCGCGGTCGCCACCACGATCACCACGGTCATCCCGCTGTTCGCCGTCGGCCTGCTGGCCGGTTCGGCGAAACTCGGCGCGGCCCTCTCGGTGGCGGCGGCGGCCGGCGCGCTGGCGTACTCCGCCCTGTTCGTCCTGCTCAGCCTGCTGACCCGGCGCCCGGTCCTGCTCGGCCTGGTCTACATCCTGGTGTGGGAGGGCCTGCTGGGCCGTTTCCTCTCCGGCACCCGCATCCTCTCCATCGAGCAGTACGTCATCACGATCGCCGACACGATCGCCCCGACGAACATGCTGACCGCGCAGATCGGCCTCACCACCGCCCTGGTGATGAGCGTGGTCTTCGTGGTGGGCTGCACCGTCGCCGCGATCAACCGCCTGGGCAGCTTCACCCTGGCCGGCGAGACCAGCTGACCCTCGTCACTCCTGGTTCACCCGGCCCGCGACGCCCTTCGGCATCGCGGGCCGGTCACTCCTGTGGGGTACCTGCCTACCAGACCGTGGTCCAGGTGGCGCTCAGGCCGCCGTGCTTGACCATGGCCGCGCTGTCGTAGGTGACCACGCCGACCCGGCTGTCACTGACCGACATCTCCCGGACGCCGGTGTACTGCGTGACGAACGCGGACGTCAGCGCGCCCTCCTTGACCAGGGCCGCGCCCGCACCGGTGAGAACGCCGACCCGGTCGTCGCGCAGCACGATCGAGTCCGCGCCGGACGTGGTCTGCGAAACCCAGGAGGCGCTGAGGCCGCCCTCCTTGACCAGCGAGGCACCGCTGTTCGTGACGATGCCGATCCGGTCGCCGGAGATCGAGAACTGCTTCACACCGGAGTACTCGGTGGTCCACCCGGTGCTGAGGCCACCCTCCTTGACCTGCAGCACACCCGCGGTGGAGAGCACCCCGACACGGGTGTCGGTGACCTCGAGCTGCTTGATGCCGGAGGCCTCGTTGACCCACGAGGAGCTCAGGCCACCCTCCTTCACGTACGCGACGCCGGCGTCGGACAGCACGCCGACCCGATTGCCGGAGATCGCCAGCTGCTGCACGCCGCCGGACTCGTTGACGAAGGTCGCGGTCGTCGCGCCCTCCTTGACGTACGCGACGCCGGCCTGGGTGAGCACGCCGATCCGGTCGTCGGCGACCTCGATCTGCCGGGAGCTCGACAGCAGCTGGGTCCAGCTGGTGCTGAGGCCGCCCTCCTTCACCTGGGTGCCGTAGTCGCCGCGCAGCACGCCGACCCGGGTGTCGGTGACCGAGACCTGCAGCGCGTGGGGAACCGGTGTGTTCGCGGTGATCCAGGGCGCGATGTCGTCGACCCGGGTCTCCACCGCTGACTTCTCGGTGCCGGTCACGGTCAGGCAGCCGGCCTGCGTGGACGTGTGGTGCAGCCCGGCCAGCTGGTAGCCGCCGTCGACGGACCGCAGGATCGGGCCGCCCGCGTCACCCTTGCAGATGGCGGCGTCGCCGCGGGGCACGACGCCGATGGTGCCGTCGTCCACCGAGGACACCGCGAACGAGCCGGTGTGCAGCTGGTTCGGCACCCAGGTGTCGGCGGTCCGGCCGTATCCGGCACCGAGCAGGATCTCGCCCTCGGTGGGCGCCGAGTTCGCCGGTGCCACCGTGGTGGCGCCGAGCGCTGCCGTCCGGAGCCGGGCCAGCACCAGGTTGCGGTCCGGATGCGGGACGATCTTGTCGATGGCGGCCACTGTCCCGGCCGCCGTGGTCAGGTCGAGCCGCCCGATCGTCGCGGTGGTGGCCTGCCTCGGCGCGCCCGCGACGACCCCGGTGCCGTCGTCGAAGCACGTCTTGGCGGTCACCACCCACCACTGGTCGAGCAGGGCGCCGGTGCAGGAGCGTACCGCGTCACCGGTGGTGATCTTGACAGCGAAGGCGAGAGCGGTGTCGGTGGTGGACGTTCCGGAGAGCGCCTGGGCGGCGGTTCCTCCGGCCAGCGGCGTGAGTCCGGCACCGATCAGGGCAGCCGTCAGCACCGCCGCCCGTCGCCGGGCGTACGTAGTCTTCATGGAATCCCCGTTCACTCGGCGTAGCCCCGCAGGGGGGTACGCCGTCCCCATGTGTCGTTGGTGATCCTCGATGGCTGCGTGTGGTCGATCCACCACGCGCTGATGTGACAATCTACATACGAACGTGGATATGTGAAGTCCCTGAACAGTGATCGCGCTGCTGAGCAGTGGATATTTCGGCGATGTCACCGTCGGTCGCCCCGCGGTCGTCGCTGTGTGACGCGCATCCCATCGGGGTTCGTGCATGGCAGAGATCGCAGATGCGACAGACTGTCGGCTGTCCATGTCGAACACGCGATCGATCCACGGCGTTGTCCGGCATCGATGAACACTGGTAGTTTGCACCGACCAGAAACGCTTCCACGGGGGTTCGCGTGCAGATGGGGACGTCGCTTGCCGCGTCCGTGCAGCCGGTCGTGACCGCTGCCGTCCCGGCGCCGCGGTCCGGGAACGACGCGCCCGCCGGCGCGCTCCTGGTGCGGCGGCGGACGAGTACATGCAGGCACGACGAATTGATGAGGCGAGAATGAAGACTCTGGCATGGGGTGGGGCGGTCGTCATGGCCGTCGCCACGGGGGCGTTCGCGTTCACCGCCGTCGGCTCCGCGGCCGAGGCCGAGGACACCCCGGCTTCCCTGGTTGAGGACTACACGCACCCCGGTGCGGACAAGATCCTGGCCGACTACGAGCTCAAGGTCCTCAAGGGCGACGGGCACATCATCTTCTCCTCGCGCAAGTCCTTCGACGACGGCGGACAGTGTGCGACGGCCGAGATCCAGGTGGAGAAGTCGCTCGACGTCGAGCCGTACGGCTACTTCTACTGCTTCAAGACCATCGGCACCACGGGTGTGCTGACCCTGGAGGTCCCGGGCACGTTCGGCGTCCGCGCCGGCAACCTGCCGGTGACCGCCAAGGCCCAGACCTCGGACGGCACCGAGACCTACCAGATCCCGGCCAACACCCCGGTCCCGATCGACCCGGGCGACGGCACCAACCTGCCCACCGCGGTCCTCGTCGAGCTCCGCCTCTCCTGATCGCATTGCCTGGTAAGGCCCGCCGGGTGAGCTACGCCCCGGCCTGATCGAAACGACAGGGCGGCACGGCCGGTGTGCCGTGCCGCCTTCAACGTCTGCACCTCTTCCTTCAGGGCGTCCGCACTACGCGGAACGTCCTCCTTGCCATGGGGTGAAACGCCGCCATAGGCGCTTACTTCAACCCTTTGGCCAAACCTATGGGGGATTTGTGTCCAAACGCTCGCGGCCTGCCGCCCGTTCCGGAAACGGACGGGCCAGGCCTTCCTGGTTCCGAACGCAGGCAGCCCTGCTGATTGCAGTGATGACCGCTGTCATACTCGTTCCCGGTACGCCGGCGATGGCGGACGAGGAGGACGAATGGGACCTCCCGATTCAAGACCGCGCGACCGTGGTCACCAATCTGCTCAACGGTGGAGCCTCGGTGCGCCGGGCCGCCGAAGCTGCCTTGACCGGATCCGAGGCGGATCTCCAGCAGTACTTCAGCACCACCTATCCGGAGGCGCTCGCCGCTGATCAGCTCGTTGCGGCGCAGACCCTGGCGGGTATGGACGGACCTTCGATGCGCGCTGCGGCAACCACCGCCATCGCAACGTCGCCCGCGGCAGTTCAGGAATTCGTCGACGACGGATGGAAATCGAGCTGGGGCGCTGACGAGCGCATCCGTGCCACCCGGATCTTGGACACCACGCCCGGTCCGACGGTGAAGGCTGCTGCTACCGCGGCTCTCGGTGGGACCGCGGAGGAACTCGAGGAATTCCTCTCGGCAGGCTATGCGAAGGCCGCGGCGGCCGATGATCGAATCGCCGTGACACGCATGCTGACCGGCGGTGTGAACAACAGCGGGCCGGTATTGAACACGGCGGCGCAGGAGGCACTGGCCGGTGCTCCCGCAGACCTTCAGGAGTTTCTCAGCTACGGGCAGTTCGTCGCCCGGGCCAGGGACGCCGAACTGGCGTCGCTGCAGAGCCTGACTCAGCAGGCGAAGCAGGCCTCGGACACCGCGGCCCGGGAGTCGGTGGCGGCTACCAGCGCATCCACCCGTGCTGCGAACGCGGCATCGGAGGCGAAGAACGCGGCCAAGGTCGCTGCCGCCGAGACCAAGGCCGCCGGCGGTGCGGCGAAGAAAGCCGACGCCGCTGCCGGCCGTGCAGCGGATGCGGCCAAGGGCGCCGCGGCCGCGGCTCGGGATGCCGTCGGTGCGTCCAACGCGGCGATGCGTGCTGCCCGGATCGCGTCGGATGCGGCGCGGAAGGCCACGACTGCTGCCTCGGCGACAGCACAGGCGGCAGCACGTGCTCAGCAGGCCGCGGCCAACGCGCGGACCGGTGCCGGCGATGCGCGTACCGCGCGGCTCGCCGCTGAAGCGGCCCGGGACGCGGCTGCCAAGACGCGTGAGCTGGACCAGGTCCGGGCAGAACGCGACCGCGCACTCGCCGAGGCGGAGAAAGCCGCGCAGGCGGCGCGGGGCGCCAGCGCCGATGCCGACGAGGCCGCCGCGGCGGCTGACGAGGCCGGTTCCCAGGCGAACGTTTCGGAGGAGCAGGCAGCGCGGGCACGGAAGGCAGCCGAGGACGCTCGCCGCGCGGCGGCCGCTGCGGCTCGGGCGGCTGAGCGAGCCGTCGCTCTGGCGCGTAAGGCTGCACAGGCGTCGGACCAGGCGTTCGAGTACGCCCGCCAGGCCGCCGCGCACGCGGAGAAAGCCGCGGACGCCGCGGAGGCCGCGGCGGCGGCTGCCGAGCGGGGCGAGAAGTCGGCGACCGAGGCATCGAACCATGCCGCTGCCGCGGTAGAGGCGGCCAACATGGCCGTCGCTACGGCGGTACAGGCGGAGAACCTGGAGAAGCTGGCTCGCGAGGATGACACGGCCCGCTTGGCGGAAGCCACCGATCAGGGCGTTCTCGAAGCTCAGGACGCGCTGCGCACCGAGGAGACGGCGAAGGCCGCAGGCGGTGAGGCGGTCGCCTGGAACAACAAGATGCTCTGGGACACCGCGGAAGAGGATCGGGTCGACGCCAAGACGCGGCAGCAGCTGACTGCGGCGACTGCCGTGGGGGCTTCGACCGAGGTCATGCTTCAGCAGGGGCGCAAGGCCGCGATCACGCTGCTCACCACCGGCAGCGAGTGGACGAAGACCGCTGCCGAGGAGGCGCTGTCCGGCGGCGAGACGGAGATGCGGTCGTGGGTGACCGAGGTTCGCCGGACCGCCGTGGGGGAGGACGACCGGGCAAAGGTCTGGCGCCTGATCGACACGCTCCCGGACGGTGCTGAGAAGACCGCGGCGAAGACGGCGCTGGCCGGTACCGATGCGGCGGTGGAGACGTTCCTGCGGACCCGGAACTACTCCGGGAAGTTCGCGCAGGACCGGGTGAAGATCTACGCGATCATCAACAACACCGCGACCGGACCGAACCTGAAGAACGCCGCGGAGGCGGCGGTGCTCGGGTCGGCGGCGGACATGCACAAGTTCCTGCGGGAGGGGCAGTACACCGCGCAGGCGGCCGATGACCGGATCGAGGCATACCGGGTGATGGAGGCCGGTGGCCCGGAGGTCAAGGCCGCCGGAACCGTCGCGCTGAACGGCCCGAAGTCGTACCTGTCGTACTTCTTGACCACTTCGCAGTTCCAGGCCGCGCAGCGGGACCAGGAGCAGGCCGCGCACGTGCAGGCTGCTCGGGCTCTGGTGATCCAGACGCAGGAGTACGCGCAGAAGGCCCTGGCCGACGCGGCGACGGCCAACAAGGCGGCGCTGAACGCGTGGGGCAAGGTGGCGGAGGCGAACAAGGCCGCTGCCGAGGCGACGGCGGCTGCCAACAAGGCCGCCGGATACGCCACTGATGCGAGTAAGTCCGCCACGGCGGCCAAGGCTTCGGCCGATCAGGCAGCGCAGTCGGCGATCAAGGCGAAGCAGGCCGCGGCCTCGGCCCAGGCCAGCGCCGACAGTGCGGCGCAGTCCGCTGCCACTGCCACTGCTGCGGCCTCGCGGGCCCGTGCGGATGCGAACGCCGCCTATGTCGCCAAGAACGAGGCTCGCGCGGCGGCGAACGCGGCCGGCAAGGACGCCGCCGCGGCGGACACGGCGGCCAAGGAAGCGTCGGCGATCTATGAGACGAAGCTGAAGGAGTTCGAGGAGCAGCGGCGTAACACCACGCCGGGCACCGGCGCCGACGGGGTCGGCAGTGCCGCGGACGACCACAAGACCTGGGGTTGCCTGCAACTGGACCCGTCAGCGGTCTCGACGGAGTGCCTCAAGGTCTACAAGGACTTCGCGGGTGCGCTGGCCGATCAGCCGAAGTGTGCCACGCCGGCGAATACGAACTCCTCCGGCTGTCTGATGCTCGCCGATCTCAAATCGGTCATCGGCGAGAACCAGGACGTCATTCTGGACGTGCTCCAGTTCGTCCTGATGGCCTGTGGTCTTGTCCCCGTCGTCGGTGAGGCGTGTGACGGCATCGACGCCGCCGTGTCGTTCGGCCGAGGTGACTGGATCGGCGGAGCGCTCTCCGCCGGAGCGATGATCCCGGGTGTCGGCTACTTCGCCACGGGCGCCAAGGCGTGGAAGAACTCCGACAAGCTCCGTGACATCAAGAAGCTCATCGACAAGATCCGGAAGAAGGGCACGACGTGCCCCTTCGGTCTGGCCGTCGCCGGCGCGGCTGTCGCGCGTGTGCAGCTTGCCGCTAGCTCCAACACCAACTCGTCTGCCCCGATGAACCTGGGCGAGGGTTACACCGGCAGGATGGACAAGTTCAACATCGGCAAGGGTGTCGACTTTGAGATCCACGTCTACTATCGCGGTCGGGAGGTCGGCGTTTTCGGCAGCAACGGCTTCTTCGATAAGCACGGGAAGAAGTCGGACGTCGTTGTGCCGGACAACGTCCAGAACAGGCTGAAGGGGCATGCCGTGAAGGCGATGCGTGCAGAGATCCCCCCGCGCATTGGCGCGAGGGGGACCGAGGACATCACCGGCGACAAATGGATGAGGCCGCGAAACACGCCTCAGTGCCCGTGAGATTCGTCAAGGTCGACCGCAGCGACGAAGGCTTCTTTCTCGATCCGGTGCCGTATCGGGAGTGGCTGGCCGAATGCGGCGGTCAGCTGCCGCCCGGAGCATCGGCGTTCGCCACCGACCGTGGCCACTACGATTTCACCGCGACCACATGTGTCAAGGACCTGCGGCTCTCTACCGTCCTGGTCCAGGACGCGGCTGATCGGATCTCGGTCGAGGTGCGGTTCGCGCCGAACGATTTCAAGCACGACTCCGGCCTGCGGATCAGATACGAGAACGTCACCGGCTTGTCGATGGATGTCACCGCGGAGGGCCCGGGAGAATTTCCGTGGCCCGATGTGAAGCGTCTGGGCGATCTGCAGTTGGACGAGATCCTTCCGCATGACCAGGGGATCAGCCACGAGATCGCCATGACCGGTGGCCGCATCTGGATCGTGGCTTCGGATTTGCACGCCGAATGGGGCGACTTGGAGAGTCCGCCCACGGCTTAGTGGCAATAGGCCGAGGCCCCGCACCGGAATCCGGTGCGGGGCCTCGTTGCGTTCGTGGTGGTGATCAGCCGGTGTTGCGCATGCCGGCCGCGATGCCGTTGACAGTCGTCAGCAGCGCCCGCTCCAGCGCCGTCGAATCCGACGGCCCCCGGCGGGCACCCGGCGCGGTGGGCATCTGACGACCGTTCTCGCCCAGGTCACGGTACTGCCGGAGCAGCGCCACCTGCAGGTGGTGCAGCGGCTCCAGGTACGTGTCCCGCACCCCCAGCGTCCGCGACAGTTCCGGCTGCGGGGCCAGCAGCTCCGAGCCTCCCGTGATTGCCAGGACTTCACGGACCGTCCGGTCGTACTCGTCCTCGATCTTGGCGAAGATCGGGTGGAGCTGTTCCGGGACGAGGGTCTCCACGTAGCGGCGGGCGATTTTCAGGTCGGTCTTGGCGAGCATCATCTCGACGTTCGACAGGAAGGTTTTGAAGAACTGCCAGTTGCCGTACATGGCGTCGAGTTCGGCACCCTGGCCGGCCTCGCGGACCGCCGCCAGGGCGCTGCCGACGCCGAACCAGCCGGGGACGATCTGGCGGGTCTGGGTCCAGCCGAAGACCCACGGGATGGCGCGCAGGCCGCCCAGCCCGGCGTCCGCGTTGGGGCGCTTCGACGGGCGGGAGCCGATGTTGAGGGCGCCGAGGAGTTCGGTCGGGGTGGCGGCCCAGAAGTACGCGGGCAGGTCCGGGTCCTCGACCAGCGAACGGTACTGCTTGAACGCCGCGTCGGAGGCGGTGTCCATGATGGCGTCCCAGACCTTCAGCTTCACCGGGTCGACGGAGAGCGTGGTGTGCAGCAGGGTGGCCTGCAGGACCGCCGCGACCGTCAGTTCCAGGTTCTCCCGGGCCAGGGCCGGCACCGTGTACTTGTCGGAGATGACCTCGCCCTGTTCGGTGACCTTGATGGCCCCGTCGAGCGTGCCGTACGGCTGGGCCAGGATCGCCTCGTGGGTGGGGCCGCCGCCGCGGCCGACCGTGCCGCCGCGGCCGTGGAACAGGCGCAGCTGGACGCCGTGCCGGGCGGCGACGTCACGCAGCGAGCGCTGCGCCTTGTGGATGCGCCACTGGCTGGTGGTGATGCCGGCCTCCTTGTTGGAGTCCGAGTAGCCGAGCATCACCTCCTGCACGTCGCCGCGGGCGCGGACCACCTCGCGGTACGCCGGCAGGGTCAGCATCTCGTCGAGGAGGTCGCCGCCGGCGTCCAGTTCGGCCGGGGTCTCCAGCAGGGGAACGATGTTGACCCGGGCGCGGCCGGTGTGGATGTCGATCAGGCCGGCCTCGCGGGCCAGGACCGCCGCGGCGAGGACGTCGTCGACGCCCAGGGTCATCGAGATGATGTACGTCTCGATGACGTCCTGCCCGAACGAGTCCTGCGCCTCACGGATCGTGTTGAAGACGTCGAACGTCTTGCGGGCCGAGTCGGTGAGCGGGGTGTCCGAGCTGGACAGCGGGCGCCGGCCGCCCAGTTCGGTGGCGAGCAGCTTGGTCCGGTCGGAGCGGTCCAGGGCCGCGTAGTCGTCGACCTCGCCGACCTGCGTGTACATCTGCTGCAGCACCTCGTGGTGCTTCTCGGCGTGTTCGCGGACGTCGAGGGTGGCGAGTTGCAGGCCGAACGCGGACGCCTGCCGGATGGCGGTGGCGACCACGCCGAGGGCGGGCAGCTGGCCGGAGTTGCGGGCCAGCGACGCGCGCATCAGTTCCAGGTCGGAGATCAGCTCTTCGCTGCCCAGGTAGTCGCGGCCGGGCACGTGCGGGGTGCCGTGCTGCAGCCGGGACCGGGTGTTGGCGAGTTTCGCCTTGATCGCCCGGACCTTGAGGCGGTACGGCTCCTCGGCGTTGGTGCGCCGGAACCGGGATGCGATCTCCGGCAGGTTGTCCAGGTCCTGGGCCAGGCTGGCGGACAGGTCGAGGGAGACGCCGCGCAGCCGCCGGGAGACCGACAGTTCGTCGATCAGCGTGTCCATCGCCTTCTCGGTGGCCTGGATGCCGTGCTCGTGCTGGATGATCAGCACGTCGCGGGTGACGGCCGGGGTGACGAACGGGTTGCCGTCGCGGTCGCCGCCGATCCAGGTGCCGAAGGTGAGCGGCCGGGAGGTCGGGGCGGTCTCCACGCCGAGCCGGCGCAGCGTCTCGGCCAGGTCGTCGAGCACCTGCGGGGCGGCGTCGGCGTACAGGTCCTTGAGGTAGTAGACGGCGTTGCGGGCCTCGTCGGTCGGGTCCGGCCGGTCCAGGCGCAGCTCGTCGGTCTGCCAGAGCAGGTCGATCAGTTCGGCGAAACGCCGGGTGGAGGCGGTGGTGTCGGTCGCCCCGTACAGCGCGGCGGCGGCGGATTCGGCGTCCAGCGAGTCGGCGACCTGGCGCAGCTTCGACAGGATCGAGCGGCGGGCGGCCTCGGTCGGGTGGGCGGTGAAGACCGGGCGGACGGCCAGGCGGCGGGCGGCCGCGGCGATCTCGTCAGCCGGCACGCCCTTCTCGGCGATCCGCTGTGCGGCCTGGTCCAGCCAGCCGCCGTCCTTGGCCCGGCGGCGCCGCAGCTCACGGGCGCGGTGCACCTGCTCGGTGATGTTGGCCAGGTGGAAGTAGGTGGAGAAGGCCCGGGCCAGTTTGGTGCCGGTGGTGATGTCCATCGCGGCGAGGCGTTCGGCCGCGGCGGGTTCGTCCTGCCGGACGAGGGCGCGGATCTCCTCGACGAGGTCCAGCAGGGGGCGGCCCTCCTGGCGGGCCAGGGTCTGTCCGAGCAGGGTGCTGATCCGCCGGATGTCGGCGCGCAGCTCGGCGTCCGGCCCCTCCCGCTCGTCGAGGTGGGCAGGCTGCTCTGTCATCGGGGCGCTCCTTTTCTCGGATGGCTCCAGGACGGCGCTGTCCCGACTTCGCCGATGTTAACGGCGTAACCCCGCACGGGGGCCGATTGAGTCAAGAGTCTCATGCGCGCTCCGCGCATGGACGATCACCGGGCGAGTGCCATCGCATATGCCGGGAACCAGTGTCCGGCTTTCGGCGCTCCGGATCCACAGGCTCCGTCGGACTCTCCCGGACGTTTCACCCAGAGATACGCGTCGGCCAGCGGATGCCCGGTGCGCAGGGTGGGCGCCGGGCCGAGCCGCCGGCCGGGTGGATTGCACCAGTGCCGGTCGCCCGCGCCCTGCTGGGCGGGCCCGTTGCCGTTGCGGCTGGTGTCCACCACGAAGTGCCGATCGTCGAGCAGACGGGACAGCTCCGTCCCGTACACCAGATTGTCGTGCGTGGTCTCGAAGTTGGCGACGTTGAGCGACACACCGCGGGCCCGGGTGGCGCCGGAGGCACGCAGGGCCGGCGCCATCCGGGCGGCCGGAACCCAGCTCGGGTTGCCCGCGTCCAGATAGACGGCGACGCCGGGCAGCGCGCGCAGGGTGTCCACCGCCCAGGCGAGCAGCGCATATCGTTCGGTCCGGGCGTGGGTGCCGAGGCATCCGCGGACGGTCTGGGCGACCGCGTCCGGTTCCAGGACCACCAGGGCGCGGTGTCCGCGCATCGCCTCCCGCAGGGCGAAGACCCATTTCTTGTACGCTGCCGCGCTGGAAGCGCCGCCCGCGGAGTAGCTGCCGCAGTCCCGTCGCGGGATGAAGTACAGCGTGAGGACCGGCAGCCGCCCCGCGGCCGTGGCGGCGCTGACCAGCCGCCGGGCCCGGTCCGTGAATCCGGGGGCGGCGTCGGTGAACCAGGTGGCCACGGGACGGTCGGCGATCCGCCGGAGCACCGCGGCCTCGGCCCGCCGGCCGGCCTGTTCCAGGGCCCGCACCTCGCGGGCGGCGGCGCCCGCCGGGTCGACGTAGAGGCCGGGGCCGCCGGTGCTGCCGGTCTCCGGGACCCGGACCACGGGGGCCGGCTCCCGGTCCTTGATCAGGACCACGGCGCCGGTGGCGAGGCTGAGGGCGGTGGCGATCAGCAGTGCCCGACGGCGCCTGCTGACCGGCCGCAGGTGCCGGCCCATCGGTCAGCGCACCTGGACCCAGCGGGCGGCCGACGGTACGCCCTTGTCGTCGACGAGGAACAGCATGTACCAGCCGGACGGCGCCAGGCCGGCCTTCTCCGGCACGGTGACGTCCACGCCGCCGGCCGTGCGGTGCAGGCCGAGCGCCACCGAACGCTGATCAGTGTCGGTCACGTGGGTGACCGAGCTGGGCCGCACCAGACGGGCCGAGGCGATCCGGGCGGCGTCCGGGGTGGTGAAGGTGGCGGTGGTGCCGCGGGAGACCGCGGCCGGTCCGCCGGTGATCGCCGGGCGGGTGCCGCGGAACAGGTACGGCGGGCTGTACACCTCGATGCGCTGCTCGAAGGTGCCGGCGTTCTTACCGGTCGGGTCGTAGAGCGGGTCGCTGCCCATGGTGATCACCCGGCCGTCCGGGAGCAGGATCGCCTCGGAGTGGTAGTTGCGGCCGACGGTCGACTCGGCGGCGGTCTCGAAGACGTTGCGGTCCGGCCGGTAGATCTGCGCGTTGAACAGGTCGCTGCGGGTCTGGTCGCGGTACTTGCCGCCGCGGTACCCGGAGGAGCCGCCGGTCGTCAGCACACTGTCGTCGGGCAGCAGCACGGTGGACAGGTAGCGGGCCGGTTTCGGCAGGTCCGGTCCGGGCCGGTAGCGCGGGGACTTCTCGTCCAGGTCGACGATGTCGGTACGGGCGGTCGAGTGTTCCGACTCGCCGACCCCGCCGCCGCCGAACATCATCACCTTCTGCTCCTGCGCGGGCGGCAGCAGCACCGACGAGGCGGTCTCGTTCTTGTCCGGCTCGCGCAGGCCGGGCACCTGCTGGAACCTGTTGTTCCTGACGTCCCACAGGCCCGGGGTGCGCCCCTTGTCGTCCGGGCCGTATCCGGCGTTGGCGCCGGAGTAGAACACCTTGCCGTCGCCCATCATGTGCAGGCTGGGGTAGGTGGGGAAGTAACGTTTGAGCTCGGGCGCCTTGACCCAGCGGCGTTCGGCGGTCAGGTACCGCTCGTTGCGCCCGGGCAGGATCCGGCCGAACTGGTCGAGGCCGGAGACGGCGAGCACGTCGCCGCCGTTCAGGCCGATCAGGGTCGGGTACCAGCGCGGGTCCTGCAGGTTCCCGGTCTTCACGTACTTCTCGGTGACCGGGTCGAACTCGTACGACGTCTTGTCGCCGCCGTACTCCTGCTTCTCGCGGGTGATCTTCTCGGAGACGCCGTAGAGGTTGGGCCCGGTCAGGCCCTCGAGGGAGTACTGGGCGGGCTGCCCGACGACCGCCGCGTCGCCCTTCTCGACGGCGTCCACCCAGACCTCGACCTCACCGGCGTGCACCGTGGTGGTGGTCCCGTGGGTCATCTTGCGGGCGGTCGGCACCGTCACCTTGTCCCGGGTCCGGTAGACGTGCCCCGTGGCGGAGACCAGCCGGGTGCCCTTCTCCAGCACGTGCGGCCCGCCGTCCGGCGACTCGTTCTTGATCTTCATGACCCCGGCCGCGTGGTCGACCTCGTCCTCGAGCACCTCGTACGACTTGGTGCCCCCGGCGACCAGCAGCTTGCCGTCCGGCAGGAACGCGTGCCCGGCACAGAACACGTCGGTCGGGGTGTCGATCTCGGTGAACGAGTCGGCCGCCGGGTCGTACAGCACACTGCGGAACGAGCCGGCCTCGAACGAGTCCTTGTTGTTGCCGCTGCCCGCGATGATCAGCACCTTGCCGGTGTGCAGCAGGGCGGCGTGGATGGCGTTCACCCGGAAGTCGCGCGGCACCGGCAGGTTCGCCCAGTGGCCGTACCGTTCCTTGTACGACTGCCGGTTGATCTTGTAGGTGTGCAGCGCCTCGGAGGCGACCGCGACCATCGGCCGGTTCGCCACCACGACCGTGCCGAGCACCACCAGCGTGGCCAGACCGCTCACCAGGCGGCGGGCGAGGGTGGGACGCGTGCGGGGCTTCATGCGGACGGCTCCTTACGGCGGTTGACGGCCCAGATCAGCGTGGGCGCCAGACAGATGGCGAGGTTGAGGGCGGGCCACGCGTACATGGCCGGGTCGACGTGGTCGATGAACGGCGCGACGGCGAGCATCGCGGCGTACACGGCGGCCCAGCGCAGGCCGGAACCGAACGTGGCGACCCGGTCCGGGCTGGTCGAGTCGCCCTTCGGGGTGACCACGAAGCCGGCCTTACGCCGTAGCAGCGCCCCGATGAGACTGGACACGTAGATCGGCGTGCACAGCGTGGAGGCGAGCATCCCGGCCAGCCCCGACGATCCGGACTTCTCGTGCGGGCTGACGTTGTGCCGCCGGTTGAACAGGTAGAGGCCGACCTGGAAGAGCGCCGCGTCCACGTACAACATCAGCCACACCTCGGCCGGGACCTGCACACCCTTGGCGCCGAGCAGCATGAACCCGGCGGCGTTGGCGGCACCGAGCAGCCAGGCCAGCGCGGTCAGCGGGTAATACGACATCAGCAGCACGTAGTGCAGCGCCCGGAACGGCCCGAGCCGCCAGGCCACCCCGGCGAACCGGCGCACCATGACCTCGTCGGTGCCGCGCGACCAGCGGTGCTGCTGGCTGAAGTAGTCGGTCCAGGACGACGGGCCCTCGCCGACGGCGAGTACGTCCGGGGTGTAGACCGACCGCCAGCGTTTCCCGGTCGCCGGGTTCGCGGTGGCGTGCATGGCCAGGCTGGTCGCCATGTCCTCGGTGATCGAGTCCTGCAGGCCGCCGATCGAGCGCAGCGCCGAGATCCGGACCGCGTTGTTCGTGCCGACCAGCATGGCGATGCCCTGCCGGTTGCCGGCCCGCTGCAGCAGTGAGTGGAACAGGTACTGCTGCGACTCGGCCCAGCGGGTGACCACGTTGTCGTAGTTGCCGTAGATCTGCGGGCCGATCACGAACGCCACG
>NZ_JZKF01000052.1 GCF_000962825.1 Actinoplanes rectilineatus
GTGGGCGGGCGGTGGGCGGGACTGGATTCGAGCGTGGTCGAACGGTTATCGGGTGAGGCGTGGGGTGCCTACGGTTCGGGGCATGCGACGTACCCGATTGGGCCGGGCCGGGCTCAGTGTCAGCCGCCTCTGTGTGGGGACCATGAACTTCGGCTGGCAGATACCGGAGACCGAGAGTCATGCGGTGCTGGACCGTGCGACTGAGATGGGCATCGACTTCGTCGACACCGCCAACATGTACGGAGACGAGGGTGGCGGCCTGACCGAGACGATCATCGGGAACTGGTTCGCGGCGAGCGGGCGGCGGGACCGGACGGTGCTGGCCACCAAGGTTTACGCGCCGATGGGGGACGGGCCCAACGACCGTGGACTGTCCGCCCGCAACATCGTCGCCTCCTGCGAGGCTTCGTTGCGGCGGCTGCGTACCGAATGGATCGATGTTTATCAAATGCACCACGTTGATCGGGAGACCTCGTGGGAAGAGGTCTGGCAGGCGATGGAGACCCTCACCCTGCAGGGCAAGATTCGGTACGCGGGATCGTCCAACTTCGCCGGATGGCACCTGGCGCGGGCGCAAGCCGTCGCGGACCGGCGGAACTTCCTCGGGGTGGTGTCCGAGCAGTGCAAGTACAACCTGCTCACCCGGCATGTCGAACTGGAGGTGCTGCCGGCGGCGAGTGAGTTGGGCATCGGGATCCTGCCGTATTCGCCGCTGCATTTCGGGGCGCTCTCCGGTGCGCTGCGCAAGGAGCGGGAGGGTGCCGGCGGGCGGAGTGTGCTGCACGCGCCGGAACGGGTCGAGCCGCACCGGGCGGCGATCAGCCGGTACGAGGAACTCTGCGCCGACATCGGCCTCGACCCGGTGACGGTGGCGCTCGCATGGCTGCTGTCCCGGCCCGGCGTCACCGCACCGGTGATCGGGCCGCGGTCGGCCGGGCAACTGGATCTGGCGGTGGCGGCCGTGGAGACGGAGCTCGACGCGGCGACCCTGCAAGCCCTGGACGCGATATTTCCGCCGGTGGGGAACGGGGGACCGGGCCCCGAAGCGTGGGCCTGGTGATCACCCGATCGTGATTCGCGTGTCGCCACGGTCACTCGTGGTCATGATCTTATGGTCGCCTTGTCCGTTAATAGGGTATTATTTACGGAAAGGTGAGGTCATGAGTAAGCTGACGCGCGCTCTCGTGCTCACGGGCGTCGCGGTGACCGCGGGGCTGTCCGTGGCCGGCCCGGCCGCGGCGTCCTCGGCGACGGCCCCGGCGGTGTCGGACCGGTCGCAGGCGGCCGGTCCTGCTGGTCAGGGGAAGCCCGCTGGTCAAGCCGGTCAGGGGAAGCCCGCCGACCGGGAGCGCTTCATCGGGTTCTTCCCGGGGCCGCGCACCTGTGAGCGGTACGGCCGGGAGGGCGAATGGCGCCACCGGTGGGACGACTACGAGTGCTTCTACGTCCGGCGCGGCCCGCATCGCGGGGAGTGGGGACTGAAGGCCTTCTGGGACTGGGACGGCCCGCACGGCCCCGGCCCCGGTGGTCCGGGTGGTCCGCCGCACGGCCCGTGGGACGGTCCCGGCGGCCCGGGTGGCCCCGGTCCGTGGGGTGGCCCGGGTCCGGGTGGCCCCGGTGGTCCCGGTCCGTGGGGTCCCGGTGGTCCGGGTGGACCGCCGCCCCCGTGGAAGAAGAACTGAACCCGCCAGAAGCAGAACAGCAGTAGTGACGTAGCAGGTAGTAGTGACGTAGCAGGTAGTAGCAGGGATCGATCGGCCGAGGGCCGCACCCACGGGGGGTGCGGCCCTCGGCCGTTCGCCGTGCTCCCACCCGAGTTGCCGTGTTCCCACCCGAGCCGGGTCGGTGAGGCGTGGGCCGGTCGGGCGGGTTCCGTGCGCGGTGAGCCTGATCCCGTACCGGAGTGTGCCCGGCGGCGCGAGTGTCCGGTCCGGTCGGCGGGAAAGGGCTTACCGGCAGCGGGTTTTCATGTTCTCCAAGAGGTGCACCTGACCGCACCTACGATCGGCATATCCGCTCATGGATGTCTATTACGGAAAGGTCAGGTAAATGAAGAAGATGACACGGGGGATCGTGGTTACCGGCGTCGCGGCTGTGGCGGGACTCGCGATGGCCGGTCCGGCGGCGGCTTCCCCGGCCGCGCCCGCGGACCCCGGCGCGGCCTCGCAGTCCGGCGGAGCCGTGCGGTCCGACGCAAAGACGGCGCCCGGTGACTGGGTGCCGACCGGCTCCTTCTGGGGACTGGTCGGCTGCAACCAGGCAGCGGACGCGGTCGCCAAGCAAGTGCCGCTCCTCGACGCCAAGTGCCTGCAGAATCTGCTCGACCCTCGCCGGTTCGACCTGTTCGTGTTCCCGCTGCTCGGCGGCCAGTTGCCGCAGCTTCCGGGAGTGTCCGGCGCCCCGTCCCTGGGTAACCTGCCCGCCCTGCCGGTCTCGACCGGTGGTCTCGGAGGTGTTCTCGGCGGCGGCGGCCTCGGCGGCCTCACCGGCGGCATCGGTGGTCTCGGTGGCGCCACCGGTGGTCTGGGCGGTGCCACTGGTGGCCTCGGTGGTGCGACCGGTGGTCTGGGTGGTGCGAACGGTGGACTTGGTGGTGCCACCGGCGCTGTCGGAGGTCTCACCGGTGGCCTCGGCGGCGGGGCTGGTGACGTAACCGGTGGCCTCGGCAACGCGCTCCCGGCCGGTGTCACGCCGGGCGGCCTGCCGGCGCTTCCCGCTGTTCCGGCCCTCCCGGCAGCCGCGAAACCGGCTGTGCCCGCTGCCGCAGAGGCCGCTGCGAAACCCGCCAGCATCCCGGCGGCAGCCGCGGCCGCGGCCAAGCCGGCCGGTGTGCCCGCGGCGCCCGCCGCCAAGCCGGGCAGCCTGCCCGCGACGGCCAAGTGACCCTTACGCTCCTACAGATCACTGTCGATCGGCCGGGAACCGTGCGCCTGGAGCGCCGGGCTCCCGGCCTCTCGTTCAGTAGGGGAGCAGCCTGCCGGAGAACACACGCACGCGACACCCCTTCACATCTACTGTGGTGGATGGCAGCGTGTCCGCATGAGATGGAGACGCTCGATCATCGCGCCGCTCGTCGCGGCCCTCGTGGCGGCCTCGGCGGGACCCGCCGGTGCCGCGGCCGCGCCGAAACTCGGTTACCTGGATCCCGGCGGTCAGCCCCGCCTCGTGGAGAAGGTGCCGGTCAACGTGGTCTTCGTCGGCTACGAGCCGGAGCAGGTGGCGAAGCAGCCGTTCCTCGCCGAGTTGGCCACGGGTTACGAGCCGGTCGTGCGTTCCCGCCTGTGGTACGGCGAGACCGAGAAGCTCGGCATCACCTACAAATACGACTATAAACTCACGTACACCGATAAATCGTACGAGAATGGCTTCTTCACCCAGCTGAAGAAGATCGCGGAGCCCGCGCCGCTGACCACCTACCAGCAGGCGTACAACGACCAGGAGAACAACGTCCTGGACATCGCGGACAACCACACCATCGACGCGCCCAGCGTGGAGAAGTGGCTGGCCTTCCACCCGCCGGCCGGTGTGGACACCCGCCGCAACACGGTCTTCTTCATCAACTGGTACGGGCGTGCCGACTTCCAGCACCACGTGTACACGAAGACCGGCGAGCCCGACCCGGACACCGGCTACGACTTCGGTGTCAACCGTGACTCCCGCAAGCTGATCGCGTGGGGCGGCACCACCGCCGACGACGAGGAGACCGGGCTCGGCAGCACCCGTCGCGTCTGGTTCCACGACCTGTCGGCCGGTCCCGAGTCGTGGACCAGCAACTACGACGTGGACAACCGGGACCTCGACGGTGACGGTGTCGAGGACTACCGGATGCCGCCTACCTGGGAGTACACCGCGGACGGCTACCGGCCGCTGTCCGCGCTCGCCGGCGACCTCGGGAAGATCACCCGCTATGTGGCGCTGAACCTGCTGTTCACCACGTCGCCGATCTACCCGGTGGAGCTGCCCGCCGACACCCCGCCGAAGTCGATCAACCTGGACGACAACACCTACGAGGGCTGGCCGGGCGTCGACGCCTCGGCCGAGTACACCACTCCGGCACTGCTGGTCCAGGAACTCTCCGAGCTGCGCTGGCGCAACCGCCTCGACTACGACACCCAGGATCTGGAGTACGGCGCCAAGGCCGAGGAGTGCTACGTCGGTCTGCTCGCCGACGAGTCGTGCTACCCGGAGAGCGGCTACCCGGCGTTCGCCAACCTCTACCTGTACAACCGGGAGCACATCGACGCGATCCTGGACGACGAGGGCCGCGTCGACTACGAGGTCCCGATGATCAACTATGCGGTCGGGGCGGGAGTCGGCGTCCCGGCGCTGGGCTTCGCCGACGACGACTACGTCAGCGGCGACCAGACGTACGTGTTCTCCTTCATCTCCCCGGAGGTCGTCGCGTCCGGGTACGGCCTGACCACCACCCAGATCCACGAGGTCGGCCACCACCTGGGGCTGAGCCACCCGCACGACGGGTACGACAGCGCCACCGGCGTCGACTACTCGCCGGCCAACGAGTTCCTGTTCGCGGGCGCCGGCGACGAGAACAACTCGATGATGAGCTACATCGACCTGAACTGGGACTTCAGCCAGTTCGACCGGGACAACAGCGACCGGTTCCTGACCGCCGCGTACTGGGAGGCGGCCAACCGGCTCGCCGCCACGGTCCCGGCCGGCAAGGGCCGGACGGCGCTGCTGACCGCGGACGGACTGCTGGGCCTGTCCGCGACGGCGTTCGCGAAGCACGACTACCGGTCGGCGTACGCGCTGGCCGAGAAGGCGTACGACACGGTGTCGGCGATCCCGGGCGTGGACCGGGCCGGCGTGGCGGCGACGGCGAAGGCCGAGGCGGACGCGGCACGGCGCACCACCGGCGTGCACGACCCGCACGAGTTCATCGACACGCTGTCCCCGGACAGCCCCCGCAGCCAGCCGTAACCCCGGGTCGGCTGTAGCGCCGGGTCGGCTGTAGCGCCGGGTCGGCTGTAGCGCCGGGTCGGCTGTAGCGCCGGGCCGGTCGTAGCCCGTGGCCGGTCGTAGCCCGTGGCCGGTCGTAGCCCGTGGCCGGCTGCGCGGACGGAACCAGTCCGCGCAGCCGGCCACCACGAAGAGCCCCGAGCGCGGCAGACCCCGCGCCGGGGGCCGTACCAGACGGCCCCCGGTGGCACTTGCGAAAAACCTGTTGGATCCCGGTCAGAAAGGGCTGGTGGGAACACCGGCCCCGGCCTCCTGTGGCAAGATCCGCCGCATGCTTTCCGCAGGGCGCTCATGGCGCTGATCATCCGGCGCGCCGTGGCCGCCAAGGGCCTGCTCGCCGCCGCCCTGGCCGTCATGGTCATCGCCGTCCTGCTGCTGGCCGCCCTGACCGCGTACACCCGTTCGTCCGGCGCCGCCGGGGTGCGGGCCGCGATCGCCGCAGCCGGCCCGCAGGACCGGTCCGTGCTGGTCCGCGGTGCGGGCGGCAGCGACCCGCAGGCCCGGGACCGTGCCGTCCGCGACGTGTTCCGGTCCACGTTCGACGACGTCACCGTGTCCGGCGCGTCGTACGGCTCCGGCTGGGCACTGTCCGGGCCGGCCGGTGACGCCGTCCCCGACGACGACGGTGTCGTGTACGCCGACGTCGTCGCCCTGGAGAACCTCGCCGCCCACGCCACCCTCGTCTCCGGGCGGTGGCCGGCAGCCGACCGGCAGACCGCGCTTGCCGAGCCGGTCGCCGCGACCCTCGGCGTCACGGCCGGCGACACGCTGCGGCTGGCGGACCGGCGCACCGGCAAGGTCGTCGCGTTCACCGTCTCCGGCGTGTGGCGGCCGGCCGCCCTCACCGACCCGTACTGGCTGCTGGTGCCGGACGTGTTCGCCGGCCGGGCCGCGCAGACCTCCACCTACGGGCCGATCGTCGTCGGCGCGGACACCTTCGCCAAGCGGTTCACCGCGGGCGCCTCGGCGGGCTGGCTCGCCGAACCCGACCTCGACGGTGCCGGTCTGGCCCGCGTCACGCGTACCTCCGCATCGGCGTCCCTGATCGTGGAAGGCCTGCCGGAGAGCACCGGCCTGGGTAACTCGGCGACCGTCACCACCGGCCTGGGTGAGCTGGCCGGCCGCCTCGACCGCGCCGACCTGGTACGCCGGTCCACCATGGTCACCCCGATCCTGCTGATCGTGGTCCTCGGCGGGTACGCGCTGTCGCTGGTCGCCCTGCTGCTCGGCGAGGCCCGGCGGGCCGAGACCGCGCTGCTGCGGGCCCGTGGCGCCTCCCGGGTGCAGCTCGGGCGACTGGCCGCGGTCGAGGGCCTGGCCATGCTGCTGCCGGCCGGCCTGGTCGCGCCGCCGCTCGCGGTGTTCCTCCTCGGCCTGGTGCCGTTCCCGGCCGGGCTGACCGTCGAACCGCGCCTCGACGCCTCGGTGTGGCTGACCGCCGGTCTTGCCGTCGCCGGCGGTGTCCTGGCCCTGACCCTGCCCGCGGTCCGCAAGGGCCGCACCTACATCGCCGAGACGTCCGGCCGGTCGCGCCTGCCGATGCTGCGCCGCGCCGGACTGGACCTGGTCGTCGTGGTCCTGGCCGTGCTCGCCTGGATGCAGCTGCGGCAGTACTCGTCGCCGGTCGGCGCCGGCCTGGGCATCGACCCGCTGCTGGCCGCCGCCCCGATCCTCGGCGTGCTGACCGGCGCGGTGGTGGCGATCCGGCTGCTGCCGCCGGTGGCGAGGCTCGCCGGGGCCCGGCTGGGCCGCGGCACCACCCGGGCGTGGCTGCTCGGCACCTGGCAGGCGGGCCGCCGCGCCCAGGCCGGGCCGATGGTCCTGCTGGCCCTCGCGGTCGCCGCAGCCACGGTCTCCTGGTGCCTGACCGGCACCGCCGAACGGTCCATCGGCGACCAGGCGGTGCAGCAGGTCGGCGCGGACGTGCGCCTGGTCGAGGCGGCCGGCTCGGCTCCCGCCGGCCGGGCCGCCCAGATCGCCGCGCTGCCCGGCGCCGGGCAGGTGGTGCCCGCCTGGCGGGAGAGCCTGACGATGTCCGCCGGCCGGGATCCCGCCGAGCTGATCGCCCTGGACACCGCCGCGGCGCAGGGCGTGGTGCAGGCCCGCGACGACGCCTTCGGCAGGTCCCCGGCGGCGCTGCTCGGGGAGGTGGCTGCCCAGCGCGGCACGGTCACCACGGGCACCCTGGCGGCCGGGACGATCCGCAGTGACCGCCCGGTCCACACCACCGCGGTCCTCACCGGCGGGCGCCGCATCGACCTCGGCGTCAGCGACGCGGGGCGCCCGGTCCGGTTCGACGCCGGCGGGGCGGGCCTGCTCGGGTTCGTCGCCGAGACCTCCCCGGACGTCGAGGCGTCCTGGCTGATCACCGGGCAGGGCCGGGACTGGCGCGCCCTCGCCCAGGGCAGCTCCACCAGCATCGCGGCCCTGGACAAGGGCATCCGGGTCCGCGGGCGCGTCGCGGTGACCCGCGAGCCGGGCCGCACCGCGGTGCCGCTCGTGGTCACCCCGGACGTGCTGACCGTGCTGAACGCCGAGGTCGGCGAGCACACTCTGCTCGGTCTGCCCGGGGGCACGGTTCAGGCGATCGTGGTCGCCACGGTGTCCCGGGTGCCCGGCACCGCCGGCGGGTCGGCGCTGCTCGCGGACCGGGTCGCCCTGGACGCCCGGCTGTTCGAGAACTTCGGTGTGGCGTACGGCAACGAGGAGTGGTGGGTGAGCGGCGAACCGCGCGGCATGGGCGAACTCACCGGGCTGCAGGTGCTCGACCAGCGGGACATCGCGGCGGCCGCCGGACGTGACCCGTTCGGTGCCGGTGCCCGGTTCGCGCTGTTCGGCGCGGCGCTCGGCGCGGTCCTGCTGGCCGCCGCCGGCATCGCCGCGGACGCCCGCGCCACCGCCCGGCGCCGGGCCGTGGAACTGTCCGTCATGCACACCCTCGGCGCCGGCCCTGGTCTGCTGGCCCGTTCGCTGGTGGTCGAGCAGGCGTTCCTGGCCGGGCTCGGCGCGCTCGCCGGGCTCGGCGTCGGGCTGCTCGTCGCCGGGGCGATGGCGCCGCTGCTGGTGCTCACCCCGGCGGCCGCCCGGCCGGTGCCGGAACCGGTCCTGGCCGTCGGCTGGCTGCCCACGATCGGCAGCGCGGTCCTGCTGGTGCTGATCGCTCTCGGACTCAGCGCGCTCAGCGCGTCCGCGGCCGCCCGCCGGCTGCCCGCGTCGCGCCTGCGGCTGGGGGCCGACCGATGAAGGCCGTCCTGCGCCGGGTCCGCGCGTACGCGGGGCAGCTCGGACTGCTCGCCGCCCTGGTGGGGCTGGCCGCGTTCCTCGCCTCCGGGCCCGCCCGGCTGATCAACGACCAGATCGACCTCGGCCTGCGCGGCGACGTCGGCGAGCTGGGTTCCAGCGCCCGTGACGTCACCTTCAGCCACAACCTCGAACCGCCGCTGATCGCGCGGGCCGGTGACGGCGCCCCGCTGCTCGCCACCATCCGGGACGGGCTGCGTGCCCCGCTGCCCGAGATGATCGACGGCGCGTGGTTCATCGCCGAGGTCGGGCCGGCCGCCGTGGTCCGCGGCGGGCGCAACGAGTCCTGCCCGCAGCTCGCCGCGGCCCGCCGCCAGACCGGCGCTGACGAGGCCACCCGCATCGTCGACGGCCGCCGCCCCGCATCCCGGGCCGGGCGCTCCGAGGCGATCATCGGCGCGGACGCCGCCGCGGCCCTGAACCTGCGCACCGGCGAGAAGTTCGCCCTCGCCGACCGGTTCGGCGTCGCCGAGATCACCGTCGTCGGCGTGTTCGAACCGGTCGACGCGGCCGCCCCGATCTGGGACGACATGCGCCTGGTCCGGGCCGCCTGCCCCGACCCGCGTGACGGCACCCGCTGGCGGGCCGTCCTGCTCACCGACGCCGTCGGCGCCGACACGGCCGGCACCGACGCCGAGGCGCTGGAACACCGCTGGCGGTACCGGATCGACGAGCGGACACTCACCGCCGACCGGATCGGCGAGGTGAACGAGGCACTGGCCGCAGCCCGCCGCACACCGCCCGCCGACGGCACCAGCATGCTGACCAGCCTGGACAGCACCCTCGCCGCCTTCGACCAGCGGCTGCGGGCGGCCCGGTCGCTGATCGCCGTCGTGCAGGCCGGCATCCTGGCCACCCTCGCCGGGCTGATCCTGCTCGCCGCCCGCCTCGCCGTCGAACGCCGCCGCGGCGAATACGCCCTGCTGCGCGCCCGCGGCGGCTCGGTACCCCTGATCGGCCGCCGTGGCCTCGCCGAAGCCCTGGTCGTGGTCCTGCCCGCCGCGGCCCTCGGCTGGACGGCCGGCATCCTCACCCCCGGGCGCGCCGAACCGATCGAGATCCCCCTGGTCGCCGGCGTGCTGCTGCTGGGCCTGCTGGCCCCCGCCGGGTACGCGGCAGCGCTCGCCCGCCGCCCCGACTTCACCGGCCACCGCGGCGACCTGATCACCGCCCGCCCCTCGCCACGGCAGCTCACCGCCGAGGCGTCCGTCGTCGCGCTCGCCGCCGGCGGCGTCTACCTGGTGCGGCTGCGCGGCCTCGACGCGGGCGCGGGCGTCGACCCGTACCTGATCGCCGTCCCCGTCCTGCTGGCCCTCGCCGTCTCCCTGATCGCCCTGCGGATCATGCCGTTCCCGCTGCGCTGGGCCGGCCGGATCGCCGCCCGGACCCGCGGCGCCGTCGCCTTCCTCGGCCTCAGCGGCGCCGGCCGCGGCTCCCCGCTGCGCTCCGGGCCCCTCGCCGTCCTGGTGATCGCGGTCGCCACCGGCATCTTCACCAGCACCGTGACCAGCACCGTCGACACGGCCCGCAGCCGCGCCGCGGAACTCGCCGTGCCGGCCGACGCCATCGTCGACGGCTACTTCTTCGCCCCGGACACCGCCGCGACGATCGCCGCCCTGCCCGGCGTCACCGCCGCCGCACCGATGCTCACCGCCTCCGCCGCCAACGTCCGGGTCACCGGCCGGCCGACGATCCTGCAGGCCCAGGTGATGGTGGTGGACACCGCCGCGTTCGCCACGGTCTCCAGCGCCGCGCTGCCCGCCGCCGTCACCGCGGCCCGGCCCGGCGGCGACGCCGTCCCCGCCATCGTGTCGTCGCACCTGGCCGGGCAGGCCGCCGCCGGCGGCACCGTCGAGGTGCAGGGCCGCCGGTACCCGTTCACCACCGCCGTCGTCAGCGACCTCGTGCCCGGCCTCGGCACCGGGGTCCGCGACTTCATCGTCCTGCCCCAGCAGGCCATGGCCGTCCCGGACTTCCAGCCGATCGTGCCCAACCACATCCTGGTCAAAGGCGACGGCTTCGACCCGCAGGCGGTACGCGCCGCCGCCGACCAGGGGCAGATCGCCCAGATGCGGCAGCTCGTCGCCCGTACCATCGAACCCTGGGAACTGACCGTCCCGGCGACCGTGCTGACCCGCGACGCCGCCCGGTCCGCCCTCGCCGAACGCGGCGTCGACGGCGTCCTCAGCGTCACCTTCACCGCCGGCCTGATCGCCGCCGCCGGCCTGGCCCTGCTCGCCGTCGCCCTGACCGTGCTGGCCGGAGCGCCCGCCCGCGGCCGCACCCTGTCCAGGCTGCGCACCATGGGACTGTCCGCCGGGCAGGGCCGCCGCCTGCTGGTGTTCGAACTGGTCCCGGTGCTCGCCGCGGCCGTCCTCGCCGGCGGCGTGGTGGGCGTGGCCCTGCCCGCGCTCATCGGCACGGCCCTCGGGCTCGCGGACTTCACCGCCGGTGTACCCACCGGCGTCAGCGTCGACCCGTCGACCGCCGCCGGGGTGCTGGGAGTCGCGGCACTCGCCGTGATCGCCGCCCTGCTGGTGGAGAACGTCGCGAACCGCCGCCTGCGCCTCGGCACGGTGCTGCGGCTCGGAGAGGAGCAGCTATGACGACGACCGATCTGGCCGACCTGGAACGCCGGGCCGCGGAACAGGCGTCGGCCCGTGCCGGCGGCCACGACCGGCTGCACGGCCACATCGTCTGCGACGGCCTGGTACGGATCTTCCGCACCGAGGGCGTCGAAGTGGTCGCCCTGCAGGGCCTGGACCTGGTCGTCGACCGCGGTGAGCTACTCGCCGTCGTCGGCGCCTCCGGCTCCGGCAAGTCCACCATGCTCAACATCCTGTCCGGGCTGGACGAACCGACCGCCGGGGTCGCCACGGTGGCCGGCTACGACCTGCTCGGCATGACCGCGAAGAAGCGCCTCGCGTACCGTCGCAAGGTCGTCGGGTTCGTGTGGCAGCAGACCGCGCGGAACCTGCTGCCCTACCTGACCGCCCGGGAGAACGTCGAACTCCCGATGACCCTGGCCGGGCGCGGACGGGGCCGCCGCGCCACCGATCTGTTGGAGATGGTCGGCGTCGCGCACCGCGCCGGCGCCCGCCCCGACCAGATGTCCGGCGGCGAACAGCAGCGCTGCGCCGTCGCCGTGGCCCTGGCCAACGACCCCGAGGTGCTGTTCGCCGACGAACCCACCGGCGAACTCGACGAGGCCACCGCCGACGAGGTGTTCGGCGCCCTGCGCACCGTCAACGCCGAACTGGGCGTCACCGTCGTCGTGGTCACCCACGACATGAACGTCTCCGGGCAGGTGCGCCGCGCCGTCGCCATCCGCGACGGCAAGACCGCCTCCGAGGTGCGCCGCTCCGCCCGCATCGCCGCCGACGGCACCGAACACCACATCTCCGAGGAGTACGCCGTCCTCGACCGGGCCGGCCGCATGCAACTGCCCGCCGGGTTCGTCGACGCGCTGTCGCTGCGCGACCGGGTACGCCTCAACCTTGAAACCGACCACGTCGAAGTCCGGCCCGGGGAGAACAACCGATGAACGTCGTCGAGGTGAACGGCCTGGGCCGCGACTACGGCACCGGCGACCGGACCGTGCACGCCCTGCGCGACGTCAGCTTCGGCGTCGCCAAAGGCGAACTGGTCGCCGTCCGCGGCCGCTCCGGCGCAGGCAAGACCACCCTGCTCAACCTGATCGGCGGCCTCGACCGCTCCACCGCCGGCACCATCCGGGTCGCCGGCCGCGACGTCACCGGCGCCTCCGAGAACGACCTGCTCGGCCTGCGCCGCGACGTGATCGGCTTCGTCTTCCAGTCGTTCGGCCTGATCCCGATCCTGTCCGCCGCCGAGAACGTCAGCATCCCGATGCGCCTGGCCCGCCGCAAACCCGCCGAACGCGACGAACGCGTGGCGGTCCTGCTCGAACTGGTCGGCCTCGGCGCCCAGGCCAACCAGCGCCCCGGCGAACTCTCCGGCGGCCAGCAGCAGCGCGTCTCCCTGGCCCGTGCCCTGGCCAACGACCCCGAACTGCTGATAGCCGACGAACCCACCGGCCAACTCGACTCCGACACCGGCCGAGCCGTCATGGACCTGCTCCGCGCCGTAGTCGACGCCCGCGGCATGACCGCCCTGGTGGCCACCCACGACAGCGCCCTCATCGACCGCGCCGACCGGGTACTCACCCTGCGCGACGGCCGCCTCTCTTGATACACCACCTTCAATGGTACGAGCCACACCTCCCTCAGAAACCACACCTACTCGGAGCTGCCCCAGGCTCCCCGCCGCCCACTGCCTCGCCCCGGCCCTCAGCTGCCCCCTGCCTGCGGCCTCCCGCTACATCACGAGAGGGTGTCGCGGCGAATCCCGCTGACGATGGCGATGGCGATGGAGCTCGAGGAGGCGATGGAGCTCGAGGAGGCGATGGAGCTGGCGAGGTGAGGCGAGCGAGCTGGTGAGGCGAGCGAGATGGCGACATGAACGAGATGGTGAAGCGCAACGTCCGGCACGACGACCCGCACTCAGCGGAACCGTCCCGCTCAGGCCGGGACGTCACCGCAAGGACCCGCCCGCGTCTTGGGGTTCATGCTGTGAGGTCCGCAAATCAGAACGCCGAACGCACATGCACGTCGTAGCGCCGGTTCTACCGCCCGCGGATCCCGAGCTCACCCTCCGCGAGGTGTACACCTTGTTCGCCTGAGCCACAGCCTTCGACGGTGTCCCCGTCGACGCCCCATGCGGCGGCCCCCATGCGGCGGCCCCATGCGGCGGCCCCATGCGGCGGCCCCATGCGGCGGCCCCATGCGGCGGCCCCATGCGGCGTCGGTCCCCGGCGACGGCCCCACGCGACAGCGCCCTGGGTAGCCATCGCCTGAGAGGGCTGGTGGTCGCACCCGATCGAAGGGCTGCCGTCGCACCCGATCAAGCGGTCGGGTGCTCTCACCGTCCTGAGTCGGATGGCGGCGGCACCCATTGTCGAATCCGGGTGCGCGGGCTGTCTGCTGGTCCGGGGAGCGGGCGGTGGGTGTGCCCGATCATGTGTTTGGGTGCGCGGGCTGTCTGCTGGTCCGGGGAGCGGGCGGTGGGCGTTCCCGATCATGTGTATGGGTGCGCTTACCGCCCTAAAACGGATGGTGACCGTCCCCAAGCGCATGATCGGGTGCGGCCGTAGCCTGGCTGGCTCGTGACTTCCTCCAGCCACAACGCCACTGACCGATGGCGGTCCCTTGATCGGGTGCCCCGGCCGTCTCGGAGAGCTGCGCCGAGCCCCGTGCCGAGCCGTGCCGTGCCGAGCCCCCGTGCCGAGCCGTGCCGTGCTGCGCCGTGCCGAGCCGTGCCGTGCTGCGCCGTGCCGTGCTGCGCCGTGCCGTGCCGTGCCGTGCTGCGCCGTGCCTGCCGTGCCGTGCTGCGCCGTGCCGTGCCGAGCCCGTGCCGAGCTGCGCCGTGCCGAGCCGCGACGAGCCGTGCCGAGCCCGCGCCGAGCCGCGACGAGCTGCGCCCGGGGCATCGCTGGGTTGTTCTTGGTCGCCGCTCATGCGCTGGGTGGGGATTCGTTGGATGAACCCCAAGACCCAGGCGGGGCCTTGCGATGGCGTCCCGGCCGCGGCGGCTCGGTTTCGCTGGGTGCGGGTCGTCGGGCCTTGCCTTGCGCTTGACAGCCGGGGTCTTCGGTTCGTTCTGTGCTGGTGGTGGGAGTGGTGGGCCTCGCCTGCGTGCTCTGAGCGGACCCTTCGGGGCGGTCTGCTCCGGTGCTGACAAAGCTGAAGGGCCGCGCCCGTGAGCGCGGCCCTTCACTGTCCTGAGGACGGGGTGGAACGGGTGGAACGGGTGGAACGTCAGCCCTTGACGCTGCCTGCGAGCAGACCTCGCACGAAGTAGCGCTGCAGCAGCAGGAACACCGTCACCGGGACCAGGATGGACACGAAGGCGCCGGCCGACAGCAGGTGCCAGGCCGTGCCGCGGGTGCCGCTCAGGTTGGACAGCTGGACCGTGATCGGGGAGATCTCGGGGGAGCCGGCGAACGTCAGCGAGACCAGCAGGTCGTTCCACACCCAGAGGAACTGGAAGATGCCGAAGGCGGCCAGGGCCGGCGTCAGCAGTGGCAGCAGCACGCGGAAGAAGATCGCCACGTGGCCGGCGCCGTCCATCCTCGCCGCCTCGATGAGGCTTGCGGGGACCTCTTTGATGAAATTGTGCAGGATGTAGATCGCCAGCGGCAGGGCGAACGCGGAGTGGGAGAGCCACAGCGTCCAGAAGGTGTTCGCGATGCCCATGTCGACGTACAGGGTGAGCAGCGGGATCAGCGTGACCTGCAGTGGCACGATCTGCAGGGCGAAGATCACGATGAACAGGAAGTTCTTGCCGGGGAAGCGCATCCAGGCGAACGCGTACGCGGCCAGCGACGCCAGGCACAGCGGGATGATCACGGCCGGCAGGGCGATGACGATCGAGTTGAGGAAGAAGTCGGCCAGGTTGATGCTGTCCGGGTCGAAGACGGCCTCGTAGTTCTCGAAGGTCACCTTGGGGTCGGAGAAGAAGGTCCACCAGCCGGTCGTCTTGATCGCGCGTTCCGGGCGGAACGAGGAGACGAGCAGGCCGAACGTGGGCAGTGTCCACAGGACCGCGATGACGATCGCGGCGAGGGACGCCCACGGCGAGGTGAGTTTGCGTTTGGCCGCGGTTGCGGCCGAGACCTTCTTACCGGGTACGTCCGGAGATTCGATAACGACAGGGGTCGAGGTTGTCATCATGCCTCCGAACGGCGCAGCTGCCGGATGTTGTACACCACGATCGGGATCACCAGGATGAACAGCACCACCGCGAGGGCGGCGCCGAGTCCCTGGTTGGCGCTGCGGAAACTCTGGCTGTAGAACTCGTTGGCGATCACGCTCGTGTCGAAGCGGCCACCGGTCATGGTCTGCACGATGTCGAAGACCTTGAGGGTGCCGATGGCGATCGTGGTGAGCACGACGACCACGGCGGGCCGGATCGCGGGCAGGGTGACGAACCGGAACATGCCCCAGGGGGTGACGCCGTCGAGGCGGGCGGCCTCCACGATGTCGTCCGGGATCGCCTTGATGGCCGCCGACAGCACGGTCATCGCGAAGCCGGCCTGGATCCAGATCATCACCAGGATGAGCAGGAACGTGTTGAGCGGCGATTCGATGAGCAGCTGTACGGGCTTGCCGCCCAGCCACACGATGATCTGGTTGATCAGGCCGATCTGTTTCACGTTGCCCTGGTCGGGGCGGTACTCGTACATGAACTTCCAGATCACCGACGCCGCCACGAAGGAGATCGACATCGGCAGGAAGATCAGGGCTTTGGCGAACGATTCGACGCGCGCCTTGTCGACCAGGATCGCGTAGAGCAGGCCGACGCCGGTCGCCAGGAACGGGGTCAGCAGCACCCAGAACGCCGTGTTGCGCAGCACGGTGCGCTGCTCGGCGTCCCCGATGATGGTCGTGTAGTTGTCGATGCCGATGAAGGTGTTGCCGGCCGCGTCGAAGAACGACTCGTAGATGGTGCGCAGACCCGGGTAGAGCAGCCCCACGCTGAGCATGATGATGACCGGCGTGAGGTAGAGGTAGGCGACCAGCGGGTCGCGTTTGCCGGTGAAACGCCCGGCGATGAAGAGGATGACGCCGACGACGGCGGCGAACAGAAGGATCGCCGCGAACATCTGCAGCAGTTTGTCGGAAGCGGTGGAGGCGGTGGTGAACACGCGGCCCGTTCCTCCTTGGTCTATCCAAGTGGCGTGGAGGAGAAAGAGAAGAATCCGCCAGGGCCGGTCGGGGCTTTGAACCCGACCGGCCCTGGCGATGCTGTCTAACCAGTGCTGTCTGACCCGTTGCGGTAGAACGACCGCGGAGGGGGGATTACTTGGGCCAGGCGCTCTCGATGTTGTCCACCGTGGTCTTGGTGTCCTGACCGGTGATCCAGTTGGTGGTCTGCTTCCAGAACGCGTTGGAGCCGACCGCGGCGGGCATCATGTCCGAGCCGTCGAAGCGGAACGTCGCGTTCGGGTCCTGCAGGATCTCCGCCGACAGCTTGTCGATGGGGTTGGTCAGGTTCTCCACCTTGAGACCGTTGTTGGCGCTCACCCAGCCGGACGAGACCTTGGCCTTGGTGTTGGCCCACACGTCCGAGGACAGGTAGGTCTGGAAGGCCTTGACCTCGGGACGGTCCGCGAAGGACAGGACGAACTCGCCGCCGCCGAGAACCGGCTTGCTGGTGGTGTCCTTGCTGGGCAGGTAGAAGGCGTAGATGTCGCCGTCCTCGGCCACCTTGGTGTCGGTGGGGAAGTTGGCCGCGTAGAAGCTGGCCTGGCGGTGCAGGGAGCAGGAACCCTCGAGGATGGGCAGGCCCGCGTCCTGGAAGGTGGTGCTGGCGATGCTCTTGACGTCACCGAGGCCGCCGTTGACGTACGCGTCGTTCTTCAGGTACGAGCCGACGGCCTCGAGGGCCGCGGTGGACTCGGGACCGTTGAAGGCGATCTCGTGCTTGACCCACTTGTCGTAGGTCTCCGGCCCGCTGAGCCGGAGCATGAAGTCCTCCATCCAGTCGGTGAGGGGCCACCCGGTGGCCTCACCGCTGGCGATGCCGGCGCACCACGGCTTGCCGCCGTCCGCGACGATCTTGTCGGAGAGGGCCTTCAGCTCGTCCAGAGTGGTCGGGACGGTGTAGCCCTTGTCCTTGAACTCGGTGGGGGAGTACCACACCAGGGACTTCACGTTGGCACCCAGCGGCGCGGCGTAGAACTTGCCGTCGACCGTGCCGTACGCCTTCCAGTCCTCACCGAAGAACTTGTCCACGTTGGCCGCGGTCTCGGCGGGGGCCTCGACGGCCTTGCCGGTCGCGACGAGCTGCTGCAGCAGGCCGGGCTGCGGCACGAACGCGAGGTCCGGCGGGTTGCCGGCCTTGGCGCGGACCAGGATCTGGGTCTCGAACGCCTTGTCGCCCTCGTACTTGATGGTGGCGCCGGTGCAGTCCTCGAAGGGCTTGTAGGACTCCTTGTGCGGGGTGTCCTCCGGGGTCACGATTCCGGTGTAGATGGTGACCGTCTTGCCCTTGATGTCGCCGAACGCCGCGTACGGCGCACAGTCGATCGCCGCTGCCTTGTTGTCGTCGCCGCTGCTGCTGTCGGAGTCGCTGTCGCCGCAAGCGGTCAGGCTGAACGCCAGCCCGACGCTGAGGGCACCGGCGAGCGCGACCCGAGATCGCGAACTGTGACCGAACATACCGCTCCCTATGTCATATAGCGCCTCCGGCGTCTGTCGACGCCGCCGTCCGAAGCGCTTCTTGCCCCACAGTCAAGAGGTAACCAGCACGTTGCGCAATGATTTCGCCGCGATCGAGTCGGTAACGATATCGCTGCGACACCCCGGCACCTTAACCGGTTAAGGGGATTGGCGAAAGAGTCTAGTCGCGCGTCGTGCTGCCTGCCGGGCATACCCATATTTTTCAGTCTCAAACCGGCACTCAGAAGCGGGTGAGTCGGTTTTGTAAGTGTTCGTGGTAAGCCACTTCCGGCAGTGAGTCGACGGTCGGGCGGAAGCCACAAAAAGGAAACCGCCGTGGTAGCGGGAGCCACCACGGCGGTCTACGTCTTGCACGAGGGCGCGTTCACTCACGCCATCGCGCGGGCCTCAGCCGGCGACGGCCAGGTACTTGTAGCCGAGCCGGCGCATGCGCTCGGCGTCCAGCGCGTGCCGCCCGTCGAGCACCAGCGGGTTGCGCATCAGGCCGACGAACTTCGACCAGTCCAGCTCCAGGTAGTGCGCCCACTCGGTGACCAGCACGACCGCGTCGCAGTCGGCGAACACGTCGTCGATCGTCTCGCTGAGGTAGCCGGCCAGCCCGGGGTGCTCGACGCGGAACCGCTCGGTGGCCACCGGGTCGTGCAGCTTGACCCGGGCGCCGCGGGCCAGCAGCGACTGGGCGATGTCCAGCGCCGGGGCGTCCCGCAGGTCGTCGGTGTTCGGCTTGAACGCCAGGCCGAGCAGGCCGATCTTGCGGCCCTTCAGGATGCGCAGCTCGTCCTGCAGGCGCTCGACGGCGATGGCGCGCTGACGCTGGTTGACGTCGCGGGCCGCCTTCACGATCGGCATCTCGAGGTTGTACTCCGAGGCGGTGGCGATCAGCGCCTTGGTGTCCTTGCCGAAGCAGGAACCACCCCAGCCCACGCCGGGCTGCAGGAACCGCGAGCCGATCCGCTGATCCAGGCCCATGCCCCGGGCGACCTCGGTGATGTCGGCGCCCACCTTGGCGGCGAGCTGGCCGATCTCGTTCGCATAGCTGATCTTCAGGGCCAGGAACGCGTTGGCCGCGTACTTGATCAGCTCGGCGGAGGCCAGGTCGGTGGAGACCAGCGGCACCGCGTTGACGTCCTCCGGGCGGGGCAGGAACGTCGGGGGCGTGAAGGTCTGGTTGATGATCGGCCGGTAGAGGCGGTTGAGCACCTCGAGGCTGCGCGGGTTGTCCGAGCCGATGACGATCCGGTCCGGGAAGAGGGTGTCCGCGATGGCGTTGCCCTCGCGCAGGAACTCCGGGTTCGACGCGACCGCGAACTCGGCGCCGGACGGCCGGTCCTGGCGGGAGGCGAACGAGTCACGCAGGATGGCATCGACCCAGTTGCCGCTGCCGATCGGCACGGTCGACTTGTTCACCACCACGGTGAAGTCGTGGTCGATGTTCTGCGCCACCGTCTCCGCGGCACTGCGCAGGTAGCGCAGGTCGGGACTGCCGTCGGCCGCCGACGGCGTCTGCACCGCGACGAACACCACGTCCGCCCCGGGCACCGCATCCGCGTACGAAGTGGTGAACGTCAGGTTCGGCGCGGCCTCGGCGAGCAGATCCTCCATGCCGGGCTCGTAGATCGGGCATTTCCCCGCGCGCAGCATGTCGACCTTCGTCTGGTCGAGGTCGACGCACGTCACCTCGTGGCCCAGGAAGGCGAGGCTGACGCCGGTGGTCAGGCCGACGTACCCGGTGCCGACAACGCAAACCTTCATGCAAACTCCTCCACCGCGACGCCGGCCGCGATTACGCCACGTACCGGCCGGGGCCCGCCTCGCCCGTACGGACGGTGCTCGGGCCGGTCGGCAGGCATGTCCCGGTGGCGGCGGCCTGCATGTTCCGCCGAATGATACACAGCTGGTTTGACGGCATTTTGTCGCGCTGAGTCCGATTCCTCCCGTGACGGGTTCCGGAGTGTGGCGAAAATATCTCGCTTTGCCCGACGTGATCACCATCTATTACTCAGCGTAATCGAATGACGACATGCGAAATTCTGTCGATGTTTCCAGCTCTTGACATGGCGATGACAAAGGGTCGACGCTGCTGGGAGCGCTCCCACATGTATGCCCATCGATGGAAGGGTCTCGCATGCGCAGGTCCCTCGGCGGCGCGCTGGTCGCCGCCCTGGTGTTCGGTGCCACCGCGGTCGCCGTGGCCACCGGACCGCTCGCCGCCACCGCGGCCCCCACCGAGCCGTACACCTGGAAGAACGTCCGCATCGACGGCGGCGGCTTCGTCCCCGGCATCGTCTTCAACCCGGGCGAGAAGGACCTGATCTACGCCCGCACCGACATCGGCGGCGCCTACCGCTGGAACCCCGCAGCCCAGAGCTGGACCCCACTGCTGGACTGGGTCGGCCAGGACGACTGGGGACACAACGGCGTGCTGAGCATCGCCCCCGACCCGGTCGCCACCAACCGGGTCTACGCGGCCGTCGGCATGTACACCAACAGCTGGGACCCGAACAACGGCGCCATCCTGCGCTCCACCGACAAGGGCGCCACCTGGCAGCGCACCGCCCTGCCGTTCAAGGTCGGCGGGAACATGCCCGGCCGTGGCATGGGCGAACGCCTCGCCGTCGACCCGCGTGACAACCGCAACGTCTACTTCGCGGCCGAGGGCGGCAACGGTCTCTGGCGCAGCACCGACCACGGCGTCACCTGGGCCGAGGTGAGCAACTTCCCGAACGCCGGCAATTACGTGCAGGACCCCGCCGACACCAACGGCTACCTCAGCCAGAACCAGGGCCTGACCTGGGTCACCTTCGACCCGGCGTCGACCGCCGTCTACGTCGGCGTGGCCGACAAGGAGAACCCGGTCTACCGCTCGCTCGACTCCGGCGCCACCTGGGAACGCATCGCCGGCCAGCCCACCGGGTACCTCGCGCACAAGGGCGTCATCCAGGGAAAATACCTGTTCATCGCGACCAGCGACACCGGCGGGCCCTACGACGGCACCGCCGGTCAGGTCGCCCGCCTGGACACCACCACCGGCGTCTGGACCGACATCTCGCCGACCCCGGTCGCCGACCGGTACTACGGCTACTCCGGCCTCACCGTCGACGCCCAGAGACCCGGCACGCTGATGGTCGCCACCCAGATCTCCTGGTGGCCCGACGCGATCTTCTTCCGCAGCACCGACTACGGCGCCACGTGGACCCGCGCCTGGGACTGGAACGGCTACCCGAACCGGACCAAGCGCTACACCATGGACATCAGCGCGAACCCGTGGCTGGACTTCAACAGCACCGCCCAGGCCCCCGAGGAGAGCCCCAAACTCGGCTGGATGAACGAGTCCCTGGCCATCGACCCGTTCGACTCCAACCGCCTGCTCTACGGCACCGGCGCCACCGTCTACAGCACCACCCGGCTGACCGACTGGGACAGCAACACCACGGTCACCATCAAGCCGATGGCCAAGGGCCTCGAGGAGACCGCCGTCCTCGACCTGGCCAGCCCGCCCAGCGGCGCGCCCCTGGTCAGCGCACTCGGCGACGTCGGAGGCTTCCACCACGCCGACCTGGACGCGGTGCAGCCCCACTTCCACGACACCCCCAGCCTGGGCAGCAACACCAGCCTGGACTTCGCCGAACTCGACCCGAGCTTCTTCGTCCGGGTCGGCAACAACACCGCCGCCCCGCACATCGGGATCTCGGGCGACGGCGGCAAGACCTGGTACCAGGGCCAGGAACCGTCCGGCGTCACCGGCGGCGGCACGATCGCCGTCGGTGCCGACGCCGGCTCGCTCGTCTGGTCACCGGCCGGCGCCGCCGTGCACTACTCCAGCAGCCGGGGCGGCTCCTGGTCGGCCTCCAGCGGCATCCCGGCCGGCGCGAAGGTCGAGGCCGACAGGGCCGACCCCAAGATCTTCTACGGGTACGCCGCCGGCAGGTTCTACTGGAGCACCGACGGGGGCGTCACGTTCACCGCGTCGGCGGCCACCGTGCCGGCGACCGGGCGGGTCAACTTCCACGCCGTCCCCGGAGCCGCCGGCGAGGTGTGGCTGGCCGGCGAGACCGGACTGCTGCGGTCGGTGGACTCCGGGCGTACCTTCACCTCGGTTGCGACAGTGACCGAAGGCATCAACGTGGCCTTCGGCAAGGGCGCGCCGGGCGCATCGCGGCCGGCGGTGTTCCTGGTCGGCACGGTCGACGGGGTGGACGGCGTGTACCGCTCCGACAACGACGGCGCCTACTGGGTGCGGATCAACGACGACGCCCACCGGTACGGGAACGCCGGCGACGCCCTGGCCGGGGACCCGCGGGTCTACGGCCGTGTCTACCTGGGCACCAACGGGCGCGGCATCCTCTACGCGGACCGGGCCGGCGGCCCCACCTCGCCGACGCCCTCCACGTCCCCGTCCGCCTCCACGTCCCCGTCCCCGTCTTCCTCCGCCTCGCCGTCGACTTCGGTCTCACCCTCCACGTCCACGTCGCCGAGCCCGTCCACCTCGCCGAGCCCGTCCACGTCGCCGTCCACCGGCTCCGGGTGCACGGCGACCTACGCGGTGACCGGGTCGTGGAGCGGCGGCTTCCAGGGTGAGGTGACGGTCCGCAACGCCGGGACCGCGGCGATCACCGGCTGGACCGTGACATGGGCCTTCACCGGCGGGCAGACCGTCACCCAGAGCTGGGGCGGCACCGCCACCCAGTCCGGCACGGCGGTCAGCGTCGTCAACGCCTCCTACAACGGCGCACTCGCGTCCGGGGCCTCCACCACCTTCGGATTCCTCGGCGGCACCACCGGCACCACCAACCCCGTCCCGTCGCCCGTCACCTGCACCACCAGGTAGTCCCGCAGTCCCTTCCCCGCAGTCCGGTCCCGGTGGCGTCCGCCGCCACCGGGACCGGCGGAAAGGAACCCCCCTTGAGACCGTTCCCCCGAAGCAGGCTGCTCCCCGGAAGCAGAGAGTTCCGCCTGCGCCGCAGACTCGCCGTCACCGGCGTCGCCGTCCTCGGCGCCGGTGCGGCCCTGGCAGCCGGGGCACCCGCCTACGCGGCGGCCGGCTGCACCGTCGTCTACAAGGTGCAGAGCCAGTGGTCCGGTGGCTTCACCGGCGACATCGCGATCACCAACACCGGCGACCCGGTGTCCAGCTGGAAACTCGAATACGACTTCCCGGACGCCAACCAGAAGGTGACCCAGGGCTGGAGCGGCGTGTACGCCCAGTCCGGCCAGCACGTCACCGTGAACAACGCGACCTGGAACGGCACCCTGGCCACCGGCGCGTCGGTCAGCACCGGGTTCAACGCCACCGCCGGCTCCGCCAACCCGGTGCCCACCGCGTTCAGCGTCAACGGGACCGCCTGCAACGGCGCGGCGGCCGCACCCACCGTGCAGATCACCGGGCCGGCCGCGAACACCCGGTACACCGCCCCGGCGTCCATCCCGATCACCGCCACCGCGGCGGCGGCCACCGGACAGACGATCAGCCGGGTCGAGTTCTACCACGACGGCCTGCTGCTGGGCAGCGACACCACCGCGCCGTACGCGTACACCTGGAGCGGTGTTCCGGCGCAGAGCGCCGCCTACCACGTGCAGGCGGTCTCCTACGACGGCACCGGCGCCCGCAGCACCACCGCCGACGTGCCGGTCTTCGTGGACGCGTCGACCACCCCGGCGATCGTCAGCAGCGCCACCTCGGTCACCGTCGCCCCCGGCGCCTCGTCCACGTTCACGCTGAAACTGCCGGCCGCACCGACGGCCAACGTCAGCGTGGCGGTGGCCCGGACCGCGGGCAGCACCACGGTCAGCGCCACCCCGGCGACCCTGACGTTCACCCCGTCGAACTGGAACACCGCGCAGACCGTCACGGTCGCCGCGACCTCGGCGGCCACCTCCGGCCTGTCGGCGACCCTGGCCGCCAGCGCCACCGGGTACACCACCGCGCAGGTCGGCGTCTCGGTCGTCGACGCGGGCGCGGTCGACGCCCGGTTCACCCAGCTCTACAACGACATCAAGAACCCGGCCAACGGCTACTTCAGCCCCGAGGGCGTGCCGTACCACTCGATCGAGACGCTGATCGACGAGGCGCCCGACCACGGCCACGAGACCACCAGCGAGGCGTTCAGCTACTGGCTGTGGCTGGAGGCCGAACACGGGCAGTCGACCGGGGACTGGGCGCCGTTCAACGCCTCCTGGGCGATCATGGAGAAGTACATCATCCCGTCGCACGCCGACCAGCCGACGAACGCCAACTACAACCCCGCCAAACCGGCCACGTACGCGGCCGAGCACCCGCAGCCGTCGCAGTACCCGTCGCAGCTCGACACCAGCGTCAGCGTCGGGACGGACCCCCTCGCGGCGGAGCTGAAGACGGCGTACGGCACCGACGACATCTACGGCATGCACTGGCTGCTCGACGTGGACAACACGTACGGGTTCGGCCACTGCGGTGACGGGACGACCCGGGTCGCGTACATCAACACGTTCCAGCGCGGGCCGCAGGAGTCGACGTGGGAGACCGTCCCGCAGCCGTCCTGCGACACGTTCGCGCACGGCGGCCCGAACGGCTACCTCGACCTGTTCACCAAGGACGCCTCGTACGCCAAACAGTGGAAGTACACCAACGCCCCGGACGCCGACGCCCGGGTCGTGCAGGTCGCCTACTGGGCCCTGCAGTGGGCCACCGAGCAGGGCAAGCAGTCGCAGCTCTCGTCGGCCGTGGCGAACGCCGCCAAGATGGGCGACTACCTGCGCTACTCGTTCTACGACAAGTACTTCAAACAGCCCGGCTGCGCGTCGACCAGCTGCGCCGCGGGCACCGGCAAGAACGCCTCGAGCAACCTGATGTCCTGGTACTACGCCTGGGGCGGCGCGTACGACACCAGCGCCGGCTGGGCGTGGCGGATCGGCTCGTCGACCAGCCACTTCGGTTACCAGAACCCGATGGCCGCGTACATCCTGTCCAACGTCAGCGCCTTCAGCCCGAAGTCGCCGACCGCGAAGGCCGACTGGCAGGCCAGCCTCGACCGGCAGCTCGAGTTCTACCAGTGGCTGCAGTCGTCCGAGGGCGCCATCGCCGGTGGCGCGACGAACAGCTGGAACGGCGACTACTCGGCACGGCCGTCCGGCACGCCGACCTTCTACGGACTGGCCTACGTCGAGGCCCCCGTCTACGAGGACCCGCCGTCCAACCGGTGGTTCGGCATGCAGGCCTGGTCCCTGGAACGGCTCGCCGAGCTGTACTACGTGACCGGCAACGCCAAGGCCAAGGCGGTACTCGACAAGTGGGTGCCGTGGGCGCTGGCCAACACCACGATCAGCGCGACCGACTTCCAGATCCCGTCCGACCTGGCCTGGACCGGAGCACCCGCCACCTGGAACCCGTCCAGCCCGGCGGCCAACACCGGCCTGCACGTCAGCGTCGTCAACCACAGCCGTGACCTGGGCGTCGCCGGCTCGTACGCGAAACTGCTGACCTACTACGCGGCCAAGTCCGGCAACACGCAGGCGAAGACGGCGGCCAAGGGGCTGCTCGACGCGATCTGGGCGTACAAGGACAGCAAGGGTGTGTCGGTCTCCGAGACCCGGGCCGACTACAACCGGTTCGACGACGTCTACAACGCCTCCACCGGCCAGGGCATCTACATCCCGCCGGGCTGGACCGGCGAGATGCCCAACGGTGACGTCATCAAGCCGGGCGTCTCGTTCCTGGACATCCGCTCCTTCTACCGCGACGACCCGGACTTCCCGAAGGTCCAGGCCTACCTGAACGGCGGCGCCGCACCGACCTTCAACTACCACCGGTTCTGGGCCCAGGTCGACGTCGCCACCGGCTACGCCGACTACGCCCGGCTGTTCCCGCAGGGGTGATGACATGAGAAAGCTGAGATTCCTGGCGGTGCTCCTGTTCGCCGCCGCGGTCGGCATCGTCGCCCTGCCCGGGGCGGCCGAGGCGCACGGCGCGCTGCAGATGCCCGGCAGCCGGACCTGGCTGTGCTACCAGGACGGGCGCAACCCGAACACCGGCGCGATCGAGCCGAAGAACGCGGCGTGCGCGGCGGCGGTGGCGCAGAGCGGGACGAACTCGCTCTACAACTGGTTCGCGGTGCTGCGCTCGGACGGCGCGGGCCGGGTCAGCGGGTTCCTGCCCGACGGCCAGCTGTGCAGCGGCGGGACCGGCGGGCCGTACAACTTCACCGGGTTCAACCTGGGCCGCACCGACTGGCCGCTCACCCACCTGACCTCCGGTGCGACGGTGGAGTTCAAGTACAACAACTGGGCCCGGCACCCGGGTACGTTCTCGCTCTACATCACCAAGGACGGGTACGACCCGACGAAGCCGCTGGCCTGGAGCGACCTCGAGCCGACCCCGTTCGACCAGGTGACCAACCCGGCGGAGACCGGCGGGCCGGGCACCGACGACGGCCATTACTACTGGAACGGTCAGCTGCCGGCCGGCAAGACCGGCAAGCACCTGATCTACTCGGTGTGGGCGCGGTCGGACAGCCAGGAGACGTTCTACGGCTGCTCGGACGTGATCTTCGACGGCGGCAACGGTGAGGTCACCGGGGTCGGCACCACGCCCAGCTCGCCGACGCCGTCGGCCTCCACCACCACGAACCCGCCCAGCGGCGCCGGCTGCTCCGCGATGTACAACATCGTCTCGGCGTGGACCGGCGGCTTCCAGGCCGAGGTGATGGTGCACGCCGCGGAGACCGCGGTGAACGGCTGGACGGTCTCCTGGACGTGGCCGGGGACGCAGACCCTGGCGTCGGCCTGGAGCGGCAAGGCGACCAGCAGCGGTTCGCTGGTCAGCGTGGCCAACGAGAACTGGAACGCGTCGGTCCCGGCCGGTGGGCACGTCACGTTCGGCCTGCTCGGATCCGGGACGGCCCCGCCGCAGGTGAACAACCTGACCTGTACGGCGGCCTGATCTGTACGGCGGCCTGATCTGTACGGCGGCCTGATCTGTACGGCGGGCTGACCTGTTCGTCATGGTCCGACCCGCACGGCGGCCGGGCCATGACGACGGCCCGACCTGTTCGTCATGGCCCGACCCGTATGACGGCCGGGCCATGACGACGGCCTGACCTCCGGGGATCTCGCGGCGCGCCCACCGACGTGCCGCGGGGTCCCCCGGTCGGGGTCGTCCGGACGTCGTCCCCCGGTCTACGGAGACCGCTTGACGGCTCCGGACAGCAATCCGTACGTTACCGACATAACGCAGATAAGACTCACCCCCGACCGCTTCCGGTGGCAGGAACTCCGCCGGGGCCTGACCCGGCGCACCCTGCTGCTGGCCGGCGCCGGCGCCACCGCCCTGGCCGCCACCCCCGGCTCCGCCGGACAACGCGACCCGGTCGCCGACCGGCGCCGCCGGGTCTGCTCCTGGGCCACCGCCCCGACCGCCGTCGCCGCCGGCCGGGCGACCACCGTCACCGACGTGACCCTGCGCCAGATCGTGCACCTGAGCACCGGCGGAGACCAACCGTGCGTCATGGTGACCAACGAGTTCGGCACCCGCCCGATACGGATCGGCGGCGCCCGGATCGGCCGCCGCACCGGCTCGGTGACCAGCACCGACATGCTGGCCGGCACCGGCCGTGACCTCACCTTCGACGGGTCGCCCACGGTGACCGTCCCGGCCGGCGGCACCGTGCTGAGCGACCCCGCAGGCCTGGACCTGCCACCCGCCGCGGACCTGATCGTCGACCTGTACCTGCCGGACCGCACCGAACTCGGCACGATCAGCCCGAAGGCGTACCAGACCAACCTGATCTGCCCCGGCGACGTCACCGGCGCGGCCGAGGTGTCCGGTGCCCCGGTCAGCCAGTTCCTGCTCCTCGCCGCAGTCACCGTCCGCACCGACCGGAACGCTGCGGCCGTCGTGGCGTTCGGCGACTCGATCACCGCCGGTGCCCGCACCCGCAACAACGTCAACCACCGCTGGCCCGACCTGCTCGCCGCCCGCCTCCGGCACGCCGGCCTGGACCGGGCCGTACTCAACACCGGGATCAGCGGCAACCGGCTGCTCACCGGCTCGGACGGGCCCACCGGCCAGGCCCCCGACGAGGCGCACGTCGGCCCGTCCGGCCTGGACCGCCTGGACCGGGACGCGCTCACCCTGCCCGGCGCCCGCTACCTGATCACCCTGCTCGGTGTGAACGACCTCGGCCACGTACCGTCGGCGAGCGCCGACGACCTGATCACCGCGCACCGGCAGGTGATCGCCCGCGCCCGGATCGCCGGACTGGCCGTCCTCGGCGGGACACTGCTGCCGTTCGGTGGCGCCCGCGCCCTCTACGACAACCGGGCCAACCGGGCCCGGCGGGAGACGTTCAACGCCTGGATCCGGTACGGCGGCGAATGCGACGGCGTGATCGACTTCGCGGCGGCGGTGCTGGACCCGGACGAACACGGGCGGCTGCGGCCGGACTACGACAGCGGCGACCACCTGCACCCGAACGAGGCGGGCATGGGCGCGCTGGCCGACGCGGTGCCGCTGGACCTGTTCGCCTGAGCCGCCCGGGGCCGGCCTCGTCGGCTGGCCTCGCGCGGACCGCTTGCCCGGACTGCTCGCGCGGAACGTTCGCCCGGACCGTTCGCTCGGACTTGCTCGCGCGGACTGCTCGCCCGACCACTTGTTCGGACCGTTCGCCCGGACTTGCTTGCGCGGACTGCTCGCTCCGACCGCTCGCTCCGACCGCTTGCTCGGACCGCTTGCTCGGACCGCTCTCGAGCTTTCTGTCCGGGCTGTTCGCCCGGCGTTCGGATAGAGCTGCGTGATGCGCCGCCGGGTGGTGCGGCGGAAAGTTGGGAGCGCCCACGACCCCCCGTGAGCCCCGTGGACGCCGGACCATGGTGACGATCATGGTTTGCAAAACGTTTGCATCGTGGGCGATCGTGTGGACTCGGCGGTACGGAGTGCCCACGGGAGACGAAAGCGGATGCAGTGGCAGTTACTCGGACAGATGCGATTGATCGGCGAGGGCGGCACGGCCGTCGACCTCGGTCCGGGCAAACAGCGCTGCGTGCTCGCCGCCCTGCTGCTCACTCCGCGCCAGGTGGTGCCGGCGAGCACGATCATCGACCGGGTCTGGGGTGACGCGCCGCCGCGCTCGGGTACGCCGGTCGCCCCGTACGCCACCCGCCTGCGACGCATCCTGGGCGGCATCAACACCGGCATCAACACCGGCATCAGCACCGGCACCGGCACCGGCAAGCAGGACATCCTGCGCTGGACGTCCGGGGGCTACCTGATCGACTGCGACCCGGATCAGGTCGACCTGCACCGGGCCCGCCGGCTGGTGTCCGAGGCCCGCGCCGCCGAGGACACCGGCGACGACCGGCACGCCACCGCCCTGCTGCTGCGGGCACTGTCCGGGTGGGAGGACCCGGCCCTGGCCGGAGTACCGGGCCCCTGGGCCGGACGGGTCCGCGACGCGCTCGGCCGGGAACGCCTGGACGTCCTCGCGCGCCTCGGGCGTACCGCGCTGCGGCTGGGGCGCGCCGACGAGGTGGCCGAGCGGCTCGGGCCGTACGCCGATGCCCACCCCACCGTCGAAGGCCTGGCCGCCGCGCTGATGAACGCGCTCGTGGTGGCGGGCCGGCCGGCCCAGGCGCTGGAGACGTTCGCGCGGACCCGGGACGCCATCGCCGACGAACTGGGCAGCGAACCGGGACCGGAACTGATCGCCCTGCACACCCGGATCCTGCGCGGGGACACGGCCTATCCGGCGCCCCGTCCGGGAGCGCCCGCCCAGTTGCCGGCGGACGCGGTCGCGTTCACCGGGCGGCGCAGGGAACTCGCACTGGTAGACCAGGTTCTGACGGGAGGCCGGGCGCTGTCCGGAGGCCAAGCCCTGACCGGAGAGCGGGCGCTGGTCGGAGGCCAAGCCCTGACCGGAGAGCGGGCGCTGGTCGGAGGCCAGGCCCTGACCGGAGAGCGGGCGCTGTTCGGAGACCAAGCCCTGTTCGGAGAGCGGGCGCTGTCCGGAGGCCAGGATCTGACCGGAGAACAGGCACTGATCGGCTCCGGCCCGCGGGTCGTGGCGATCACCGGGCCTCCCGGTGTGGGCAAGTCGGCGCTCGCCGTGCACTGGGGGCACCGCGCCCGGAGACGGTTCCCGGACGGCCAGCTCTATCTGAACCTGCGCGGCTTCGACTCCGGAGGCGCGGTGATGACACCCGAGGAGGCGGCCCGGACCCTGCTGGCGGCGCTGGCCCCGGACCGGCCCGCGCCGCCGGGACTCGACGCCCGCACGGGCCTGCTGCGCAGCATGCTCGCCGGGCGCCGGACGCTACTGGTGCTCGACAATGCACGGGACTCCGGGCACGTACGGCCACTGCTGCCCGGCGCCGGCGGCTGCGTCGTGGTGGTCACCAGCCGGGACCGGCTGGCCGGGCTGGTCGCCTCGCCGGGAGCACTGCCGGTGCCGCTGGAGCCGCTGGACGACGGCGAAGCACAGGAACTGCTCGCCGGACGCCTGGGGACGGGACGCCTGGCGGCCGAACCGGGCATGGCGGCGACCCTGGCCGCGGCGACGGCGGGACTGCCGCTGGCACTCGTGACGGTCGCGGCGCGGGCGGCGCTCCGGGCCGGCCAGCCGCTGGCACAGGTGGCGGCGGAACTGGCGGCGTCCCGGCTGGACGGGATGCGCAGCACGGACGCGGCTACCGACCCGCGGACGGTGTTCTCGTGGTCGTACCGGGCACTGAGTCCGGCGGCGGCACGGCTGTTCCGGTTGATCGGCGTACATCCCGGGCCGGACATCTCGGTGGCCGCCGCCAGGGCACTGAACGGTTCGGGTGGGGACGGCGATTCCGGCGGTGGGAGTCGCTCGGGTGTTCTCGGGGTGTCCGGCGGTTCTGAGAGCGTCGACGAAGAGCGGATGGCCGGCGGGCTCGGCGGGGCGGACGGGACCGATCGCGGGCCGTACCAGGTGGAAGAACTGCTGCAAGCTACCGGTGGGGCTGCCGGTGAGGCCGTCGGCGGGGTTGCCGCGAGTACGGACGGGACCGAGGATGCGCTTGCCGAACTGGTCGCCGCCAGCCTCATCAGTGAGCACCGGTCGGGGCGGTTCGTCACGCACGATCTGCTCCGCGCGTACGCCGAAGATCTCTCGACCCTGGCGGAGAACGGCCCGGCGGTGCGCCGCCTGCTGGACCACTATCTGCACACCGGCCATGCGGCGGCACTGCTGCTGGACCCGCAGCGGGAGCCGTTGCGGCTGGGCGTGCCGGTGGACGGGGCGGAACCGGAGAGCCTGGACGGGGAGGCGGCGGCGCTGGAGTGGTTCACGGCCGAGCATGCCACGCTGATGGCGCTGATCCAGCTCGCCGCGGAGAGTTCCGGAACCGGCCGATCGTCCGACGGGCGTGCGCTGCCCCGACCCCGCCGGTCGGCTGAGCTCGGTGGTGAGCCGGGGCCTCACCACGTGGGGGCTCCGGCCGGGGCTGAGCACGGCTGGCAGCTGCCGTGGGCGATGCTCGACTTCCTGGACCGGCAGGGGCACTGGGACGACTGGATCACCGCGGGGCGGATCGCGGTCACCGCCGCCCGGCGCAGTGGCGCGATCCGGGCTGAGGGGCTCGCCCAGCGCAGTCTGGCCCGCGGGTACGTACAGGTCGGCCGGTACGACGAGGCCGAGCCGCACTATCACGAGGCGGACCGGCTCTACCAGGCCGCGGACGACCCGGCCGGGCGGGCGCACACCCTGTTCAGCATGAGCTGGATGCGGGAGCAGCAGGGACGCCACGACGACTGTCTGCGGTACACCACCGAGGCGCTCGACCTGTACCGGCGGGCCGGGCACCGGGTCGGCGAGGCGCGGGCACTCAACGCGCTCGGCTGGTACCTCGGACAGCTCGGCCACCACGACCTCACCCTGGAGCACTGCGGGCAGGCGCTGGAGTTGCAGCGCGAGCTCGGCGACCGCTACGGGCAGGCGGCGGCCTGGGACAGCATCGGCTGGGCCCGCCACCAGCGGGGCGATCACGGACCGGCGGTGGACGCCTACCGGCAGGCGCTCGACCTGTACGTGGAGGCGGGAGACCTGCTCGGTGAGGCGGAGATCCGCGAGCATCTGGGGGACGCGTTCGCCGCCGCCGGGAAACGGGCGGCGGCGGACGAACAGTTCGCGCTGGCGCTCGCACTGCTGGAGAAGCTGGACCATCCGGGGGCGGCCACCCTGCGCGCGAAGGCCGGCCCGTCAACCGGGTGAACCGCCGTGACACGCGGGACGGTTCCTGGTCGTGCCGGTTCGTGAGGTGCGTTGTGCTGGTTCGTTAGGTGCGTTGTGCCGGTTCGTGAAGTGCGACGGGTCAGTCCGTGAAGCGCGACGGGTCACCGGCGCCCGTCCGCAGCACCTCCGGGACGCCACCGGACAGGTCGATCACGGTGGTCGGCTCGGTACCGCACTCGCCGGAGTCGACGACCGCATCCACCACGTGATCCAGCGCCTCCTTGATCTCCCAGCCCTGCGTCATCGGCTCCGCCTCGCCGGGCAGCAGCAGCGTGCTGGAGACCAGCGGCTCACCCCACTCGGCGAGGATCGCCTGGGCGGTGGTGTGCGCGGTGATGCGTACCCCCACGGTCTTCTTCCTGGGGTGCAGCAGCCGTCGCGGCACCTCCTTCGTCGCGGGCAGGATGAAGGTGAACGGCCCCGGCGTCGCGGCCTTCACGGCCCGGAACAGCGCGTTGTTGATCTGCACGAACTGACCCAGCTGCGCGAAGTCGTGGCACATCAGCGTGAAATGGTGCCGGTCGTCCAGGTGCCGGATCGCACGGATCCGGTCGATGCCGTCCTTGTTGCCCATCCGGCTGCCGAGTGCGAAACACGAATCGGTCGGATAGGCGATCAGCCCGTCGCCGCGGATCAGATCCACGATCTGGTGGATGCTGCGCGGTTGCGGATTGTCCGGGTGCACGTCGAAGTACTTGGCCACTCGACGCAGCTTAGGCTCCGGAGATGGAGACCGTTCACCGACCGGCCGTTCGGGTGATCTGCATCGACGTCGACGGCCGGATCCTGCTGATGAACTGGGAAGACCCGACCGACGGCCACCGCCTCTGGGAGCCGCCGGGTGGCGGCATCGACCCCGGGGAGACACCACTGGAAACGGCCCGCCGGGAATTGATGGAGGAGACCGGCCTCGATCCGGGGGCCATTCTCCCCGGCTACGTCGAGGTCCATCGGGATTCCGTGTGGAAAGGGCGCCGGATGACCGGGCCGGAACAGTTCTTCCGGGCCAGGTTCGCCACGTCCAGGCCGTTGGTGGTCAAGGACGGGCTTCTGGAGTACGAGGTGAGCGAACTGCGGGCCGTCGCATGGGTCGACCCGGCTGAACTGGCGGCGTTGACCGATCCGGTCGAACCGCCTGGCCTGCGGGAACTCTTGGATTCGGACTGGCCGTAGTAGCGGATCGGCGATCTTGGTGCGCGCCGCCCGGGCATAGCGGTCAGGACGGTGGAAGCTTGCGGTGAGTCGTACAGGTGTTCGAAGATGGGGGTGTGCGGGAGGTTGTCGAGAAGTTGAGTGAGGCGGCGTCGGCGTGTGCCGAGGCGCCGTTGTGGCCGTTGCCGGACGCGGAGTTGCTGGGGTTCCTCAACGGCGTCTACCAGGCCCAGCAGGTGCTCCACGCCGCGCTGCTGCACGCGGTCCGCGAGGTGGAGGGTCGCGGCATCCCTCAGAAGGAGAACGTGGCCACCGCGAACATGTGGATGCGCACCCGGTTGCTGATCACCTCCCGGGAGGCCGGCGGGCTGCTCGCCCAGGCCCGACTGCTCGACGCCGACCCGGCGGTGGACGCCCTCGTCAAAGCCGGCGAGGTCAACGCGTCGCAGCTGGCAGTGATCAGTTCGGTCCTCGGCGAACTGCCGGCGAGCCTGGACGCGGAGAGCAGACTCCAGGCGAGCCGGCTGCTCGGTGACTGGGCGCCGGTCCTCGACCCGGTCGAACTGCGCCGTGCCGGGAACCGGATCCTCGCCCACGTCGAGCCCGACGAGGGCGACGCCGCGGAGGAGGAGCGATTGCGGCGGCGCGAGCGGGACGTGCATGCCCACCGATACTTCACGCTCAGCCCGCTCGGCGACGGGCGGATCAGCCTGCGGGGCATGCTGGACGCCGAGTCCGCCGCGGTGGTGAGCGCCGCCCTGGACCCGCTGTGCAGCCCCGCGGGCGCGGCGGCCGAACAGGCCGAGACAGGCGAGGCGCGGACCCCGGAACAGCGCCGGGCGGACGCGCTGGTGGAGATCTGTCGCGGGATGCTGGCCGGCGGCACGCTTCCGGAGAACGGCGGCGACCGTCCCCAGGTGACCGTGACTGCCGCCTTCGACGTGTTGAAGGGCGAGTTGACGTCCGGCGTGCTCGACGACGGTGAACCGGTGTCGGCGTCCACCGTCCGCCGGATGGCCTGCGACGCGCGGCTCCTCCCCCTGGTCATGGACGGGCCGGGCCAGGTGCTGGACGCGGGTCGGACCCGGCGACTCGTCAGTGGTTCGCTGCGCCAGGCGCTCGTCGCCAGGGATCGCGGGTGTACGTTCCCGGGCTGCGACCGGCCGTCGCGGTGGTGCGACGGCCACCATGTGCGGCCGTGGTCCGAGGGCGGAACGACGGACCTGGGCAACGTCACGCTGCTGTGCGGCTATCACCATCGGGTGGTGCACGACGCGAACAGCGGCTGGGAGGTGCGGATGGGCGACGACGGACATCCGGAGTTCCTGCCGCCGCCCCACCTGGACCCGGCCCGCCGGCCGCGCCGCAACCAGTTCCACCGGCGGACGTGAGGGGCGGGCGGGGCCAGCGGGGTGGGAGCGGTGGGAGCGATAGGAGTGGTGGGACTGATGGGAGTGGTGGGACTGATGGGAGCGGTGGGAGTGGTGAGGCGGCCAGTGTGCGAGTCACTCTGCGGGTATCGGGTTGCGGCATGCCGTCCGGGGTGACATCAGGGCGTGAAGTCGGAGCATGGCGTCGGGTCTCGGCATGCCGTCCGGGGTGACATCAAGGCGCGAGTCAGACCGGGGCGTCGGATGGCAACATGTCGCCGGAGGCGGCATCACAGTGTGTGAGCCAAGCCGCTGCGTCGGGTGGCAGCATGCCGTCGGGCGTGAGAGGCGAGCTGGTCAGAAGAAGATCGCCGGGCGGGAGCGGGACCGGCCGCATGCCCATGGCCACGACGAGAGAGAAGCGGGGGCGGCGGGCTGTCAGGCGCGCGTCGTGATCGACGGACCACACGACCGGATCGTAGGGGGACAGGACGGCATCGGATCCGATAGCGGTAGCGCGGGCTGTTCCGTTGTCGCTGCGGCTGCGGCTGCGGCTGCGGCTGTCGCTGTGGCTGTCGCTGTGGCTGTCGCTGTCGGCGCCCGCGTAAGCGCAGGCACCGGTGGCCTGGGCGGGGCGCGGCGTGGTGAACGCGGAGTCGGATCCGCCATGAGTAGGAGAACTCGTCAGCGGCGTGCCGTGGAGTTGTCGGCGTAACGCGATAGCGGCCCGCACGAGCGGCAGCGTGAGCGAGTCGAGGTGATCACCCCAACCGTCGGGTACGGGAAGCCAGGGTTGCCGTGAACGGGGTGTCCGCTCGTCCGGTGCCGGTGCCGGTGCCGGTGCGGGTGCCGGTGTGGGTGCCGGTGTGGGTGCCGGTGTGGGTGCCGGTGCCAGCTCCGATTCCCTCGGTTCCCCCGAATCCAGTTCCGGCGCCGGTTCCCCCGGTTCCCCCGGTTCCCCCGGTTCCGGTTCCGGTTTCGGTCCGTCTTCGTGCTCGGGACGGTGTGACTCGTCGTTGGTTGTCGCCGAGGAGAAGCCGTAGGTGCCAGCCGGTGAGCGGGTCCAGGGCAGCGGCACGCGGCAGCCGTCCCGGGACGTGCCGGACCGGAGCCAGGCCGGGTCCTGGCGGGCGTCCGGGGGCACGTCCACTTCGGGTAGGCCGTACTCCTGCCCCTGATACAGGTACGCCGCACCGGGCAGGCCCAGCACCGTCAGCACGGCGGCACGGGCGCGGGCCTCGTTGCCGTAGCGGGTCGGGGTGCGTACCACGTCATGGTTCTCGACCACCCAGGTGACCGGAGAGTGGCGCAGCAGCCGGTCCCCGATATCGCGCCACGTACCGGCGTCCCACGGCGCGAGCAGGAACGCGAAAGCGAACGACTGGTGCAACCGGTCGGGGCCGACATAGCGGGCGGCGAGCTCGGGTTCCAGGTTCACCTCACCGATCAGTGCCCGCGGCGGGTCGTAGGAGTCCGCGATCGTCCGCCACCGCCGGTACACGCCGGTCACCTCGGGCTGGTCGCAGGCGAGCGGGTTGGCGCGCAGCCGCCCCGGCTGTATCCGGGCGAGGTCCTCGGCCGGCAGGGACGGTAGCCCGGGCGCCTTGAACAGGCCGTGCGCCACGTCGATGCGGACACCGTCCACGCCCCGGTCGAACCAGAAACGCAGCACGTCGTCGAAGAACGGGGCGGTGCGCGGGTCGCGCCAGTTCCAGTCGGGCTGTTCGGGGGCGTACAGGTGCAGGTACCAGGAACCGTCTGGAGTCTGCGTCCAGGCGGGACCGCCGAACACGCTGGGCCAGTTGTTGGGCGGTCGGTCCGCGGGCGCGGCGAAATGGAAACGGGCCCTGGCCGCGGCGTCCCCGGCCACCGCGGCCCGGAACAGCGGGTGTTCCGACGAGCAGTGGTTGGGGACGATGTCGATGATGAGGCGCAGGCCCCGCTCGTGGGCACGGGTCAGCATGTCGTCGAACGTGGCGAGATCACCGAACAGCGGGTCGACGCCGGTGTAGTCGCTGACGTCGTACCCATGATCTGCCTGTGGAGACGGCTGGAAGGGCGTCACCCAGATCGCGTCGGCACCCAGGCCGGCGATGTGATCGAGGTGGGCCGTCAGGCCCGCGAGATCGCCCACCCCGTCGCCGGACGCGTCCGCGAAGGACCGGGGGTAGACCTGGTAGACGACGCCGTCTCGCCACCACTCGCCGTCCACGGCGGACAACCGGCCTGGCAACCGGCCTGGCAACCGGCCTGGCAACCGGCCTGACAACCGGCCGGACGACTGACGAGCCTGCCGTGTTGATCGCTCACAGCGCCGACCAGACGACTGGCCTGGCAACTGACCGGACAACCGGCCGGGCTACCGGCGGCGGCCTTGCAGGCGGGTGAGGAGGCTGCGCAGGCGCTGCTGGTTCTCGGGTTTGGCGAGCTGGCGGCGACCCTGCTCGACCAGACGGCGGCCGCGGGGACTGTTCAGGAACGTTTGGATGCGCTGCGTGAAGGTGGGCATACCTCCAGTGTGCCCGTCTCCGTCCAGGAACCGTGGCGCGCGCCGAAGATCAGGACGATGCTGAGGACCGGATCCGTGCTGCAACACGTGAGGAGCTACGCCGTGGAGACCGAACTGTTCATCGCCGGCAAGTGGGTGCCCGCCACCGCGGGAGGCCGCTTCGACGTGCTCGACCCGGCGAGCGGCGAGGTGATCGCCTCGGTTGCCGACGGTGGGGAGGCGGACGCGATCGCCGCCGTGGACGCTGCGGCCGCGGCGGGCCCGGCCTGGGCGGCGACCCCTCCGAGGGTACGTTCGGAAGCGCTCCGTAAGGCGTTCGAGCTGATGACGGCCCGCGCCGACGAGCTGGCCCGGCTGATCAGCCTGGAGAACGGCAAGGCTCTCACCGACGCGAAGGGCGAGGTGGCGTACGCGGCGGAGTTCTTCCGCTGGTTCGCCGAGGAGGCGGTCCGGGGCGAGGGGGTCGTGGCGACCGCGCCGTCCGGGGCGAACCGGATCCTGGTGGTCCGCCAGCCGGTCGGCGTGTGCGTACTCGTGACGCCCTGGAACTTCCCGGCCGCGATGGCCACCCGCAAGATCGGGCCGGCGCTCGCCGCGGGCTGCACGGTGGTTCTCAAACCGGCCAGCGACACGCCGCTGACGGCGCTGGCGATGGCGGCGATCCTGGCCGAGGCAGGCGTCCCCGAGGGTGTGGTGAACGTGTTGCCGTCGCGCAGTTCCGGCAAGGTGGTCGCGGCGATGCTGCGCGACGCCCGGGTCCGCAAACTGTCGTTCACCGGTTCGACCGAGGTGGGCCGGACACTGCTCGCCCAGGCCGCGGAGAACGTGGTGAACACGTCGATGGAGCTGGGTGGCAACGCGCCGTTCGTGGTCTTCGGGGACGCCGACCTGGACGCCGCTGTCGAGGGCGCGATGCTCGCGAAGATGCGCAACGGCGGTGAGGCGTGCACCGCGGCGAACCGGTTCTACGTCGAGTCCACGGTGGCCCCGGAGTTCTCCCGACGGCTGGCGCAGCGGATGTCCGCCCTGGTGGTCGGTCCGGGCACGGACGAGGCGACGCAGGTCGGGCCGCTGGTCAACGAGGACACCGTGGCGAAGGTGGACGGCCTGGTGCGGTCCGCGCTGGACGCCGGCGCGGAGGCGATCACCGGTGGTGCCCGGCCGTCCGGTCCGGGGTTCTACTACCCGCCGACGGTGCTCACCGGGGTGGCCGCGGACGCGCCGATCCTGCGCGAGGAGATCTTCGGGCCGGTCGCGCCGATCGTGACGTTCAGCGGCGAGGACGAAGCGGTACGCCTGGCCAACGACACCGAGTTCGGCCTGGTGGCGTACGTGTACACCGGTGACCTGGCGCGCGGTCTGCGGGTGAGCGAGGCGATCGAGGCGGGCATGGTGGGCCTGAACCGGGGCCTGGTGAGTGACCCGGCGGCCCCGTTCGGCGGCGTGAAGCAGAGCGGCATCGGTCGGGAGGGCGGGCACGAGGGCCTGCTGGAGTACCTCGAGTCGAAGTACATCGCCGTCAACTGGTGATCTTTTTACGCATCCGGGCCAGCGGCACGGGCACCCCCGTACGGTCGTCCGCCAGGCGTTCGACGACGGTGAACCCGGCCGCCGTGTAGAGGGGCTCGCCGGACAGGGTGGCCATCAGGTCCAGGGACCGGAAGCCCTCGGCCGCGGCTGCCTGCTCGCACGCGGCGAGCACCATCCGCCCGATCCCGCGTCGGGCGTGGTCCGGGTGCGTGTACATCGCCCGCACCCGGGCCGCGTCCCGTGCCGGGTCGAGCAGCGCGGCGTCCCGCCCGGCGGAGTGGTCCCCGCCGTAGAGCGTGGCCCGGCGGCTCCAGCCCCCGCACCCGACCGCCGTCCCGCCGGGCTCCTCGACCACGAAGTACGTCCCGTCGTCGATGAGCTGCGTGTCCAGACCCATGATCGCCTGACTGGCGGCGATCTGTTCCGGACTGAGGAACGCCTTCTGCAGCTCCGCGATCGCGGCACCCATCACTTCGCGCAGCGCCGGGACGTCGTCCGGAGTCGCTCTCCTGATCACCAGTGTCATGCCGTCATTCTGCGATGACCCGCGCTCTCTGCGGCGGCGAGGTCGTTCCAAATCCGCGACCTGACGGGCGGGGATCTGGCGGATCAGGCAGGCCGTGACCCGGGCCGCCGTGAACTGGACGACCTCGGGGTGTGGGCCGACTTGTGTGGACCGAAAGTCATATCGAGGGGTGGCCGGCATGTGATGGACCGAGAGTCATATCGAGGGGTGTCCGGCTTGTGGTGGACGAGAGTTATGCCGACATGCAGTCGACGCTGGTGGTGCGCGGTACCGCCCCGATCGACGACCCGTCCCGGCAGGTCGGCCCCTCGACCTGAAGGGCATCGTGCTCGCCTACACGGGCGGCGCGGCGGAGCCTCGGCGGGTCCTGGAGCGCCAGTCATGAGTGGCACGGGGACGACGGGTACGAGCGGCACGACCACGGGGAGGCGACGATGTGCTGGTGCTGGTGCTGGTGCTGGTGCTGGTGCTGGTGCTGGTGCTGGTGCTGGCGTTGGCGTTGACGATGGCGGTGGCGCTGCTGATCGTGGGCGCTGTGCAGATGGATGCTCCGCTGATGATTCGCCCGTTGCTGGCTGGCCCGACGACGACCCCGACGGTGGCCGATTTTGATCGGGCGGAGCGGCTCGACTTCGACGTCGACAGCGGGCGGATGAGTGTCCTTCGGGAGCACTCGCCGACCGGTGGGTGGGTGCTCAGCAACCGGACGGTGGACGCGCCCGGGGCGGTGCTCACCGGGCCGGTCGATCGCACCAAGTGCGGCCGGCGCCTGGGTCAGGGCGCTTCGAAGGCCTGCTCCGCGTGGCTCGGCGAGCGGGGTCTGCGCCAGGAGCTGGTCTACGTGCCGAGCACCCGGTTCTGGTCGTTGCCATGGCGGGAGTTCGGCATCCGGGTTGCGCCGGCCGGGCTTCCGGTCGGTCTTGCCGTCTGGCGGGTACGCCGCGGCCTGTCGTGAAGTGATCAGCCTGAGCCCTGCTTTCCCGTGAACGGCAAAATTTGTTCCGGAAACGTGCGGACCTCGGCTCTCGTTAATTGTTGCCGCACCCAACAAAAGGGTGGCGCCGACCGTAGGGGTAAACCTGCACGGAAAAGCTTGCCCAAGGAGCAAAAGAGTAGAGCGAACATCTCCTCGAGGTGCCGCACCGATCAAGATCAAAATGGCGTGTGACGGACCCCTGGCACTGCGAGAAATGACCCCTCCTGCAACACATGGCGGCGATGACCGAATTCGGTCATCGCCGTCCGCTTTCGCCCCTCGGTAGTCGCCTCACCTGGACCAAGGGGTGATCGCCACCCGCGGGCGGTCAAAGATGATCAACCGCTCGGCCGGTTCCGCCGCCACCCCAAGATCGGTGATCGTATTCGCGCGGCCCGATCGTCGGACGGCCCCCGCGTCACCCGCGGGGCCGGCTCCACCGCCGCATTAATGCCCGCTTAGGCGTATTGAGTGACGGTGAGTGCAGATAACACCTTGCATTGGTCGCTGGCAGTGATTGTTTGGCAGTTACCGGTGAGATGTGAATAATCTTGCTCCCGGACCCGCACGATGTCGCCGCCACGGGACGCTGCCCATCGTCCGGCCGACCGTTCAGCGTCTCCGAGCAGCTCGGGATATACCCTGAGAGGACACCCAACGCCATGCGTAAGTCCCTGATCGCCCTGGTCGCCGCCGGCTTGTTGAGCACGGTGGGGTTGACGGCCTGTGACGACGGCGCGGACCCGAGCGACACCAGTGGCGGCGCCGCCACCACCGGCAGCGGCGGGACCGGTGCGACCGGCAAGAACGGCATCGGCGTGATCCTCCCCGACACCTCGAGCTCGGACCGGTGGACCACGGCCGACCCGCGCTACCTGGAGGCGGCGTTCGGCGACACCCCGCACGAGATCGTCAACGCGGACGGGGACAAGGAGCGGTTCAAGGCCCTCGGCAACGACATGCTCGCCGCCGGTGTCAAAGTCCTGATCATCGCGAACCTGGACTCGGCCAGCGGCAAGGCGGTCATCGACGCCGCGAAGGCCAAGAACGTCCCGGTGATCGACTACGACCGGCTGACCCTCAACGGCGGCGCCGACTACTATGTCAGCTTCGACAACGAGCAGGTCGGCGTCCTGCAGGCGCAGGCGCTGAAGAGCTGCCTCTCCTCGAAGACCACCGGCAGCCCGGTCATCGCCGAACTCAACGGGTCGCCCACGGACAACAACGCGCACCTGTTCAAGGACGGCTACGACTCGGTGCTCCAGCCGATGTACGACAACGCCGCCTACACCAAGGGCCCCGACCAGTACGTGCCGGACTGGGACAACGAGCAGGCCAAGGTCATCTTCTCCCAGATGATCGAGCAGTACCCGAACATCGGCGGCGTCCTGTCCGCGAACGACGGCCTCGGCAACGCCGCGATCGAGGTGCTCAAGGAGAAGGGCCTCAACGGCAAGGTCCCGGTCACCGGCCAGGACGCGACCACCCAGGGTCTGCAGAACATCCTCGCCGGCGACCAGTGCATGACCGTGTACAAGGAGATCAAGCAGGAGGCCGACGCGGCCGCCGAGCTGGCGATCAGCCTGTACAAGGACGTCAAGCCGCAGATCGCCGACAAGCTGAAGGACCCGGAGTCCGGCGCCTACGTCCCGTTCCGCAAGCTGGACCCGAAGGCGATCACCGCCAACAACATCAAGTCGATCGTGGCCAGCGGGTACGTGAGCTACGACAAGCTCTGCACCACGAAGTACACCCGGGCCTGCAAGAAGTACGGCATCAACAAGTAGAGCATCAATCGGTAGCCGGCAGCTACCGGGTGAGCGGCGGCCCTCAGGGTGAGCGGCAGCACCGGGCAAGAGACAGCGAAAGGGCCGGCGGACGAAATCGTCCGCCGGCCCTTTTATGTCGTTGTGAAGCCGGTTCGGGTCCCGCTCAGGGCATGGTCAGGAACAGCGCCCCGGCGGGTACGAGCGGAACCCGTCCGCTGGATCAGGCGAGCAGTTCCCGCACCCGCGGGATCACCACGGTCCCGTACAACTCGATGCATCTCATCAGCTGCTCGTGGGGCAGCGTCCCGTGCGAGAACTTCAGGTCGAACCGCTGGATACCCAGCACCTTCACCGTCTCGGCGATCTTCTGGGCCACCGTCTCCGGCGAGCCGACATGCCACGCGCCGTCGGTGATGTCCGCCTCGAAACGGTCCCGGGTCGCCGGCGGCCAGCCGCGCTCCCGGCCGATCCGGTCCAGATTGCGCCGGGCGTGCGGCCACAGGATGTCCAGCGCCTCCTGATCCGTATCGGCCACGAAGCCCGGGCAGTGCACCGCGATCGGCTGTTCCGGCTGCTCCAGCTCCTTGAGCGCCCGGTGGTACAGCTCGACGTAGGGTTCGAACCGGGCCGGCGCCCCGCCGATGATCGCCAGGACCAGCGGCAGGCCGTACCCCGCGGCGCGGACCACCGACTCCGGGCTGCCGCCCACCCCGACCAGGGTGCGGATCCGCCCCGACTCGGTCTTCGGATAGACGTGCTGGTCACGCAGTTCCGGCCGGATCGAACCGGACCAGTTCACCGGCTCCTCGGTGAGCAGATGCGTCATCAGGTCGATCTTCTCGGAGAACAGCCGCTCGTAGTCACCCAGGTCGAAACCGAACAGCGGGAACGACTCGGTGAACGAGCCGCGCCCGAGAATGATCTCGACCCGGCCGCCCGCGACGGCGTCCAGCGTGGCGAAGCGCTCGTACACGCGTACCGGATCATCGGAACTCAGGACCGTGACGGCCGTGCCCAGGGTGATCCGCTCGGTCTTCGCGGCCGCGGCCGCGAGCACGATCTCCGGCGACGAGATCGCGTAGTCGTCGCGGTGATGCTCGCCGACCCCGAAGACGTCCACCCCGACCCGGTCGGCCAGCACCGCCTGTTCCACCACGTTGCGGATGACCTGCGCGTAGGAGAGAGGTTTGCCGTCCGCGCCGACCGTGACGTCACCAAAGGTGTCGAGTCCGAATTCCATCAGCGAATCCTAGGTCCGGGCACGCCCGCGAACCCGGCCTATGCCCCAGACAGGGGCGCTGGTCACTCTTTTCCGGGCATGCCCGCGAACCCGGCCCATGGTCCCGGCAGGGGCGCTGGTCACTCTTTTTCCGGGGTACGCGTCAGCGCCGCCCGCGTGCGCTGTGACCCTTGAGGCGCCGGCCCATCTCCCGGGCGATCTCGTTCTTGGCGTCCCGTTCGGCCATCACCTGACGCTTGTCGTAGGACTTGAGACCCCGGGCCATGCCCAGCTCGACCTTCGCCCAGCCGTCCCGGAAGTACAGCGAGAGCGGCACCAGGGTCAGCCCGTTGCCGTCGTGCAGCTGGTTCAGGATCTTGATGATCTCGGCCTTGTGCAGCAGCAGCTTGCGGGTCCGCCGGGGCGCGTGGTTCGTCCAGCTGCCGAAGCCGTACTCCGCGATGTGCAGCCCGTAGAGCATCAGCTCACCCTCGTGCTCCCCGGCGAACGCGTCCACCAGCGACGCGTGGCCGGAGCGCAACGATTTCACCTCGGTCCCGGCCAGCGCGAGCCCCGCCTCCCACGTCTTCAGGATGGCGTAGTCGTGCCGTGCCTTCTTGTTCGAGGCGATCAGCTTGGTGCCGGTTTCCTTGACCACCCTCAGAGATTAAGACACGCCTGCCCCAACGGTCAGGATGCATCCGCCTCCGAGGTCAGGACACGCCTGGCGTCGAGGTCAGGACACGCCCGGCGTCGAGGACGGTTCCGGGTCGAGCGGAATCGGGCGGCGCATCGCGTACGTGACGCTGCTCAGCCGGTGCGGCTCATCCTTGACATGGATGACCGCACGGTCATACGCCTGCCAGCCGGCCAGTCCCGCCCGGTTCAGGTGACGCAGGTCGTCGAACCGTTCGTCGGTGCCCCAGCGCAGCACCCCACCCGGGTGGTGGAACGTGGCGGTCCAGTCCATGAACCGATCGGATCCCAGCGTGCCCGCCGCACGGTACTCGAGCCGCGCGTATTCCCAGTTGTCCACCGGATGATTATGCCGTCCGGACTGGACACTCGCCCGCCCGGGAGATCGCCGGTTCCCGGTCCCGGCCCCACCTGCGGCTAGGCTGCCCCAACGTGACGGACACCAGCGGTGAGACAGGTATCGGCGGGTCGGCGGACTCCATCGGCGGCGCGCCCGGGGAGGCGGGTCCACGGGGCAGCGGCATCCTGCGGCACGTGCCCGTGCACGACGGTTTCGTCGCGGCGCCCGGCCAGCGCGAGGAGATGGCCGAAGCCATCGACAGGCACATCGCCGCCCACTTCGGCCCGGTCGACTTCGTCCTCCACGAGCTCGGGTCGCACCTCGTCGGCGTGCACGTCTACGTCACCGAGCCGACCGAGGAACGACCGTTCCGGACGCTGATCACCTCCGGCATGAGCGACCTGCCGATGACCGTCCCGGGCGGGCACGGCATCAGCCCGTACGCGGAAGTGATGATCGCCCTGCCCGCCGACTGGCAGTTCACCGAGGCGGTCCACCCCGCCGGCGACGACACCTGGGAATGGCCGATCCGGTTGCTCAAGGAGGTGGCCCGGCTGCCGCACGAGTACGCCACCTGGATCGGCCCGTGGCACTCGCTGCCCAACGGCGACCCGATGCTGCCCTACGCCCCGTCGGTACCGTTCACCGGCGTCGTGGTCACGCCGATGCTCCGCGTACCCGCCGAGGCCCGCACCGTCGTCGTGGGCGACGGCACGGAGATCTCGCTGTTGGCGCTGGTCCCGCTCCACCCCGGCGAGGTGACGGTCAAGCTCGAGCAGGGCACCGACGCCCTGATCGACATCCTGGACCGCGGCGCCATCACGGAGCTGCTGGACCCGTCCCGCCCCTCCTACGCCTGACCGTCGTCCTCCTCGGGTGGGGACGGCCGGTCAGGTGTCCCGCAGAGGACTGAGGCGGTCGTCCTGCGGTGGGGCCTCGTCGTACGGCCGGAGGGGGACGCCCGCCTCGTCCACCCGGTCGCACAGCGTGTCCCACCAGTCCAGGGCGTCCAGTTGGCGCTGGAAGTCGTCGAAGCGGACCGGCCCCCACCCGTTCAGGGAGAAGTCGATGAACATCGACATGAGGACCGCGTAGTTCTTGCGGTACCTGCCGCCGGCCGCGTTCTCGTCGATCGTGATCGTCCCGTGCAGGCCGCCGTCAGTGGTGATCGTCGCCGAGCGTGCGTCGAAGTCGCAGGCGATGGTGCCCCTGGCGAAGGCGAAGACGGCCCTCCTCGTGGCCAGGCTGTCCGGGACGTACTTGCCCACACTGAAACGGAGGCGGATGTCCCGTGTCACGCCTTCCGCGACGATCCACGTGGGGGCGATCTCCTGCCCGGTGGCAGCGCGGATCTCGTCCGCGCGGGGCGTGTACCGGCCGATGCTGCAACCGGTCCAGGTCGGCTCGCCGGGACCCACCACGTGCCGGATGACGAGAAGCGGATGAACGGTCGTCTCGACGAACGGCCGCAGCGTCCCCGGCAGCTCCGTCCAGAGGCGGCTGTCGCCGACCGGTGACCGGGACCGGCCCTCCAGGAGCTCGACGTCGACCGACTCCAGGCGGCCCAGGCGTTCCCGGACGGTGGCCAGCTCGATGCTGTCGAGCAGGGAACCCGGCTCGCTGGTCAGGAATCCGCGATACGCGGGCAGTGGGTTCATCAGGTACGTCAGGGGCAGCGCCTTCTCCAGCGTGTAGTAGCTGAGGGCGAATCCGTTCGACATCAACCCGGGTTCGGCACGGAGGATGTCACGTTCGGCCCGTGACCAGGTGATCGGTTTCTCCACGGCGAAGCGCACGCCCGCCCCGGAGAGCGTCACCAGCTGCCGGAAGTGCGCGTAGGTGGGCGAGGCGATGATCGTCGGTGACCGGTCCCGGAGCGACGTCTGCAGCACCGTGTCCGGACTTGCCACCACGAGCCGGGCGGCCCGCCGGGCGATGGCGGCACGGTCGCTCTCCGAGGTCTGCTCCACCGTGGCGACCACGATGTCGTCACGGTCGTAACCCAGGGAGAGCAGCGCGGGAAGCGTGCGATTGATGGTGACGTCACCCGCCCCGATGATGATCAGATTCTGCGGGAGGCGCGTCTCGATACCCGGGTGTGAGCTGAGCACGACTGTAATTGCTACACCGAAGTAGAACAATGACGCAATAGCCACGCCGATACCTACCGGGTCGCCGCGTTCCGGATTTCCCACGGCGTCGACGAGCAGCGCACTGATGTGGCGTCCGGATATCAGCGCACCGAGCAATGCGATGATCGTCAGCACCACGGGGAGCGTGAGGAGATATTCCGCAGGATGGAAAATCGTGTAGCGGGTCTCGAGAAATCCCCGGAGCAGGCAGTAATAGAAGATCCACACGTTGGCCTCGACGAGGAACAGCCACTCGCCGCCGAGGAGCAGGACGTCGACCGCGGGATGGCGGCCCACCAGGCTGGACCGCGCCGTATAGACGGACAGGACCACGGCGAGGAGCGCGAGGAAATACCACTCCGTGAATGCCGAGGGGAAGTCCGGACGGAGATTCGTGGTCGGGCGCGCGGTGATGCGCTGACGAACCACGAACTTTATCCACTGCAGCGGGGAGGCGAGGCGCAGATAGTGTACGGCGTAGAAGGTCGCGAGTGGGAGCGGTGAAAGTCGCCCGCCCCACGTGAATGACGAGGATGTCGGTTGGGTCGAGACCGCGACCACGGTGGCTCTCATCTTGTTGATCAGTTTCCGCCTGAACCCGGACGGCATGCCCCGATGATAGGTGTTTCCCGTCGGTGAACGTCAATGCCGTTCTCAGGGTCGTCGCCGTCGTACGGCGCTCTCGTCGTCCCGCCGGCTGCCGGAGCCTTCATAGTGCATCGAGATGGTCGGTGCGGTGAGTCGCCCTGAACGCACGTGGAGCCTGAACGCACGTGGAGCCTGAACGCACGTGGAGCCTGAACGCACGTGGAGCCTGAACGCACGTGGAGCCTGAACGCATATGGGAAGAGGCGAGCAGGGTCCCGTGTCGTTGTCACCATCTGAACGCCTGCTTCCGCCTGGCTCGCAGGCCGAGCAGAGTCCGCTGGTAAGAACGTCCCACCGACGAGAACGTCCTCCGAGCCGGGCTCTCGTCGCAGCCCCGGCGGCGCGGCGACGATGGTGGGGTGCGCGTGGACCGCGTTTGCCGACGCGCCGTCCGTGCGCCCGGCCTGACCCGGCTCAACGGTGGCCGATGCCCGGGATCCCCCGCCCGTGCTCCCGGGCATCGCCCACCCGTTGCCCGCTCCCGCGCCGCGAGAATCCGGTCGTCCGGGTTCGGTTGTTGTACGGGTCCGGTCGTTGTCCACATCGGGTCGTTGTCCACAGGCCGCCCGCCGAGGTCCGCGCTTCGCGGGACAATGTTTGCGGGGGCTTCCCCCAGGGAGGGTGGGGTCCGCGCGGGGCGGGTCCACGCGGGGCGGGTCCACGCGGAGTGGGTCCATGCGGGCCGGGGGACTGCGGCGTGCGCGCGAACGAAGCGACGCCCACAGCCGGCGTGGGGCGGGTGGTCAGTTGGGGCTGGCGTGGGCCACCACCGCGCGGCTTGCGCGTACGGCGCCCAGGCGGACCACGCGTTCCAGTGCGCGCCGGTCGGTCTGCAGGCGGGCCGTCGGGAGGGAGACCGCGACCGCCCCGATGAAGCGGCCGGCGGCGTCGTTCACCGGGGCGGCGATGCAGCTCAGGTCGGGGCGGAACTCGTTGACCTCGACGGCCAGGCCGGAGCCGCGGACCTGGTGGAGTTGCCGGAGGAGGCGGCCGCGGTCGGTCACCGTGTCGGGGGTGACCGCGGGGGTGCCGGTGCGGTTCAGGAGGGCCTCGCGGTCGGCGGGGTCCAGGGTGGCCAGCATCAGTTTGCCGAAGGCGGTGGCGTGTGGGGCGCCGTGGAAGCCGACGCTGAGGGTGTCGGCGCTCGGGTGGGCGGGGCAGGCGTCGACGTGCGCGACGATCATCTCGGTGTTGCGCAGGGTGGCGTAGTAGGCGGCGGCGTGGGCCTGGCGGTGGACCACGGCGGCGACCCGGCGGACCGCGGGCGGCGGGGCGATCTGCTGGTGCAGCGCGCGGGCCAGGTCGTCGACGTGGTGGCCCAGGGCGTACGCGTGTTCGTCGGCGAGGTGGACCAGGTAGTCGCCGGTGACCAGGGTGGTCAGCAGGTGGTACGTGGTGGGCAGGGTCAGGCCCAGGTCGCGGGCCACCTCACGGGCGGTGATCGGGCCGTCGGCGGTGGCCACCCGGTCGAGGACGCGCATGGCCCGTTCCACGGATTGCAGGACACCGCTGCCGCCGCTGGTTCCGCCCCCGGTCATGCCCCCAGTCATGCCCCCAGAGTGGTGGGCCGGTCGGCCGGGCGGAACCCACCCGACCGATGGCGCGAAACAACGTGGGCGCAGGACGGGTTGCGGCCGTCAGCGCGTACCCCGGAAATGTGGTTTTCAGGGAAGTGCGGCGGCGAGGGCGGGGTACCAGCGGTCGGCGATCTTGACGTTGCCGGCGTCGTTCGGGTGGACGCCGTCGTAGGTGTCGGTGGTGGTGTCGAAACCGGTCCACTGGTCGACGACGGTGATCGGGGAGGCGGTGGTGGTCAGTGACGCGGCCCAGGCCGGGATGGCGGCGTTGAGGGCGACCACCCGCTGCCCGCAGTCGGTGCAGGTGGACGGGTTCAGCGGGATGATCTGCGCGACGATGATCTTCATGGCCGGGTTGGTGGCGCGCATCTGCTGGACCAGGGTGGTGTACGCGGCGAGGATCGTGGACGTGGACAGGTTGCTCCACGCGTCGTTGGTGCCGAAGTGCATGAGCACCACGTCCGGGTCGGTGGCGGCGAGCCAGCCGGGGAGCAGGTTCTGCGAGGCGACGTTGGTGGCCAGGTAGCCGCCGTGGCCCTCGTTCTCGCCGTCGTAGTCGAAGCCGCAGCCCTGGCCGGGCAGGGTGCCGACGAAGTCGACCTCGTCGGCGGGGAGTTTCTGCCAGAGCAGGGCCCGCCAGCAGCCGGGCGAGCCGGTGATCGAGTCTCCGAGTGGCATGATCTTGACTCGCGAAGGGGAGCCGGGATCATCGGGAGTGGTCGAACCGGTGCACGTGACGCCGTTGAGGGCGAACGACGTGGGGGCCGGGTTGGAGCCCGTCCAGGAGCCGTTGAAGCCGAACGAGGCGGTGCCGCCGGTGGGGACGGCACCGTTCCAGGCGGCGTTACGGACGGTCACGGCGGCGCCGGACTGGGTGACGCTGCCGTTCCAGAGCTGGGTGACGCTCTGCCCGGCGGTGAACGTGAACACCAGCGACCAGGAGGTGAGCGGATCGCCCAGGTTGGTGATGTCGACGGCGGCGCCGAAACCGCCGGCCCACTGGCTGCCGACGGTGTACTTCACCGTGCAGCCGGCTGCGGCGTCGGCCCTGGTGGCGACGGTGAGGCTGCCGGACACCAGGAGGACGGTGAGGGCGGCCGAGATGGTACCTCGCATGGGATCTCCTTGACGTGAGGACGGAGAACGCGCAGGCTGGGAGCGCTCCCATCAATGTACATCTATGTGAGGAGGGAGAAATGGCTCTATCCCCGAGAGCTGTTTCCCGCAGATCCCTGGCGACGGCCCTCACCGTCGTCACCGTCGGTGCCGGAGCTCTGGTCGCGGCGCAGGCCGTCGCGGCACCCCCACCCCCGCCGCTCACCGACGGCAGACAGCGCGAGAACCTCGACCGCGGCGTGGTCAGCGTCCACTCCGGCGCCGGCAACCTGGTCAGCTGGCGGCTGCTCGCCACCGACCCGGCCGCGGTCGGGTTCAACGTCTACCGTGGCAGCACCAAACTCACCGCGTCACCGGTGACCACTTCGACGAACTACCTCGACGCCGGTGCGGCGGCCGGCGAGTCGTACACGATCCGTCCCGTCGTGAACGGCACCGAACAGGCCGCGTCCGCCGCGTCACTGAGCTTCGCCAACGGGTACCTCGACGTGCCGATCCAGAACCCCAACAGCTCGTTGTACGCGGCGAGCGACGCCAGCGTCGGCGATCTGGACGGCGACGGCAAACTGGACCTGGTCCTCAAGTGGGAACCGCTGAACGCCAAGGACAACTCGCAGTCCGGCGTCACCGATGTGGTCTACATCGACGGCTACAAACTGGACGGCACCCGGCTGTGGCGCATCAACCTGGGCCGCAACATCCGGGCCGGTGCGCACTACACCCAGTTCCAGGTGTACGACTACGACGGTGACGGCGACGCCGAGATCGCCATGAAGACCGCCGACGCCACCGTCTCCGGCACCGGTCAGGTGATCGGGAACGCGGCCGCGGACTACCGCAACTCCAGCGGGTACATCCTGACCGGTCCGGAGTTCCTGACCGTGTTCGACGGGCGGACCGGTGCTGCCCTGTCGACGGTCGACTACGTGCCGGCGCGCGGGACGGTCTCGTCGTGGGGCGACTCGTACGGCAACCGCGTCGACCGGTTCCTGGCCGGCACGGCGTACCTGGACGGGGCCCGGCCCAGCATCATCATGGCGCGCGGCTACTACACCCGCAGCGTCGTCGCCGCCTGGGACTTCCGCAACGGCACGCTGACCCGGCGGTGGACGTTCGACAGCAACTCGTCGACGAACGGCTCGGCCTGGACGGGACAGGGCAACCACCAGTTGTCCATCGCCGACGTGGACGCCGACGGCAGGGACGAGATCCTGTACGGGTCGATGGCGATCGACGACAACGGCTACGGGCTGTGGACCAACGGGCAGGGGCACGGCGACGCGTACCACGTCAGCGACCTGATTCCGAGCCGCGCCGGGCTGGAGTTGTGGCACGTCAACGAGAGCACGACGAAGCTCGCCGCGTACATGGCCGACGCCCGCACCGGGGCGATCATCTGGTCGAACCCGACGTGCGGCTGCGACAACGGTCGCGGCGTGTCGGCGGACATCTACGCGGGCAGTGCCGGCGCGGAGTCCTGGTCGTCGGCGGTGTCCGGCCTGTTCAACACGTCCGGCACCAACATCGGGCGCAAACCGTCGAGTGCGAACTTCGTGATCTGGTGGGACGGCGACGCGCAGCGGGAACTGCTCGACCAGACTCGGATCGACAAGTACGGCACGTCGGCGGACACCAACCTGCTGACCGCCTCCGGGGTGCACTCGAACAACAGCACCAAGGCGACGCCGTCGCTGTCCGGCGACATCCTCGGCGACTGGCGTGAGGAGGTGATCTGGCCGACGACCGACAACACGAAGCTGCGCATCTTCAGCACGCCGACGTCGACGGGCATCCGGGCGATCACCCTGCTGCACGACATCCAGTACCGCGAGGCGCTGGCCTGGCAGAACACCGCCTACAACCAGCCGCCGCACCCGAGCTTCTCGATCGGCTGAGCAACCGGGCGCGTCCGGGCAGCGTGGGGAGCTGGGGGGTTTGTCTCGCATGCCGGGGCGCGTCCGGCACGGTGTGGGCGTCGCCGGGCGCGGAGGGCGCCCGGGCGGCCACGCCGGCTGCGGGCCTGGGCACGCGCCGGATGGAGCAGTCGCGATCCGGCGCGTGTGCCGCAGCCTGTGGGGAGTGCGCGGGGAGGGGTGGTCCCGACCCTGGCCCGCGCACTCCCCATGACCGGGTGACCGGTGTGGCACGGCGGCTGGTCACCCGTGCGGTGTCCAGCAGTTCTCGAAGACCGGTGCGGGCCGATCGAGAACCCTGATCGACCCGCGTGCGGCGCCGGGCGCCTAGCGCAGTTCCTGTCCCGCCGCCCAGCCCGGAGCGTCGAGGTTGATGGGCGAGTCGCCGACGAACTGTTCGAGCTGCGTTTCCAGCTCGGCGAGTTCGGCGGTGCCCAGGCGCGTCTCCCAGCGGGCCCGCACCTCGTCGAAGATCGCCGTGCCCTCAGTGATCAGCCCGATCCCGTGATCGGTGATCCGGATGTTCTTGCGGCGGATGTCGGCGGGATCGGTCTCGGTGGTGACGTACCCGCGTTCGACGAGCGCGGCGATCGTCTTCGCCGCGGCCTGCTTGGTGATGGCGAGTCGGCGGGCCAGGTCCGAGGCGCTGTCGGCGCCGGCCCGGATGGCCCGGATCGCGTACTCGTGCGACGGCCGGGCGTCGGGGTATCCCCGGTTCGCCAGCTCCCGGACCACTTCGTCCACCAGATTGCGATAACTGCCCAGGAGGAGCAGGGCGAGATCGGCACCGGATCGTGAGGACATGACCACAGTCTAGATCCCGCCTTGACATGGACAACCAGGTTGACCAACACTGAAGTCAACCTGGTTGTCTATTTCGGGAGTCATCGCATGACCAGCTCTTTCGTGACCGCCTCGCCCGCCGTGGCGGGCGTCACGCACCACACCGCCGAGGTCAACGGCACCACGTTGCACTACGTCTCGGCGGGCGACACCGGCTCCCCGATCCTGCTGGTACACGGGTGGCCGGAGTCCTGGTGGGCCTTCCGCGACGTCATCCCGCTGCTCGCCGCCACCCACCGGGTGTTCGCCGTCGACCTGCGCGGCTTCGGCGACTCCGGCATCGCCGACGGCGACCACGACTTGACCACCATGGCGGAGGACCTGCACCGGCTGGTCGCCCACCTCGGCGTCGGGCCCGTGCACGTGACCTGCCAGGACATCAGCGGCGGGCCGGTCTTCGCGTTCGCGGCCACGCACCCCGGCGACGTCCTCAGCCTCACCGCCGTCGAGACCACCCTTCCGGGGTACGGCTGGGAGATGCTGGCCGACGTGAAGAACGGCGGCTCCTGGCACGTGGGATTCCTGGCCGCCCCGGGAATTGCGGAGCTGTTCCTGGCCGGCCGCGAACGAGTGATCATCGACTGGGCCGTCTCGGCGATGACGACGGTGCCGGGCGGGGTCACCGAGGCCGACCTCGACGAGTTCGCCCGCACCTACGCGCGGCCGGACGGCTGGCGCGGCACCGCAGGGCTCTACCGTTCCTCCCTGACCGGCGGCGACCGGATGCGGGCACTGGCCGAGTCGCGGCCGCTGACCGTTCCCGTGCTCGCCGTCGACGGCGTCAACGCTCCCTTCACCGAGCTGACCATGCGCCAGGTCGCCGGCGACGTCACCGCGGTCACGGTCCCGGACGTGGGGCATTTCGTCGCGCAGGAGGCGCCCGCCGCCTTCGCCACCGCGGTCGGCGCCTTCACCGACCGTGTCGACCGGAGGCGCGCAACGGCCGAGTCCCCGCACCGCCACCCGTGAACCTGCGCCGGCCACCCCACCACCGCGCCGGGACGGCAGAGCACATACGCCTCGGCGGGACCGGAGCCTGATCCATCGAACACGGCGCGTTCGACACCAGTCACCTGTACACGTGTTCATGGTCAGGGTGCGAAGCCCGTCCGTGTGGTGACTTCAGGCGCGCTGGGCGCCCGAAGTCGCCACACCCGTCGTGGACTGTGGTGAACACGGCCGTGCTGGGTGCCCGTAGTCGCCACACCCGTCGTGGACCGTGGTGATTACGAACGCGCTGTGCCGCCCCAAATCACCACACGGACGCTGACCGTGACAGGTGTCTAGGCGGGTCTGGTCAGGCGTTCGACAGGGAGTCCGCGGATCGAGGCGTCCAGGACCTGCGCGGTGTGCGCGAGCGCCACCGGCCGGTCGCCGCGCCGGCGGATCGCGGACGCCACCTGCATGAGGCAACCGGGATTCGCGGTCACCAGCAACGACGCCCCGGTGTCCAGCACGGCCGCGGCCTTCCGGTCGCCCAGTTCGGCGGCGGGTTCCGGGTTCAGCACGTTCCACACCCCCGCCGAGCCGCAGCAGATGTCCGCGTCGGCGATCGGGCGGACCTCCAACTCCGGTATCCCGGCCAGCAACTGCCGCGGCTGCGCGCGGATGCCCTGCGCGTGCGCCAGATGGCACGCGTCGTGGTAGGCCACGGTGACCGGCAGCGGATGCCGGCGCGCCACCGGACCCAGCTCGACCAGGATCTCCGCCAGGTCGCGGACCCGCGCGGCGAACCGGGCCGCCCGCTCCGCGTACTCCGGGTCGTCGGCGAGCAGTTCGCCGTACTCCTTCAACGACGAACCACACCCCGCCGCGTTGATCACGATGTAGTCCATCGCGGTCATCTCGAACAGGTCGATCAGGCGGCGGGCGAAACCCTGCGCCTCGGCCCGCCGTCCGTTGTGCACACTCAATGCGCCACAACAGCCCTGACCGGGCGGGATCAGCACGTCACAGCCGTCGGCGGCGAGCACCCGGGCGGTCGCCGCGTTGACCTCCGGGAAGAACGCCGACTGGACACAACCGGTCAGCATGCCGACGACCGCACGCCGCTGCCCCCGCGCGGGCACGCGACCGGGCGTGCGGGGCACGCTGCGCAGCCGCGGCGCCAGGCCGTCCAGAGCGGCGAGGCTGGGTGCCACCCGGCGCAGGAGGCCGCTGCGGCCCACGAGCTTCTGAAGACCCGTTCTCTGGTACGCGTGAAGCGGCCCCCGCAGAACACGCAGGCGTCGCGGGTACGGGAACAGGGCGAACACCGCCCGCCGCAGGGCACGTTCCCGCAGCGGCCGGTCGTGGCGGCGTTCCACCTGGGCCCGGGTGTCCTCGATGAGCCGGTCGTACCGTACCCCCGACGGGCAGGCGGTCACACAGGCCATGCAGCCGAGACAGTTGTCGAAGTGACCGGCCATGCGGGCGCTGAGCGGCTCGCCCTCGAGACCCTGTGCCATCAGGTGGATCCGGCCGCGCGGCGAGTCCATCTCCTCGCCCCACAGCGTGTACGTCGGGCAGCTCGGCAGGCAGAACCCGCAGTGCACGCAGTCGGCCACCAGGTCGGCCCGCGGCGGGCGGTCGCCGTCGAACGCGGGATCCGTTCCGCCGCCGGCCGGGCCACCGACGACGGGTCCACCCCGCTCGGCGGCTCGCAGCGCGTCGGCCGGAGGGGGAGCACCGGCGGAACCCGGGAGCCGTGCGCTGGAGAGATCCGGGGCTGTAGCCGGGGCAGTAGCCGGAACCGGGGCCGGGGCCGGGGCCGTAGCAGGGGTTGGAACCTTTTTCGGATCCGGAGCTGGAGCCGGATCCTGAACCGGGTCGACGCCGACGGAAGGGGCGCGGGGCGGTGGAGTTGCGTTCGTGGGGCTGTCGGGTGGGGGAGTTGCGTTCGCGAGGCCGTCGGGTGGCGGAGTTGCGTTCGCGAGGCCGTCGGGTGGGGGAGTTCCGGGTCCCGGGTTGGCGTCCACATCGGCCATCGGCTCAGATCCCTCCCACGAAACGGCCCGGGGCGAACCGGTGCCCCGGATCGAACCGGTCCTTGACCCGCCGCATCAGCGCCAGCCCCGGAACCGGGCCCCACATGTCCAGTGCCGGGCGCACCCCGTCCGGCGCGGTGAGGACCACCGCGTGCCCGCCGGCCCGCACGGCCGCCGCGCGCAGCAGCGCGACCCGGGCGTGCGGGTCGCCGCCGTCGGCCGGGAAACCCGCGTGCAGCACACCGGCCCCGGCTGAGCCGCTGACCGTCGCGCCCGCGCCCACCGCGGTCGCCACCAGTGCCGGGACCTGGGAGAGCACCCCGGTCAGCTTGACGGTCACGTCACCCGGCGGCATCGCACCCCACCACGGTGGCGGGTCCGCGGACACCTCGCCGTCGAGCAGCCGGGCCATCTCCGCGGACCGGTCGCGGACACCGGCGGGAGTGCCTTCGAGCAGCACCGCCAGTTCCGGGTCGGCGCCGGGGACGGCGTGCACCTCGAGAGCGCTGGCGGCCGGCTGGGCGGCGAGCACCCGCGCGGCCTGACCGGGCGGTGCTTTCGCGCGTACGAAGGAATGCGCCGCAGGCTCGGGGTGCAGCCGGAACACGCACTCGGTGATCAGCCCGAGGGTGCCGAAGGCGCCGGTGTAGAGCTTGCCCAGGTCGTAACCGGCGACGTTCTTCACGACCTTGCCGCCGGAACGGGTGACCACCCCGTCCGGGCGGATCACGGTGATGCCGATCAGCAGGTCGCGGGCGGTGCCGTAGCGCAGGCGGCGCGGTCCGCTGGCGTTCGCGGCGACCGTGCCGCCGGCGGTGGCGCCGTCCGGGGCGTCGAGGGCCAGCTGCTGGCCGGGCAGCCGGTGCAACCGGGACATCGGGGTGCCGGCCCGGACCACGGTGATCAGATCCCCGGCCGCGTGCTCGACCACCCCGGTCAGCCGCCGCGTGTCGATGATCAGGTCGAGGGCGCGCGGCGGCGGTCCCCAGTGGAGTTTGGTGCCGCCGCCGCGGATCACGACGTGCAGGTCCCGGGCGGCGGCGACGAGGGCGGCGGCCTGCGCGGTGTCGGCGGGCGCGGCGACCAGGTGGGCGGGCACCCCCGCGACGTGGTCGTCGTCGCCGGCCGGGACGGCGAGGTCGTCGAGGGCGCTCATCAGAAGACCTCCCCGAGCCCGGCCTCCTGCAGCGGGTGGGCGCCGGAGTGCACACCCGGCCGTTCCCCGCACAGCCGCGGCGTGGGGAAGACCTTGCCCGGGTTGGCCAGGCCGTCCGGGTCGAACGCGCACCGCACCAGATGCATGGTCTCCAGGTCGTCGGCGGAGAACATCAGCGGCATGTACCGGGACTTGTCCATCCCCACCCCGTGCTCCCCGGTGATCGAACCGCCGTGTTCGATGCAGAGTTCCAGGATCGCCCCGGACACCGACTCGGCGCGTTCCGCCTCCCCGGGCCGGGAGTCGTCGAACAGGACGAGCGGGTGCAGGTTCCCGTCGCCGGCGTGGAACACGTTCGCCACCCGGAACCCGTGCACGCCGGCCACCTCACCGATGCGCCGCAGCACCTCGGGCAGTGCAGTCCGCGGGATCACCCCGTCCTGCACCAGGTAGTTGGGGCTGATCCGGCCGACCGCGGCGAACGCCGACTTGCGGCCCCGCCAGATCAGCTGCCGTTCGGTGTCGTCGGCGGCGACCCGGGTCTCGAACGCGCCGGCCTCGTCGCAGAGGCGGGTGACCTGCTCGAACTGGGCCTGCACCTCGGCCGCCGGACCGTCCAGTTCGACGATCAGGACCGCGCCCGCCCCGGCCGGATAGTCACAGTGCACCGCGGCCTCGGCGGCCTCGACGGCGAGCGCGTCCATCATCTCGACGGCGGCCGGCACCACCCCGGCCGCGATGATCGCCGAGGTGGCGGCGCTGGCCTGGTCGACGGTGCGGAAGGCGGCGAGCAGCGTCCGTACGGTGGCCGGCAGCCGGGTCAGCCGGACGGTGACCTCGGTGGCGATGCCCAGCGTCCCCTCCGAGCCGACGAACGCGCCGAGCAGGTCGTATCCGGGGGTGTCCGGGGCGTCCCCGCCGAGCCGGACCAGTTCACCGTCCGGGGTGACGATCTCCAGCCCGGTCACGTGGTTGGTGGTGAAGCCGTACTTGAGACAGTGCGCGCCGCCGGCGTTCTCCGCGACGTTCCCGCCGATCGAGCAGATCTGCTGGCTGGACGGGTCCGGGGCGTAGTAGTAGCCGTACGGTTCGGCGGCCCGGCTGACCTGCAGGTTGATCACACCGGGCTGGACCACGGCGCGTTCGTCGGCGGGCCGCACCGCGAGGATGTCGCGCAGCTGCGAGGTCACGATCAGCACCCCGTCGGCGTGCGGCAGCGCCCCGCCGGACAGTCCGGTGCCGGAACCCCGGGCGACGAACGGGACACCGCCGTCGGCGCAGGCGCGGACCACGGCGGCGACCTGCCCGGCGGTACGCGGGAGGACGACGAGCGCGGGGACGACCCTGTACTGGGCGAGGCCGTCGCATTCGTACGTACGCAACTGCTGCCGGTCGGTGAGCACCTGCCCCTGCCCGAGCACGTCCCGCAGCCGCGCCGCGAGGGCGTCGATGGCCGGCGATCGGACCGCGGGTGTGCCGGGCGTGAGGGCGCCGGACGAGGGCGTGCCGGACGCGGGCGTTCCAGCCGTGGGTGTGCCGGAGGTGAGGGCGCCGGGCGCGGGCGTGCCGGATCCGGACGTGAGGGCGCCGGATGTCGGCTCGTCGGCTGCCATCACGACCTCCTCGAGGTTGTCGCCTGCCCTGCCACGCTAACCCGTGATCACCGTCACGCGCGACGGGTAGCCGCGGGGTCACCGGGCGTACCGTCCGTGTCCTGGCTTTTCGCAGGCCCGGGTACGTCTGACAGGATGGCCCGATGTTCCCGACCGGCAGAACCCTCCGCGTCGCCACGATCGCCGCCTGCGCCCTGGTCCTGGCGGCCGGCTGCTCCGACGACGGCGACGACACCCCGTCCGAAGGCCTGGTCAGCGCCACCACCATGCGCGGCGCGTTCCTGCAGGCCTCCGAGATCGGGCAGTCCTGGGCCGCCCCGCAGGAGAGCGCAGCCCCGCAGCAGATGGTCAGTTTCTGCGGCGGCACGAGCACGCCACCCGAGGTGCCCCCGGGCGCCGAGGTGGTCACCTCGTCGCTCGCCGACGAGGGTGAGAAGGGCGCGCAGACACTGCACCAGAACGCCCTGGTCTACGGCGACGCGGCCAGCGCCGAGTCCGGTCTGGCGCTGCTGCGCGCGGTCGCCGTCCAGTGCCCCGGCTCGGTGAAGGTGGAGCAGACCGTCACGGCGGACCGCAACGAGCCGTCGTACACCGAGACGGTCGAGGTCCGCGAGGTCGACGAGAGCGGCTGGAAGGGCTTCGTGATCGTCCGCCACAAGCTGTACGAGGCCGAGCACCCGGGCACCGCCGACACCGCCGTGGCCGTGCTGAACAGTCGCAACGTGGTGCTCGTCGACACGTACGCGGTCTACCGGTTGGACAACGCGTCCGCGGCCCCGAGTTTCGACGCCGACTGGCAGCGCCTGGTCGGGACGGTCGTCCAGCGGGTCGGCTGACGTTTTCCAGCGATTCGCCGGTCATCTCGGACCGCCGCCGGGATGGACAACCCGTCGCTCGTCGTCTAATGTTCGGCATGCGCCGTTGCGAGTTCTTCCCCCGTGGAATTCGCAGCGGCGCCCTTAATTTCCGGGCCGGGTGACGCCTTCCCCGCCGCGGACGATCATCGCCAGCCATCGCCATGGGCATTCCGGAGCACAGGAATTCGGCTGTTCCGCATGCGGCGTCATGGGCAATGTCGCGGATCGATGCTTCCAGCGGGTCCTTGTCGGCGTGATGACCAGCGCGAACTCCGGCAGGTGGCGCTGTCGGCGGGACCTCGGCGGAGCCTCGGTGGGGCGCGGTGACGTTGCCCGGGCGGGACCTTGGCGGGGCGTGGTGACGATGCCCCGCGGGCGGGACCTCGGCGGGGCGCGGCGACGATACCCGGGCGACGCCTCGGCGGGGCGTGGTGACGATGCCCCGGGCAGCGCCTCGGACGATCGTTGATCGGCCGTCCGTCCGATGCGGACTCGACCGTCCCGGTGACCTTTCTTGAGCGCTGTTCCACTGTGCCCTAGGCTTTCCTCCGGCTCGTCAACCACAGTTTATGGATCTGCCGACATCGGGGGATGTGCAGCCGCTCGCCGGCTGCCATGGTGGATCCGTCAACGGCGCGGTGAGCCGGTTCCGGCGGAGAACGGTGGTGCGGGGTGGCCGGCACGGAAGGCGTCTTCTCGATCGCGGAGAAGCTCGACCGCCTCTTCCGTGCCGCTGGTCGGCCGGAACCCAGTTACATGACGGTGGCTGACGGGATTCGGGACGGGCAGGGTGTCCCGATTTCCCACACCTACATCTGGCAGCTGCGCACCGGCCGCCGCGACAACCCGACGTTGCAGCACCTGACCGCGCTGGCGGCCTACTTCGGCGTGCCGGTGGCCTACTTCCTCGACGACGAGCAGGCCCGCCGGATCGACACCCAGCTGGGGCTGCTGAGCAGGCTGCGCGACGCCGGGGTCGCCGAGATCGCGCTGCGGGCCGCCGACGTGTCGCCCCGGGGCCGCGAAATGATCAGTGAGGCGATCCGCCAGGTCTGGGAGTCCGAGCACCCGCCCCGCTGACCGCGCCGGGGGAGCGGAACGCGGCGCTCACCCGGGACAACCAGGCGATCTCGTCGGCCATGTCCGGCCCGACCGGCGCCCAGCATCCCGGCACGGCCAGTGGCGGCTCACCGGCGGCCCGGCGGCGCAGGGCGAGCGCGATACCGCGCGCCTCCACCACCGCCGGATCGGTGCCGGCGTCGAGGGCCGTCCCCGAGCCCGCCGGCGGCAGGTGTTCGCGCAGCGCCAGCATGCCGTCCCGGATCTCGATCACACGGCGGTACTGACGCAGGCGTACCTCCGCGATGGTGATCTGATCCCGGGCGCGGGGCGCGGCAGGGAGCAGCACCACCTCCGGGAACGCGCCCCGGATCGCCGTCCACAGCGGCCGCAGCGCCCACAGCACGCGGTGGGCGCGGACCAGCTCACGCACCCGCAGGGCCGGCGGCGCCGCGCTGCCGACCAGGACCAGCGCCACCCCGGCGGTACGCAGCGCGCCGACCGGCGGGCCCACCGCGGCGAAGTCCACCGGCACGCCCGCGCCACGGGCCGCGACCAGCAGGATCCGGCCGGCGGCGTACCCGGCGATCAGCGCGATGCCCACGGCCATCGCCCGCATCCCGGTCCGGGGCACGCCCGCCGGGGCGGACCGGGCGATCCGCGCGCAGGCCCGCGCGCCCAGGACCAGGATCACCACCAGGTAGCCCTCGAAGACCGTCCAGTAGACGACCTCGGCCGGGGTGATCCCGGCGGTCTGCCGGTGCGGGCTGGTGCGCACCCCGCCGGGCACGGACATCGCCAGCACGGACATCACCAGGATCACCGCCGTGGTGAACGCCCACCGGGCGTGGTCGCGGCGGGCGCCGGTGACCAGGTCGATGAGGCGCAGCAGCAGGTGCGCGGCGGCCACCCCGCACAGGTGCGCCGCGAACGGCACGTCCCGGCCGGCGGCGACGGCGGGCGCGGCGATGCCGCCGGCGAGCGCGGCGGCGAACAGGCTGCCCCACAGCACGCGCCGGCGGTGACCGCGGCGCAGCGTGGGCAGCCGGATCAGGACCACGGCCCAGAGCAGGCCGAGGACCACCGCGGCGGTCATCCGCCGCCGAGCGCGTCGGTCATCCGGCCGAACGGGTCGTCGGGCGCCGGGGTGCCGGCCGTGCGGATCAGCGAGGCGAGCATCTCCGCCTCGTGTTCCTGCGGGTCGGTGTGCCCGGTGCGGCCGAGTGCCCGGCTGACCAGGGCCGGGTCGAGGTCCGGGAAGAGCCGGGTCAGCGTGCCGCCGGCGCCCGGCCCGGCGGAGTGCCCGCAGAGGATGTGGGCGATCTCGTGCAGCACGATGTGCTCGGCGTGCAGCGGCGAGGTGCCCGGGTCGAAGAAGACGTGGTCGGCGCCCGGCAGGCCCAGCCACAGACCGCACGGCAGGCCGGTTCCGGCGCCGAGGCCCGGCAGCGGCATGCGGTGCAGGGGCCGGTCCCGGTGGGCGGCGACCCCGGCACAGAACAGATCGAGATCGAAGGGGTACGGGACGCGCATGCCGTCCAGTCGCCGGGCGGACCGTTCCCGGATGTCGCGCATCGACCGTTGTGCTCGTCGTCCCGGGTCGCTCGAGAACAGCCGCCGCATCGACCGAAGGATACCTTGCACTACGGCAACGACCCGTCTCGTGCGCTTTCGTGCCCTCCCGTGCGCGTAGTTGCGCACTGTTAACGCTAACCGTGCAGGCTTGCCCGTGGCCCTGTGGAATTGCGCACCAGGCCGTTAACTATTCACCGTCATCGTGCTTAGCCTTACGAATCCCGGGGCAGGAACACACTTTGAGCCGCGGATTCTTAACCGGAGGTGGGTGCGGCATGAAGTTCGTCTACGACTTCTCCGAGGGCAACAAGGATCTCAAGGACCTGCTGGGTGGCAAGGGCGCCAATCTCGCGGAGATGACCAACCTCGGCCTGCCGGTCCCGCCCGGATTCACGATCACGACCGAGGCGTGCCGGGCGTACCTGCGCGACGGCGACCACGTCGACGGGCTCGCCGCCGAGATCGACGAGCATCTCGCCGCACTGGAGCGGCAGATGGGCCGGCGCCTCGGCGACGCCGACGACCCGCTGCTCGTCTCGGTCCGCTCCGGCGCCAAGTTCTCCATGCCCGGGATGATGGAGACCGTTCTCAACGTGGGCCTCACCGACGCGTCGGTGGCCGGGCTGTCCCGGCAGGCCGGCGGCAACGACCGGTTCGCGTGGGACTCGTACCGCCGTCTCATCCAGATGTTCGGCAAGACCGTGTGCGACGTGCCCGGCCACGAGTTCGAGGACGCCCTGCACGAGGCGAAGACCGCCAAGGGCGTCACCGACGACGTGCAACTGGACGCGGCGGACCTGCGCGAACTCGTCGCGGCGTACAAGAAGGTGTTCGCCGAACACACCGGTCACGAGTTCCCGCAGGACCCGCGGGACCAGATGGACCAGGCGGTCGCGGCGGTGTTCCGCAGCTGGAACGCCGACCGGGCGGTGCTCTACCGGCGGCAGGAGCGGATCCCCACCGACCTGGGCACCGCGGTCAACGTGGTGGCCATGGTGTTCGGCAACCTGGGCGCCGACTCCGGCACCGGCGTGGCCTTCACCCGCGACCCGGCCAGCGGGGAACAGGGCGTCTACGGCGACTACCTGGCCAACGCCCAGGGCGAGGACGTGGTGGCCGGCATCCGCAACACGCTCGCCCTCGCCGAACTGGAGAAACTCGACAAACGCTCGTACGACGAACTGATGCGGATCATGGCCACGCTGGAGGGCCACTACCGCGACCTGTGCGACATCGAGTTCACCATCGAACGCGGCAAACTGTGGATGCTGCAGACCCGGGTCGGCAAACGCACCGCGGCGGCCGCCTTCACGATCGCCGCGCAGCTCGTCGACGAAGGCGTGATCGACCTCGACGAGGCGCTCACCCGGGTCACCGGCGCCCAGCTCGGGCAGCTGATGTTCCCCCGTTTCGACCTCGCCGGCGACCCGTCCGCGCTGACCCGGGGCGTCGGCGCGTCCCCCGGCGCGGCGTACGGCGAGGTGGTGTTCACCTCCGAGCGGGCCGTGGAGGTCGCCGCCGGGGGCAAGCCGGTGATCCTGGTCCGGCGCGAGACCAACCCCGACGACCTGCCCGGCATGATCGCCGCGAACGGCATCCTGACCAGCCGCGGCGGCAAGACGTCCCACGCGGCGGTGGTGGCCCGCGGCATGGGCAAGACCTGCGTGTGCGGGGCCGACCAGGTCGCGGTGAGCGGGACCACGTTCACGGTCGGCGAGACCGTGGTCGAGGAGGGCGACGTCATCTCGATCGACGGCACCACCGGCCGGGTCTACCTCGGGGAGGTGCCGGTCCGGCCCAGCGAGGTCGTCCAGTACTTCGAGGGCGACCTGGACCCGGCCCGGGCCAACGACCCGCTCGTCGCGGCGGTGCACCGGATCCTCACCCACGCCGACTCCCGCCGGGCGCTGCGGGTACGGACCAACGCGGACACCGGCACGGACGCGGCCCGGGCCCGGCGCTTCGGCGCGCAGGGGATCGGCCTGTGCCGCACCGAGCACATGTTCCTCGGCGACCGCCGGGAACTCGTCGAACGGCTGATCCTGGCCCGGACCGACACCGACCGCGACGCCGCGCTGGCCGCCCTGCAGCCGCTGCAGCGGGCCGACTTCCTGGAGATCTTCCGCGAGATGAACGGCCTGCCGGTGACCATCCGGCTGATCGACCCGCCGCTGCACGAGTTCCTGCCGTCCCTGGAGGAACTCGCGGTGCGGGTGGCGGTGCAGCACGAACACGGCAGACGCGACGAACACGACGAACGACTGCTCGCCGCGGTCCGCCGGATGCACGAGCAGAACCCGATGCTGGGACTGCGCGGCGTCCGCCTCGGCCTGGTCATCCCCGGCCTGTTCGCGATGCAGGTGCGGGCCATCGCCGAAGCGGCGGTCGCGCTCGCCGCCGAGGGCGGCGCTCCGCGCCCCGAGATCATGGTCCCTCTGGTCGGTGCGGTGCAGGAGCTGGAGACGGTACGCGCGGAAGCCGAGCGGATCATCGCCGAGGTGATCGGCGACTCCCCGGTCGAGATCCTGATCGGCACGATGATCGAGGTGCCGCGGGCGGCCCTGACCGCCGGTCAGATCGCCGAGGCGGCCGAGTTCTTCTCCTTCGGCACCAACGACCTCACCCAGATGGCGTGGGGCTTCTCCCGCGACGACGTGGAGGGCGCCTTCTTCTGGCGGTACCTGGAACTCGGCATCTTCGGCATCTCCCCGTTCGAGTCGATCGACGCCGACGGGGTGGGCCGGCTGGTGAGGATCGCCACCGAGGAGGGCCGGGCCGCCCGTCCCGGCCTGAAACTGGGCGTCTGCGGTGAACACGGCGGCGACCCGGACTCGGTGCGGTTCTTCCACGAGGTGGGCCTGGACTATGTGTCCTGCTCGCCGTTCCGGGTGCCGATCGCCCGTCTGGAGGCCGGCCGCGCCGCCGTCGACACCGACGGCTCCGACCACCGCTGAGCGCGCTCGTCCCGCCAGGCTGACCGCGGTCGTCCCGCCGAGCTGAGCGCGGTCGTCCCGCCAGGCTGAGCGCGGTCGTCTCTTCAAGCTGAGCCTGGTTGTCTCTTCAACGGGGGCATCGATGGGGAAAGCCCCGGCGACGGTGAATTCGCCGGGGCTTTCCTGACCGATCAGTTCATGCGGCGATCAGCGGTCGAACTTTCCGGCCTTGACGTCGTCGATGAAACCGGTCCACGATTCGTGCTCGAAGAGCAGCGTCCCGCCGTCTCGATTCTTGGTGTCCCGCACAGCGACGATGTCCGGCAGATTGTCGCAGACTTCCACGCAGTTGTTGCCGCCGCTGGACCGGCTTGACTTGTGCCAGACGGCGCCCGTCAGATCATGGTCACTCATGCTGTTTCTCCCCTTGGCTTCTGAGGATCTCAGTGATCATCAGAGTCGATTGTTTCTCGTCCGCCGCCAGCTCCGCCAACGCCTTCCATGCCTCCTCGTGCGCCTGTACCTCGTTCGGTCGATCCAGGTACAGAGCACCCGTGAGCCCCTCGGAGAAGACAGTTGACGGCTCGCCGGCGCGCCCACCCACCAGTGGCGGAAAGTTGAGCACTGTGAAGCCGCCCGCGACGGACGCCGGGTGCGGCCCCACCGAAAGAGGTAACACCTGAACGGTCACGTTCGGCAGCTCATTCGCCATCAGAAGGTGGTGGAGCTGCTGCTGCATCGCCCCCGGAGCATCAAGGGCCGCCAACAGGACCCCCTCGGAGACGATCGCCTCGTAACGCGGCGGTGGCGGGGAGAACCGCCGTATCAACCGCTGCCGCTCCTGTTTCACGGCGATCCGGGGCGCCAGCGTCTCCTCGGGGACGCGGGGCCGTTCCGCGCGGAAGACCGCCTCGATGTACGCCGGAGCCTGCAACAGCCCGGGAATGATGCCGTTCTCGAACTGGCGGATCCGGGACGCGGACGCCTCGAGCCCGACATACAGTTCCGACCATTTCTCCAAGGCGCTGCTGTAGCTCTGCCACCAGCCGATCTCCTTGGACGCCTTGGCGAGTGCGACAGCGATCTCGGTGACCTCGTCGGGCATTCCGTAGAAACGGGCCAGCGATTCGATCTCGGTGGTCTTGACGGTGACGTTGGATTCACCGCTCTCCAGGCGCCACAGACGTTGATAGGAGCATTCGAGATAAGTGAAGGCATCCTTGATCGATACGCCGGCTCTCTCCCGGTATTCCCGGAGCAGCCGTCCCAGCTGGCGGCGGGGCACAGTCGAACCGGTGCCGTGGGACACGAATTTCCTCCCTCTCCCGCCAGGGGTCGGCGAGGGTTCTCATGGATTGTCCTTCCATCCACCATGGATGACCGGCGGTGCAACTTGCAATTTTGATAGATCCTTCGTGGATTTTTCATCTTGGCAGATTGCGGAGTGTGGGTAGGGCGGCAAGCATCAGGGCTGTGCGGCGGCCGTCGTCTTTCCCTTTGGCAGTCGGTCGCCGCGCCCGGCAAGGACACCGGCCGACAAGGACACCGGCCGGCCTGGCAGCAGGCAGGGCAGCCAGCTCGGCAGCAGGCAGGGCAGCCAGCTCGGCAGCGGGCAGGGCAGCCAGCTCGGCAGCGGGCAGGGCAGCCAGCTCGGCAGCGGGCAGGGCAGCCAGCTCGGCAG